>NZ_WKKI01000032.1 GCF_009674805.1 Metabacillus lacus | reverse complement strand
CGTCTTATTGATTAACTCCATTTGTTTTTGATTAGGGAAGATACGAAACTTAAACGCCTTTTTAACTAACATGATTTCACCTCGCTTTATAGGAACGCACGTTCTGATTTTACCATGACAGTGAGTGTTTTGGCTATCGCCAACCGCCATTCATCTCCCCCTTATCGCTGAGCTAAAGCTCATCACCCGCTTGAAGAGGGAGTCTTCTGTCGGATAAAGATAAATAATGGGAATAAAATAAGGTAAGCGTTTCCGTTTATCTCATCAACCCCTCATTTTGTGCTGCTTATGGGTCTGAAGACGAAATACCTCAGGTTAATTAGCGCTTTTTTAAGATTTATCCAATATGCGGAATTGTTAAGCCTATTATTTGAGAAAGTGCTTAACCAGGTTTATCGGGTTCTATGCTGTATACAGAAACTGTATGATAAGCATTGGTGCAAGTGAAACATCCCTCCCAGAATTTCATCTTTTGCTCAAAAATGCAACAGAAACTTTCACAACTAAAAGAACCGCCATCATATCGGCGGTTCTTGACTTTACAACTAAAATACTATCCTCTGATTGCTCTTATGGCAGCTGCACGGTCGTTTTGCTGATAAATGGCTGAACCAGCAACCAACACATCAGCTCCGGCTTCTTTGCAGAGTTTAGCTGTTTCCTCATTTACCCCGCCGTCTACTTCTATTTCATAAGACAGATTTCTTTCTTTTTTCCATTGAGACAGAGTGCGCATTTTCTTTAGAGACGACTGAATAAATGTCTGCCCGCCAAATCCGGGATTTACTGACATAATCAGAATAAGATCTACTTCTTCCAAAATACCCTCAATCGTTTCCACAGGTGTGTGTGGATTCAGCACGACACCAGCTTTAATGCCCTTTTGCTTAATCTGCTCAATGGTTCTATGCAAATGTGGAGAAGCTTCCACATGTACAGAGATTATATCAGCCCCTGCTTCCACAAAGGCGTCAATATATGCTTCCGGCTTTTCAATCATCAAATGTACATCTAAAGGAAGCTTTGTAATCGGCCTGACAGCATCTACTACAAGCGGCCCAATTGTGATATTCGGTACAAAGTGCCCGTCCATCACGTCAATATGGATATAATCTGCGCCTCCTGCTTCAACACTTTGTATTTCTTCTTCCAATCTTGCGAAGTTGGCTGCTAATATGGAAGGTGCGATCTTTACCATGTTTAATACCTCGGCTTTCTGTCTTTAATTTCTTCTAAAAAACTAAGGTAGTTTTTATAGCGGTGTTCGGTAATGCCTCCAGTTTCAACAGCTGCTTTTACAGCACATTTAGGTTCAGCTGTATGAGTACAGGCCCGGAATTTGCAATCTGCACTTTTCTTTCTCATTTCAGGAAAGCAATATGAAAGTTCTTCTACTTCAATATCCGTAAAATCCAGCGAACTGAATCCTGGTGTGTCAGCAACCAGGCCATCACCAACGTGAATCAGCTCTACGTGCCTTGTTGTATGTTTTCCCCTGCCAAGATGATTAGAAATATCATTTGTTTTTAACTCCAGTTCAGGTTTCAGTGCGTTCAAAAGGCTTGATTTACCTACACCGGACTGACCTGCAAATACAGATATTCGTTCTTGGAAAAAAGGCAGAAGCGGCTGCAGGCTTTCTTCTTCGAGTGCGGAAGTCAGCACAACATGATAGCCAATGTCCCTGTAATCCCTTATGTAGGATTCCAGGCGGCTTTTTCCCCCCTTATCCTCAAGGAGATCCATTTTGCTGATGCAAATGATCGGTTCTATTTCATTGGCTTCAATTAAAACAAGGAATCGGTCAAGCAGGACAGGACTAAATTCGGGTTCTAATGCAGAAAATACGAGAATCGCCTGATCGACGTTGGAAATGGGCGGTCTAATCAATTCATTTTTCCGATCCTTTACTTCCAATATATAGCCCTCAAGATCATTCTCCGCCTGATAGACTACTTCGTCGCCTACAAGGGGAGTAATCTTATTTTTTCTAAATATTCCCCTGCCTCTGCACTGTACTTTCCTGTTACCGTCCAATACATAATAAAACCCGCTCAATGCTTTCACAATTTTGCCTTCAGGCATAAACTTCCTCCTTATTCCGGGTATGGGATTGTATCAGATTGAATGACCTTATCATTGATCATGACCTGATAGTACGCTTTTTGGTCTGCTCCTATTTTAAACTCAATTGTTCTGCTTGTTGACTCAGTGATTGTAAACTCTTCGAAAGGATCAGAAATGGAATGCTCAGCATCATCGATGGAAATCCTAACTCCAGCTTCCTCCCCGTATTCTTCGTCAAAAGGTATATCAATTGTTTTCACAACGGATTTCACAGGCCGTTCTTGAGGCCCAAGGGAAAAAACAACATTTACCCTGTCTCCAGGCATAACACTTTCTCCAGCTGCAGGGTTTTGGGAAATCACTTGTCCTCTTGGAACAGTATCAGAATACTCTTCACTTTCAATCATGCTGATTCCTTTATCTTCTTCATAAGCATAAACAGCTTCTTTGGAGTATCCTGCAAGATTTCTCAAAGTAACAGCTTCCGGACCTTTACTGACTGTAAACATGATTTCTTCTTCTGAAGGGACAATTTCCGTTCCGCCCGCAGGATCCTGGTCAAGGATGGTTCCCGGTGAGGATTCATCAAAAACCTCTTCTACTTCAATATTGGCAAAACCGCGCCTGTCCAGAATACTTCTGACTCTGTCTATATTCTGTCCCTCATAATCCTCAATCACAGATCTTTTCTTGCCTGAGCTTTTATAAATCTTCACGAGCGAACCTTCTTTAGCCATTGCTCCCCTGACTGGATCAGTTCTTATCACATCTCCTTCAGGGACTTCTTCATCATCAGAAAGGATGGGATCCTCCACGAGAAAACCTGATTCAACGAGCATAGATACAGCCGTTTCATATTGCTGACCTGAGACATCAGGCACCTCAATATCTTTAGGAAGCAATACAGACGGGAGCACGGTGAATGCAGATACTGCTGCAAGAACAAGGATTAAAAAGATAGAAACAAGAATTTTAGCTGTTTTCCCTTTTTTCTTTTTCTTCTTTTTGGATTTCTTCTTTGTTGTGATTTCACTGCTGTTATGAACGGCCTCTTCTTTATCAGGGCTGTGTATTAATGTATCATCGGTAACCTTGTTGGAAAATTTATCATCGGTAATCACAGGAATTGCTTTCGTCACATCGTCATCAACTGGGATCACGAGCTTTTTTTCATCTACCCTGTCTGCTCGAAAAGCAGTGGTTAAATCCTCTTCCAATGCTTCGGCAGACTCATACCGGTAAAAGGGATCTTTTGCTGTTGCCTTCAGTATAATATTCTCTACACTTTGGGGAACAGCACTATTCCATCGTTTGGGAGAAGGCGTTTCAGACTGTAGATGTTTCAGGGCAATGCTGATTGCTGATTCCCCGTCAAATGGGAGCCTTCCTGTAAGCAGCTCAAATAAAACGATTCCCAGTGAGTATATGTCAGATTTCTTTGTCGCAAGCCCGCCTCTCGCCTGCTCGGGTGATAGGTAGTGGACAGTTCCCAGCACTGAATTTGTCTGTGTAATGGTTGTGGAACTTAGCGCCATAGCAATACCAAAATCTGTGACTTTCACATTTCCATGCCCGTCTATCAAAATATTATGAGGTTTAATATCCCGATGGACAATCTGGTTGTCATGGGCATGGGCGATTGCAGAAACAATCTGCTCCATAATGTTGACAGCCTCTCTTGGATGCAAAGGCGCTTTTTGCTGTATGTATTGCTTCAGCGTAGTGCCGTCTACATATTCCATCACGATATAATAAATATCTTTTTCTTCTCCTACATCGTAAATGCTGACAATGTTAGGGTGAGCCAGGCTTGTTGCAGATTGAGCTTCCCGTCTGAACCTTCTGATAAACTCATCATCATTAGCAAAATCAAACCTTAAGACTTTAAGAGCTACTTCTCTTTCAAGTATCACATCTTTGGCCAGATATACATTAGCCATTCCACCGCCGCCGATTACTTCCTTAATCTTGTAACGGCCGTTTATTCTTTTGCCGATTAACACGTCTGCTCACCCTTTTCGGAAGCAGCCGTCTGCTCTGCTATGACAATAGTAATATTATCTTCTCCGCCGTTTTCGTTCGCATGACTGATCAGAGTTTCTGCTTTTTCCTCCAATGGCTGATCTCTTTTTAAAATGGCTGCAATATCTTCATCGCTCACTTTATTTGAGAGTCCGTCTGAACAAAGCAGGAGTGTCTCTGACTCTTCCAGACTTAGTGAGGACACCTCGAGTTCAACATGATCTTCTGTACCCAGTGCTCTAAGCAGGACATTTTTGCGAGGATGCTGTTCGGCAGCTTCTTTTGTAATCTGTCCTGATCTTACTAGCTCATTGACAAGCGAATGATCCTCAGTGATTTGTTTGAACCCGCTGGAATTGAGCAGGTAGCACCTGCTGTCGCCTATATGCCCTATGGTGGCAAATGCTTCCGTACATACAGCAGCTACCAGAGTTGTTCCCATACCCTGGCACTCTGGGTTTTCAAGTGCATGCCTGTATAAGTGTTTATTCACTTTCAGAACATTTTCTTTCAGCCACTCTTCAGCTTGTTCAGGCGTGCTGATGCTGTTTTCCTGCTCCCACAAAGCCTGCAGCTGCTTCACAGCCATTTCACTCGCTACATCTCCTGCAAGGTGGCCTCCCATCCCGTCTGCCACAAGGGCCAGAACAATGCCGGCCTCGTTGAGAAATACACCTGCATTGTCCTCGTTTATCTTTCTTACTCTACCCCTATCTGTTAAAAAGACCGTCTTCACCTTGTCACCTCGTCTCCTCTTTACGCTCCTTCGCTCTCAACTGTCCGCATGCTGCATCTATGTCGTGACCTTGTTCGCGTCGAATAGTAACATTTACTCCGCGTTTTTTTAATGTTTTTTCAAATTCAAAGATCTTCTCTTTCGGTGTTCTTACATAATCCCGCTCAGGAACATAGTTAACAGGAATCAGGTTGATATGGCATTTTACTCCTTTAACAAGCTCCGCAAGTTCTTCTGCATGCTCTACACCGTCATTCACTCCCCCGAACAACCCATATTCAAAGCTGATTCGGCGGCCTGTTTTTTCAATATAATACTTTACAGCTTCCATTAAATCTGTAAGTTTGTAAGCTTTATTAATCGGCATCAGTCTGCTTCTGATTTCATTATTAGGTGCATGGAGGGAAATGGCAAAATTGATTTGCGTTTTTTCATCGGCAAATTTATAGATTTTCGGGATGATGCCGCTTGTGGATACAGTAATGTGGCGGGCTCCTATATTCAGCCCTTTGTCATGGTTGATAATTGTCAAAAATGACATCATAGCATCGTAATTATCAAATGGCTCCCCGATTCCCATAATCACAACACTGCTGACACGCTCGTCCAGTTCATCCAGTGCCTGCTGTACTTTTACAACCTGTGCAACAATTTCTCCTGCTTCCAGATTCCTCTTTAAGCCGCCAAGTGTTGATGCGCAGAAGGTACAGCCGATTCTGCAGCCTACCTGAGTTGTGACACATACAGAGTTTCCATACTCGTGCCTCATTAATACGGTTTCAATAGAATAGCCATCATGCAATTCAAATAAAAACTTCATCGTACCATCAGCGGAGGTTTGCTGTATGAGTGTTTTTAAAGTGGTTAATACGAAATGTTCCTGGAGCAGATCTCTTAAATTCTTAGAAAGATTAGACATTTCTTCAAAAGAAGCCGCCCTTTTTACATACAGCCAGTCAAATACCTGCTCTGCCCTAAAACTCTTCTCTCCGTTGGCAGTAAGCCACTTTTTCAGCTCTTCCAATTTTAGAGAATAGATGGAGGGCTTTTCAGGAGATTTATTTTTCTTTTTTTCAGCTGTTTGTTCTTCTTGTTGTTTCATAGTGGTATTACACCTTCCTTTTTAAACTTGCTATAAAAAATCCGTCCGTGCCAAAGTAGTGGGGCAAAAGCTGAAGCTGACCGTTTTTCACAAAGGGCCTTGCCTTTTCAGGCATTCTTTCAGCGAGATCTGTATCTGCTTCAAACTGCGGATGACTTTCCAGAAATTTGTTAACTACGTCTTTGTTTTCCTCACGTTCAATTGTACAAGTACTATATACAAGTGTACCACCTTTTTTTACAAGTGGTGCTACTGAATTCAAAATCTCCAGCTGAATAGAGGCAAGCTTGCTGATGTCACCAGGCTTTTTTGTATACTTTATATCAGGCTTTCTTCTGATTACCCCGAATCCAGAGCATGGTGCGTCCACCAGAACTTTAGAGAACTCTTCTTTTTGAAAAGCTTCTCCGGCAAGTCTTGCATCCATCGCTTTTGCATCGACGTTTTGTAATCCGAGCCTCTCAGCCTGCTCCTTAATTAGCTTGACTTTGTGTTCATGCAGATCTAAAGAAACGACCTTGCCCTGTCCGTCCATCAATTCCGCAATATGAGAGGTTTTTCCGCCGGGAGCAGCACATGCATCCAGAACCTTATCCTCTTGGGAAGCATTCAAGGCTCTTGCTGTAAGCATTGAGCTTTCATCCTGAATTGTTAATAACCCGTTTTTGAATGCGGCTGTTCTGGCAAGATTTCCTTTTAGTATTTTGATGGAATCCTGAGATAAATCACCTTTTTCTGCGGAAATCCCTTCCTGTTCCAGCAGTACAAGCAAATCAGCCATGGTGGTTCTCATTCTGTTGATTCTGGCTGTCTGAATCGGAGGCTGCAGATTGATTTCACACATTCTTCTGGCTTCCTCAATCCCAGCTTCATCAGCCCATTGTTTAACCAGCCAGTAAGGATGGCTTGTCTCAACCGATATTTTTTCAAGGGGATCTTTTATTGAATCAAAATTTGGAAGACCATTGCGCTGAATTCCGCGAAGAATGCCGTTAACCAAAGAGGATATACCCTTATGGCCTCTTTTTTTGGCAATTTCAACCGCTTCAAAAATAACGGCCCTGTCTGGTATTCTTTCCAAATAAACCATCTGGTAAATAGATAATTTCAATAATGTTTCAACCCACTTTTCCAGCTTTTTATTTTTTGCCGTAAAAGCTGATAAATAATAGGAAAGTGTATCTCTCCGCTGGAGGGTTCCGTATACGAGCTCTGTCAGCAGACCGACATCCTTTTCGTTCAAATGATGCTTATTGATTACAGAATTCAGCAGAAGATTGCTGTAGGCCTGATTTTTTTCTATCGATATAAGTGCATCCAATGCAACTTCTCTTACATTGCTGCTTTTACTCATGGTCATCTCCAAGCTTCGTGCCCGCTGCAAGGGAGGTACCCCTCAGATAATCCTTGCCTGACATTCGTTTTTTCCCTGCAGGCTGAAGGTCGACAACCTTGATGGCAGTACTATCCCCTGTGGCGACAACAAAGCCGTCTGAATCCTGGCCAATGACTGTTCCAGGCTCAGCTTTATTGGAGCTTTCCATTTTTTCTCCCCACCAAATTTTCATCACATCACCATTTAGTTTTGTAAAAGCTACCGGCCATGGGTGCATTCCCCTGATGTGGTTGTAGATGCTCTCTCCATCACGTGTCCAGTCAATCTCTTCCTGTTCTCTTTTAATGTTGGAGGCAAAGGTAACTTTTCCCTCATCCTGCTTTTCTGCCTGCAATCTGCCCTCAATCAGGTCTGGAAGCGTTTTTGACAGTAGATCTGCACCTGCTGTGCTCAGTTTATCGAACATGGAACCGACGTGATCTCTTTCGTCAATTTCAACTTCTGTCTGAGTAAGAATATCTCCAGCATCCAGCTTTTCAGCCATATACATAATGGTGACACCGGTCTTTTTCTTGCCTTCCATAATTGCATAATGAATGGGAGCCCCTCCGCGGAGCTCAGGCAGAAGCGACGCGTGAACATTAATACAGCCGAGCCTAGGTGCATCAAGCAGTTCTTTGGGAAGTATTTGTCCAAAAGCAGCAGTAATTACGAGATCAGGCTCCAGCGCCAGGATCTCTTCCAGTTCACTCGAATTTCTAATCTTTTCCGGCTGATAAACAGGAAGTCCGTGCTTTTCAGCTTCCACCTTTACAGGAGGAGGAGTCAGCACCTTTTTTCTTCCCTTAGGCCTGTCAGGCTGCGTTGCTACGGCTGCCACATCATAGCCTTCTTCTATCAACTGGCGCAGCACCGGTACTGCAAAGTCCGGTGTACCCATAAACACTATTTTTGTCATCATTCTTCACCTTCCATCTCTTCAAGCTCATCTTCCTCAAAATAGCGGGAAACCTTTGAAGTAAATAAAACACCATTCAAATGGTCGATTTCATGCTGAAGAGCTCTAGCCAGGAAACCTGTTGCTTCTATAACAAAAGGTTTTCCCTTCCGGTTCATTGCTGAGACTTTAACAAATTGAGAACGCGCTACTTCTCCAAATAATCCAGGAAAGCTCAAGCAGCCTTCTGGTCCGGTCTGGGTGCCTTTCTCTTCTATTACTTCAGGATTGATTAGTTCTATCGTTCCCGTCTCGTCTCCTATATCAACAATGGCGACCCTTTTGCAAATTCCTACCTGAGGAGCTGCAAGGCCGACTCCATCCTCTTCAATCATCGTGTCATACATATTATTTAAAAGCCGTGCAAGATTTCGATCAAACTCTGTAACCGGCTCACATTTTCTTTCGAGCACTTCAGCCGGATACGTAACAATCTTTAAAATAGACAAAACTGTACCTCCAAAAAAAAATTCAGTAAATCTAGCTTTCCTCAATCAAATTTCTTTTAAACTACATGAGCTGATAAGGGTTCAAATCTATGCTGATGCCAAGGCCATTCTGCTGCATTTCCTGTTGAAACCGTTCATTTACAGCTTTTAAAGCTGCAGCAAGGTTATTTTCCCGTTTGTATTTTATCATGCATTGATAACGATATCTATTGTTAATCCGGGGAATTGGAGATGCAGCAGGACCTAATATCTGAGTAGAAACCTGTAGCTGGGCCTGCAGAAATGACACGATTTTCTCACTTGCAGAGACCGCTCCGAGAAGATCGGGATGAGACACTGTCACGAGAGCCAGGTAATAAAAAGGAGGATAAGCGTATTGTTTTCTGAGCTGCATTTCCTGCTCGTAAAAAGCCAGATAGTTATGCTGCTTTGTCAGTTGAATACTGTAATGTTCAGGCGTATATGTCTGAATGATGACTTCACCCGATAAAAGATGCCGTCCCGCCCTTCCGCTCACCTGGGTCAAGAGCTGAAATGTCTTTTCGGAAGCCCTGAAATCAGGAAGGTGCAGCATCGTATCTGCAGCAAGCACACCTACGAGGGTAACTTTCGGAAAATCCAGCCCCTTGGCAATCATTTGCGTACCAAGGAGAATATCGGCTTCACCAGTTCCAAAGGCAGAAAGAAGTTTTTCATGAGCTCCTTTTCTTCCGGTCGTATCCACGTCCATTCTAATCACACGGGCTTCAGGAAGGACTTTCGCAAGCTCTTCCTCCACTTTTTGAGTCCCTGTTCCAAAAAAGCGTATATGCTCACTGCTGCATTCCGGGCAAACACTCGGCATTGGCTCTTCATGTCCGCAGTAATGGCACTTCAGCTGCTGACCTGAGCGATGATAAGTCAGCGAAATGTCACAATGAGGACATTGAATTGCATAGCCGCAATCCCTGCACATGACAAAAGAAGAATATCCTCTTTTATTTAAAAACAATACAGACTGCTGGCCTTTTTCCACTCTGTTTCTCAACTGCTCTAAAAGCTCCGTGGAAAACATTGTTCTGTTTCCTTTTCGCAGCTCTTCCCGCATATCAACAATGGAGACTTCCGGCATTGGCCTGCTGTTAACCCTTCCCTGCAATGACAGCAGCTCATAATTTCCTTTTTTTGCTCTTGCAAAAGATTCTAGTGTCGGAGTGGCACTTCCAAGAACGACAGGACAATTGTGTTTTCTGGCCCTGAAAATAGCCGCGTCCCTTGCATGATATCTTGGGTTTTCTTCCTGTTTATAGCTGGTTTCATGCTCTTCGTCTATAATAATCATGCCAAGATTTTCAAAAGGAGCAAATATTGCTGATCGGGCTCCTACGACAAGCTTGACTTCTTTTCTTTGAATTTTGCGCCATTCATCATACTTTTCGCCTGTTGACAGGCCGCTGTGCAAAACAGCGACAAGAGAGCCGAATCTCCCCTTGAATCTTTCAACCATCTGGGGTGTCAAAGCTATTTCAGGCACCAGAACGATTGCTTCTTTTCCTTTTTGCAGCACTGCCTCAATTGATTGAAGGTAAACCTCCGTTTTTCCGCTTCCAGTAACACCATACATTAAAAACACATGATGCTGCCCGTCTTCCACCTTTTGAAGGATAGGTTTTATGGCCCCTTCCTGTTCTTCTGTTAAAGAAAGAGGCTCTGTTTGTTCAAAACGTCTATCTGCATAAGGATCACGGTAGCTTTCCACCCACTCTTCTTGAAGAAAGCCCTTTTTCACAAGGCTTCTGATTGTGGAATCTGACGCTGCTGCTGCTGCCTGAAGCTCCTGAGAAGTAAAGGCAGCATCTTCTGTTTCTGAAAAAAACTCCAGCAATTCCTTTTGTTTGCGGGCTTGGGCCGGCATTTCCTCTGCTGCTTCCAACAGCTGCTTTTGGTTTAATGCAGCCTTGATGTACCTGGTGGTTTTCCTGTTTCCTTTTTGGCTTACTTTATAATAGACCTCAAGCAGCCCTTTTTCAATTTCTTTTTGAAGGTTTGGCAGGATACCTGCTTTTTCAGCTTCACTCCAGGCAAAGCTATTGCTGTTAATAAAATAGGGCTGTACGTCTTGAGAAAGAGAGTCTCTGAACTCTTCTTTCACAAGAAGGATTTCCTTTTCATATTTCGCCTTCATGGCTGCCGGCAGCATTGCTCCAAACGCTGTAATTTTAAAGCACAGAGTCGTTTCAGTCAGCCAGTGCCCCACTTCCAGAAGTTCCGGCGTTAATGAAGGTGTCAAATCCAGCACTTCGACTATTTTACGGGTTTTCGGGTAATCAGCTTCTTCCTTGATATCGATAACAAACCCCTGTACTTTTCGAGGCCCAAAAGGCACGACTACCCTCATTCCCGGCTTGATAAGGTTTTTCCAGGCAGCAGGTATTTCATAATCAAACGGCTTATCTGTTTGTTTCGCTGGGACATCCACAATGACACTAGCAAAATTCATTTAGTTTCACTTCCTGAGACTGCCGCAACGGCTGCAAGGAGTCTGTCAGCCACTTCTTTTTTCTGCAGCAGAGGTAGTTCAATGTGTTCGCCGTCTCTCCTATAGATGGTCACAATATTGGTGTCTGTGCCAAAACCCGCGCCTTCTTCTGAAACATTGTTTGCTACTATAAAATCAAGATTTTTCTCCTGTAACTTTCTTTTCGCGTACTCTTCTACCGAATTTGTCTCTGCAGCAAAACCGACCAGGATCTGATTACGTTTTCTCCGACCGAGTTCCTTCAGGATATCCGGTGTTCTTTCCATCTCAATAACCAATGTTCCTTCGCTTTTTTTCATCTTCTGGCTGCTGGAGAATTTAGGTCGGTAATCTGCGACTGCTGCAGTTTTAATGACAATATCTGCTTCATCATACCGCTGCAGCACTCGTTCAAACATTTGTTCCGCTGATTCCACCTGGATGAGTTCTGCTCCTGTTGGTGCTTCTAAAGAAACCGGGCCGGAAATTAACGTAACTCTGGCTCCCATCGCAACTGCTTGTGATGCGATGCTGTACCCCATCTTCCCGGTAGAAGCATTGGAAAAGAACCTGACAGGATCCAGTTCTTCCCTGGTCGGGCCTGCTGTAATCAGCACATGCTTGCCCTTTAAAGGTAATGAATGTACTTCAGCTGAAAAGTAATCATGAACCAACGCTGTAATTTTTTCAGGCTCTTCCAATCTGCCTTTTCCAATATAACCGCATGCCAAATAACCTTCACTTGGCTCAATAAACTGATAGCCGGTGCCGGCAAGGGTACTGATGTTTTTTTGAACAGCGGGGTGGTTGTACATATTCACATTCATCGCAGGAGCCAGCCATACAGGAGCTTGTGACGCCAAAAGAGTCGTTGTAATCATATTATCGGCAATGCCATGCGCAAGCTTTCCGATTACATTGGCGGTTGCAGGTGCTATGATAATCAAATCAGCCCAGTCTGCCAGATCGATATGTGCGATCACTTCGGAATTTTTTTCATCAAAAGTATCAATATAAACATCATTTCTTGAGATAGCCTGAAAGGTAAGCGGCGACACAAACTTTATAGCGGAATCACTCATCATCACCTTTACCTGATAGCCTGCCTGAACCAGCTTGCTGGTAAGAGCAGCTGCTTTATATACTGCAATCCCTCCGCTGACCCCCAGCAGAATCTTCTTCCCGTTTCCCATGATTTCCCTCCGCTCAAACTAGATATGCTTCTATTTTATCAGTGTTTTACATATAAAGAAAACTTGCCGATTGGCAAGCCGCAGGCGCAGACAGAGGCCTAGTTGCACTTATACTCGCTTCCAAAAAATATAATAAAGCGAAGTATAAAGAAAACTTGCCGATTGGCAAGCCGCAGGCGCAGACAGAGGCCTAGTTGCACTTATACTCGCTTCCAAAAAATATAATAAAGCGAAGTATAAAGAAAACTTGCCGATTGGCAAGCCGCAGGCGCAGACAGAGGCCTAGTTGCACTTATACTCGCTTCCAATTAAATATTATAAGCGACGTATAAAGAAAACTTGCCGATTGGCAAGCCGCAGGCGCAGACAGAGGCCTAGTTGCACTTATACTCGCTTCGTTAAATTATTTTCTATAGCGATGTATAAAGAAAACTTGCCGATTGGCAAGCCGTAAGGCGAAGACAGAGGCCTAGTTGCACTTATACTCGCTTCGTTAAATTGGCTTCTGCGTCGATCTTCCCCTTGCTGCCAATTTATCATAGGCGACGTATAAAGAAAACTTGCCGATTGGCAAGCCGCAGGCGAAGACAGAGGCCTAGTTGCACTTATACTCGCTTCGTTAAATTGGCTTCTGCGTCGATCTTCCCCTTGCTGCCAATTTATCATAGGCGAGTATAAAGAAAACTTGCCGATTGGCAAGCCGTAAGGCGAAGACAGAGGCTTAGTTGCACTTATACTCGTTTCCAAAAAATATAATAAAGCGAAGTATAAAGAAAACTTGCCGATTGGCGCAGACAGAGGCTTAGTTGCACTTATACTCGCTTCATTAAATTGGCCTCTGCGTCGATCTTCTCCCTGCTGCCAATTTATTATAAGCGAGTATAAAGAAAACTTGCCGATTGGCAAGCCGTAAGGCGTTAGACAGAGGCTTAGTTGCACTTATACTCGCTTCTTCAAATTGGCCTCTGCAAGAATCTTCTCCCTGCTGCCAATTTATCTACCCAATTCTGTCCTTCATCACCCTTATGAAGGACATTTCACCGGCTTTTCCTCTCAGTCTTGTCCTTCATCGCGCCCCTATTTTTGGAGTTTCATATAAATCCTACCATTCACCCTAATTTAACCCGATACCCCCGACAAAGTCGCTTGAGCAGCTCACACTTTTATTCCATTTCCAATATATTTAGAAAAAAATAACAACCTATATCTAGGTTGTTAAAAGAAAATTAATTATCCTCAACTTTTTCGAACTTCAGCATACCTGCTTCAATTTCCTCCAAAGCCTTTCCAACAAACTTGTGGGATTTGGGCTTAACGATCTGCTGATCTTGCTTGATCTGCATCTCCCTTGCGCGCTTGGCTGCTACGCTTACCAGTGTATATTTTGAATCAAGCTTGTTCATTAGTGAGTCAATTGACGGATCTAACATATTATTCGACCTCCAGCATCTTTTTGTATCTTGGTGACACTCTTTCTCTACGGCAGTGTTCCGCCGTTACAATGGATTTAATACGCTCGCAAGCATGAAGGACAGTATCATTCTCCACAACATAATCATAAGCATCCATCAGCTCTATTTCAGCTTTGGCTGCTTTCATTCTATTTGCGATAACATCATCAGTTTCTGTTCCTCGGGTTACAATTCTGTTCTTCAGCTCTCCAAGGCTTGGCGGTGCGAGAAAAATAAACAATCCTTCCGGGAAAATCTCACGTACCTGAATGGCTCCCTGCACTTCAATTTCAAGGAATACATCTTTGCCTTCGCTTAATGTTTTTTCAACATAATCCACAGGTGTTCCATAATAGTTGCCGACAAATTCGGCCCATTCGAGAAGCTTTTTGTTCTCAATCATTTCTTCAAACTCTTCTCTAGTTCTGAAGAAATAATCAATTCCATCCACCTCGCCTTCCCGTGGTTTTCTTGTGGTAACTGAAATGGAATATTCAAACTTAGTATCAGTCTGTGAAAAAATTTCTTTTCTCACGGTTCCTTTTCCGACTCCTGACGGACCGGAAAGTACAATTAACAATCCTCTTTCCTTCATACTGCTCTGTACCCTACCCTTCATCCGTTAACTCCTCTTTAATTGACAGCCTTTGCGCCACTGTCTCGGGCTGAACCGCAGACAATATAATATGGTCGCTGTCCATTACCACCACAGCTCTGGTTCTGCGGCCGTATGTAGCATCAATCAGCATTCCTCTGTCCCTGGCATCCTGGATCATCCTCTTAATAGGAGCAGACTCAGGGCTGATAATAGATATAATTCTATTTGCGGAGACAATGTTGCCAAAGCCGATATTGATTAGTTTAATTGCCATCCCTTGCTCCCCCTGTATGTATCATGTCTAGTCTAACCCTAAGGCGAACTGCCTAAACAAGGCTGCCTTAAAGTTTATTCAATATTTTGAACTTGTTCCTTTACTTTTTCGATGATGCTTTTCAGATGGACAACCAGGCTTGAAATGCTATTATCATTTGCCTTGGAGCCGATGGTGTTAGCCTCCCTGTTCATTTCTTGAACAATAAAATCAAGCTTTCTGCCGACCGGTTCACTCCAATGCAGAGTTTCTTGAAACTGCTGAACATGGCTCTGCAGCCTGATCAGTTCCTCCGTGATGTCTGCTCTGTCTGCAAAAATTGCCGCCTCTGTAAGCAGCCTGTTCTCATCCACAGCATTTCCCAGGAACTCTTCCAGCCTCCTGCTGAGTCTTTCCCGATAGGCTTCTACTACACGCGGTGCCAGCTCTGCAATGTCTTTGGTGCTTTGTTCCATCTCCGAAAGCCTCAACAGCAAATCTTTTTGAAGCTGTGCTCCTTCTGTTCTCCTCATCAGGACTACAGAGTCTGCTGCCTGTGAAACTGCATTTAAAGTAAGAACTTCAAGTCCTTCATGAACGTCTGCTGCTTCCTTAAATTCAATAATCTGCGGAAACTGAAGAATGTGACTCAGATCCAGAGGAGACTGTATGCCGTATCTCTGTTTCATTTCCTTTAAGGTATCGATATATGAATCTGCCAGCTCCCAGTCTGTTGATACTTTTCTGCTGGCAGGCTGCTCGCCCTCTACGGTTATGTATACTTCTATTCTGCCTCTTTGGATTTTCCCGGCAATTACTTTTTTGATTTTATCCTCAATAGGCATCAATTGTCTAGGTATTCTTAAGCTAATTTCTGAAAATCGGTGATTTACTGTCTTTATTTCTGCAAAAACAGAGATATGATCAGCAGATATATCCGATCTACCGTAGCCTGTCATACTTGAAATCATTCCATCACTTCCATTTCATGTATCCTTTTACTAAGAAAACCGCTGTCTGCATCTCAAAATACAGTCATAGATGCATTGCTGCGAAATGACGTTTTCTGAGGTAAGCAGCATCTTTAGGTCAGCATGCTGATGTTTTCAAAGTGCAGAAAAAGAAAAGGTAATAGACGAATTCTATTACCTTCTGAATTATAGCATAATACATTATGATTTTCTTGTTAAAAGTGAGCCGGCGAGTAAAAAAGTGGGAATGGAAGCCATTCCGAGCACAAGCAGCCAGTCACGGAGTTCAATAGCTACCGTATGAAAGATCGGCTGTAAAGGCGGATAATAAATGACAACAGCCATTAAAACAATTGATGAGGCAACTGCGCCAATCAAATATGGATTGCCAAAGGGGTTCCGTTCAAATATAGAACGCTCGCTCCGGCAGTCGAAAACATGAATCAGCTGGGCCATTACAAGGGTCGCAAAGGCAATTGTTTGTGCATACGCCAATTGTTCGGGCTCTCTATTATAAACAACCAAAAAGGCAATCAGGGTGGCTGCACCAATTAGAAAGCCCCGGGATAACACTTTCCAGGCCAGCCCTCGCGCGAAAACGCCTTCGTTTGGATGGCGCGGCTTTCGGTTCATCAGGTCATCCTCTGGTTTATCCAGTCCCAAGGCCATTGCCGGCAGTCCATCTGTCACAAGATTCACCCAGAGAATTTGAATCGGTACAAGCGGCAGCGGCAGTCCCATAATCATCGCAAACAGCATGACTAGTATCTCTCCAACATTTGATGCAAGCAAATATCTGATGAACTTTCTGATGTTTTCGTAAATATTCCGACCTTCTCTAATTGCCGATTTTATAGTGGCAAAATTATCATCCACCAAAATTAATGCTGAAGCCTCTTTCGCCACATCAGTACCTGTTATTCCCATGGATATACCTATGTCAGCAGCTTTGATGGCCGGGGCATCATTCACCCCGTCTCCCGTCATGGCAACTATATGGCCCTTGCTTTGAAGAGCTTTCACTATTTTCAGTTTATGTTCCGGTGACACCCTTGCGAACACATATACATCGTCTGCAGCATCTTTCAGTTCTTCTTCAGAAAGGGTGGAAAGCTCCTGCCCGTCCATTACCCTTCCTCCGGCTGGAATGAGATCAAGCTGTTTAGCAATAGCTTTTGCTGTAATCACATGATCTCCGGTAATCATAACCGTTTTTATTCCCGCCTGACGACATTCCCTGATGGCCTTTTTCACTTCTGGTCTCGGAGGATCGATCATTGCCTGAAGACCAATGAATATCAAATCACGCTCAGCCTCAAACTGTGTAATCCCTCCCTGCGAAGGCAGCGGTTTAAAGGCGATGGCGATTGTTCTGAGCGCTTGTGAGGCCAGTGAATGAACAGCTTGTGTAATGCTGTTTCTTATAAAAGGCGACAGAATTTGCTGTTTTTGTTCCCAGAGTGCAGCTTTAGACTGCCCAATCAGAACGTCAGGGGCTCCTTTCACCACTGCATATCTTTTTCCTGACGAATCCTCAACAATGACGCTCATCATTTTTCTGGAAGAATCAAAGGGGAATTCTTCAAGAATTCTAAAATTATGCAAAAGCTTGTCTTTCGGAAGACCGCCCTTTGCTGCTGCAGCCAGAAGCGCACCCTCCGTGGGATCACCATCGAGCGCGTAAACTCCTTCTTTTTCAAAGAGCCGGGCACTGTTGCAAAGAGCGCCAAAGGTCAAAATTTGCTGCAGGTATTTGTTTTCAGCCGGTATGATTTTTTTGTCATTGCGGAAAAAACCGCCTTCCGGACTGTAGCCTGTGCCCGTTACATCCCATTCAAGTGCGCTTGCCCAAATTTTCACAACAGTCATTTTGTTTTGAGTCATTGTTCCAGTTTTATCTGAACAGATGACAGAAGCACAGCCTAATGTCTCCACTGCAGGAAGCTTTCTTACAATGGAATTTTGTTTGATCATTCTTTGAACGCCTAGCGACAAGGCAACTGTTACGATTGCCGGAAGCCCCTCAGGTATTGCAGCTACTGCCAGCGAAACACCTGCAAGGAACATTTCATACATTTCATGTCCTTGAAGCACCCCTATACCGACAACGAGGACTGTTAATAACAATGCGACGATAATGAGTATTTTGCCGAGCTGTTCCAGTCTCCTTTGAAGAGGTGTTATCATCGTTTCTGCATTTTGTATTAAATCTGCAATTTTGCCCATCGCTGTCCCCATGCCTGTACCGATTACAACGCCGGTACCGCTCCCTCTGGTCACAAGCGTTCCCATAAATGCCAGGTTAACAAGGTCACCCAAACCTGGATTTCCAGAATAGAGAGGTTCTACAGACTTTACAGCAGGCACCGATTCCCCGGTTAGTGCCGATTCTTCAATTTCAAGACCCCTTGCAGAAAGCAGCCTCACATCTGCACCGATTCTGTCTCCTGCTGCAAATTTCACGACATCTCCGGGTACAAGCTCCTTTGAAGGACACTTCCTCCACTCCCCTTCCCTCAGCACTGCCACCTGAGGTGCAGAAAGCTCTTTAAGGGCCTCCAATGATTTTTCAGCCCTCCTTTCCTGATAGTATCCAAGAATCCCGTTAAGCAGTACAATTGCAATAATAGCAATCGCATCAATGTACTCTCCAAGCAGACCGGATATAAGGGTTGCACCGAGAAGCACAACCACCATAAAATCCTTGAACTGAGCTAAAAAGAGCAAAATAGCTGAGGGCTTTTCTGCTTCTTTTAATTCATTCGTGCCGTATCTGCTTTTCCGTTTTCTTGCTTCTTCCTGACCAAGGCCTTCCCGGTCATTGGAATGAAGCGCCTCGATGGCTTCTTCCGCTCCCATTTCATGCCACTTCACTCAAGCTTCAACCCCTCACACATTAAGTTACTGCTCATAAGCGCAAGCCTGTACTATAAGACAACTTATTCAGCCTTATGCGAAAAAATGCTATAATAATGAGAGTGAATGAAGCCGCATAGAACTCTTTGGCGGCTGTAGAAAGAAGGAGTTTTGATTATGTCTTTTGACGGATTGTTTACATATACGATGGCTGAGGAGTTACGTGCCCAACTCGATAGCGGAAGAATTACAAGAATTCATCAGCCTTATAAGAATGAGCTGATTTTTCAAATTCGAGCAAAAGGAAAAAATGTTAAGCTGCTCATATCAGCTCATCCAAGTTACGCTAGAATGCACCTCACTGAAAAGCCATACGATAACCCGAATGAACCTCCCATGTTCTGCATGCTTCTGCGGAAACATTTAGAAGGTGGTATTATTGAAAAAATTGAACAGGTTGACATGGAGCGCATCATCATTCTTCATATAAGAGGAAGAAATGAAATTGGAGATATTATATACAGAAAACTCATTGTAGAAATTATGGGAAGACACAGCAATATCATTCTTGCTGACAGCGAAAAAAACGTTATTCTCGACAGCATCAAACACGTATCTCCTGCTGTGAACCGGCATAGAACAGTTATGCCTGGCCAAGCGTATGTACTTCCTCCTGAACAGGATAAAATCAATCCGTTTACTGCAGAAGAGGAAACCGTAATCAGAAAGCTCGATTATAATGCGGGGAAGCTGGGCCGGCAGCTTGTTGACCAGTTTGCAGGCGTATCTCCGCTGTTTGCTCAGGAAGCCGTCTACAGAGCCGGCTTAGCCAATCGTGCCACACTGCCAGGTGCGTTTGTTTCTCTCATGAGAGCTGTTAAAGACGGAAGTATTCAGCCCCGGATGCAGATAAGTGGGGGTAAAGAGTATTTTTATATGATAGAGCTGCAGCACATCGGCGGAGAACAGCGGGTTTTTTCTGCCCTCAGCGAACTGCTGGACCGCTACTATCATGGAAAAGCTGAGAGAGACCGGGTTAAGCAGCAGGCAAATGATTTGGAGCGATTTGCCGCCAATGAAAAAAAGAAAAATATCAATAAAATAAAAAAACTTGAAAAAACCCTTGGAGATGCCGAAAAAGCTGATCGTTACCAGCTCTATGGGGAACTTCTTACTGCAAATATGTACGCTTTGACAAAAGGAGATAAAGAAGCGGAAGTCATCAATTATTATGATGAGGAAAACCCTGTTATCAACATAACTTTAAATCCTCTAAAAACACCATCAGAAAATGCGCAGAATTATTTTCAAAGATACCAGAAAGCTAAAAATTCTGTTGCCGTCGTTCAGGAGCAAATTCACCTTGCAGAAAAAGAGGTTGTCTATTTTGACAATATCCTGCAGCAGCTGGAGTCTGCTTCCCCAAAAGATATAGAAGAAATCAGGGAAGAGCTTATGTCAGGAGGTTATATTAAGAAGAAAATAGTTAAAGGCAGCAAAAAAAATAAATCAAAAACACCAGTTCTTGAAAAATACCAATCGACGGATGGTACGGACATTCTGGTTGGCAAAAATAATATTCAAAACGAATACCTGACCAATAAAGCCGCTGCAAGAGATCATATTTGGCTTCACACTAAAGACATTCCCGGCTCGCACGTTGTCATTCGGGATGCGGATCCTTCAGAGGAAACGATTCTACAGGCGGCTCATATTGCAGCTTATTACAGCAAAGCAAAAAGCTCCGGCTCTGTACCTGTGGATTTTACAGCAGTCAGGAACGTTAAAAAGCCTAGCGGAGCCAAGCCGGGATTTGTGATTTATGAAGGACAGCAAACCGTATTCGTGACACCTGACGAAGATCTAGTCATCGCATTAAAAGCAGCTGCAAAATAATGAAAACAGCAGCAGTTGTTCAACAGGAAAAAGCTCTCCAACGCGGAGAGCTTTTTTCTGTTGAGCTTTTGAGAATCTATAATGGACCAAGTTTTTATAACCCTGTTAAATGGAGTCTGCCTAAAGATGATCTGTTAAATGCCTCTGCTAATCACATTTTATATAGGGAGAAATAAAAAAACTCCCTTTTCAGGGAGTTTTGTATAATTACTTCTGTACGTTAGCAGCTTGAGGGCCGCGAGCGCCATCTTGGATTTCGAAAGTAACAGTTTGGCCTTCTTCCAAAGATTTGAAGCCTTCGCCTTGGATAGCGGAGAAGTGAACGAATACATCTTCTTGACCTTCAACTTCGATAAAACCAAAACCTTTTTCAGCGTTGAACCATTTTACTTTTCCTTCTAACATGAAAATTCCTCCTGCAGCAGATAAAAAAATCTGCACTTATATTACTATTCTTGCTCTACAACATTCAAGACGGGGTATCTTAAAAAAGAAATCATCTAACATTACCGAACAAAAATAATTATTATTACCTTATCATAATCCCCCTTTTTATTCAACCCCTTTTTGGTGCAATACCGTTGTCTCTTTCCGCAGAAAAAATATCTTCAAGCATGGCTGCTTCCTCTTTTTTTAAAGAGTTTGAGACAACCCTCTTTCATGTATTTCTCAAGCTGCCAAGCTATAATGTAAGATACATAGGAAGGGACTGATGTTAATGCGGGAAAAAGTGCTGATTTCCTGGAGCGGCGGCAGGGACTCTGCAATGGCACTGCTGTTTGCAGAAACTGTTCTGAAGTATGAGGTTGCCGGATTATTGACCATTGTGAATAATGAATCAAATGCAGTCTCCATGCACGGAATTTCCTCCAAAATTGTCAGGATGCAGGCAGAATCTCTAGGAGTACCTTTAACAACAATAAGCATGCCGGAAGCAGCAAGCAATGTTGAATACGAAAAAGCTCTGTTTGCTGTTCTGCTTACTGCAAAGCAACAAGGAATAACCGGAGTGGTGTATGGAGACATTTTTTTAGAGGAAATCAGGCAATACAGGGAACAGGTCATGAAGCAGATCGGGCTGAAGGCATTTTTCCCCCTATGGGGAAGCAATACAGATCAGCTTTCTCTGCGTTTTATACAGGAGGGATTTCGTGCGATTATCACCTGTATAGATACCAAGAAGCTGAGTGACAGCTATCTTGGAGCACCTTATGATTTCAGCTTGTTAACAAACCTTCCTGCCGAAGTAGACCGCTGCGGGGAGAATGGGGAGTTTCATTCTTTTGTATACGATGGGCCGCTGTTTAAAAAGCCCATTCACTATAGGAGCGGCTGCACAAGGCTTTTGTACGAGCAGTACCGCTGCCTTCTCATAAGCAATTCTTGACTGCTCCCACAGCTGAAGCAATGGGATTCCCACCCCAAAGCAAAAAATTACTCAACTGGAACTGTATTTTTCAGATACTTGAAGCACCTCAAAACTTTGGTTTTAGAGGCACTCCGTATCTGACCTCACTTTCATCCGACACCTGAAGGAGTGGGCTTTCTCGTTCGGGAAATGCTGTAACGAAGACATCATGATTGCTGCAGCAACGGCAGCAGGGTTTTCAGATTTTGCACATGCAAAGTGTATCCGTCCTTATATTTAGGACGGGTTTGATAGTTGTGTGCTTTTGTATAGCTAAAATATTTCCATCCATTCTGAACTTGAGGGATTTTCCCGCCATTTCCTTAATTTTCGAAGTTCCACTTCTGTAATATAGCCAGTTGCCTGCGCTGTTTCAATCAGTGCAGAGTAATCGCATAGTGATACATTTGATACATCTGCACTCTTTAATATTTCTTCAGCTGCTGAGAGTTCATATGTAAATATTGATACAATCCCCAGTACTTCACAGCCGGCTTCTCTTAATGCTTCAGCTGCACTGACAGCGCTGCCCGCTGTTGAAATGAGATCTTCTACTACTACTGCTTTCTGGCCTTTTGTGACGCTTCCTTCTATTTTATTCCCTTTTCCATGCTCTTTCGCCTTGCTCCTGACATAGCACATCGGCAAATCAAGCAAGTCGCTGACCCAGGCTGCATGTGGTATACCTGCTGTTGCCGTTCCTGCAATCACCTGCGCATCGGGATACTTTTCTTTTATCAGCTGGGCCAAACCGTTTGCTATATCCCTGCGTACATTAGGGTAAGACAGTGACAGCCGGTTGTCGCAGTATATAGGTGACTTTAACCCGCTTGACCATGTGAAAGGATCATTCGGCTGGAGAAATACTGCCTTAATGCTTAATAAATGCTGAGCTATTTTTTCTTTCATTGACTGCATCCTCCCATTCTGAAGAAATTCTTTTATATGCCTCAACTGGATGATCCGCTCTTGTGATTGACCTTCCTACTACAATGCCAGACGCCCCAGACTCTCCGGCAAAACGCGGAGTTGCCACTCTTACCTGATCTGCTTTAGCTGCCCCGAATTCCCGGATGCCTGGGGTAACAGTCAAAAAGCTGTGAGGAAGAATAGAATAAATTGCAGGCACTTCAAGAACAGAACTGACAATCCCATCCAGGCCAGCTGCATGAGCTAGTTCTGCATATTTTAATACTGTGTGCTCTAAAGAACCAGGTATGAGCAATTCATGGTGAAGCATTTCTTCAGACGTGCTGGTAAGCTGGGTAACAGCAATGCAGGATGGCCTCTTTGCACCAGGCTTTGTTCCAGCTTCCAGTCCTTCTATTGCTGCCTCCATCATGTTTCTGCCCCCGGCGGCATGAACATTCACCAAGTCAACACCGAGCACAGCAAGATTTTTCATAGCTGACTTTACTGTGTTCGGTATATCGTGGAGCTTTAAATCAAGAAATATGTGATGGCCCTGATGTTTCAGAGTCTCAATCACAGCTGGACCCTCTTTGTAATAAAGCTCCATGCCGACTTTTACATACAGCTGCTCACCGGAGAAATGAGCAAGAAACTCCAATGTTGCTTCGCTATCCGGAAAATCAAGGGCGACTATAAGCGGGTTTTTGTTCATGCTTCCAGCTCCTTCCAACACACTCAGTAATATGTGAAATGCCATATTTCTTCAGGGTATGGGGCAATTCTTCAATGATTTCTGGACATATATAAGGATTTACGAAATTGGCGGTGCCGACTGCGACTGCACTTGCACCAGCATACATGAACTCCAATACATCCTCTGCTGATTGAATTCCTCCCATGCCGATAACAGGAATATCTACCGCCTGACTTACCTCATATACCATTCTCACGGCAACGGGTTTTACTGCAGGGCCTGATAGTCCGCCTGTTTTATTTGCCAGGACGGGTATTCCTGTTTTGAGATCCAGCCTCATGCCAAGAAGCGTATTAATCATCGTTATGCCATCAGCACCTGCTGCTTCTACTGCTCTAGCAATATCGGCAATATTTGTGACATTGGGAGACAGCTTCACGTATATTGGGACACTTGACACTTTTTTAACTGCTGATGTTAATTTTCCTGCTGTTTCAGCGGAGGTGCCAAAAGCAATTCCACCTGTTTTTACATTGGGGCAGGAGATATTTAGTTCCAGAGCATGAACGTTTTGCGCACTGCTGATTTTTTCTGCTACTTCAATATAATCTTCAATTGCAGAGCCGGCTACGTTGGCAATTACCGGCACATCATATTGTTCCAAACGGGGCAGTTCCTCTGAAAGCACTTTTTCAAGGCCTGGATTTTGCAGGCCGATTGCATTCAGCATGCCTCCCGGGGTTTCAGCAACTCTCGGTGTCGGGTTGCCGAATCGTACTTCTGCAGTTGTTGCTTTGATCATGATGGCTCCAAGCTTGCTCAGGTCATATAGCTGTGCAAACTCTTTTCCAAAGCCAAAGCAGCCTGAAGCTGGAATAATTGGGTTTTTGAGTTCCAAACCCGGCAAACTGACATTTAACATGGAATCAACACCTCTCCCGCTTGAAATACCGGCCCATCCACACAGATCTTTTTATAGCTTCCCTCAGCAGTCTTGCATACACATGCAAAGCATGCACCAATACCGCAGCCCATCCGTTCTTCCAGTGATAAAAACATCCTATTGTCAGGAAATGAATTCTCCATTGCCTTCAGCATTACATTCGGGCCTACAGCAAACACACTGTTAAATACCAGATTGTTATTTTTGATAACATCTGTGACAAATCCTTTTTCGCCATAGCTGCCATCAACAGTTGCTACGTATGTTTCTCCCAGTGCTGCAAACTCATTATGATAGAAAACATTTCTTTCATTTTGAAAACCGAGAACATGAATAACATTGACTCCATGGTTCTTCAATCTTTTTGAGAGTTCATATAAGGGAGGGACGCCGATTCCTCCTCCTGCAAGCAGAGCGGTAGTCCCCGGAATTTCCGCATCGGGATCAAAGCCGTTTCCGAGCGGACCCAGCACATCCACTTGATCTCCCTTTCTTAGACCTGAGAGCTGGAGGGTGCCTTCTCCCTCAGCTCTGTAAATCATTGTGAACGTATCTTTTTCATTGTCTATTTCCGCTATGCTGATTGGTCTTCTCAATAACGGAGCGTATGCCCCGCCTGTTTTAACATGAACGAACTGTCCAGGCTTTTGCATTTGTCTGACCAGAGTGCCGGAAAGCTCAAGGCGGAAGATAGATTCTGCGAGCTGCTCCTGTCTTTGAACCTCCATCAACTCCTTCTTCATAGCATAACCGCCTCTTTGCTCTGTTTTGTCTTCGGCATTGCATCTGTTGAAAAGTTCATTGATTCCAAAACTCTTAAAATAGCTCTGGCTGTATCAAGGGATGTCAGGCATGGTACTCCGTTTTCAACTGCTTCTCTTCTGATTCTGAAGCCGTCCCGGGCAGGCTGTTTTCCTTTTGACATCGTATTAATGACAAATTGTGCTTCTCCATTTCTAATCACATCTAATAAATTTGGTTCAGCATCTTCAATTTTATTAACGACCGAAGAAGGAATTCCTTCGCCTTTCAAGTAATCACACGTTCCGCTGGTCGCTAAAATACGATAGCCGATTCTATGAAACCTTCTGGCAATATCGAGCCCCTCCTGCTTATCCTTATCAGCTACTGTCATCAGCACTGCACCATATTTCTGGATAGAAATGCCGGAAGCAACGAGACCTTTATAAAGGGCTTTTTCAAGGGTAACATCCTTCCCCATCACTTCTCCTGTTGATTTCATCTCAGGACCAAGCGTAATGTCCACCCTTCTTAATTTAGCAAAAGAGAATACCGGAACCTTTACATAAACACCCTGTACTTCCTTTTGAATTCCTGTCGAGTAACCGAGATCTCTCAAAGATTCTCCCAGAATTACTTTCGTTGCCAGGCCGGCCATCGGGATATCAGTGATTTTACTTAAAAACGGAACAGTGCGGCTGGATCTAGGGTTCACTTCCAGCACATAAATCTCGTCATTTGAGATAACAAACTGTATATTCAGCAGACCAATGATGTTCAGCCCTTTAGCAAGCTTAATTGTATATTCCTCGATTTTGTTTTTCATAGCTTCACTCAGTGTTTGAGGAGGATATACGGCGATGGAATCTCCAGAGTGAACACCCGCTCTTTCAATATGCTCCATGATCCCCGGAATCACAACAGTGGTGCCGTCTGAGATGGCGTCAACCTCAATTTCTTTGCCTGTGAGATATTTATCAATTAACACAGGATGCTGAGGATTGACTCTTACTGCATTTTCCATATACCTGATTAAATCAGACTCCTGATAAACGATTTCCATTGCGCGGCCGCCCAGTACGTATGAAGGTCTAACGAGAACAGGATAGCCAATTCCTGCCGCAATTCCTGCCGCCTGCGAGATGGAGGTTGCGGTTTTTCCTTCAGGCTGAAGAATTTGAAGTTCCTTCATTGTTTGTTCAAATCTGTCCCTGTTTTCAGCACGATCAAGATCATCCAGAGAAGTGCCAAGAATTTTAACTCCACGGTCTGACAGACCCTCTGCCAGATTGATTGCAGTTTGTCCTCCAAACTGTACAACCACACCCTCAGGCTGTTCCAGATCAATAATATGCATAACATCTTCAATTGTCAGCGGTTCAAAGTACAGTTTATCTGAGATGCTGAAGTCTGTTGAAACTGTTTCCGGGTTGTTATTAATGATGATTGCTTCGTACCCTGCTTCTTTAATAGCCCAGACGGAATGAACAGTTGCATAGTCAAACTCAATTCCCTGTCCAATTCTGATCGGGCCGGAGCCCAGAACAATAACACTCTTCTTATCTGTTTTGATCGACTCATTTTCCTCTTCATATGTTCCATAAAAATAAGGAGTGGCAGACTCAAATTCAGCTGCACATGTATCTACCATTTTATAAACAGGCATAAGCTGCGCCTGTTTTCTAAATTCATAAATTTCTTTTTCAGGTACAGACCACAGGGCTGCAATCTTGCTGTCCGAAAATCCTGACTTTTTTCCTTCCTCAAGAAGCTCTACAGAAAAAGGATGCTGACCAATTTGTTTTTCGAGCTCCACTATTTTCTTAAGTTTTTCAAGGAAAAAGCGATCAATTGCACTCCAATTATGAATTTCTTCAACACTTCTGCCTCTCTTTAGTGCCTCACCGATATAAAACAAGCGTTCATCTCCAGCTTTTCTGATTCTTTTCTCAATCAGTGCATCTTCAAATTTATCTGCATGTTTCAAATCGATATGATCAACGTCTGCCTCCAGTGACCTGACTGCTTTTAAAAGAGACTCCTCAAATGTTCTTCCAATTGCCATCACTTCGCCAGTCGCTTTCATCTGCGTGCCAAGATGTCTGTTTGCAGACTCGAACTTGTCA
Source organism: Metabacillus lacus (assembly GCF_009674805.1). GTDB lineage: Bacteria > Bacillota > Bacilli > Bacillales > Bacillaceae > Metabacillus_C > Metabacillus_C lacus. Next base: position 17,659 of record NZ_WKKI01000032.1, on the reverse strand, counting down.
AAAGGCCAGCGCGGGATTTTGCTCACAATATAATCGAGAGCAGGCTCAAAGCATGCATAAGAGGTGCCGGTTACCGGGTTTTTCATTTCATCTAGTGTAAGACCGACAGCGATTTTTGCCGCCAGCTTCGCAATTGGATAACCAGTTGCTTTAGAGGCTAAAGCAGAAGATCTGCTGACACGCGGATTTACTTCAATAATATAATACTGAAAGCTGTCAGGATCCATCGCAAGCTGAACATTGCAGCCTCCCTCAATTTTAAGAGCGCGGATAATTTTCAAAGATACATTCCGCAAAAGCTGATATTCACGGTCGCTTAACGTTTGGCTTGGGGCAACTACAATGGAATCTCCTGTATGAACGCCTACCGGATCAAAGTTTTCCATATTGCAGACCACAATAGCATGATCGCTTGAATCTCTCATCACTTCATATTCTATTTCTTTAAAGCCGGAAATCGACTTTTCCAACAAACATTGAGTAACCGGGCTGCTCTTCAGACCGCTCACAACGATTTCCTTCAGCTCTTCCTCGTTGCTGCAAATGCCTCCTCCTGTTCCTCCAAGCGTATAAGCTGGACGGACAATTACCGGATAGCCAACTTCTTCTACAAAGGCAGCTGCTTCCGCCAGATTATGAATAATCTCACTTTGAGGAACAGGTTCCCCAAGCTCATTCATAAGGGTGCGGAAAAGGTCCCGGTCTTCAGCCTGCTGAATAGCGGACAGCTTAGTGCCCAATATTTCTACATTGCACTCTTCAAGAACACCGGCATTTGATAGTTCTACTGCGAGATTTAAAGCAGTTTGGCCGCCAAGAGTAGGGAGCAGAGCGTCAGGGCGCTCTTTGCGTATAATATTTGTCAAAAACTCCACCGTGAGAGGTTCGATGTAAACTTTATCTGCCATTTCGGAATCTGTCATGATGGTAGCGGGGTTTGAGTTTACCAGGATGACTTCATAACCTTCTTCTTTCAGTGCTATACATGCTTGTGTGCCTGCATAGTCAAACTCTGCAGCCTGTCCGATGATAATCGGGCCTGAACCGATGACAAGTATCTTTTGTATATCTATACGCTTTGGCATAATGTTAGTCCCTCTTTTCTAAGCTTGTTTTCTGTCATCATCGTGATGAAGTCGTTGAAAAGGCCATTTGCATCTTCCGGGCCTGGTGATGCTTCAGGATGATACTGCACTGTAAATGCAGGAAAATCCTTATGTGAAAGACCTTCGATAGAACTGTCATTCAATGCGGTATGTGTCACTTGCAGCCTGGTTGTTTCCAAAGAATGCTGCGTAACAGTATAACCATGGTTTTGAGAGGTAATCGCAACTTTTCCTGTCTTCAATTCCTTAACGGGATGATTGGAGCCCCTGTGGCCGAATTTCATTTTTTCAGTGTCAGCCCCGCAAGCAAGAGCAAAAAGCTGATGTCCAAGGCATATACCGAACAATGGCAGTTTACCGAGGATATTTTTGATCATTTCTGCTGCTTGTGGAACATCTTTTGGATCTCCAGGTCCGTTTGAGAGCATCACGCCGTCTGGGCGCAATTGAAGAATTTCCTCCGCACTCGTATCATAAGGAACAACAATGACATCGCAGTCCCGTTTATTCAATTCTCTTAATATGCCATGCTTCATTCCATAGTCCACCAGTACGACCCGGTGTCCTCTTCCAGGGCTAGGGTAAGCCGCAGCAGTTGAAACCATGCTGACTTGATTCCGCGGAAGAACTTTTTTTCGAAGATCTTCCAGTACCTGGTCCAATTTGCTTTCATCAGTGGTGAAAGCTCCTTTTAATGTGCCATGCTCCCTGATCAGCCTGGTAAGCTTACGGGTATCAATCCCACACAGTCCTGGTATGTTTTTCAAGGTAAGATAATCATTCAGTGTGTATTCGCTTCTCCAGTTTGAAGGAAGCTCACACAATTCCTTAACGATCAAACCTGATATGAATGGAGAAATGGTTTCAAAATCATCTCTATTGATGCCGTAATTCCCGATGAGGGGATACGTAAGTGTTACGATCTGTCCGCAGTAAGATGGGTCAGAAAGCACTTCCTGATAGCCTGTCATACCTGTTTGAAAAACGACCTCTCCCATCGTATCTTCAAGGCTGCCGAACGCTTTTCCCTCAAATATTGTTCCATCTTCTAACACCAGAAATCGTTTCATTGTACAGTTCCCCTTTCTTCCCAGACAATTTTTCCTTCCGCAAACGTCAGAACCGGCCAGCCTTTACAGGTCCACCCTGCAAATGGTGTATTTTTACCCTTTGATAGAAACTCGCCGGGATCAATTTCTTTTTCAAGCTCCAGATCGATGATTGTCATGTCAGCAGGTGATCCTGCTTCAAGCTTACCGTACGGAAGCTGAAATGCCTCTGCCGGCTTTGTGGTCAGCAGACTCAGCAGAGTATGCAGTTCAAGCTTATTCTTTAAGACCAGATTGGTATAAAGTAAAGGAAAAGCTGTTTCTAGACCCGTAATTCCAAAAGGTGCAAGCTGCATTCCCTGATTCTTTTCTTCCTGTGTATGAGGAGCATGATCGGTTGCAATAAAGTCTATCGTCCCGTCAAGCAGTCCTTCTAATAAAGCCATTTGGTCGTCAAGCCCTCTTAATGGGGGATTCATTTTAAAATTTGGATTCGTATCCGGAATATCTTCCTCACTTAACAGCAGGTGATGCGGCGTTACTTCTGCTGTCACATGGATGCCTGCCGCTTTTGCGTCTCTTACAGCACGGACAGACTCCTTTGTGCTGATATGGCAAACGTGATAGTGACATCCTGCTGCTTCGGCCAGCAGAACATCCCTCGCTATATGTACTGATTCACAAACGGATGGAATTCCGTTCAGTCCATGTTTCTCCGAAAACTTTCCTTCATGGACTGAACCACGGTTGATCAATGTATTGTCTTCACAATGTGCAACAATTGCTGCTCCATGTTCCGCTGCTGACTTCATTGCCTGCAGCATCATTCCTGCAGATTGAATCCCGACTCCATCGTCTGTAAAAGCAAATGCTCCTTCTTTCAGCAAACCAGCAAAGTCAGTCATCTCCTTGCCCGCCTGTCTGCTCGTAATCGCTGCATATGGAAGCACCCTGACTGAGCCCTTTTCATTTATCCTCTTATTCAGCCATTTCATTTGATCTGCATTGTCTGGAACGGGTTTGGTGTTGGGCATTGCCGCAATCGTTGTAAACCCGCCCTTTGCTGCTGCTTTTGTTCCGCTTTCTATCGTTTCTTTATGTTCACCGCCAGGCTCGCGAAGATGAACATGCAAATCAATCAGCCCTGGCGCTACCAGTTTATTTTGCAGATCAATCACTTTAGCATCTGCTGCATCAACTTTTTCCGCTGCTTCAGAAATGATGCCGTTTTGAATTTTGTACTCCATAGGCACCAGTTTTCCGTTTTCTCCGAAGGACATTCCATTTTTAAGCACGTACAACATGCAAACCAGCTCCTATATTTGAATTTTCCAGTGATCTCTTCAATACTGCCATTCTGGCATAAACGCCATTTTCCATTTGCTTGAAAATACGTGATTTTTCACACTCAACCAGGTCGCTGTCTATTTCTGTACCTCTGTTCACTGGAGCAGGGTGCATGATAATTGCAGAACTTTTCATTCTGTTTTCCCTGCTTCTTGTCAGGCCGTATTCTTCAAGATAACTTTTAACAGAGGAAGATTTCTGCTCATGTCTTTCATGCTGAATACGCAGCAGCATAACTACGTCAGATACCCTGATTGCTTCTTCGGTATCAGCATAAACGCCAGAGGTATTCAGGGGATCCTGCCATTCCTGTGGACCGCTGAAAAGAACATCGGCACCAAGACGGCTCAGTACCTCTGCGTTAGACCTGGCTACACGGCTGTGTTTTATATCTCCATGTATCGAGATCGTCAGGTTGTGAAAGCTTCCAAATTCCTCTTTTATGGTAAGTAAGTCCAAAAGAGACTGTGTTGGATGATTTCCCGATCCATCTCCTGCATTGATAATTGGAATTCCCACTTTATCAGCCAGCTGGTCATAAAATTCATTATCAGTGTGTCTGATGACTGCTGCATCAGCGCCAATTGCCTGAAAGGTTTTCACAGTGTCATATAGGGACTCTCCTTTTTGAACACTGGAACCTTCACTTTCAAAATTCAATACATGGCAGCCAAGCCTTTTTTCTGCCACTTCAAAGCTGAAGCGGGTTCTTGTACTCGGCTCAAAAAATGCATTCGCTATAAATAACTGCCTGTTGGGCTGCCAGTAAAATTCATTTTTTTTAAATGCTGCTGCATCTGCAAGGATTTGCTCAATTTCTTGAATGGACAATTCACTTAACGATGTAAGATTTCTCATCTTCATTCTCCTCCTTAATAGAAAAGCGCATGTTCTGCTTAGTTTTAAGCTTACTTCCTATAAAAAAAACCCTGTGCGGGAGCACAGGGTGAGTATACCAAAGTCTTGTATCAGCACATGTCATGCTGAAACAAGCTTTCAGTTCTGCACCCTTGCTGCCTCTCTGGACAGTATTAAAAGGTGTTTAAGCTGCTGAATTGTCATTATCATTTTTCGTTATCAGAATGCTGTCCTGCACTTTCGGACGTCCAGGAAGGATCAAGTTTAGCGCGATGCCTATGATTGCTGCAAGTGCCATACCATGCAGTTCAAAGCTTTCTGAAATTCTCAGGATTGCACCGCCGATACCGATTACAAGGATTACAGATGAGATAATCAGGTTTCTCTTATCTCCCAGGTCCACTTTATGTTCAACCATCATTCTAAGCCCTGATGAAGCAATAATTCCGAACAGCAGGATTGATACGCCGCCCATCACAGGGGTAGGAATTGAGCTGATAAGTGCTGAAATGGTTCCTATAAATCCGAAGAAAACCGCGAAGACTGCTGCACCTGCAAGAATGTAAATGCTATAGACGCGGGTAATTGCCAGTACACCGATGTTTTCTCCGTAAGTGGTATTAGGAGGCCCGCCCAGAAGAGCGGCAATCATTGTTGCTGCTCCATCTCCAAGAATACTTTTGTGCAGCCCCGGCTTTTTAATAAAGTCCCTGTTGGTCACGTTGCTCAGTACCATTTGGTGGCCGATATGTTCTGATATTGTCACCACTGCTACTGGAACCATCAGAAACGCGATCTGCCACGAAAAAGCAGGTGTGTAGTTGACAAACGGAATCACAAAGTCCGGAACCTTCAGGAAATCTGCCTCAATTACCTGCTGAAAATTGACGATGCCAATCATGAGGGAGTACAGGTACCCTGTTACAATTCCAATTAAGATTGGAATCAGGCTGAAAAATCCTTTAAAAAAGACAGATGCAATAATCGTAGCTGCCAGTGTAACGAGGGCAGCCGAGAAATAGAGTGTGCTGTATTCTTCCTGCGGGTTATTCATCGCCATGCTGACCGCTACATTGGCAAGGCCCAATCCGATTACAATAATAACCGGCCCAACCACCACAGGAGGAAGAATGTTCAGTATCCATTTATGGCCTGCAGCTTTAATAATCAGCGCTACAATTCCGTATACCAGTCCTGCCAGAAAACTTCCGACCATAGCGCCTCCTGGCCCGCCGACTGCCTGCGCAGCAATAAGGGGAACAATAAAAGCGAATGATGAACCCAGATAAGCGGGTACCTGCCCCCTAGTGATCAGCAGGAATGCGATGGTGCCAAGCCCGCTTGACACAAGAGCAACCGCCGGGTCCAGCCCAACCAGGAACGGGACAAGGATGGTAGCGCCAAACATTGCAAATAAGTGCTGAAAACTGAGTGTGATCCACATAAAGGGATTTGGTTTTTCATTTATATCAAGTACAACTGCTGAATCTTTGCTCATGGTGATATCCTCCTTTGATTAAGAAAAAGTGCAGTGCTTTTTTTACTGTTCTAAGCTGGTGCAGGGCCAATTACTGTATAAAAAAAACCTCTTTGCAGGAGCAAAGAGGTTCATAAAGACAGAATGTACCCTGCAGAAAACAGGAATGCCTTTAGTTCCCCCTTTGCAGCCTCACTGGACTGAATTTAAAAGGGTGTATTAAATTACTTATGAAAGATGGAAACCTGATCTTGCTGATCCACTTCCTCAAGTTCAACTGTGATTTTTTCCGAACTTGAGGTAGGGACATTCTTACCCACATAATCCGCTCTGATCGGAAGCTCTCTATGGCCCCGATCAACCAGAACAGCAAGCTGTATTTGCGCGGGTCTGCCTGCGTCAACCAGTGCATCCATAGCAGCCCTGACTGTCCTGCCTGTATACAGAACATCATCAATCAGAATGACCTTTTTGTCAGTAATCTGATGAGGAATGTCGGAACCCTTTACCAGCGGTTCTTGACTTTGTGTTTTCTTAGTCAAATCATCTCTGTATAAAGTGATGTCAAGCTCGCCAACATTGATCTCTTTTCCTTCAATAGCCTGAATGCGCTCGGCAAGCCGCTTAGCCAGGTGAATACCCCTGGTTTTGATGCCAATCAGCAGGCAGTCGCTGACACCTTTATTTCTTTCAATAATTTCATGTGCAATTCTAGTAAGAGCTCTTCTGATTGCTTGTTCGTCAAGTACAATAGCTTTTTGTTCCATCTGCTCTTTCCTCCTGTTTGCGAAGGTATTTCCTTTAAATGAAGAAAGCCCTCTCCCGGTCAGGGAGAGGGCATGGATGTACACTTCTAACAGAGCAGGTTATGCATCTGCTGTATCCGGTTCCTTCTCAGCCTCACGGGACTGTTTTAAAGGTTCATATTCAACTTCATTCATTATGCCATTACCTTCTGCTGCTGTCAACGGTTATTTCTCAGGTTATCCAAAACGCTCAAAAACTCTGTTGGCAGGGGAGCTTCAAACTCGAGATACTCACCGCTTTTCGGATGTTGAAACCCGAGAACTCCGGCATGAAGTGCCTGCCCCTCTAAATTCAATGTTTTCTTCGGACCATATTTTGGATCCCCTGCAAGCGGATAGCCAATATATTTCATATGTACACGAATTTGATGTGTACGGCCTGTTTCCAGCTGACATTCTACATAGGAAAACTGGTCAAAGCGTTCCAGCACTTTAAAATGGGTGACTGCATTTTTGCTTCCTTGATCGGTCACAGTCATGCTCTGTCTGTCCTGCTTGTCTCTGCCAATCGGTGCATCTACAGTCCCTTGATCATGCGGAATCACGCCATGCACGACAGCTTTATATTTGCGTGTAACTGTTTTAGCTACAAGCTGATTGACAAGAGATTCATGAGCTGCATCGTTTTTGGCAACCATTAAAAGGCCTGATGTATCTTTATCAATTCTGTGAACGATTCCAGGGCGCAATACCCCATTTATACCTGAAAGATCTTTACAATGGGCCATTAAGCCGTTCACTAAAGTTCCCGACAGATGGCCTGGGGCAGGATGTACGACCATTCCTTTTGGCTTGTTAACAACAAGCACATCTTCGTCTTCATAATAGATCTCCAGATTCATTTCTTCAGGTATAACATCCAATAACTCAGGTTCAGGAATACTCACTTTCACAACATCATCAATTTGGCTTTTATAGTTGGCTTTAACGGGCTTTCCATTTACCTGAATTCTGTTCTCCTTGATCCATTGCTGAACCTGGCTTCTTGACCACTCATTTCTTACCGAGAGTATCTTATCTATTCTTTCTCCCTGTTCTTCTTCGGTGATGTGCAATTCAATTATTTCCATTCATGTTCTCCTTTTCTTTCCGGCCTTCCAGCAGCATTTGTATCAGAAGAAGACCCACTCCGACACAAAGAGCTGCATCCGCTACGTTAAATATAGGAAAGTCATAAGTAAATATGTATGTATTCACAAAATCGACCACTTCCTTGCGGAAAACCCTGTCTATAAAGTTCCCTATGGCTCCGCCAAGCAAAAGTCCGAGCGCTATACCAAGCAAACGCTGATCTTTAGCATATTTCTCTATATAATAGACGATCCCGATAATTACCATAACCGTTATAATATAAAAAAACCACATTTGTCCCTGTAGAATTCCCCAGGCTGCTCCCGCATTTCTATGGGAGGTAATATACAAAAATCCTTCTATCACAGTTCTTTGTTCACCCAGTTCAAAATTGCGAATAATCCACCATTTAGTTAATTGATCTGCTGCAATAATCAGCAGGGCTATTATATAGTACAAAAAGCGCAAGAGTGTTCCCCCAATTTATCAAAGTCTGTTTCTTAGAATTTTATCACAATAAAATAAACAGAGTAAAGAAAATGGAGGAACTTATCAACAAAATGCATAACTCAAAAGATTTTACATACTATAAATGTGTTCTTTTTGTGGTTCATCTTCAGAGAAGGCAATCACATTGTATTCATAAAATGGAAGAGACTTTCTCTCATATGCCTCTTGATACGAAAAATCTTTAATGGTTCTGGCGGTGGGAATGACACGCAGCTTTTCAACAGGAATACTTCTGCCAGTTTCTTCGCACATCCCAAACTGTCCTGCTTCCATCTTCTGAAGCGCATTTTCCACATCGTACAGCTCTTCTTTTACTGAATGAATGAGCGATGCTTTTCGAGGATCCATCGGACTATGAAATGCACAGTGTTCAAAGAGCCTTGAACGTAATTCTTCCCTCATCAGTTGAAGCTCATAAAAGATCTCCATCAAGTGTTCCGCCATATAGTGAACAGCTCCTCATGCATTCTTATTGTACAGATAGTGTAACCATACAGAGGATTTCAAGCCTGATAACTTTTTCCTAAAGAGGGAGGGAAACGTTCAAATAACAGTACCCGTCGATAGTTGGACAGAGCATCAAAAAAACCGCCATGGGGCGGTTTTTTAGGATGACGCTGTGTATGTTGAGTAATTTCAGCTGAGACTACCTTCACAGGGACTGCAGAACAAATAATGATTAAGCTGTATAGTGTTCTGTTACAATTGACGCACAACGGCCGCATAAAGCTGGATGCGCTTCGTCAGTTCCTACATCTGTTGTGACAGTCCAGCAGCGGTCACACGTATCTCCTTCTGCTGTTTGTATGACTATCTTAACTCCGTCAAAAGCTTGAGCACTCTCAGGGGCTTCCTCGATCCCTCCAGCTATTTCAAAGCCAGATACGATAAATATTTGCTGTAGATTTTCCTCTACAGATTCCAGCAGTGCTTTTGTATGAGCATCAGGATATAGAGAAATGCTCGCGGTGAGAGATTTTCCAATCAATTTTTCATTACGAGCCACTTCGAGTGCTTTCAACACATTATCGCGAAGTTCCATGAAGCTATCCCATTTTTCTTCGAGCTTTTCGGCATCTGAATATTTTACAGCTTCCGGCATATCTGTCAGTTGAACACTTTCCCCTTCAACGGAAGAAATATGAGTCCATACTTCATCTGCCGTATGCGGAAGAATAGGTGCAACAAGCTTTACAAGTGTCATGAGCGTTTCATGAAGAACTGTCTGAATAGCACGTCTTTCTTTATTATCAGCAGCCTCAATGTATAAAACGTCCTTAGCAAAGTCCAGGTAGAAAGAGCTTAGTTCTATCGTACAGAAGTTATGAACTGCATGATAAATACCTGCAAATTCATAAGAATCGTAAGAGCGTTTTACTTTTTCAGTCAGATTATTGAGCTTGACAAGCATGTAACGGTCAACCTCACGCAGCTCCTCAAAGCTGAGCGCATCCTTTTCAACGGTAAAATCAGCAAGATTTCCGAGAAGAAATCTGAAAGTATTGCGGATCTTTCTGTACACCTCAGCAACCTGTTTCAGGATGGCGTCTGAAACACGGACATCGGACTGATAATCTACTGAAGCAACCCACAGCCTCAGGATATCTGCACCCAGCTGGTTAATGACCTTAGCAGGAATCACGACATTGCCCAGTGATTTACTCATCTTTCTGCCCTGACCGTCCAGAGCAAATCCATGACTCAAAACACCCTTATATGGCGCCTTGCCTGTAACTGCTACACCTGTAGACAGGGAGGAGTTAAACCAGCCTCTATATTGATCTGAACCCTCTAGATAAAGGTCAGCAGGGCGGACAAGGTCATCCCTTTCTTCCAATACAGCTTGATGTGATGAACCGGAATCAAACCAAACGTCCATAATGTCCTGTTCTTTCGTAAATCTGCCGTTCGGGCTTCCCTCATGGGTAAATCCTTCCGGAAGAAGGTCTTTCGCTTCTTTTTCAAACCAAATATTAGAACCATTCTCTCTGAATAGTGCAGAAACATGATCAATTGTTTCATCGGTTATGATTGGCTCGCCAGATTCAGCATAAAATACCGGAATCGGAACACCCCACGCTCTCTGTCTTGAAATACACCAGTCTCCACGGTCGCGCACCATGTTGAACAAGCGTGTTTCTCCCCAGGCAGGGACCCACTTTGTATCTTTAACAGCTTGAAGAAGATCTTCCCTAAAATCTTTAATGGATGCAAACCATTGTGCAGTTGCCCGGAAGATCGTCGGCTTTTTCGTTCTCCAGTCATGAGGATAGGAGTGAGTAATAAAGGTCAATTTCAACAATGCTCCAGCTTGCTGAAGAGCCTCAGTAATCGGCTTATTAGCTTCATCATAAAACAGGCCTTCAAAGCCTGCCGCTTCTCTGGTCATTACGCCTTTTTCGTCAACCGGGCACAGAACATCCAGTCCATACTTTTGCCCAACAATAAAGTCGTCTTCCCCATGCCCTGGAGCAGTATGAACACAACCTGTTCCCGCATCTGTCGTAACATGCTCTCCAAGCATTACAAGAGATTCCCTGTCATATAACGGATGCTTTGCTTTTACATTTTCCAGCTGGCTGCCTTTCAGCGTCTTCTCAACTTCATAGGACTCCCAGCCGAGCGTTTCGGCTGCTTCTTTTAGCAGGGCAGACGCTACAATAAACTTGTCTTCGTTCACTTTTGCAACTGAATATTCCAGATCAGGATGAACTGAGATGCCAAGGTTCGCAGGAATTGTCCACGGAGTTGTTGTCCAGATGATGATTTTTTCCCCGCCGTTTAAAGCATCTCTCCCATCACTTACTGAAAATGCAACATAGATAGAAGGAGATTTTTTGTCATAATATTCAATTTCAGCTTCTGCTAGTGCTGATTCACTGGAAGGAGACCAATAGACAGGTTTAAGGCCTTTATAAATATAACCCTTTCTGGCCATTTCACCGAACACTTTAATTTGCTGTGCTTCATATTCGGGCTTTAAAGTTACATAAGGGTTTTCCCAGTCTCCACGGACGCCAAGACGCTTAAATTGCTCGCGCTGGTTGTCAATTTGCTCCCAGGCATATTCTTCACAGAGCCTGCGGAATTCAGCGACACTCATTTCTTTTCTTTTGACTTTTTTGTTCTTTGTAAGAGCTGTTTCAATTGGAAGACCATGCGTATCCCAGCCGGGAACATATGGTGCATGAAAGCCATTCATGGATTTATAACGCACGATAAAATCCTTGAGGACTTTATTCATCGCATGCCCCATATGGATGTCACCGTTGGCATACGGCGGCCCGTCATGAAGAATAAAAAACGGACGGTTACTTGTACGTTCCTGTACTTTTTGATAAATATCAAGGTCATTCCATTTTTCTTGTACCTGCGGCTCTCTGTTCGGCAGATTTCCTCTCATCGGAAATTCTGTCTTCGGCATTAATAATGTGTCTTTATAATCCATGTTCTTCCTCCTGTACGGGGCTAATTATACTTTTTTGGACAAAATAAAAAACCTTCTCATCCCTTAAAGGGACGAGAAGGTTTATCTCGCGGTACCACCCTTTTAGACAAGCATCTTTTTTAGATTCCTGTCCTCTCAGATGTTCGTAACGTGAACAAACGCCGCAGCTTACTGAATGGTTCAGCCGGGAACTCAAGGGTGATGTTCATTCTTTCTCCTGCACCAGGCTTGCACCGGCCCTGATTCGCTAAAAAGCAGGAATGTAAAGAGCTACTGTCCCTTTCATCGTTTCATTGCATTCTAATCAATCATTATTATGATTCAGTATTATAGCGGAAAAGAAGCTTCCCCGTCAACCTACACCTTTGCTTCTTCACGCTCTTCATCATAAATGGACTCAGGCTGATACTCCATCAAGTGATCCCAGTCATCATTTTTCAGAAGGTCGAGCTGAGCTTCAATCAGCATTTGAAAGCGAGTTCTGAATACTTTAGACTGCTTCTTCAATTCTTCAATTTCCATAGCGATTTTCCGAGACTTTGATAGAGATTCGTTAATGATTCTGTCGGCATTTTTTTCTGCTTCTTTTATAATCAGCTTGGACTCTTTCTGAGCTCCCCTTCTCACATCTTCCGCTGCTTCCTGAGCAATCAGAATGGATTTATTGAGCGTCTCTTCTATTGAAGAAAAGTGTCCCAGCTTGTCTGTTAATTCCATTACCCTTGTTTCCAGTTCCTTCTTTTCCCTTATAACCATTTCATAATCTTTGATAACCTGATCAAGAAACTCATTTACTTCATCTTCATCATAACCGCGGAATCCTTTGCCGAATTCTTTGTTATGTATATCAAGCGGTGTTAAAGCCACTGTTTCCACCTCCATATGTAATCAAGCAATTTATCTGTAGTTATATTATAAAGCATATTTCGACAGTTTCCATTGAAATCCTGCTAATACTTTATTTATTTTTGCTTGGCAACGGTTATTCTCCACTTATCTTTTTTCGTTTTTCCATCAATTGCAGTCAGTTTCGACCGGCCAAATCCCCTGACAGATATGGTATCCCCTTCGCGGCATTCAAAAGAATTCTGATCTACAATCCTCCAGTTAACTTTTACAAGCCCGTTGCTGATATATGGCTGGATTTTCTGCCTGGATTGTTTATATACAGCAGCAGCTACGGCGTCGATACGGAGGGACGAGACAGTAGCAGAGAATGTCTCTTCTTCACTTTGCTGTTGAACGATGTCAGTCATCTCAATCTTTCTTACACTAACCTTAGATCGCCCGATTTCAGTCAAATTCATCATAATGTAGTCTTCTGCTTCTTTGGCAGCAATGATTTGAACTGATTCACTGCCAACAAGAATGTCACCGAACTTGGGTCTTTTCAGCCCTAGAGACATTAATGCGCCGAGAACATTCCGGTGATCCAGTGACACAAATTTGGCGGGATAGCGAACTTCGAGGAAAGACAAATGAAAATCATCCTGCCGGGGTTCCAGATAAGAGGGATAGAACAGTGCTCTTTTTCTTTCTGCTGAATCCCCGCCTCCGGAAAATTGAAGAAGCACTTCTTCTCCAGCCCCGGCTACGCTCTGGACGATATCCTGTTCCCTGGGATCAAGAAAGTCTGTCAGTTTAGGAGCATAGTTTGCTTCAGCCTGATCCTTCCACTCCTGAACCTTTTCAATAAACTGCCGCTCCTCAGGTCTGAAATGCTGATAAATATGGTTCATAATGACAACTCCGAATTAATATTAGAAAAGCGTATGCGCCCGTTCAGCGGCGTATGGACTGGAGCACCTGATCAAGCTGCGGCTCCTAGTCCCTTGAGTCATAAGATGTACTGCTATGCGGCAAAAACCGCCGCGCCGCAGTACATCTTATGCTTGTCGGGACTGGGCAGTCGCCTCCGCTTTTTGCATCTGAGATAAAGGAAACACGAAGAGCGAAGCAATTACATGTTGACTTATCGCAGGGAAGGGAGCGAAGTCCACTAGACGCTGGGCGATGGCCGGCTAAGAACGGCACGTCCTGTGCCAACGCCGGCACTAGGACGTCCTGTCCGTCGTAGCTAGACAATGAAAAGCGTATGCGCCCGTTCAGCGGCGTATGGACTGGTGCCCCTATAACTAGGAAGAGAGCGAGATCCATGTCTGCAGGGTTTGCAGTGGAAAACACTCTAAGTTCTGCTTATTTTCTTTCCTAATCAAAAAGGGACAGAACATGTCCCTTTTACATAAGCATTCTGAAAATGGCAGCAAGGCCGCCCTGTGCAAGCCGCAATGAAAAAATCGCGACAATCGGCGAAATATCAATCATGCCAAGCGGAGGAATAAATCTCCGGAACGGCTCAAGGAAGGGCTCGCAAATTGAAGTAAGAAATTGGCCAACACTTGATTCACGAGCGTTGGGAAACCAGGACATTAGAATATAAATAATCAATGCCCAGGAATAAATTGATAAAGCAGTACTTAAAACATTAAACAATAGGACCATTAAAATCTACCACCTCTGCTGATCTTCTTCAGGTGCTAACTCTGAAATTGTACCTGAAACATCTACATTGTCAGGCGTGCATAAGAAAATATTCATGCCAACCCGCTGAATATCCCCGCCTAACGCATAAACCGTTCCGCTCAGGAAATCGACAATCCGCTTTGCCTGGTCATGTTGAATTCTTTGGAGATTCACCAGGACGGCACGGCGGTTTTTAATTTCATCTGCAATGCCCTGTGCCTCTGAATATGCACGCGGTTCACACAGTATAACTTTAGAGGATTTATTCACACTTTGCAAACTTACTACATTTTGTTTTGACCCGGATCTGGCCGAACCTGATTCCTTCAAAGGCTCATCCTCCTGATAAGGCTGCTCTGCGTATTCATATTCTTCCTCTTCATCCAGGGCAAAAAAGCTTTTAAAGCGGTTTTTCATACTCATGTTTTTTATCCACCTCCATTTGAATTACCTACTAGTGCGGAGCCAATTCTTACAAAAGTGGCTCCTTCTTCCACTGCAATTTTATAATCATTAGACATCCCCATTGACAACTCGGTGCAAGGAGCATGTTTAAGTTGAAGTGCATTAACAGCATCTCTGAGCTTTCTCAATGAGGAAAAGCAGTTTCTCAATACTTCCTCATCATCTGTAAGAGGTGCCATTGTCATCAGACCGGCCACTTCTATATGTTCATACTCTTGTAACGACTCAATAAAGCTGACAGTTTCATCCGGCTGCAAACCTGATTTTGATTCCTCGCCGGAGGTGTTCACCTGGACGAAACATTTGATCGGCTTCGCAGCTCTTTTAGAAATTTCCCTTGCAAGCGACAGCCTGTCCACAGAATGTATGTAAGTAACCTTATCTATAATTTCCTTCACTTTTCTGGTTTGAAGAGAACCGATAAAGTGCCATTGAGCTTCGCTGCCTAAAGCTTCATATTTTTCCAGCAGACCCTCTGCCCGGTTTTCTCCCAAGGCTGTTATTCCGGCTGCAGCTGCTTCTTTTGCGCGTTCCACTGAAACATATTTTGTTACTGCAATAATCGTAATTTCAGAAGGATCACGACCTGTTTTTGCACATACTATCTTGATGTTGTTCTTAATTTCTTCAGCTGAATTCTTGACGTTCAATTTTCCTTGTCCTCCTTACTGATGCCGATAAAACTCATCATTCTCCCAGTATGTCCATTATCTCTTCTGTGTGAGAAAAACAAATTGTCTTCACAGCTGGTACAGAGAGAAGAAGTAATAATATGCTCTTTCTTAACGCCGCTCGCAATCAGCAGCTGTCTGTTTAATTCCTTTAAGTCCAGAGCATATTTTCCGGAGTCTTTTTCCAGATAAGGAGGATTCGTTATTTTTTTATCGAACAGCACGCTGTCTGCCTTGCTTTTAACGTAATCGTCTACCTCGTAGCAGCAGCTGCCTATTGAGGGGCCAATGATGACAAACACTGTTTCAGGAGATATATTTTCCTCTTCTCTCCATATGTCAACCATTTTTCCGCCTATATTCCCTACACTGCCCTTCCAGCCTGCATGTGCTGCACCAATCATATTTCTATCCCCTGCGAAAAAATACAGCGGCACGCAGTCTGCATAACAAAGTGCCAGCAGGAGGCCCTCCTGATCCGTGTAAAGTCCGTCAGCACCCTTTATAGCATGATCATAAGATGTAAAACCCAAATCCTGATTTTTACGCTGCCCTACTTTTTGAATATGGTGATCATGAACCTGTTCTGCACAGACCCATGAGTCTCCTGAAAAGCCGAGCAGAGCTGCAGCTTTTTCCCGGTTCTTTAACACAAGCTCCGTGCTGTCGCCAACGTGAAGCCCGAGATTCAGCGTATTCTTCTGCACTCTGCTTTCCCCTTCAAGTTTAGTTGAGAAACCCGCAATCAGACGGGGATGTAGACTGGTCCATGATTCAGTTATTAAAATTGGCTTTTCTTTGTGAAGAAAAGGCTCTGTAAAAGCCATGCTCATTCATTCCCTTTTCGACAAGATTATTAAGTCATTCAGGTTCATCCCTATTTTACCACATATATCCCTGGTGCTTCATCAGGAATCCTGCAATTATTCACTGATTTCATCAGGGTTTTTCTGAACTCGAACGAGAATGACATCTTCTCCTATCTTTACAATATTTCGCCATGGGATGACAAATTCCTCTTCTTTTCCGAAAAAGCCCAGTACCTTTCCCGAACCATTAATAATCACTGCCTGAATTTTTCCGGTTGTTACATTAATATCAAAGTCGCTAACGTTGCCAAGCCTTTTTCCGTCTGAAACGTTTACGATATCCTTCATTTGAAAATCCGAAATATTCATCATTGATGCTGCCCTCCATCTCAATTATCCTTATAACAATCTATGTTGGCAAAACTGAAAACTATGCCTACTTCTATACTTGCTTTGCCAACAAGAAAGCTATGAAATAAGCAATGGTGCTGGACGGCTCTGCTTCAGCTTTTTTTCATCTCATTCAAAAGGCTGCCGTCAGTTGCACGGCAGCCTTTTTCGAATTTTATTAATGCTGTATATTTTTGTTCATTTGTTTAATGGCCGCTTTTTCAAGCCTGGATACCTGTGCCTGGGAAATGCCTATTTCATCGGCAACTTCCATTTGTGTTTTACCCTGAAAGAACCGTTTTCTTAAAATAAGTTTTTCCCTGTCATTCAATCTTCTCATGCCTTCCTTTAAGGCGATTTCCTCAATCCAGTGAATGTCCCTGTTTTTTTCATCGCTCAGCTGATCCATAACAAAAATGGGATCTCCTCCATCATTATAAATGGGTTCAAATAATGAAACAGGATCTTGAATCGCATCGAGTGCGAACACGATTTCTTCATGAGGAACTTCAAGTACTTTAGCAATTTCTTCAGCAGTAGGCTCGCGGGATGTTTCACTCATTAGTCTCTCCCGTACCTGAAGCGCCTTATAAGCAATGTCACGAAGAGATCTTGATACTCTGATTGGATTGTTGTCTCTCAAGTATCTTCTTATTTCTCCAATAATCATTGGTACCGCATAGGTGGAAAATTTCACATTCTGTCCCAAATCAAAATTATCAATAGATTTCATTAAACCAATACAGCCAACCTGAAAGAGATCGTCCACATATTCTCCCCGGTTGTTAAATCGCTGAATGACACTCAAGACAAGCCGCAGGTTGCCGTTGACCAATTTTTCTCTTGAAGATGTTTCTCCGCTTTGCATCTGCCTAAACAGCTTTCTCATTTCATCATTTTTCAGGACAGGGAGTTTTGAAGTATCTACTCCGCAGATTTCGACTTTGTTCCTTGTCATATCTTTCCCTCCTAACAGGGGCTGCTGTACAAAGTTCATTATTTCCTGCAGTTGGAAAAATATGCACAAAAAAAAGGACAAGGTATTCCCTTGTCCTCAGCTTGTGGAGAAAGGTACTATATGTTTCTTCCACAAGCTTTTTTATTCTTTGTAATTTCTCTTTTTTCATCG
>NZ_WKKI01000031.1 GCF_009674805.1 Metabacillus lacus | reverse complement strand
TTATCGTCGTTGAAAACAGTGTTGACAAGAAGGAACAAAATGACTCTTTCTTTTTACACAATTATATGGACTTAATCCAGGCAAGGCCCAAATCTATTAGAAAAGTGCAAACTGAGCCCCCAATAGACGGAGGAATTCCGCTTATCTGGCTGATATCATCTAAAATAGTGGAAATAGCCGGATGGATTCCGGCTATCTTCTTAACAAGGCTTGAAATGAGGCTTTTTCACAGGCTTAACCGGGATTCCTACCCTTATAATCCTTGAAAAATGCCCAATTTGGAACTTAACCGGAAAACGTCCGTTTATTTTTCCACCTGAGAAGGCTCCACCCTGCAATTACCCCGACTACCTCCGTTTATACTTCTCCCGTCAAAAAATAGCACCCTGTGGATGCTATTTTTTATCAGTTACTGACTGACATAGAAAATGATAGTTTCTTTTGCAACTTTGCCTGATGATGCTGCAGCCTCAAATGTAACAGTATGGAATTTCTCTTTCAGTTCTGCAGTTACCTGAAGAGACATGATTCCTGTTTTTTCATTGTATGAAGGGTTATAGGAGATACCGTCCACTATCATACGAAGCTGTTCCCTCTTCAGCTTGCTGCCTTTAGCTGTTACTTTTGCTTGCAGAAGCGGTGTATTGCTGCTCGCTTCCTCTCCCATTTTCAGTTCCGGCTGAATGACGATTGCATTTTGGTCGGAATTTGAATTGTAATTCGAAAGCTTTTCCACTTCTTTTAACAGGCGCAGAGTGTTTTTACCAAGGAGCTTTTCAATATCCTTTTTAGAATATCCGCGTTTTACAAGCTCTTCTGTTACTTTATACAATTCTGATGAATCTTGTATATCAGACGGCAGCGGTCCTCCGTCAAAATCTGATCCAAGAGCTACATAATCAATTCCGATTAAGTTGACGATATAATCTATGTGATCGACATAGTCTTTGAGTGTATTCTGTTTTTCCGGCCATCCATATGTAAGAAAGTCCGGATAAAAGACTACACCCACTACTCCTCTATTTTTAGCAATTGCTTTCAGCTGATCGTCCGTCAAGTTCCTGACATGATTTCTGAGCGAATAAACGCCGGAATGTGTAGCCATGACTGGGGCTTTTGTGACTTTCATGACATCCCAGAACGTGCTTTCCGCCATATGAGAAACATCGATAATCATTCCCAGCTTGTTCATTTCCTCTGCAACTGTTTTGCCTAACGGAGTCAATCCGCCTTGTGAAGGTGTGCGTGAAGGATCTCCGTATGTTCTGTTAGCACCCTCTCCAAGTGCATTAGAGTAATTCCAAGTAAACGTGATTGCGCGAATGCCAAGATCTCTGTATTGGTGAAGAAGTCCGATTGCATTGTCTTTGTCTATTGAATAAGCCCCTTCTACTGTAGGAACTGCTGCAATTCTGCCATCCTTGACTGCTTTTTCAATTTCTTTCACTGTTGGAGTGATCGTGAAAACATCTGAATTTCTTTCTTCCGTCCAATATAGTGCATTAATCAGCGCAAGCGTTCTGCTCAGGCTGCGGGGAGTATTTCCGTAATAACCGGATGTATAAGCTGCGAAGAATGGAACATCCAGTCCGCCGGCATGAAGCATTGGTATATCAATATGAAAAGATGTATTTCCTCTTATATCTGTTTGCGGGAGCCAAGTATCAGGGTTGACAGCCTTCATCATCGTATCATTATGGCTGTCTGCTACTACAGACTGAAAGTGAATGGCTTTGGCATCCAGTTCTTTGGCCGGGGCAGCTTCTGCAGGTTGAGCAAGGCCTGAGGACCAAATGAACAAAGAAACTGCACAGACTGACATTATTTTTTTCATACATACCCTCCTGTATTCTATTTTTATTACTTCTATAAATTGTAAATTCAGAATTTTTTAAAGTCAATTATTCTGGAAAAATCAGTTTATTTGACCCCCAGAGATTTCGGTATAATATGAAATCTGACTGATGCTGTTTCTTCCAATTGAAGACAAAGGCCTAACTTTTTCCTGGTTGATATTGCATGCAGCAGCATAGTGAAATACAGTAGAATAATAGGCAGAGTTTATTGTGAAAGGATGATATCTTATGAAAATAGAAGGCCTGAATCATTTGCTGTTTTCCGTTAGTAACCTTCAAACATCCATATTTTTTTATGAGCATGTTCTTCAGGGAAAGCTGCTTGTTTCCGGACGATCAACAGCTTACTTTGATATTAACGGCATTTGGCTTGCACTAAATGAAGAAAGGGACATCCCAAGAAGTGACATACATTTATCTTATACACATATTGCTTTTTCTATAAAAGAAGAAGATTTGAATTCCTGGCTTGAACGGCTGCACCAATTCGATGTTACTGTCTTGAAGGGCAGATCCAGAGCAGCAGAAGATAAATCATCCATATACTTCACTGATCCTGACGGCCATAAATTTGAGCTTCATACAGGAACATTGGAGGACAGACTTGCGTATTACAAAAGCAGCAAAGACCATATGACGTTTTACTGAGGATCTTCATGTTGGTTAATGAACGCGGAGGAAACAAATATAAATGGACGTTAGAGTTCTGGTTTTAACATTTCACCGGATCAATAAGCGTATCATTTCCGCTTATTGAATAAACAGCACGAAAAAAGCCTTATATAGCCGGAGGTATTCCGCCTATAGAGCTTAAATAGCGCGAAATAGAGGTTTTTAAGCACCATAAATGGAATTCATTCCCTTATATCCCCTGAAAACAGCGATTTTCAGCATATAGCCGGAAAAGCTCCGTTTATGTTTCTTATTCGTTAGTAAATCAGCCCAAATAAAAAAAGCCGAAGCAGAAGCCATTCAGCTCCACTTCAGCTTTTAATTTCTTATGCATTCACTTCATCCTGCTCGTAAATCGGAACCCAGCCTTCACTGGTGACAAAGATACGGACAGCTACAACTTTGCGGTCTTCCTGAAGCGTAAAGTAATGGCGGGTGTTTTCAGGTACGGAAATGAGATCTCCCGGATTCAGTTCTACATCAAAAAATTCGCCGTCTTCTCCTTGAATGGCAAAGATCCCGTGTCCGCTGACAATGAACCTTACTTCATCATCTGTATGGTGATGCTCTTGTATAAAGTTTTGCAGCAGTTGATCCAAGTTTGGCGTCGCATCTGATAACGAAATCACATCCTGCGCCTGATAGCCTCTTCTTTCAGAGATATCCTTGATTTCTTCTTTATAAACCTCAAGAATTTCGCTTTTTTCTTCATCTGAAAGCTGAAACTTTTCTCTCAGGTGGCTCGGCAGCTTTTCAATATCCCAGCTTTCATAAATAACCTCCTGCTTCTCCAAAAACGCTGTTACTTCCTCTTGAGATGTTAGTCTTTTATTGCTTTCATGAAAACGAATTGTAGCCATGTCATATTCCTCCCAGATTTTTTAATTTGTTCCTTGCAGCTGGCGCAAAGATGCCAGTTTTAATGTATAAGAAAATAAAAACTCAAAAGCTTCAAGCCATTTTTTTGCCTCAAATGCATCTCTGCCCCATACTGTAATGCCATGATTTCGAATCAGCACGGCTCCAGCATCACCGCTGATATGTTGAGCAAATTCATCAGCAAGCTGAGGGATGAAAGCAGTATTGGGAATAATCGGGATGGTAATGCTTGCATTTTCTTCCCAAAGGCCAAATGCTTTAATCAGCTCTTGACCTTGAAAAGTAATAAAGCCTTTGTCTCCATATAACTCAGAAATCACATTATTATCAAGTGTATGCACATGAAGGCTGCAGCCGGCTCTCGTTCTTTTATAAATTTCAACATGAAGGAGTGTTTCAGCCGAAGGCTTTAAAGAAGTCTGTTCAGCCGGCTTCCCTTCTTCATCAACAAGCAGAAAATCTTCTTCTGTTACCTTACGTTTATCTTTTCCGCTTGCCGTTACAAGGAAAGTTAACGGGTTGGAGTCTACCTTAATGGCTAGATTGCCGCTTGTACCCGGAAACCAGTCCCTTGCAGCCAGCTCCTGCTTCACGTCAGACAATTCCTGCCACTTTACTTTATAAGCTGTCATACTGTCACCTCCTCCAGCTTTTTCAAAATAGAAATGACATCATGAAAATCCGAAAATTCCTTGTAATTCAAATTGTACTCTTTTGACTTTTGAAGCAAAAGATCCCTTGCAATAACAAGATCAGCAAGTTTCGCTGCCTGCAGATCCGTTATGGAATCACCTATGACAATTTTCCGGTAATCCTCCAAGGCTAGTTTCCTGACAACCGATGGCTTGCAGCAGCCGCAATCATTTTCACAAAGATGATCACATTCATGCGGCCAGAGAATGGTAATGGCAGATTCGGAAAAATCAGCTGAATTGCAAAAGATAGAATCAGGGTCAACCAGACCTTCGAGCAATGGCTCAACAAAAAAATCAATTCCCCCGCTCACGATATAGAGCGGATAATCACTGTTTTTTGCAAAAGCAGCAAATTCTGCAAATCCTTCCCGAATGGCTGCATGCTTCAAAATATAATTTGTAATTTCCTGTTTTTGAGATGAACTTAGAAGAGAAAACATCTCTCCCACACCTTCCCTGATGGAAATCTCTTCTGAAAGAACTTCATCCTTCAGTTTTTCCCATTGAGGAGGTGCAAACTTTTTCATGATTGCGATGATGTTGTCACTGTTAGTTATGGTTCCGTCAAAGTCGCAGATAATGGCTGTTTTCCTGCTCATTTCGCTGCCTCTGCATATCCCCAAAGGTTTAAAGCCTGGCTGAGGTCCTCATGACTTTGTGCCTGTTCAGAAAGCGGAATGCCCTGCAGCACTGCATCTATGGCTGCAGTAAACGCTCTTCCTCCGCCTTGTGCACCCTGCGGATGTCCATGTACGCCGCCCCCCGCATTAATTACACTGTCAATTCCGAAATCCTGATACAGCAGCGGGACCAATCCAGGGTGAATTCCCGCTGATGGAACCGGAAGGATGGTTTTAAAGCTGTCGTTTTCATGGCATGCACGTGAAATGCCAAGGGCCTTTTCCTTTTCCAAAGCGACACTCCCGTAAGGTGACGGAAACAAGGAAAAATCAGCACCCGCATATCTCAGCAATTTGCCAAGCAGCAGTGAATGTGAAAATCCGTACGTTTCTGAAGAAGTAAATGCTCCGCTGACGGCAGGATGTGCCATGAGAGGCACCTGAATTTGAGGATCCTCTGCAAGCTCCTGAAGAACATCAAGCCCATACGCAAATACATTAAATAATAAGGCACTAGCACCAAGATCTGCAGCTTTTCTTGCCTTATCCTTCAGCTCAGATGTGCGTCCTGTCAAATTGACAGCATACAACGCCCTGCTGCCGCTTTGTTCGTATATTTCTTTCAGAACTTCTTTTCCTGCCGTAACCCGCTCTTCAAAAGGGGCAGACTCATTTTCAAAGAGAATTTCATCATCTTTTACAATGTTGACTCCTCCCAAGAGCTGCTCCTTCAACTGATCCTTCAGGTAGTCCAGATCTCTGCCGATTACTCCCTTAAAGATGCTCATTAGAAGGGGTCTGTCGTAGACCCCCGTCAATTCTCTTATGCCCTGAATACCAAATTTGGCACCAGGAAAGGTCTTTTTCAGGGTGTCAGGAAATGAGAGATCCAGGAGTTTTACTTCTCCATCAAGTGACAGCTTGCCAAACACAGTTGTTAAAATGGCAGGGATATCACTGCTGAAGTTAGCTGTTGGATAGGCGATCTTCAATATACCCCGTTTTCCTGCTGCCCGGCCTGCAGGATCAAGTTCTTTTATAGATACCACTCTGCCTTTGTGTTTTCTGAGCTGCTCTTGTTCCAGCGCATGCAAATCCGTCCAAGATCCAACAGTCAGTCCCAAGGCGATGCTTTCGGCCTTTTTTTCTAAATTACCTTTTTCGTCATATACCAGATAGCTGGCAATCAATTCATCCATACTATTACCTCCGTTGCAATAAGCATATAAAAAGCCTTTTCACCGCTGCGCGAGAAAAGGCTAAAAGTTTATACTTTCATCTCCTTATCTCTCAGCTGACGCTGCAAGATTTAGCACCGTGCTTAATTGGGAAAATTAAGTCGGTTGCCGGGCTTCATAGGGCTTTTCCCTCCACCTGCTCTTGATAAGAACGAATTGTTCATACTATTCAAATGATTTCGATTGAAATTAATATGGATTATGACATGTAATTTTCAACCTGTCAATGTTATTGAATGAAATTTTCAAAATAAGTTCAGCGCACCTATTCTTTCAGCTGCTTCTCTCAGCCTGTCTTCGCTTGTTAGGAGACCTACTCTTACATAGCCCTCGCCATATTCACCAAAACCTGCTCCGGGGGCAACCACAACCTGCGCTTTTTCCAAAAGAAGATCAGAAAATTCCTCAGAGCTGTAACCCTCCGGCACCGGCAGCCATGCAAAAAAGGACCCTTGTGGCGCTTCAACACTCCAGCCTATTGAATTCAGGCTGGTAATCAGCGTATTTCTGCGGGCTTCATACATGTCCACAAGCTTGTTGACAGGTTCCTGATCCTCCAGCAGTGCAGCAGCTGCAGCTTCCTGGATAGCACTGAATACACTCACATACATATGGTCCTGCAAGAGGTTGATCGCCTCAATCACACTTGGATTTCCGACTGCAAATCCGATGCGCCATCCGGCCATATTGTATGTTTTGGAAAGGGTGTATATTTCAATTCCTGTTTCTTTCGCCCCTTCCGTCTGCAGGAAGCTTCGCGGACGCTTTCCGTCAAACCCGATTGCACCATAAGCAAAATCGTGAACCACACAAATATTGCTGCTGTTCGCCAGCTCTACTGTTTCCTGGAAAAATTTCTCCGTTGCGGTTGCCCCGGTAGGATTATTCGGGTAATTCAAAAACATCAGCTTAGCTTCATTCAGCACTTCTTCAGATAACAAACTGTAGTCAGGCAGAAACGAATTTTCCGTTTTGAGGGGCATAACTGCCATCTTTGCTTTTGCAAGCTCAACCCCTGACCAGTAATCAGGATAGCCAGGATCAGGTACAAGTGCAACATCTCCCGGATTTAGCAGACATTGGGGAATTTCAACTAGGCCCGCTTTGCCGCCGAACAAAATAGCTACTTCTTTTTCCGGATCCAGTACTACTCCGTATTCACGCTCATAAAATTGTGAAATAGCATCCTTTAGGAAAATTTGTCCTCTAAACGGCGAATATTTGTGGTACTGTGGTTTTTCAGCTGCCTTCTTTAATGAATCCACGATATGCTGAGGCGTCGGCTGATCTGGATTTCCCTGTCCGAGATTAATAACATCATAGCCCTGCTGAACATAGGAATTTACTTTTTCTACAAGCGTGGCAAAAAACTGCTTTGGCAGTGAAGCCAGCAATTGTGATTGTTCGAATTTTTTCATTTTTACACCTTCTCAAATAGTTCTTGAAATTACAGTCACAAATCATATATTGTTAATAGCAAAATGTAAAGGAAATTCTTTAAGGAGTGAGTGCATGAATAGAAAAATAACCTGCCTTCAGTTTGACATAGCTTTTGGCAAGCCAGAAGAAAATTTCACAAAAGCACTTCAGCTAATCAGGGAAGCTGCAGAAGACAAACCTGATATCATTGTGCTTCCTGAGCTTTGGACAACAGGATATGACCTGAAGCGGCTGGACGAAATTGCTGATGAAGACGGCAGGGAGACAGCATCATTTCTAGCTGAACTTGCAAGAAAACATTCAGTTTCCATTGTGGGCGGATCTGTTGCAAAGAGAACTGGAAATGAAGTAAGAAACACGCTGCTTGCTGTCAGCCCGGAAGATGGCATCATTCATGAATACAGCAAACTTCACCTGTTCAGGCTGATGAATGAGGATCATTATCTTGCACCAGGCTCTGAGAAAAGCCTGTTTACGTTGAAAGGCGTCAAAAGTGCCGGCCTCATTTGCTATGATATCAGATTTCCTGAGTGGATCAGAACTCATACTACAAGAGGAGCCCAAGTGCTGTTTATTGTAGCAGAATGGCCGCTTGCAAGGCTGGAGCACTGGAGAACGCTTCTTTTGGCAAGAGCCATTGAAAATCAATGTTTTGTCGTTGCTTGTAACCGTTCCGGCTCAGATCCCAGCAATGAATTTGCAGGACACTCGATGATCATAGATCCATGGGGAGAAATTCTTGCGGAAGCAGGCAAAACAGAACAAAGCATCTCTGCAAGCATTCAACTTGATAAAGTAACTGAAGTCAGGAGCCAAATCCCAATTTTTGAAGATCGCCGCCCTTCTTACTATGATTGACTACACAAAATAAAGATTGACAGTTTTCAAAATCACCTGTTATGATTTCAAACAAGTGATTGCTTTCCAACATCATATTCCGGCAGTTTACGCTGCCGCGGCATGACATAATAATTTAATAGGATTCCTGCTTTGCAGGATCCATCTCTTATCAAGAGTTGGTCGAGGGTTTGGCCCGATGACACCAACAGCAACCGGCTGTAATTCCATTGCGAAATGGGGCGCTGCAATTTAGCGCCGGAGAGTACTTACTCTCTTTAAAGCACGGTGCTAATTCCATCAGAAAGATATTTTCTGGGAGATAAGAGGTGCGGAGCCAGACTTCACGCCTCTTTCTTGCGAAAGAGGCTTTTTTCATGCAGTTAAAAGAAGAACTGTTATGTAAGCACTGTCCGCAACAAGTGTTGTGCACTTTGTTTCAATAAGAATTTTTAATATTCATTAACCTGAGGAAATCGTGAATTTCATCAACTGGAGGTAAAAACATGAACAGACAAAAATCATCCTATAAGCCGCTTTCTGAAAACTCAGCTATCGCTTTAGCAGTACGCCTGAATCTTTTTCCAGCCGGAAGCGACCTGCACTGCCGTGAAATTGGAGATGGGAACTTGAACCTTGTTTTCCATATTGCAGACAAGAGCAGTGATAAGGGATTTATTATCAAGCAGGCTCTTCCCTATGCAAAGGTTGTCGGAGAGAGCTGGCCTCTTTCTTTAGACAGAGCAAGAATTGAAAGCAGTGCCCTTCAAAAGCAAGCGGAAACTGTTCCAGCCCTTGTCCCGAGAGTTTACTATACAGATGATTCTCTCGCAGTTACCGTCATGGAAGATTTATCACATTTGAAAATATCAAGAACAGGCCTAATAGGTGGTGAAAACTACCCACTTCTTTCTGAACATATCGGTGAATTTCTTGCTAAGACACTATTTTATAGTTCAGATTTTGCATTAGAGCCCTCAGCGAAAAAAGAACTCGTAAAGAAGTTCACAAACCCTGATCTTTGTAAAATTACTGAAGATCTTGTTTTCACAGATCCCTTCTTTGATCATGATACAAATGATTTTGAAGAAGAGCTGAGAGCAGATGTAGAGGCATTATGGGCAGATACAGAGCTGAAGCTTGAAACGGCCAAATTGAAGCGTAAGTTTCTGACAGAGGCAGATGCCCTGATTCATGGAGATCTTCATACTGGAAGTATTTTTGCCAGCGATACAGAAACAAAGGTAATCGATCCTGAGTTTGCATATGTCGGCCCGCTTGGATTTGATATTGGACAGTTTATCGGCAATTTACTGCTAAACAGTTTAAGTAAACCCTCTCAGGAGCAGGAAAGCTTATTTCAGCACATTGATACCACCTGGGAAGTCTTTCAAAGAGAATTTTCTAAATCCTGGGAAAGAGACAGCCTGGAGGTTTTCACCCGTACAGAAGGCTATCTGCAGCACGTGCTGACAAAGGCTTTTGAGGATGCTGTCGGATTTGCGGGGTGTGAAATTATCCGCAGAACAATTGGTCTTGCCCATGTAGCAGATTTGGACGGCATTGCTGACAAGAACCGCAGAATTCAAGCAAAACAGCAGGCCCTTGCACTTGGCACTGCCCTTATTAAAGAACGCACGTCTATTACCCAAACAAAACAACTGCGGAGCTACTTTGCACAAGTAGCTGCAAGCTAAGGAGAGACTACAATATGCATGAGAATAACAATAACTGCATTCCACGATCCGTGGAATGGAAAGAAACATCTATATCACTGCTCAATCAGCAAAAGCTTCCTCATGAGACAGAATATCTTGAACTGAAAACCATAGAGGATGTTTGGGATGCGATTACCACTTTAAAAGTTCGGGGTGCGCCTGCTATCGGCATTGCCGCTGCGTTCGGCCTGGCACTGTCAGCTGCTGATATCTCTGCAGACAGCCTTGACAGCTTTCACAGGCAACTGAATTCACAAAAAGATTATCTGGCAGGAAGCAGGCCGACTGCTGTTAATCTTGCCTGGGCGCTTGACAGGCTTGTAAAAGCAGCACAGAAAGCAATTTCTGTAAATGAAGCCAAAACCCTGTTAATCCACGAAGCTATTCGAATACAGGTTGAAGATGAAGAAACATGCAGGCTGATCGGAGAGAATGCTTTGTCTCTGTTCAAAGCAGGAGATAAGGTGATGACCATCTGTAATGCAGGGTCAATTGCCACTGCAAAATATGGAACTGCGCTCGCTCCCTTTTACCTTGCCAAGCAAAAGGATATTTCTCTTGAGGTGTATGCCTGTGAAACCCGCCCTGTTCTTCAAGGAGCGCGGCTGACAGCTTGGGAGCTTCTTCAAGCGGGTGTTGATGTAACCCTGATCACTGACAACATGGCTGCCCATACAATGAAATCAAAAGGTATTACTTCCATTATTGTTGGTGCGGACCGCATTACAGCAAATGGAGACACAGCTAATAAAATAGGAACCTACAATCTTGCCATTCTTGCAAAAGCGTTTGATATTCCGTTTTATGTTGCAGCTCCCCTCTCTACCTTTGATCCTTCCCTGGATAGCGGTAAATCTATTCCAATTGAGGAACGTAATCCAGAAGAAGTAACACATCTGCATGGCGTAAGAATCGCGCCAGAAGGTGTCAATGTGTTCAACCCTGCCTTTGATGTGACACCTTCCGAACTTATAACGGGGATTGTTACTGAAAGAGGCATCCTAACCGGAGATTACTTGTCAAAAATCAGAAACTTATTTAAGGAGGAAGCACAATATGTGGAAAGCTAAACAATTTCTTATTTCCTTCACGCTTGGCATCACTTTGCTTGCAGGCTGCACAAACGAACAGGATGCTGCAGGCAGCAGCAGTAAATCAGCCTCGACTCAGGCAGCAGCATCCGAAACTGCTGAAAAGAAAACTCCTTCTTCTACACAAGGCGGAGAAGCTGCCGAGATTCCTGAAGCTCTGCAAAAACCCGTCAAAATAGCAGCAATCATGCAGATGTCAATCGGCACTTTTTCATCTCAGTATATATCCGGCTTGAAAGAACAGGTTGAAACATTCGGCGGAGAAGTTCAAATTTATAACGCTGACAACGATTTGTCCAAAATGGCTACATATGTTGAAAATGCCATTACACAAAATGCTGATGCAATACTAATAGATCATGGGCGTGCCGATGCTTTAAGGGTTCCTGTTGAGAAAGCTTTGGCAAAAGGCATTCCTGTAGTTGCATTTGATAATGATTTGACACTCGACGGCGTTACTGTCATTGATCAGGATGACTACAGTCTTGCATGGAAATCTTTAAAAACACTTGCAGAAGATTTGAACGGCGAAGGAAACATAGTTACTGTCTGGGTCGGCGGCTTTACACCGATGGAGCGCAGACACGTTATTTATGATGCTTTTAAGCAGCGTTACCCGGACATTAAAGAGATTGCTAAATTTGGAGCAGCAAGTAGCAATACTGCCCTTGACACACAAACCCAGATGGAAGCGATTCTGAAAAAGCACCCTAACAAGGGAGATATTGATGCTGTTTTTGCCACATGGGACGAATTTGCAAAAGGCGCCTCACGTGCGATTCAGCAAGCTGGCCGCGATGAAATAAAAGTATATGGAATTGATTTGAGCGATGAAGATCTGGAGCTGATGCAGCAGGAAGGAAGTCCTTGGGAAGCTACAGCAGCAACGGATCCTGCTGAGGTTGGCCGCGTGCAGGTTCGGTTTGCCTACCAGAAAATTGCCGGAGAAGAAACGCCAAACATCTTTTCGCTTGAGCCGCATCTTGTAAGAGCTTCGTCTCTGCCTGAAGAACCAATCAAAATGGATTCTCTTACAGATCATGTTCCGAACTGGGGCACCTCTTCTGTAGCAGTCTCTCCCTGGATGAAAGCGCTCGAAGAAAAGGAAAAGGAGCAAAAATAATGCATGCTTTGGAAATGAAGCAAATCTGCAAAGCATTTGAGGAAAACTCTGTTTTAAAAAACGTGGACTTTACTGTGAAAAAGGGTGTAGTCCATGCCCTGCTGGGAATGAACGGTGCCGGAAAAAGTACACTTATGAAAATTTTATCCGGTGATTATCAGCCTGACAGCGGAAAGATCTTTCTTTCCGGAAAAGAAGTTTCATTTTCTTCTCCCCAGGATGCCAAAACATCAGGAATTGGAATACTCGTTCAGGAAGTAGACACTTCACTTTTTCCTGAACTTCCCGTTTTTGAAAATCTCGCAGACATGCCAAACGAAGACTTCCTAATCTCGGTCTCACGGCAAAAAAGCAATGCAATCAAGCTGGTGAATTCCATTGGACTTAGCATAAAGGTCGAGCAGCTGGTGCAGGACTGCTCACTGCAGGAAAAGCAGCTGATTTTACTCGCTAAAATTCTTTCCTCTTCCTCAGATTTAATTATTCTGGACGAACCTACCGCCCCATTGAGCCAGTCTGAAACAAGTGTGCTGTTCAATATTATCAAAATGCTGAAGAAATCAGGAACAGCGATTATCTATATTTCCCACAGGCTGTCTGAAATTAAAGAAATCTGCGATTCTGTAACGATCTTGCGTGATGGGGTTACTGCTTATACAAATTCCGTTGCTGCAACGGACATACCTGTCATGATTAAAGAGATGACCGGCTCTCAGTCAGGTTTGAAGGGGGCTGCAGGCAAATCTTCTGTGAATGAAGAGAAGCTGTCCTTAAAAGTCAGAAATTTATCCATTCCCCAAAAACAAACAGCAGTAGATTTCACTGTTCATTCAGGTGAAATTGTCGGGATTGCCGGCTTGGTTGGTGCAGGTAAAACTGAGCTTGCTCAGGCATTGTATGGTTTAAGCGGGGAAAAGGTCAGCCTGGAAGTAGAGGGAAAAGCAGTATCTGTTTCCTCCCCTTCTGATGCCATATCCGCAGGAATATGCCTGATACCGGAAGAGAGACGCAGACAGGGCTTATTTATCAAGCACAGTGTTGCTGAGAACATCACTTCTCAAATTCTCAAGAAACTCAGCGCTGCTGGATGGGTGAATAACAGAAAACAGCGGAATGAAGCTGAAGGACTAATGAAACAGCTGACAATCACGCCACAATCAACTTCTATTGCAGCCAGATATTTAAGTGGAGGAAATCAGCAAAAAGTCGTAATTGGAAAATGGCTGAAAACTGACAGCAGTGTTTATTTATTTGATGAACCAACAAAAGGAATTGATATTGCTGCTAAACAGGAAGTATTTGACATCATTGGGTCACTTGCTAAAAGCGGAAAAAGCATCTTGTATTTTACCAGTGAGTGGCAGGAGCTTTTGGAGGTTGCCGACAGAATACTCATCATGTATAACGGCAAAATGGTCAAGGAGCTGTCCTGCAGGGAAACTTCTTTAGAAGAAATTATTTATTATGCCAGCGGAGGAGATCAGAGTGGTACAAACAGAACTTCAGACAACAAGGAAACCTATGAAAGAAAAAGCTCTTCAGTTTCTATTTAAGCACGGAACTCTCCTTGTAACAGGAGCGCTCATCCTCTTTTTTTCAATTATTATAGATGAATTTTTAAGTTATTCAAATTTCAGCGATATACTGCGGTCCATCAGTATTGTGACCTTTGTTGCAATCGGTATCACTTTTTCATTAATCGTAGACGGCTTTGACCTGTCTGTTGGATCAACGGTAAGCCTTGCAACAGTAACAAGTGCCGCAGCACTTGTGCTTTATCGGCAGGAATTATTCATTGCGCTTATCATTCCAATTCTGCTCGGAGTGTTAATTGGGCTTTTTAATGCATTTTTGGCTGTGAAAATTAAGCTTCCTGACTTATTGGCTACCCTTGCTGTTATGTACATCATCAATGGCGTACAGCTGACCTATACAAAGGGCTTCTCCATTTATAATAATATGCCGCTGGAGAGCGGAGGAACAGCACCGGGCAGATTTATCCCTTCATTCCTATACATCGGACAAGGCGAGCTGTTCGGCATTCCTTTTTCAGCACTGCTCATGATTGCAGCAGTCATCGTTGTTCACCTTTTTCTTCAATACTCCCGGCCGGGCAGGCTTTTTTATATGACTGGCAGCAACCGGGAAGCAGCCCGCATATCCGGCATTCCTGTAAACCGCTATAGAACGTATGCATATGTTCTAAGCGGCATTTTTGCCTCTATCGGCGGGATTATTCTTGCCTCTAGAATTGGAACGGGTCAAGTATCAGCAGGCGCCCCTCTTTTAATGGACGCAGTGGCAGCAGCCTTCATCGGTTTCTCTGTCTTTGGTGCAGGAAAGCCTAATGTAGTCGGAACATTTTTCGGAGCTGTGTTAATTGGGATCCTGCTTAACGGTTTGACTATGCTGAACGTTCCCTATTATGCACAGGATATATTAAAAGGAAGTATTCTGATAGGTGCTCTTGCGCTTTGGCATTTACAGAAAAAGTAACATCACTATCTCCCCTCTAGATGTAGAGGGGAGATATTTGTTTCTCTAGGAAATATGCTGGGAACTGCCTGCCTCTCTCAAAAGGGCTTGTCCTGCCTAAAAGCGGAAGTTTTCCTCAAACTCAACTTTCAAGGAAATTAATCAATGTTATTCCACATTTCTTTCGGATTTAGCTCGTATATACCATCTTCTCTGTACATCATAGAATTCATAATCAATTCCCGGCGGAGGGTTGCAAAATCTTCATGGTATTTTAGCAGATATTCATTTATTTCTTTTTCAGGGTATTTGCGGCCTGGCTCAAATTCTTCCACAATATGTCTTAAAACAATTAGCTTTCTTTTTCTCTGAGATGGAATGACTTTCAGTTTCCCCTCTTTTGTTAAGTAATTCCTCAGTATCATGTGGTCACTCCCCTGCTGTGCGCTCATTTCCTCATCCCCTCCCTTACGTACCGTTTCTCCAACTGCAGCAGCATAATGATCATACACATTGTGATGAAGTGCAAAATATATACTGTTTTTCACCCGTTTCTCCTCAATCAAATTTAAAGCCCTCAGTTTTCCAAGGTGATGGGAAATAGTTGGCGCCGTTAAGCCGAGTATACCCGCTATTGCCTGGCCATGCTTAGGCCCGCTGGCAAGCAGTGTGACAATTCTGATTCTGGTTGGATCTCCCATCACTTTGTGAAACTCCACTAATTTATTCAGCTGCATAGTCACAATCCTCTATTTAGATATTTATCTAATTAGATTATAACCTAATTAGGTAAATTGTCAACAATATCCAAAGTACTCTCTTTCAAAAGGACAAGCCAGCATGAAAAACGATTTTTCATTTTTGTTTATTTGAAGACCTGCTGTTTTTTCATGATTTGCTCTTTCTCATCAGCTGAGATTATCCCCATTTTATGAACCAGCCATGATAGTGCTTCAATTTTATGAACACGGGAAACCAACATTCTCCACCACCTTTTGCATTAAGGAAACTTTTTTAACCTTAGTAAATTATATGTTGTTCATTTGTTGATGTGACAAGTATGATCCTTTTTTATGTACAACTAAAAGACCAAAAAGCTAAGCTAATTGGTCAGGTTGTATCCATATGAAACTTTCAGTGCTCTTCAATCTCTTATAGAAGAGATTCTGCACCGTCTATGAAGAGCTCTGTGCCGGTAATATGTTTGGAGGCATCTGATGTAAGAAAAAGAACCAGATCGGCTACCTGCTCAGGTTCACCAGCTTTTTGCTCCAGCGGCTGATTACCTTCAGGATACTCTACAGGTATTTCAATCTTTTTCAGCTTTTCCTTCTCTGGGAAGGTGTTTTCATCGATATTGGTATCGATTGCACCTGGACAGATGATGTTAACACGGATGCCGTACTGAGCAAGCTCCAGTGCAGCCATTTTACCAAATGCCATCTGTCCTGCCTTTGAGGTACTGTAGGCTGACATTCCAAAGTTTTTAAAAATTCTGTTTCCGTTGATGGAGCTTGTAATGACAATACTTCCGCCGTTCTCTTTCATATAAGGAATACAGTATTTCACTGTCATAAAAGTGCTTTTTAAATTAGTATGAATGGTTTTGTCCCAGTCTTCCACATTCAGGTCTTCAATGGGAGAAAGAGTACCATTTATACCTGCATTAACAAGAACCGCGTGAAATTCTCCCCATTTCTCTCCTGCTTCTGTAACCGCCGTTTTAAGTTTTTCCTCATCACTCACATCTGCTTCCAGCACAAGATATTCAGCATCAAGCTGTTTCAGCTCTTTTTCAACTTCCTCTGCGCCTTCCTTGTGGTGAACAAGCAAAGCAACTTTTGCGCCTGCCTTAGCGAGGCTGATGGCAGAAGCCATTCCAATCCCTGATGAAGCTCCTGTTACAAGTGCAGTTTTTCCCTTCAAAGACAAATTCATAAATATCCCTCCTTCATTTTCTGTTAGTTATATCCCCCATTTTTTCACTGTATAATCTAAAATCTATTAAGATCTTAGATAAGTTTCTGCTATCACCATCCACCCCTATAGAGCAAAAAATAAAAAAAGCCTGCTGCAGACACTGTTATCTCTAACTGGCTGCAGCAGGCTTTCCTTCAAGGTGAATAAGAAATGTTTTCTAAATTTAACAGCAGTTCTTTCAAATTTGTTCTGCTTCCAGCATATCCGGTTAATGATTGATTTTTACCTATCACCCTGTGACAAGGAACGATAATTGGCAGGGAATTTCTTCTGTTGGCCTGGCCAATTGCCCTGACAGCCTTCGGACTTCCGACTTCTTCTGCGATTTGTCCGTAGTTTTTGGCGGTTCCATAAGGGATTTCCTGCAAAGCTGCCCAGACACTCTGCTGAAAAGGTGTCCCATTTTGTTTAATAGGAAGGCTGAACACTTTCCTTTTTCCTTGAAAATATTCTTCCAGCTGTACAGCCGCTTCCTTTAGCAAAGGAGTTTCTTCCATTACTGCGAGGCTTTCCTGCCGGGAAGCCTTGTAATCTTCCTCATTTAAATACAAATGCGTCAGCATGCCATCCTCTTCAATGATATACAATTCTCCGAGGGGGCTGGAGTATGTTATGCAGTTCATTCTTTTCTCTCCTGTATCATATTTGTTCCTGGTGTATTGGCAAGGTAATATGAAACGTTGTTCCTTCGCCTAGAGTGCTCTCAACCTTGACTTTGCCTCTGTGCTCTTTAATAATTTTATAGCTCACCATCAGCCCAAGTCCGGTTCCCCTTTCCTTTGTCGTGTAGAAAGGCTCTCCCAGTCTTTTTAATTTATCTTCAGGAATTCCTGCTCCTTTGTCGCGAATGCAGATGGTGATGTGCTGTTCGTCCTTTTTATCCATCGTCACTGAGATGAAACCGCCTTTCGGCATGACTTCAATGGCATTTTTTAAAATATTGATAAATACCTGCTTCAGCTGATTGGGCTCACAGTAGATATATGGGATATTTGAATAGCTGGAAAGCCTGATTTGGACATTTGCCATAATAGCTTGAGCATTTAGCAGTTCAATCGTCTCTTTCATGATTTTTACCGCACTTTCCTGCTGATAATGAACGGCCTGCGGTTTCGCCAATACCAAGAACTCTGTAATAATTGATTCAATTCTTTTGAGCTCGGACGTGATCACATTGAAATACATCGGATAATCGCCCTTCACACTTCCCTGAAGCAGCTGAATAAAACCTTTCAGTGCCGTCATCGGGTTTCTGATTTCATGTGCAATCCCTGCCGCAAGCTCTCCAACCACATTTAACGTATCTGATTTTCTCAGCCTCTCTTCCAGCTCTTTCCGTTCAGTGACATCCCTGAAGATAGCCAGGTTTAGGTTTTCAATTACATTTCTCTTCACAGAACATTCTACAATGACTTTTTGGCCGTTCTTCAGGAACAGCGGAAATTCTTCGGTCACCTCATCAAGCAGGTTAAAGCTTTCCCTCTTCGCCTCATTGCAGCCTATTTTATCGAAACAGAACAATTCATACAAATTGCTGTTT
Organism: Metabacillus lacus; assembly: GCF_009674805.1. GTDB lineage: Bacteria > Bacillota > Bacilli > Bacillales > Bacillaceae > Metabacillus_C > Metabacillus_C lacus. The sequence goes on along the minus strand of NZ_WKKI01000031.1, from coordinate 27,772 downwards.
TTTAATTTTTCAAGTGAAATATTAATAATTTTACTGGCGATTGGATTTGCATCCACAATATCATAGCTGTCATTAAATAAAACAATTCCGTCCATTGCGCCATTAAAGATTTTTCGGAATTTTAACTCGCTTTCTCTCAGCTCTTTCTCCATTTCTTTTCTGTCACTGACATTGCGGGCAATGATGAGATGCTGGCTGTCAAAAATATTCATTTTTGAAGTAAACTCTAACTCTTTACATTGGCCATTAGGCATACTGAATTTCAATTCGTCCCTGATGGCACCATTATCCGAATATCTCTTTGCCACCTCGATAAACCGGGAATCCTGTTTATCAATAAAATTCATAATATTGCTTTCCATTAATTTCTCTAAAGGTAATTCAAATGTTCTGCATGCCGATTGATTCGCTTTGGCAATTCTGCCGTCTTTCTCCACAATGAGTATAGAATCAATTGCGTTCTCAAAAATTTCCCTGAATCTTTCTTCGCTTTTATAAAGTCTCATTTCCATCATTCGCTTCTCAGTAATATCTCTCATGATGGACATATAAAATCCATTTAAAATATTGGAACTTGTAGTAAATTCAAAGATTTTCTTCTGCCCGCTTTTCAAGCGGAATGTAAGCTCGCCTTGAGCCCTTCCTGATACCCTCAGACTGCTCCAGATCTGCTCTTCAATCTCCTCTGCTTCAGCAAACATATGCAGATAATAAGCCGCAAGATTTCCCTTATCAATCTCAAGATCATGGCAAAACGACTGATTGGCATCAATAAAATTTCCTGCATCATCAAAAATAATAATACCATCTACAGCCCTGTTAAACAGATCCTTAAAAAGCTGCTCATTAATTATCCGTTCCCGTTCAAGCATCTTTTTTGATGAAATATCCCTCATGATTGTTAAATGATAACGGCCGAGAGCACGATTCTTTGCTGTGAATTCAATAAACTTAATATCTCCTCCATCCAGCTTGAGCAGCAGCTCTCCACAAAAAATACCTTCCCTCCGTAAGATATCAGATTGACGCTCCAGTTCATCTGCAGGCATTAAACTTAAAAAGTCCGATAAGTTTCTATTTAATAAATGCTCTCTCGACAGCTTAAACATTTCACATGCTGCAGCATTCACATTTATAAAATTCATATATTCATCAAAAACCATAATCGCATCCAGTGCTCCATGAAACATAATTTCATGTGTAAACAGTTTTTCCTGCAGCGCATCATTTTCTTTCCGAAGCCTGTCCAGCTCTTGCCTCATTTGAACCACTTCATCATTCATCATCGTATGATTCATGACGTCCTCCCCTTTTGCCGCTTCTTTCATGTACATAACTTTCTACAAATGCACCTAGAGTCCTTCACCAGAATGGATAAAATGACGATTTTTTCACCGCTTATTTCGACATATTTTTCATGCCTTCCCACTTTCTTACTGATATGTAACAAGAGGATGACAAGTTTCTAACAAAGGCTGTGATATGACTGACTTGCTGTTACTCATGTTTTATCCTAATGTAGCAGCGGGTATTTCTTAATTAAAAATACCAATATCTTACTCTGCTTTTTTAAAAATTTTTGAAATCAGGTGATCACTTTGAAAAAAACAAGGGACAGTTATTTTGATAATGCCAAGTTCCTTTTAATCCTGCTGGTCGTATTTGGACATTTCATCAGATCATTTATAAATGACAATGAGCTGATTATGACAATCTATAAGTATATCTACACATTTCACATGCCAGCATTCATCCTGCTTGCAGGATTTTTTGCAAAAGGATTTAACAAAAAAGGTTATGTTGCAAAGATAACCAAAAAGCTGATCTTACCCTACCTTATTTTTCAGGGAATTTATTCAGTTTATTATTATCTGATACAAAGCAAAGACACCTTGTACAGAGATCCTCTGAATCCGCACTGGTCACTTTGGTTTCTGCTCAGCTTGTTCTCTTGGAACATTCTTTTGTTTGTATTTACAAAATTCCCAAAGAAAGTGTCAGTGACGATTGCTTTTGGAATCGGAATCGCAGTCGGATATGCAGAGTTTATCAGCAGCTATCTCAGTCTTTCCAGGACGTTTGTATTTTTCCCTTTGTTTCTTCTTGGTTATTATTTGAGAGGGGAACATTTTAAAAGATTATCAGCACCCTCAGCAAAAAAACTTGCAGGCGGGATATTGGCAGCAGCATTCATCGCTTATCTGTTTATTGATTTTCATTTTGAATGGCTCTTCGGTTCAAAACCTTACGCTGCTTTTGGAGAAGCTGATGTATGGAGCGGGCTGACAAGACTTGGTTTTTATGTTCTAACAATTCTGCTCACTTTCGCCTTTATGGCATTCGTTCCAAGAAGAGAATTTTTCTTCACTAAATGGGGAACACGAACCTTTTATGTTTATTTGCTCCACGGATTTGTTATCGGTTATTTCAGGCAAAGTCAGCTTGCAGGCTGGCTGAAGGAGTATCAGAGCCTGACGCTGATTGTATTCATGGCAGTGGCACTGACGTTCATCTTGTCAAGTACAATGGTTAAAACCATGACACAGCCAATTATTGAACTGAAAACAACTACCTTCAGAAATATGTTGAAAGCCGTAGGAAAAAAGGAAATATACCGCTAAAGAACCGGGCAGATGCCCGGTTTTCTCTATTTCTCATATTTTACAGATAATTTGCCTATATCGTACTGGTTGGACTGGTTAGCTATGGTTAGCTATGGTTACCTATTATGAAATTGCTCCCAGCGCAACTACACTAAGTCTGTCTTACATCGATCATCAGCTTTTTGCACGGGCAAAAATATGATAGAATGGGTAAAGCTTTGTAAAAAAAATAGCTTGTTTTCATAATGCTTGTTGTTTTACTTCATAGTTCTTAACTTCCTTTAAAAAGTGTGACTGAAAAGGAGAGTTATCGTGCTGGCAGCACAACAGCAAAGCGAAAGCATCCAAATACTAACAGAAGTGGTGTAACATGAACATAGTAGTCAGTACATTAAATGCAAAATATATACACACAAGTTTGTCAGTCCGCTACCTGAAATCCTATGCAGCGCCTGAATTTGATGTAGAAATAGCTGAATATACAATTAAGGATCCCGCGTTAAATGTTGTGGCAGATCTTTATAAAAAAAAGCCTGATATTCTTGGGTTCAGCTGCTATATCTGGAACATAGAAGAAACAATCGCCATTATCAAGATGATCAAAAAGATACATCCCTCCATTACAATTGTCTTAGGAGGGCCTGAGGTCACTTATGACTCATACGAGTGGATGCAAAAAGTGCCCGAAGTAGATTTTATTGTAATTGGTGAAGGCGAAGAAACGTTTAAGCAATTTTTAACAGAAGCACAAGGATCTGGTAACTTCTCTTCTGTCAGTGGTCTTGCGTACAGGGAAGATGACAAAATTAAAATCAGCCCTCAGCGGAATAAAGTCGATTTAAAGGAGCTTCCCTCCCCATTTCGTTTTGAGGAAGACAAGGAGCAGCTGTCAAAGCGAGTGACTTATATTGAGACCAGCCGCGGCTGCCCTTTCAGCTGCCAATTCTGCCTCTCTTCAATTGAGGTAGGTGTCAGATATTTTGACCGGGATAAGGTGAAAGACGATATCCGCTACTTGATGAAGCATGGTGCAAAAACAATTAAATTCGTGGACCGCACCTTTAATATAAGCAGAAGCTATGCAATGGAAATGTTTCAGTTTCTGATAGATGAACATATCCCCGGCACAGTGTTTCAATTCGAAATTACTGCAGATATTATGCGTCCGGAAGTCATTCAATTTCTGAATGACCATGCACCCAAAGGCTTGTTCAGGTTTGAAATTGGCGTACAATCCACGAATGATGCAACAAATGAATTGGTCATGAGAAAGCAAAACTTCAGCAAGCTGACCCGGACTGTCACAATGGTCCGCGACGGAGGTAAAATTGATCAGCATCTGGATCTTATTGCAGGGCTTCCGGAAGAAGATTACCATTCTTTCAAAAAAACCTTTGATGATGTATTTGCACTCCGTCCTGAAGAACTGCAGCTCGGCTTCTTGAAAATGCTGCGCGGGACCGGCTTAAGATTAAGAGCGAAGGACCATCAATACACATACATGGATTCTTCTCCATACGAAATTCTGGGTAACAATGTTCTGACTTTTGATGATATTATTAAAATCAAGCAGGTGGAAGATGTATTGGAGAAATACTGGAATGACCACCGAATGGATACGACGATTGAGTATCTTGTTCAGCATGTTTTCTCCTCTCCGTTCGAGTTCTTCCAGGAGTTTGGGGCATATTGGGATGAAATGGGCTGGAGCAGAATCGGCCATCAGCTTGAGGACCTGTTCCTCCGTTTATCACTGTTTTTAAAGTCAAAATCGGATGAACATGTTGAAGCTGCAGAAGGACTGATGAAATACGATTATCTGTTAAATTCAAAACACAAGCCGAGAAAGCCTTGGTGGAACGAGATATTGTCCAAGGAAGAAAGATCTGCTTATTACCGTGAGATCCAGGAAAACCCAGCTGTGATGGGTCAGGCATTTGCCGATAAGAAACTTTCGGAAAAAGATCTATTTAAGCACACCGTATTGGAGCTGCTTCCGTTCAACTTACAGACTTACTTGGAAACCGGACGCATACAATACGAAAAAACGCTGCTGCTGGTACTTTACAATCCCCACAATTATCAAACAGAAGTATTTACAAAAAGCAGAAAAAGCTCTGCAAGCTTCACAGCAAACAAAGCGGGGGGCCGTTTTCTTACTTATTAAACAGAAGGCTTAAATAATTTTATAATGTAGTTTAAACGACAAAAGTACTTTTTAAGTCCTTTCAGACTGTAGACAAACTCGATGGAAATTGAGCTTGTCTACAGTCTTTTTGGTTTGTGCTGGTATGGGGCTGGGGGCTGTTGATTTCCGTTCCTTGCGCTTGACTATATATTCCTGAGGAACCAGTTGGTCTAAAGCAACCTTTCCTAATTGCAGGTTAGTTCCCGCAAACGCCAACGGCGGCGAGGAGGCTCACCGCCGGCCCCGCGGAAAGCGGTCCGCAAGTTGGTAGCAGCTTTAGATAAAAGTAGCACAAAACAGGCATGAACCCCTTAAGGTTTACTGCCTGTTTTGGTTTTCCTTACTTCTTAGGTTTTCCTTTGTTCTTCTTTTCATTTCTCTCACTTAGCAATTCGTATATTTTGCTCGCCTGATAATCTCCAAGTTCCTGGCCAAACTCTTCTTCAAGCAGACTGGTATCCATTGGTTTTTTATGATTCTCCATGTCCTTGCTTTTCTCATGTTTTCTCGTCATCAGTCCTACTCCTTCCCGTTTCCCTGCAGGCCGTGCTTAGAATTTCGGTTGAAACCTTTAGCAGGGTTTTCAGCATGAAACTGCCTGCGTGCTTCGTCCGCCGGCAAGCTTTCTGAAGGGGTCATATTGCTTGTAGCAGCAGCATCCTTACCTGTTTTTCTTTTCATTGATATCATCTCCTCTCTTCTTTAGTTTGCATATTCTCTTTAAAAGCATTCGTTTTATAGGATTGTTTTCAAATCTTTGTGCTCGTAGGCAATAAGTACGATGTCTTCCCCTGTACTCGCTCTTAGCGCTTCTTCAGCCTTGCGCAGCTGTGATAACTGCTCAGCGGAAAGATGCGCTGGGGGAAACTCGTTGCTTTCATGATCATTCACTAGACCCACACCTCTCTATTTCATCAATTGTTACTGGTATTAGATATGGCAACTTTGGATTCGTATAACAAAGTACGGCGTTTTGTTATAGTATCTTTGGGATCGTATAACAAAATTCGCGCACACTGAAGATCCTTCATAAGATAAAGCCTGCAATGATCATCAGCAAGGCTTCCCAAAGTCATTCCACTATTAATTCACGCGTTTCTTATCATGCAGAAAATAAAAATGATTATGTATGGTACTGTCTGGATAAACAAAAAAGCTGGCTCCACCTGCAGAGATACGGGTAAGAGCCAGCTTAAGCATATGATTATTTTCCTCCAGTAAAGGAGATGCCTTTAATAAAATATCGGTTAAAGAATGCGTATATAAGCAATACCGGGAGAGTGAAGACCATGGATGCTGCCATAATATAATTCCAGTAGCTGATATACTGGCCTTTAAAAGTGTTGAGCCCGAGCGGCAGGGTATACATACTCGCATCTGACAATATGATCAGCGGTCGCATGAAATCATTCCATAAACCCATAAATACGAAGATTGCTTGAGCTGCCAGTGCCGGGCGTGCAAGCGGCATGACAATTCTAAAGAAAACGCCAAAGCGGTTTAGTCCGTCAATTGCGGCAGCTTCTTCCAGTTCTTTAGGAAAGTTAATAAAAAATTGTCGCATCATAAAAATGAATGTAGCATTAATCATCGCAGGTACAATCATACCCTGATAAGTATTCAGCCAGCCAAATTCGCGCAAAATCAAATAATTCGGTATAAGAGTAACTTGAGCTGGAATCATCAAGACGGCCAGGATAAGAATAAACAAAGGTTTTTTGCCAGGAAAACTGAGTCTCGCAAGCGCATAGCCTGCCATGCTGTTAAAAACAATGTTCAAACAAGTACCGACTACTGCTATAAAAACTGAGTTAAACAGCCATCTGGGAAACAGTTCCTGTTCTAAAAAAATTTGTCTGTAATTATCCAAAGTGAAGTTTTTGGGAATAAAATGGATAGATCCTGAGACAATTTCAGCCAGCGGCTTAAATGAAGAAGACAGCGCCCACAAAAATGGTATGAGCGTGACAATTGCATAACCGAACAGTATGACATACAGCAGGGCTTTACCTATGCTGAATTTTTTCATTGCAGTTCCCCCCTAATAAAGTGATTCTTCTTTAGAAAATTTTCTTTGAATCAGAGTGGCCGTCAGGATCACGACGGCTAGCGCAAAGGCAAGTGCAGCAGCATAACCCATTGTGCCAAGACTCTTAAAGGCATATTGATAAATCAGAAGCACTACTGTCAGCGTTGAGTTATTAGGTCCGCCTGAACCCGCAGAGAATATGTAGGACTGGTCAAATAACTGAAAGGTTCCAATGAGCCCCATAATGACGACAAACGAAGTCACCGGGCGCAGATTAGGAACTGTTACATAAAAGAATTTCTGAATAGCGTTAGCACCGTCCAATTCTGCAGCTTCATATAAAGAATCAGGAATATCTTGCAGAGCAGCCAGATAAATGACCATATAAAATGGAGCTGTAGACCAAATATTCATAATCATAATTGCATTTAACGCAACAGCAGGATCACCAATCCAATTGTAGGTAGGCAGATTTACAAAGGCAAGAATATGGTTAATCAGCCCGTTTTGATTGTACATCCACATAAATATCAGAGTTAATACAGCAGATGAGGTCAGCGTTGGCAGAAAATAAATAATCCTGAAGGCTTTTTCTCCTTTTAGACCAGCATTTAAACTTGCAGCTAGTACCAAGGCAAGAAACGTCTGGACCGGTACTACAATCATTACGTATTTTGCAGTATTCCATAGAGCAATTCTTGCTCGGCCATCATTCAGAATGTTCGCATAGTTGTCCAATCCTACAAAATCGAAACTGGATGTTCCTAAAAGCTGCACTTTGTGAAATGACAGGAAAACTGCATAAAAAATAGGACCAATGATAAACAGCAGCAGAACAAATAAGGTAGGAGACATAAATGCATAGCCCTGTCCTGCTTCTCTAAGTCTTGCTCTTGATTGACTGAGTTTCATCCTTTTTCACTCCTTGCCCCAAGGCATATTTTTCCCATTCCCCTCTTTGAAGCAAAGAAGAAGAATCTTTACATCAAAGACGAAAATAGGAGGAAAGGAAGGCGCCTCGCCTCCCATTCAACTCCGATTAACTTAATCTCCAATTTCACTATTAGCTTGATCCTGTGCTTCTTTTAAAGCCTGATCAAGTGGACGCTCACCGAGAAAAGCACTAACATATTGGTTATTAAAATTGTTAAAGATAATTGGCAGGTTGGTATCATCTGCCCAGACTGTAGAATAAGATGCGCCTGCTACCAGTGGTCCGCGCAATTCATCCTTATCAAAACCAAGATTTTCAGCAACAGATACTCTACTTGGAAGCTCAAAACCTTTGGAAGTCCATTTTTCCATTCCTTCTTTACCTGTCAAGTAAGAAATCAGTTTCCACGAAGCTTCTTTTTTCTCTGAAGCAGCATTCATAACGTATGAAACTGTATAAGCCATTGTACCTTTATTACCATCAATAGTTGGAAGCTCAGCTGTATCGAACTCAAGATCAGGGAAGGTGGACTGCAGGTAAGGAATTGCCCAGTTTCCTTCAAATACCATAGCTGCTTTACCCTGGCCAAACATTTCACCTGTCCAGTTAGCTCCTGCTTCTTTTGGTTCTGCAGCAGATTTATCCACATTATGCATATCAATGATCGGCTGAAGCGCCTCGACCACTTTTGGATCTGCAAAAGTAGCTTTGTTATCAGTAGCTACCTTTCCCCCTTTAGATTCAGCAATATGATACAGCCTTGCGAGCTCTGGAGATGCACCAAATCCATAGACATTTGTTCCATCTGTCAGATTCTTGGCTGCTTCTTCAAACTCTTCCCAGGTAGCTGGAACTTCCAGGCCGGCTTCTTCAAACATTTTTTTGTTATAAAACATGGCTAAAGTTGAATAGCCTTTTGGAAATCCAAAAGTTTGTCCGTCTTTCTGGAAAGCTTGAATGAGCGGTTCTTCAAAATCTGCAATATCAAAATCTTCGTTTATATAAGAATCCAAAGGTTCAACGACTCCTGTTTCAATTAAACCAGGAGCTTCAAATGCATCTAGATAAAATACATCCGGGCCTTCACCGCCGATCAGCCTCGTTTTAATTACATCCATGTACTGATCTGCAATTGTATCTCTTTTCACATCAATATCCGGATTTTCACTTTCGAAGTCAGCGATTACTTCGTCCAGAAGTTTTGTCTCTTCAGGAGAAGACCCCCATCCTGCAAGTGTAATCTGAACCTTTTCCCCCTCCTGAGGAGATCCAGCTCCTCCTTCCCCTCCGCTATTGCTGCTGCAGCCTGCAAGTGAGGAACCGAGAAGCATGACTGATATACCAATGCCTGCAAACCATTTTTTATTCACCATTTTATTAAACCCCTTTCGTTTTTCCTTTTATAAAAAGAGAGCGTTATTCTCCCTGATTACCTTTAGTCATAACATCAAAGCCGGTTGTATTTTTATCAATGGATACAGTAAGTCCTGCTGTGCTGCGGGTGACAGTCACGGATAAATGTCCTTTTCCAATTGCAATATCTGCTGCAGACAAAATATTCATTCCTGGAAGCAGGGTTGGATGAAGCTGAATTTCTTTTTTTAGACTGTCCGGAAACAATCCAAGCAGAGACTGTATAAAGACCAGCGGTGTTCCTGCCGCCCATGCCTGCGGTGAACAGGCAACAGGATACTTGACTGCTTTTCCCATACTGCTGTCATATCCGCAAAAAAGTTCAGGCAGCCTGTCATATTCAAAATGCTCTGCAGCCTTTATCAACCCTTCCATTACGGAAGCCGCTTCCTCCTGGTAAGCCAGCTTACTGAGACCAAGTAGAATCATGCTGTTATCATGAGGCCATATACTGCCGTCATGATAGCTCATTGGATTATAGCCTGCCTCTCCGCTTCCCATGGTGCGAATGCCGTAGCCGGAGAACATTTTTTCTGATAGGAGCTTGGATGCAACAGCTTTTGATCGATCTTCCGATAGCATCTCAGAAAACAAGACATGCCCCGGGTTTGAAGTAATTGTGCCTACCTGCTTTTTTGCTTCGTCAAGAGCAATTGCATAATATCCACTATCCTCCATCCAGAATGCATCTTCAAAAGCTGTACGGAGCGCTTCTGCCTGTTTCTTCAAACGACTTGCATCTTTTTTGTTGTGAAGTAATTCATAAATTGCAGCGAGGCCTACTTTAGCCTGATATACGTAACCCTGTACCTCTGATAGGGCTATCGGTGTTTTTGCATACTCACCATTGGTGTGTACAATGGAATCTCCAGAATCTTTCCAGCCTTGATTGGCTATACCCTTGCTTGATTCCTGATGATACTCTAAAAATAAGTCTCCATCCCTGTCCCCATATTGATCAATCCAGTGGAGTGCAGCAGTGACGTTGTCACTCAACTCATGAAACAGATCAATATCTCCTGTCCATTTCACATATTCTGTAAGCAGCACAAGAAACAGCGGAGTCGCATCAATTGTTCCGTAATAAGGGGTGAACGGTATTTGATTTGTATTTGCCAGCTCTCCAAACCTGATTTCATGCATGATTTTTCCCGGCTGCTCATCCCGCCAAGGATCTACTTTAGTGCCTTGCTGTGCTGCCATTGTCAACAAAGTTCCTTTTGCTATGGCAGGATTAAAGGCCAGCATCTGTAATGCAGCGATAAGGCTGTCCCGGCCAAAAGGAACTCCAAACCAAGGGAGCCCTGCAACCGGAAATTTGCCGTGTCCTAAGTCTGTCAGGAGTACCCTGATATCATCAATTCCCCTGTCTACTAGCTTTTGAAGGGGGAGGAGATCAGTTACAATTTTAGAAGTGCTTCTTTCCCATTCCACGTAGGAAGCTGACAGCCGTTTCAATGCCTCCTCAGTCGGCAGTACTTCTTTTTCTGTTGCATGTCCAACAAGCGGCTGTATTGCCACTGTTAACACCTCTTCCTGCCCATGGGCGAGGGAAAAGGCAAATTTCACACTGCCTTCTTTGCTAATCTCTTCAGCAGTCTTGTCCCAAATGATTTTAGTAGTTCTGTCCAGTTTATCTGCTCCTTGATAATGAAAGGAAAGTGATTGTCCTGCAATTGTTTCTCCTGTCCGCTTTCCGGTTTCTCCTGACTGAAAACCCCGTACGATAAACATATCGTTGAAATCTACATCCATATGCAATTCAATAGTGAAGTTAACCCTTTTTGGAAAATAGTTTTTCAACTTAATACCTTCATAAAGCACATCATCATATATAAATCTCTTTCTCTCTATCTCTACCGACTCTCGCCACAGCTTCAGCTCTCCGTTCTTCTCCATATGTGGATTAGTTAAAAGAATAGTAGCTGCATAGTTTTCAGAACCATCAGATGACAGCAGAATGGGCTGCTCCCCATTTATATGTAATTCCATCTTACTTAGAAAACGAGTATCTTTTGAATAAAGACCAAGACCGTAGGGATGATTCTCCGGAATGTTACCGTTTACATCAGTCAGTAGAAATAAATCATTTTCTTTAATTACTCTATATTCCATAGCTAGCTCCTCCAGTTGAATGTTCTAAGAACCGAAACGTTTTGGAAATTCTCATATATTACCGAAACGTTTCGGAAAGTAAGTACCTATCCAATTCAATTGGATAGCCTTATTGCAGATTCCCTCTCAATTAATTCAGTTTCTATAATGATTGATTGAGGCTTAGCCTCTCCCTCGAGCATCTGAATCAGAAGCTTTGCAGCTGAATAGCCCAGCAGTGCCTTGTTTTGTGCGATTGTAGAAAGGCTTGGAGTAACATAAGAAGCAAGAAGAATATCATCATAGCCAATGACTGAAAGCTGCTCAGGTACTGTTCTTCCCAATTTTTGAGCTGCTTTTATACAGCCGAGGGCCATCAGGTCGCTTGCACAAAAAATGGCGGTAATCTCAGGAAAACTTTCCAAAAGGATTCTCGCTTGTTCTTCCGCTGCACTTTCTTGAAAGAGCCCGTTAACGACCCATTCCTTTCGAAATTTAATGGTCGCAGATTTCAATACATTTTTATATCCTTGCAGTCTTTCCTCACTGACAAAGGCGAATTCATGTCCATTAATCATAGCCACATGCCGATGTCCCAGTTCCAGCAAATAAGACACAGCCTTTTCCGCACCAAGTACATTGTCTGTTGTCACATATCCGACGTTTTCCGTCTTAATGGGAATGTCGACCAGTACACATGGTATGTCGCTGTCCACAACCTCTTTTAGATATGGATCATCTGTTTTTATGCCCTGAATGATTGCTCCGTCAACTCTTCTCTCTTTACAGAGCTGTGCGTAAGTTTTCTCCCTCTGCTTACTGGAGTTTGTATTAAAAAGAACCAAATCATAGTCTGTTTCTGCGGCAAACTGATTGATGCCTGTAAGCACTTCAAACGTAAAATTATCTTTGATGCTCTCTTTGTTAAACCCAGATACAAGCAGCCCGATCGTTTTCGATTTTTTCATCACCAGCCCCCTGGCCAGGGAGTTAGGACTGTAATTAAGTACTTCAGCAACCTCTATTATTTTACGGCGGGTTTTTTCGTTCACATCCGAATAACCATTTAAGGCACGTGAAACTGTTGTTACAGATACACCGGAAGCCTTCGCAATATCTTTAATTGTTGTCATCAGCAGCTCCTCCAAAACGTTTCGGATGTTTATGACAAAATCATAACTGATAATGAAAGCGATTGCAACACTTATTTAAAAATAGCTGCAGCCTTGTTGAGTAAGGTGCAGCAAGCAATTAAGAAGTTATCTCATGAAAAGTAATTTCCGGTCTGCTTCCCACTCTGATGTTTAAGCCGGTTTGCCCAAGTCCCTCACTTATATAGAAATGTCTGCCATTGTGCTCATGAAGACCTTTAACCATATTCATTTTTACCAGCTTGCCCATTTTCACTAAATGATACGGCTTTGGCCAGCAGATTTGTCCGCCGTGAAAGTGTCCTGACAGCATGTAGTCATAGTGATAATCATCCATTTCCAATACGATATTAGGATCATGCGTCAAAATTAGACGATAGCCTTCCTGAAGATCTTGATACGCTTTAGAAAGATTACTGCGCTTTGTACTATAATCATCGATTCCAATAATATTGAGAACTTCCCCATTCCAGGGAAGCTGAACATTTTCATTTTGCAGAGTGACAAAACCATACTTATGCAAAACAGCTTTTAACTCTTCAAAATTCTTCTTTCTTAAAACATAATCATGATTGCCAAAGACAGCGTACATGCCTAATACCGGATTGCATGAGTGTAGAGCCTGCAAATATGGCTCAAGGCGCGGGATGCTCCTCTTGCGGTCCAGGAAATCGCCTGTGATTGCAATGACATCTATTCTTTGTCCTTTTATTCTAGACAGTATGTCTTGCGGTGAGATTGAAATATTTTCTAAATGTAAATCTGAGAGATGTAGAATTGTTATATTTTCAGCTGGCAGAGCTTTACGGGGAGAACTAACTGTAATGGTGTTAACAGCAACGTCTTTTGTATTTAAATTTGCTGCACGATAAACAAGAATCAGGATTGCGAACAGCAGAAGTATACTTACTGCTATAAAAATGGACATAAAAAAAGCCCCCTTCCCTTCTAATCAGTATAGAGGGGACTAGGGATTGCTTCCAGTGGGAATTACTGGGCCTGCTGACGTGGATAAAGGCTGATCAGTTTTTCCTTGGACATCAGTAAATAGACGGGTACTTGTTTGTATATACCTGATAAATCTGCCCCTGGGGATGAGAGGAAGTATATGGGGAATTGCGTTGTTTTTTTAAAAACCTTGTACAGGAAGCTTCTCGGCTTTTGACATTCAAAACCCAGCTGTTCATATCCCTTTTTTATCATCGTAATCCCGATAATTCCTTTAATTTCTTCCGCTTTTTCATGTTCCAGCAGAAACTTCGACAATTGGGGCATCGAATTTCTAACAGATTTATAAATGGTCCTGCCTCTTCTTATATCAGATTGGAGATGCAGAGATTGAGTGAGCAGTCTAACATTATGGAGATGAATCTTAAGAAGCATATCTCCTCTTTTTATGCTGGTTCCATCTGACAAAGTCACTGGCACACCTTTATAGCGGGTAAGCCTGACACGGAATACAGACCCTTCCCCATCACCGCCTGATAAGCAGATGAGGCTTGAGAAGAAATAATAAACAGGATCGATAAAATTCCAGAGCGAAATGATGCAGTACCTGAAAACCATATGCCTTCTCCTTTCTCTTTGCCCATAGTCACCCTTTGCTGTTGATACTTGCACCAACAATCCCACTGTTTAAATGGGCTCAAGGTGATCATAAAAATATGTTATGACAAATTCCCTTTCTTACTATTGGTAATGAAAGGTTGAAGGTTTTCGGCATGAAGAGCAAGACTTCCTCTCATAATAAAGACATTGATATTTGACAGAAGCGACAATTCTATCGCTTGCCTTTCCTGCCAGTCAGTTAATATTCCGCATTGTTCAAAGTCTGTGAAGTACAAACCCATTTCCTGCTCAATTACTTATTTGTTTGAAGAAACTTAGGGGCCCTGGTGAATTGGTATCAATGATTCCTTGCATGTTGACCAGGACTTGATAGGTGACCAACGAAAAACCTTCATCATCAATATTGCTTAATAAAAGGGGTGCAGTCTTGCCGAAAATCCTGTTTCTGCCGTTTTTACAATTCTACTCAGGCCATCATTCTGTTTGTGATTCATTAGCAGAGTTTATGAAACAAATACATCCCGGCTGCTCCATAGAAATCGTGGACATCTTTTCTTATAGGAGCCGTATTGCTGAGGAAGCTGTTTCCAGGTTGTATTTAGCCGGTATCGCTTCATGTCCTGAAATCTACAGCAAACTATATAAAAAAGCAGCCTGTGCACAAAAAAATATTGATCAGCGCCGCTATTTTTATGAATGGTTTTTTTTATCCGCTATGAAAAAGCTGCTGGAGAAAACAGCTCCAGACTTGATTGTTTGCAGCCATGCCCTTCCTTCTTATCTTTGTAATGTTTTGAAAAGCAGGGGTGAACTTACAGTACCAGTTATTAATGCCTATACAGATTACTTCATCAATGATTTATGGGGAGTAAGAAACATAGATTTACACCTTGTTCCCGGCACTCAAAATCGGGCTGCTCTGCTTTCAAGGGGAATACCCAGCAGTTCTGTCATTGTGACGGGAATTCCTGTTTCTCCATCATTTGAGAAGCGGATAACCCCTAAAGAAAATGAGAAAGCATTGATATTAATAGCAGGAGGCAATTTGGGGATGTTGAATGATTACCAACTGTTGCACGCTATGTTGTCTACGGACTGTGTAACCTTCTATATTTTGTGCGGAAGAAATAACAATCTTTACAGAAAGTTGAAGCAGCTTGGAAAACCTCATATTGTGCCGCTTTCATACATTTCAAGCCGGGATGAAATGAACACGCTGTACAGCTGTGCCGATATGGTGATTACAAAGCCGGGGGGCGTCACAATCAGCGAAGTGCTTTCTAAGCAAGTTCCCGCTTATCTTCTCCCTCCTCTCCCAGGACAGGAAGAATTCAATGCAGCATTCCTGACTGAAGAAAAGCTCTGCTTAAATGCCTATGCAACACTGGATTTTTCTGTTTTTCCCCAAAGTCTTTCTCTCCTTTTAAGCAATCAAGAGGTACTTACAGCCTGCAAAGAAAGAATGGCGGCCTATCAGGCGAGTTTGTATGACTGCAGAAAAGCAGTATTATTTATGTCAGAAAACTACCTAACCTAAAAAAGAAGAGGATAGTTACCCTGTAGTTCAGCTTCACAACTAACAGACCCTGTATGGCAGTCTTCTTTGTCTGCACTTCAGGGTCAGATTAGTGTTTAACAGTACCAGAGTCCGAAGCACTTACTTACGTTATCCGATAATGACGCGTTCTTTCGGATAATGGTAATTGGCTTTTGCTTCTTTAGTACCAATAATATAAATAAAAGTCAGGATACCAACACGCCCGATAAACATGAGAATCATGAGGACAATTTTTCCGACTGTGCTAAGATCCGGTGTAATTCCCATGCTCAGTCCTGTGGTTCCGAACGCTGAACATACTTCAAAGAGAATTTCTATAAATGAAAACGACTCAGATATGCTTAGGATAATAACTGACACAAACACAAGCAAAATCGCCATAAGCGTAATAACAAACGACTTCATAAGATCTTCTTCATGCAGCTCCCGGTTAAAAATCTTGATGTTCTTGTTACCTCTTGCATAATGATATAAAAATAGCAGGTTTAAAGCAAAAGTAGTTGTCCGGATTCCTCCCCCAACCGAACTTGGTGATGCACCAATAAACATCAGTGCGCACATAACAAGAAGCGTAGTCTCCGTAAACAGGCTGACATCCATTGTCGCCAGCCCTCCGCTTCTGGTTGACGTTGATTGAAACAGTGAGTAGAACAGTGCCTCATGCCATGATTTACCGCTGAAAAAGTACCGGTACTCCAGCGCGGCGATAATGACCGTACCGGCTACAACCAGCAGGACGAATGTAATGGTGGTGATTTTTGTAAACAAACTAAAGCGGTACTTACCTTTTTTACTTGCTGCAAAATCCTTTAATTCGATTAGAACCGGAAAACCTATTGCCCCCAAAGCAATAAGAAGAATGACAATAAACTGGATGAAATAATCTTCCGCAAACGGGACCATCGAGGCCCCTGTAATATCAAATCCCCCATTTGTTGTAGCACTGACCGCAGTAAAAAATCCATGAAGATAAGCATCCTGCCAGTTAGGAAAATAGTTTAAAAAGTAGGTTCCGAGCACAATACCGCCGATGGCTTCGATTGTCAGAATAAGCAGGAGAATCTGTCTCATTAGATTAACAATTCCGGACAAATTGGTCTGATTTTGATCGGTCATAATCAATCGTCTTTCTTTCAGGCCGATTTTCTTGCCCATGACAAGCCAGATAAAAGTCCCCAGCGTCATAATGCCGATTCCTCCAAACTGCAGAACAAACATAAGAATAAAAATACCTGGAACGCTGAATGTATCTGCAGTGTTGACAACGGTCAATCCTGTCACGCTTACCGCACTGACTGCGGTAAACAGCGCATCAATAAAAGACCAGGCAGTTCCGTCCTGATGTGCGATTGGAAGGCTGAGCAGCACAACAGATACTGTAACAGCCAATGAATAATAAAGAACAATAATTTGAACAGGAGTTAATTTTTGAAGATAGTACCGAAATGATTTTTTCATATATGTACTCCAAACTGAACATTTTACATAGTATGCCCTATAAAAATATGTACTCAACTTCCATCATAAAAAAAATCCCTCAAAATGAAAAGGGATATTTGCAAAATATATCAAAAGGTCTCCTTGGAGGCAGCTGCCTTAGAGTAGCAGTATGACTGAAAAGTCATAAAAAAAGGAACCAGTGCGGTTCCTTTACAAACTATCTTGCTTCTAAACGTGCAATACGATCATTTAAATCTGGGTGAGTAGAGAATAGTGCAGCACCTTTTTTGCCGTTTATCTTTAATGTTGCTACTGCTGTCTGGTCATCTCTGATGCGCTGAGAATACGCCTGAAGAGATCTTAGAGCATGAATCATCTTGTCCTTACCGGCAAGATCTGCTCCGCCGTTGTCAGCGTGATACTCTCTGTAACGGGAGTAAGCAAACACGACGATGCTTCCAAGAATCGAAAACGCAATCTGAAACACAATAACAGCAATAAAGTGAACGATAGGAGCCATGTCCTCTCTGACAACCCTTGAAACTGCCCATGCTGCAATTCTTGCAAGAAAGACTACAAATGTATTTACAACACCTTGAAGCAGCGTCATTGTCACCATATCACCGTTAGCGATATGGGCAACTTCATGAGCCAGAACTCCTTCAATTGCGTCATCATCCATTTCCTCAAGCAGTCCTGTAGATACCGCTACAAGCGAACGGTTTTTAGAAGGACCCGTTGCAAAAGCATTTACTTCAGGAGATCTGTAGATACCCACTTCAGGCATCACTCTGATTCCCGCAGCACGTGAAAGGCGGTGAACGCGTTCAACAAGATCTCTTTGAGCAGCAGAAAGACTTTTATCAGGGTTAAGAACCTGAACGCCCATCATCATTTTGGCCATCCAGCGGGACATGAGCAAGGATATAAACGCACCGGTAAAACCTACCACTGCACTGAATGCAAGCAGCGTACCAAGGTCAATTCCACCGGCAGCAGTTCTGTAGTTGCCAACTCCAAGTACTGAAAGAACAATACCAATTGTAACGATTACCAAAATATTTGTTAATATAAACAAAAATATACGTTTAGCCATTTTTTCTCCTCCATTTTAAGCTCCAATGAACTCACACTTTAAATTATAAAAATTTTTATTTGAAAAAGCAAGAAAAAAGACGTAATATTGTGATTTAAGAACTGCCTTTCTCTCACTGATTATTTGTCTGGATTGAGGTGCATTATGAAAGCATTAAAATTAACAAGATTACAGATGGTTAACCTTCTATATTCATTAAAAGGCATTCACGAGGAAAATCCAATCTCTCTGTTAAAGTACTCAGTGAATGATCCGACTCTAAACGTTCTCTATCATGAAAGCGTTCCAAATTTCATCAGAAGATATGAACGAAAAAAAACCAAGAAAGAATACGGTTTATCAACGAATGAGATTGTCGATTTGGGTAATTTATGTGAATTAACTTCATTCAAGTCGACAGCAATCCAGAATTGGATTAAGCGGGATATCAAGGAATTAATCGGACAACCTGAGCTTGGAAAAAAATATTCCATTGACCAGGCTGCCATATTATTAATCGTACGTGACTTAAAGTCAGTCTATGACTTTGAATCCATTCGATCTATTTTAACATCATTATTCAATACTTTATCAGATCGAAGCGATGATTTAATTAATCCTTTAAAATTTTACGAAGCTTATGCAACCATTTTGGAAAAAATCAACGATTTGAACGTTTCTTCAATTCGGTACAAAAGGATTGAAGAGAATATTGAAGAAGAAGCCGATTCTGTAAGAAACACGTTTCCCGTCCTGTCTGACAGCCAATGGGAACAGGTCAGGGGCACCTTAATACTGGTTGTGCTGGCTGTATTGTCTTCCCATATTCAAAGACGCGCACATTTATATTTTCAAGAGCAATTCCCGGGCAAGGAAGAAACACAATGACAAGGCTATTTACAGCCTTGTTTTTTTGTGCAGGAAAGCTTATTTCAAATCCTACAGCAAGTGCAGATTCTCAGAATTCTGTTTTTGTAATGTCAACCGAGTAAAATACTGGTCTGCATAGAACGCTTTCTTCTTTCAAAAGCTAGAAATGCAGCAAAAGCTGCAATGAAGGTTAAGGAGTGAAGAAGATGGCTCGAAGCTCTAACAAGCTTCTCGTACCGGGAATTCAACAGGCTCTGGACGAGATAAAATACGAAATTGCACAAGAATTTGGAGTAAGTCTAGGTTCGGATACAGTTGCACGCGCTAATGGCTCTGTCGGGGGCGAAATCACAAAACGTCTGGTTGCACAGGCTCAAGCTCAGCTAGGCAGTACTCAAAAAACAGAATAAGACTGGAAAAATCGCCGTGCATTGTGACACGGCGATTTGCTATTCTTTTTTACTATGTTTTTTGTCCTCTTTTTGATCTGATTTTCCCTTATTTTCCTTTTTACCATGGTTTTCTTCTTTTTTGCTTGCTTTCTCTTCTTGTTTATGTGCTCTTTTTTCTTCTTTTTGAGCTTTTTGATTCCCTTTTTGATCTTTCTTTTCTTCTTTTTGCACCTTATGTTCTTCTTTTTTATTTTTATGCTCTTCTTTTTTGTTTTTCTGCTCTTCTTTTTTTGCTAAACCTGGAGGGTTATTTTTTTTTTCGCCCTTTGGAGGAACATTTTTAGGTTCAGCCTGCTCTCCTTTAGGAGCATTCGCCCCTCCATTCTGATTATTTGAATGTGCGGGCTTTGCTGCAGGTGCTGCAGGTGCAGAAGCAGGCTTATTGCTTGAGTCATTTTTCTTCTCTTGAAGCCTTTCCTTTGTTTTTTCAAGCTTCGGAATGGTTTCATTGTTTAATTTTTGTTTCGTATTCTGTTGTTCTTTGGGAACTTGAACAGCAGTTTTTACTGTTTCAGTTCTTTTAGGCAGCAGCGGCGGCTCCTTTTCCTGACTATCAGCAGGCACGTGAGAATTCTTTAAAGAGCTTTTTTCTGGCTTAGTTTGAGGTTTTTGAAGCTTCAGAAATTTCCCGGTACTCATCCCTTTTTCCTGAGCCTGATCCCTTACCTTCATGTCTGCCTGAAGTTCTTCAAGGTCAACATCCTTCTCTTTTATGGCAGCTTTCAGCCCTGTTAACTGCTTTTTCATCAAGTCCCGTACTGCCCCGGAACTGTCTTCACTCAAAACGGTTGTTAGCAGCACATCCTGATTTTTCCGCAGGTAGCCGCTGCTTTCAGATTTTTCGATAATTGTAGTGACCACTTCGTGAAACGTTTTCTTTTTCCAGTCCGGAATAATCCCCAAAAGTTTTTCACCATCATTATTTAAAGGCTGAATGTCCACAACCTCGAGATTAGAGTCCAGAGCCAGTTCAAAACTGGGATTAATATCAAGGGTCAAGTAAGCTGAAACTTCATCTGAATTTAAAAATGGTGAAATAATGAAAAAGAGCAGAAGAGCTGCAACAGCTGTCACGAGGCCTGTTCTAAGAGGCCGTATGTAAAGTAAAAAATTTCTTTTTGAAGCGCTGTTTTCTGGTTCCTGGATAGGAAAAAAAGTAATTTCTTCTCCAATCTGAGAAGCACGGTCAAGCCTGGCTTTCAGAAATTGTCCGTCAGGGGTGAGCATTGTAGCTTCTTGGCCCTTTAACTCAACAACAACCCCTTTATTCATTCATTCAGCACCCCTTTGATGTAATCTTGCAGGTAGAGATAGTCACCGGTCATAATAATCGCCATGGCAATGATGTATTTTCGGTTTCTTTCTATGGTTTTTCGGCTGACAGAAACCATTTTCTCCAGCTGCTTTACAGGTATTTGTTTTTTTTGAAACAGCAGTTTCTTTAACTCAGGATGCTCTGTTAATACCTTTGCAACTTCTATAGCGTTTTGCCTCGCATCTCTATGCTTCGGCGATTGCTCCATTAACTCAGAGAATGATAGATCAAATTCTGTTAATACATTAGTAAAATGAAGAATTTCTTCACGTCTTTGTTCAGCTTGTATCAGCTTTTGATATTCCGTGACAGAAAGATCAGCCTCAATTTTACTTTGTGAGGATTCTCCTTCTTCTTGCTCAGGCACATCTATATTCACCGTGTGGGCATTTCTTGCTTCTTTTCTGATATAATCTATCACTTTACGTTTTATAATTAATTCAGCGAAGGCAAGAAGAGAGTTCCCTTTATCAGGTGAATACTTCTCTATAGCTTCATTGAATGCTATCAGACCTATACTGAATTCATCGTCTCGCTCATCTATATATCTCTTGCACACTGATGAAACAGTTTTAGCCACGAAAGGTTTATATTGTTCTATTAATGAATTTTGAAGCAGAGTGTCACCCTCATGAATTTTCATCACTGTCTGTTCAAGGGTTTGCTTCTTTTTTCCCAATTTAAAAAGCAGGCTAGGCACCGTTTTCACCTCAGTTTCTCCCATTATCACTTTGTTAATCATAGCTAATTTGTCTGGGAATCGCAAAGGTAGAAATTTGCAACCAGTATATAGTTATAAATACTCAGAAAGTGATAACTTCGTATACTGATTACCTGCTTATGTTATAATAAGGAATGTATGATTTTACACAGGGCATACCATGTTGGCTGCATGGGTGCTCATTTTTCATTTATTTTATAGATACAATTAACCAAGACTATTCTCCTAATATAGTTCTTTTATACAGAATCATCCGGCATTCAATTAATAGACAACAATCCTCCTTTGTAACAAATTGCCTCCTCGCTACAAACTACGTTAACACTAAAAAAATTAAGGGTGTCCTATTATAACTTAATTATAAAATCAAAATAAACACTTCTTTAGCAACATAAGGATACAAGAGCTGTAAACAATATGTAACGCACTTGTAACATTATATAGAAAAAAAGGGAAAATAAAAAGACCATCAGGTACAAAACTAATGGTCTTTTTGAACTATTTTTATTTACCTTCTACTTCTTTCAGGATTTCTTCGGCCTCTGTTGCTTCCAAATCAGGCTCTTCTTTAGAAAGAAACCATCCTCCCACTGCAATGCCAGCCAGTACAAGCCAGAAGGATATTTTCCAAGGAGCAGACTCAAGGAAGTGTTTGGACATATAGCCAATATCGGGGTGAGCAAGCGTATACAGCGCAAGCTTCACACCCACCCAGCCGACAATCAGGAATGCTGCGGTTTCAAGGCTGGGGCGCTTTTTAAGCACACCTACAAATAACGTTGCAGCAAATCTCATGATCACAAGACCGATAATTCCTCCTGCCAGAATAACAAGAAACTGTCCACCGTCCATTCCTCCAATAGAAGGAAGGTTTGTAGCCGGCAGTGTCATAGCTAAAGCTACAGCTGCCAGTATAGAATCTACTGCAAAAGCCATATCAGCCAGTTCTACCTTTAACACTGTTCCCCAGAAACCGGATTCTTTTTTCTTTTTAGCATTTTCATGGCTGTCCCTGTTAAAAACAAACTTCTTAAAGATGTGATTAAAACAGATAAAAAGTAAATAAATTGCACCTATTGCCTGAACCTGCCATACGTCTACTAAAAATGATATTAAAAATAATGATCCGAATCTTAATACAAATGCACCGGCAAGTCCGTAAAACAATGCTTTTTTACGCTGTTCATCCGGCAGGTGTTTTACCATAACCGCCATAACAAGTGCGTTGTCTGCTGCCAATATCCCTTCAAGAGCAATCAGGACCAGCAGCACCCAGCCGTATTCCAACAATAAACCAACTTCCATATTTTCTCCTCCTAGATATTTGCACTCTTGTACCTGTTACGGAGAAGATCAGACAATATAAAAAGACCTTTGCCGCAACAGGCAAAGGTCTTGCTAGACAGTGTGAACCGCCAACAAAGCCGGTGAATGAATTCACGAAATGACGACTTTGTTTTCGAGTATGTAACTCGAACGCTACTCCCCTTTGAAAGAAAGCATATCAAATTTATATACTCATTTTATCCATTTCAAGGAAGGGTGTCAACTATTTTTTACTTGCTGTCCTCTTTGGAAAGCCTGGCAAGTTCTCTGTATACCTTCGCACTTTCAGCCAGGTTTTTTTGCTTGCCGAACATTTGCTGAAACAGGCTGCTGAACTGCTGATATTTGCCTTTGTATGGATACCATTGAATTTCAGTATCTTTCTTCCCAGAATCTGTCATGACGGCTTTTTCCTGGCAGAACATGCGAAGTCCGCCATCGCCATGGTAGCTGCCCAGCCCGCTTTGCTTTGCTCCTCCAAAGGGAAGCCCATGGTTAACGACACTCACCATTACATCATTTACTACAGCATTTCCGGTCACAAGCTTTGAGACAACTCTTTCTGCTTTGGCTATATCCCTGCTGAAAACACTTGCATTCAATCCGTAAATGGTTCCGTTTGCCAGCTCCACCGCTTCTTCTTCTGTATCAAAAGGAATGACAGGAATGATTGGCCCAAAGCTCTCCTCATGGACAATTTTCATATCATCAGTCACTTCTGTCAGGATGATTGGTTCGATAAATAGACCTTTTTCTGTATCCCACTTGTCAGGGTGTTCACCTGTCACCAGCTTAGCCCCTTTTTCAAGAGCATCCAGGACCTGCTCACGGACAACAGTAATTTGTTCAGGATACGTCATAGACCCGATATCGTGATTCATGCCGCTCCCCTGACTCAGCATTCTTACTTCATCTCTCATTTTAGCAACAAAGCGTTCAAAAATCGGCCGTTGTACATAGAGCCTTTCCGCGCTCATGCACACCTGTCCGCTGTTTGTAAAAGAGCCCCATACTGCTCCCTTGACTGCTCTATCAATATTAGCATCTGAGAACACTATCATTGGATCTTTGCCGCCGAGTTCGAGAGTTGTTGGAATTAAATCCTTTGCTGCAATTTCCTGAATGATTTTGCCTGTTCTGACGGAGCCTGTGAAGAAAATATAATCAGGCCTGTGTTTTGTTAATTCCGCCCCCACTTCTTTTCCTCCATGAGCTACCTGAACAACATGCTCCGGAAAACCTGCTTCTTTAAATAGCGCTTCTACCAGCTGACCTACGAGCGGTGTGACTTCAGAGGGTTTCAAAACAACAGTGTTTCCTCCTGCAAGTGCACTCAGCATTGGAACCATAGCGAGCTGCAGAGGATAATTCCATGGAGAGATAACAAGTACTGATCCTCTGGCCATGTATTCTACATAGCTTTTTTTTCCAAAAAACAGAATTGGCGTAGACATCTTCTGACGGCCCAGAATTTTTTCAGCATGCTTTTCCATGTGTAAGATAGCATCCAAAACCGGCATAACATCTGCAACCGCAGCTTCCATCCTTACTTTTCCCGTATCACTGCTGATAATTTCTGTAATCGCATCTATTTTTTCTGCCATTAAATGGCGTAGTTTTTTAAAATAACGAAGTCTTTCTTTTACCGTTAAAGCACTCCAACTTTTGAAAGCTGCTCTGGAGTCCTCATAAATGCCGGGTATTCGCTCCAATTGCGTCTCTTCTATTTCCCTGATAATCTGTCCTGTTGCCGGATTTATGGCTGATATGGTTTTCCTGTCCGTCATATTTATCCCGCCTTTGCCTTATTGTAACCTTACTATAACGCTGCTGCTTCCGAAGTACAAACAATATGATATACCTTTTACAATTGAGCGAAAACATGAAAATTTTGTTAGTCATGTTACTGCCGTTTTTGCTGAGAATAATAAAAAAAGAAGGCAGGTAAATACCATGCATACAATGTGGAAAGGATCCATCAGCTTCGGTCTTGTCAACATTCCTATTAAGCTTTTTGCTGCAACTGAAGACAAGGACATCAAGCTCCGCAGTCTTCATAAACGCTGCAGCACACCTATTCAGTACGAAAAAAAATGCCCGCACTGTGAGGAAGAAATAAAAAATGAAGATATAGTAAAAGGCTATGAGTATGTAAAAGGCAAGTTTGTCGTTCTGACGGACGAAGAGTTAAAAGAAATAAAAGAAGAGCACGAAGACAAAACAGTCGATATTATTGACTTTGTCAAGCTGGAAGACATCGATCCCATCTATTTTAACCGCTCTTATTTTCTAGGGCCGGGTGAAAATGGCGGTAAAGCTTATGCACTGTTAAGAGAAGCTCTGAATACATCAGGGAAAATCGGTATCGCCGAAATCACGATACGCTCCAAGCAGCAAATGGCCATTGTTCGTGTATTTGAAAATTGTCTTGTGATGGAAACCATTCACTATCCTGACGAAGTCCGAAGTGCCGGGGATGTACCAAGTGTACCTGGACATGTGGAATTACAGGATAAAGAACTGGAAACAGCGATCATGCTGATAGACCAGCTGACAACAGAGTTTCATCCTGAAAAGTACAGGGATGATTATCGTCTGGCACTTCAAACTCTTATTCAAAATAAAGTTGAACACAATGAAGGTCATACTCCTGCGGAAGCTCCTCGCCAAAATGTTGTTGACCTAATGAGCGCGCTGCAAGCAAGCATAGAAAGAACAAAAACAGGTTCAGCGGCTCCGCCTGCAGCAGCTCCTGCCCCGGCAGCGGAAAACCCTGTTCCTGAAGGCAGGCAGGAAGGCAAAAAAACAAAAACAGCACGCAAAAAAGCTTAATGCCTTATGGATTAGAAAGGAGGATGTTCATTGAAGCCTATGCTTCCTACTCTTGCCGCTGAAGCCCCTGCAGGAGAAAACTGGGTATATGAAGTAAAATATGATGGTTTTAGGGCCATGCTTCACGTGAGTAACTCAAACATCCTCCTTGAAAGCAGAAATCAAAAAGAGCTTAATTCTTCTTTTCCTGAAGTTGTCTCTTTCATTGAGGAACAGTTGTCAGAGCTTCTGCCCTACACGCCTTTTACACTCGATGGGGAGATCGTATTTCTCACTTCTCCCGTCTCAACTGATTTTGAAGCTGTTCAAGTAAGAGGCAGAATGAAAACACCGTCAAAAATCCAAGAAGAAGCTCAGCAGCATCCCTGCGCTTTTCTGGCATTCGATTTATTAGAAATCAACGGAATTACACAAACTTCCATTCCCTTTGCTGATAGAAAACGTAAGCTGAAAGAGCTTTTTAAAGGGGCAAATCTTAAAATGGAACCATTACCTGCCTCCAGCAAGCTTCTTCAATTTGTTCCTTATCATAAGACATTGGAAGAGGCATGGCAGCCTGTGTACGATCACAGTGGTGAAGGTATTGTGGCAAAACATCTCGGAAGCACCTGGGATGCCGGCATAAGAACAAAAGGATGGCTGAAAGTTAAAAATTACTGCAAATCTACATTCTTCCTGACTGGCTATGACCAGCAAAATAACTATTTTCATGCAAGTGTACTGAAAGATGGAGCAGTAATGGGAGTAGGCAGCTTTTCTCACGGTATATCTCCTGAGGAGAGACATGCATTAGTCAGCATTGTAAAAGAGCATGCTGTCACCGAAGGCAAAGGTTTCTACTCCATCAGCCCTGCCATATGTGTTGAGCTGCAGTTCCTGCAATTATACAAAGGCCAGCTCCGTGAACCTTCCTTCCTTTCTTTTCAATTTCAGAAAAATTGGGAGGAATGTACATGGGAACAGCTTCAAATTGACATGGCTCCTATTCATAAAAATATACAATTTACTCATCCAGATAAGCCTCTTTGGCAGAATCCAACTGTTACAAAAGAAGCATTCATTGCCTACCTTATGCAAATTGCTCCAGCTATGCTTCCCTTTCTTAAGGACCGGCATTTAACTGTTATCCGCTTTCCGCATGGAACCTTAGGGGAAGCCTTTTATCAGAAAAACATACCTGATTATGCGCCTGACTATATATCAGCTTCTCTTTACGAAGGTATTTCGTATATCATCTGCAATGATCTATCAACGCTGGTCTGGCTCGGCAATCAGCTGGCAATTGAATTTCACATTCCTTTTCAAACTGCTAGAACGAGGAATCCTGTTGAAATTGTCTTTGATCTCGATCCGCCATCCAGGGAGCACTTTCAGCTGGCTGTAAAGGCAGCGCTGGAAATGAAGACCATTTTCGATCAGTTCAATATAAAGTCATATCCCAAGCTTTCGGGTAACAAAGGGCTTCAGGTCCACATTCCCCTTACACCCGACAGCTTGAGCTATGACCAGACCAGACTTTTCACTGAATTTATTGCAGAATTTCTAGTCGCGAAGCACCCAAATGATTTTACTGTAGAACGGCTGAAAAAAAACAGGGGCGACCGCCTTTATATAGATTATATACAGCACGCTGAAGGAAAAACGATTATCTGCCCTTACTCTCTTAGAGGAAAGGAAAAACCTTTCACAGCAGCACCCCTTTTCTGGGAAGACGTCAACAGCAGCCTTACTGTTGAAGATTACACAATGAACGCAGTGCTGAAAAGAAATGCTGTAAGGGGCTGTCCTTTCAAAGATTACTTTCAAACGCCCCAGGACAGTGTAATAAGGGAACTGCTGTCTCTTATTGAAAAGAGTAAACCAAAAAAAAAAAGCGCTGCTAGCTAATGCAAATGTTTAAAAATCTCAAAGGCGGCTAAACAAAACTAAAAAGGAAATGTGGTGATCCATCATGCTCCAAAAGGAACTCACAAAGTACTGCAGCAACTGTGAAAAGGAAACCCTGCACCTAGCGAAGGAAGATACAACGGAAATTGAATACCAATGCAAAAGATGCCATACTACGGAAGAAATAGTGAAAAACTACTTTTAGTGGGACACGGGGACGGGGACACGGGGACGGGTAGAGACCACTGAAAAAGTAACCTTATTTATCACCTGTTAAGCATAATTTTTGTGGATTTAACAAAAAAGTACAAGAAA
>NZ_WKKI01000030.1 GCF_009674805.1 Metabacillus lacus | reverse complement strand
CGTCTTATTGATTAACTCCATTTGTTTTTGATTAGGGAAGATACGAAACTTAAACGCCTTTTTAACTAACATGATTTCACCTTGCTATATAGGAACGCACGTTCTAATTTTACCATGACAGTGAGTGTTTTGGCTATCGCCAACCTCCATTCATCTCCCCCTTATCGCTGAGCTAAATCTCATCACGCGCTTGAAGAGGGAGTCTTCTGGAGGATAAAGATAAAAAGGTTTGAAAGGCTGGTTTTGGTGCTCCTTGGTGTTTGGAAGTGGTAGGAAAGATTGAGCTAAAATGAAGGTATTGTTATTTCCGGCAGAATTTCGAGGCATTTATAAAAAGGTTTAGTGAAGGATTGCTATTTTCTTGCCATGAGCCTTCGTAAACGATGAACCGGCAGTAGTCATTGCCGGCTCACTTGGTTTTTTATTTACTTCGTCTTGGTTTTATCAGCATAAAGATGCTGAGTCCAATTACCATTAGCAGAATGAGAATATCTGCATTTCCTGTTGAAAATAATGTGCCGCCATAAAAGTCCATGGCATAAAATCGCATTCCCAGTCCAACTAGGCTGCAAAACAGAAGAATCCATAGATAAATACTAAAGCCCGAGTGCTTCAAGTATACTCTCTCCTCTCCTTCTTATTTTTTTGCAAGCTGTGCAAAATTACACCCGCCACAATCACTCCCATCCCTGCCAGTGCCAGCTGATTCGGAAGCGGTGAGGATAAAAGAAGAATTTCTCCCAGTAGTACGAACACCACCTGTGCAGATTGCGTGGCTTCAACGGAAGCCAGGCGGCTTTGATTGTCTCTTACCCTGTCAGTGGCCATAAAAAACAGAATTGTGGCAATTACGCCCGAACAAACAGCAACAATAAATGACTGAGCCAGCTGGCTTGGCTGCGGAGGGCCGGCTGCTGCATAACCTGCTGCAGCAATCACAATCCAGAATGGAAGACTGCTTATCGTCATGCCGAGTATTCTCTGAAACGTATCGATTTTTCCTTTGCAAAACTCCATCATCTTCCGGTTTCCCAGAGGATAGGCAAAGGCAGCGACCACTACAGGAAGCATGCCTGCTGCAAGCTCTGTTCCTGATGCACTCCCTCCCCTCTGCACCTGAATCAGCACAACTCCTGCCAATATAAAAACGGATATACCTAACTCTCTTTTAGGAATTTTATGCCTTATCCATTCTTCCCCGTTACCTGTTTTTTTACTATAAAAAAACAGCGGACTCAGCAATGTTCCGGCTACAATCGTTGTCTGCCAGGTTCCCGCAACAAGCCAGCCGGGTCCGTATGCTGCTGCAAAGGTAATCGGGGCATAAAAAAGAAGAAATCCAAAAAAGCTCCAGATCAGCCACTGAAAAGGAGCGCTTTTCATTTCTGTTATCAGTTCCTTAAGATTGCCTCTCAGTGCGACAATCAAAAATAAAAACGGAAGCATAAAGAAAAAGCGCAGTGACGAACTCCATAACCAGCTTCCACCTGAAAGCTCCATTGAACGATTGAGCACAAACGTTACTGCAAAAAAGACTGATGCCAACATTCCCAGGGAAATTTCTTTCAACTCTATCGACCTCTTTTGTATCTCATTCTATGTATCTCTTCTACTTCAGATAACCAGATACCTGCAAAAGAATGAGGAGAGTACAGGACTCTCCTCCATCCCCTTCACTGTGCTTTTGGGCTGCTCAGTATCTGCCGGAATTCTTCTTCCAGTTCTGTCAAAGTAAGCTGAAATAAATGCAAATCATTTTTTTTAAACACCCCGTGATCCAGCAGCATGCGGATAAGCTCTTCTCTCCTGATTTCAATTGCCCTGCGTATCAATTCTCCCATCCTTATTCCTCCTATCTTTCCATCATTACCAATTGCTCAAAACACTTTGGCGGCTGCTGCGACCCCTGGTTCGTCTAAAATTTCTGCACTAAAAAAATATTGCACATAAAAACCTCTCCCTAAAAACAGGAAGAGGCTGGATAAACCGAACGGTAACCTCTTCTCATCTTCCAAGCCGCCGGGCTTGCTGGATTTAGCACAGTATTCTGCCAAGCAGAACCTGCTGCTGAGACTTCAAAGGGCCAATCCCTCCATCTCTCTTCATAAGAAGAACGCTATTCAATTGGTTATATTTTACAATCAATAAACCCTGCCGTCAACTATATATGTTCGTTTGATTCCTTTTCCCTATTTCGTTATCGGTGAAATGCCATTCTCCTTATTATTTAAATGCCTGCGCTGCTTTAACAGCTTTTTTCCAGCCGCCGTATCTTTCGTCTCTCGTTTGCGCATCCATCTTCGGTTCGAAGGTGGTGTCAACGGCCCATTGTTTTGCAATTTCTTCCTGACTGCTCCAGTAGCCGACTGCAAGCCCTGCTAGATAGGCAGCACCAAGTGCAGTTGTTTCATTGATGACAGGCCGTTCAACCGGCACATCCAGCAAGTCGCTTTGAAATTCCATCAACAGGTTATTGGCCACTGCTCCGCCGTCTACTCGAAGTGTTTTCAGCTGTATGCCGGAGTCTGCCTCCATTGCCGCAAGCACATCTTTCGTCTGATATGCCAGAGACTCCAACGTTGCACGAACAAAATGCTCTTTGTCTGTTCCCCTTGTTATTCCAAAAACAGCTCCTCTTACGTCACTGTCCCAATAGGGTGTACCGAGACCTACAAATGCAGGTACTACATAAACACCATCTGTAGATTCTACTCTGGCGGCATATTCCTCAGAGTCCTTGGCATGTTTCAACATTCTTAAGCCGTCACGGAGCCATTGAATGGCAGAACCGGCAACAAAGATACTTCCCTCAAGCGCATACTCTATTTTTCCATCAATTCCCCATGCAAGAGTTGTCAGCAGGCCATTATCGGAACGAACTGCTTTCTCACCAGTGTTCATCAGCATGAAACAGCCTGTGCCATACGTGTTTTTAGCCATTCCTTTTTCAAAGCAGGCCTGGCCGAACAATGCAGCCTGCTGATCGCCCGCTGCTCCGGCAATCGGTACATTTTGGCCAAAGAAATGATAATCAACCGTATGGGCATATACCTCTGAAGATCCTTTTACCTCAGGAAGCATGCTCGCAGGCACTCCCAGGATTTCCAAAAGCTCTTCATCCCATTTTAAGTCATAAATGTTAAACATCAGCGTTCTTGACGCGTTGCTATAGTCTGTCACGTGAGCTGCGCCTCCAGACAGCTTCCAGATCAGCCACGTATCTATTGTTCCAAACAGCAGCTTTCCAGCCTCTGCTTCTTCGCGCGCTCCCTCCACGTTATCCAAAATCCATTTCACTTTTGTACCTGAGAAATAAGCGTCAATCAGCAGTCCCGTTTTTTCGCGGAATGTATCGTTCAGTCCCTCAGCCTTCAGCTCTTCGCAAATCTGGCTCGTCTGCCTCGATTGCCATACGATGGCATTGTAGACAGGCTGGCCGGTTTCTTTGTCCCACACTACTGCCGTTTCACGCTGATTCGTAATGCCAATTGCGGAAACCTGCTGCGGTTTTATACCTGATTCTGATAACGCACTTGCAATAACAGACAAAATTGAGCCCCAAATCTCATTGGCATTATGCTCCACCCAGCCCGGCTTCGGAAAGTATTGTGTAAATTCCTTTTGAGCAGTATGAACAATTTCGCCCTTCTTATTAAATAAGATCGCTCTTGAGCTTGTCGTACCCTGATCCAGAGATAGTATATAGTTTTCCATTTGAAAATCCCCCTTTTTAAGAAACATAAAATCCGGTTTTTACAGATTCTGAACGATTTGTGCTGAATATAAGCAAAAAGCGGATACAGCCGCCGTCACAGCAGTGTGCATATAAAACTGCTTCAATAGCATCTCAAAGCATCAGCACCACTGCCGAAATCAAGGCTTAAGTCTTTACGCAATTGGACATTAAGCGCATGGTTGATTACTTAGCTGGTCGTTCCTCATAGACGCTTTCCTATTACTACTATTAATAACCCAACGGCTATCGGATTTAACCACTCTTTAAATTGAATTACTCTGGTAATACATGCTATTTGGAGCAAGAAAAGATCACACAGTCATTCCTGCCGCCAGGCGGCAGGAATGACTGTGTGATCTCCAATTCTCCATCACGTTACATTAACTTGTAGGTAAATCATAACACAAATCTGAAAGCGCTATCAATAATTTTTGTAAAATTCTTTTAATTTTTTCTTTTTCTCTTTTCATCCATGTGTTAGGATAATGATAATAAAAAGCGATGATGAGAAGAGTAAATAAAGCACTATCCCATACAGAGAGCTCCGATACGCTGAGAAGGAGCTGGGAAGCCTTTATTGAAACAAGCCTCTGAGCTGTGCATCGGATCTAACATGTGATGGTGTTCCGGAAGCCCCCGTTAACGGGCTATAGTATCGCAGCAGCATGCTGCCGTACTGAATGAGGCTGCAGAGGCGACGAAGCAGCAAACTGGGGTGGCACCGCGAATACAAATCTCGCCCCCAAGACAACTGTTCTTGGGGGTGGGATTTTTTTATGCGCGGATGTTTTGAAAACATTCGTGAACATATCGCGGGGGGCATTCATTATGAATTCGAAAACCTGGAAATACTCTTTCATCCTTTTGTTCGGCATCGGCTTATCCAATATCGGTGCCTGGATTTACTTGATCGCTTTAAACCTGATTGTACTGGATAAAACGGGCTCTGCACTGGCTGTTGCAGCACTTTATATGATCAGTCCAATTTCTGCTCTGTTTACAAATTGGTGGGCAGGCAGCCTGATCGACAGGAGCAATAAAAGGAGAATCATGATTGGTTTGGATTTAGTCAGAGCTTTCATTCTTCTCTTTCTTCCATTCTGCTCTTCAATGTGGCAGATTTACAGCATTGTGTTTCTTGTGAACATCGCCAATTCCTTGTTCCGCCCTTCGTCCATGGTCTATATTGCAAAGCTGATTCCGAAGGGTGACAGAAAGCGCTTCAACTCACTGTTAAGCTTCATTCAATCGGGCGCATTTCTTATCGGCCCGGCAATTGCAGGTCTGCTGTTTATGATGGGGACACCTTCCTTCGCCATTTATATCAATGCTGCGGCATTCCTTTTATCCGGACTTCTAACAGTCCTCATGCCGGATGTGGAAAAAGGAGAGGTTACAGGAGCTGCAGTGAAAAAATCTGCATACAGCACATTAATAGAAGATTGGAAAACAGTAATTTTCTTCAGCAGACATCATAAATATGTAATGGTGGTTTATCTTTTATTCAGCTTTATCATGATAGTCATGGCCAGCGCACTTGATTCATTGGAGGCAGTGTTTGCAAAAGAAGTCCTTTCTCTCTCCAATGAGGAATATGGGTTTCTCGTGAGTGCTGCTGGAGCAGGCATCATAGCAGGAGCAGCTGTTAATGCTCTGTTTGTCAAAAAGATACCGACTTCCCTATCAATTGGTCTAGGTGCTGTTGTGATGGCTTTAGGCTATATGGGATACAGCCTGTCAGGCTCTTTTCCTGCAGCAGCACTGTCATTCTTCTTTCTGGCGTTTTCCATTGCTTTTGCAAATACAGGTTTTATGACCTTTTACCAATTCAACATTCCTTCCGAATACATGGGAAGAATTACAAGTGCCTACGGGCTGCTGGAAGCGGGGTTAATCGTGATTGCAGTCTTTACTCTCGGAGCAGCTGCACAACTGGTGTCAACGGCAGCTGCCGTGCTGGCGGGTTCGGTGGTCATGCTCTGTGCTGCCTTGTTTCTGTGCGGAATATGCCTGCTGCCTTCAGAGAGTTTTCATAACATAAAGTCGAGTATAAACGAAAGCCGTTGACGATAATACCACCTGGAGCTCCATTTGCTTGTTTGCCTTTATAGATTTTGCAGCAGTTATTTCACTTGTTACGGCACGGGAACTATAAACAGCCGGTTTCTTTTAAAGAAGCCGGCTTTCTTACGTAAGTTGCAGGATGGGTTAAGCTGTTCCGGTAAAATAGACGTATCATTTCCGCTTATTTTAAAAATAGCATAGAAAAAGCCGGAAATAGCCGGAGACATTCCGGCTACCATCTAAAATAACGTGAAAATAAGGGTTTTTCATCACCATAACCGGAAATCCTTCTCTTATTTCCCTGAAAAAAAGCTATTCCCTGCACGTAAACGGAAAAGCTCCGCTTATTTCTTTTGATGGCGGATCAACTGTACTCGGATACAAGTTGTCCTGCTCAAGGTTAACTCACTGTACTATTCTCTTTTCCCGGGATAGAGTTGGTTTCAATTACTTTTTTATACCAGAGCGCACTTTTCTTCGGAGTTCGTTTTTGGGTATTATAGTCGACATGGACCATTCCAAACCGCTTGGAGTATCCGTATCTCCATTCAAAATTATCCATGAATGACCACAGATAATATCCTTTCAGGTTCACACCTGCATCTATTGCTTCTCTGCATGCTTGGAGATGCATTTCTATAAAGAGTCTTCGGTCTTCATCAGAAACTGAACCGTCCTCATCCACCGTATCATCATAAGCAGCACCATTTTCGGTGATATACAAAGGGATGTCTCCATATTCATTTTTCATGCGAAGAAGGATATCATATAATCCCTGCGGCTCAATTTCCCAGTTCATATATGTAACAGGCCTGCCGGTTTTAACTGACTCCACTCCGAGAAAACCAAGTTCTCCCTCAGGCCCGGGCTTGTTCGTAGAAATGGAATAATAATTGATACCGAGATAATCAATTGAAGAAGACATAACATGGAGGTCGTTTTGCTTTATATAGTCAAAGGTTTCAAATTTTGAGTAAAGCTCCATAATATCTGCCGGGTACTGTCCTTTTAGAACAGGATCGAGAAACCACCTGTTGGAGAAGCCGTCTTTTATTTTTGCTGCAGTTCTGCACTCTTCATCATCCTCAAAGGGGTATGTCGGCTCAATGTTAAGCGTGATGCCAATCTGCCCATCCTTCGGCCCAAGCTCCCGAAATGCCGAAACGGCCCTTCCATGTGACAGCAAGAGATGGTGTGAAGCCTTCAAATGCGAGCGAAAATCAAGATATCCCGGAGCAGCGTTTCCAAGCGCGTATCCTTTATAGGAAACCACCCATGGTTCATTATGTGTACCCCATTTTTTCACCCTGTCCCCGAGTTCCCTGTACAGAAACGTGCTGTATTCCGTAAAGTACTCAGCAGTATACCGGTTAGTCCAGCCTCCTTTGTCCTGAAGAAGCTGTGGCAGATCCCAATGATATAAAGTCAGCAGCGGT
Organism: Metabacillus lacus; assembly: GCF_009674805.1. Taxonomy (GTDB): domain Bacteria; phylum Bacillota; class Bacilli; order Bacillales; family Bacillaceae; genus Metabacillus_C; species Metabacillus_C lacus. Next base: position 43,744 of record NZ_WKKI01000030.1, on the reverse strand, counting down.
TCTATTTCATGTTCAAGAAGGCAGTCGATTAGTCTCTTGTAAAAATCCAGCCCTTTACTGTTTGGCTTCCCGGTTCCTTCCGGAAAAATCCTGGACCAAGCAGTTGAAAAGCGGTAAGACTGGATGTTGAGTGATTTCATAAGCTTTATATCTTCTTCATATAAAAAATAATGGTTGCAGGCAATATCTCCATTTTCCTTATTTCTTACTTTGCCCGGAATTCTGCAGAATCTGTCCCAAATTGATTCTCCGCGGCCGTCTTCTTTCACTGCGCCTTCTATTTGATAAGAAGATGTGGCCGTTCCCCAGATAAACTGCTCAGGAAATTTCATAGTTTCTCTTCCTTTCGGATTTCCTGTGCGCTCAGCCATTGTCCGGTAGGGCCGTCATTTTCAAATAAAGCAAGCGTGATAGCACCAGGTTTAACTGTTTCAACCTCGTCCCAGGCGTTCGGACCGCCAAGATCGGTTTTTAGCCAGCCGGGATCAAGAGCATTCACAAGGACGCCTGTATTTCTCAACTCAAAAGCAAAATCCTGAGTGAACTTATCAACTGCAGCCTTTGAAACACCGTAAGGACTCAAATCAGGCTGATCTTTTATACCTGATGATATATTAATGATCCTTCCATAGCCGTTTTCCTTCATTGCAGGAGCAAAAGCCTGGCAAAGCAGAACGATGCTGTAGAAATTTACAGCCAGCACTGAACTGAAATCTTCTATTGTAAAGTCCCATATGAGCTTGGAGGGACTTTGAATTGCAGCATTGTTGTAAAGGATATCGACTTTACCCTCATTGGATTGAACCTGACGAATGACATTCTTTACTCCCTCTTCAGTTGCCAGATCCCCTTCCACTATCATCAAGTCAACAGAAAAAGGTTTTAGGAGCTCCTGTGTGGCTTTCGTATGTTCCTTCTTCCTGCCGTGAACGATGATATTGCAGCCTTCTTCTGCGAGAGCAATGGCAATCTGCTGGCCAATTCCTCTGCTCGACCCTGTGACAAATGCCCATTTTCCTGATAAATTCCCCATAAAAACCTCGCTCCATTTCTATCAAAAGACTACTATGCATAGTTTGTTCCCCAGTTTAAGAAAGCGGTTTCTATACCTCTTAATAAAAAGGATAAAATTTGATGAGTACTTCAAACTTTATCCGTAAGGATGGTTATGCTCTTAATTTTTTTATATTGTGCACTCCGCATGATTCCCGGACAATTAATTCGGGATCAACTAAAACAGATTTGGACTCATGGTCTCCATTGATAATGTCCATCAGCATGTATGCCGCAAGTTTACCGAGCTTTTCTTTATCCTGCTTTACAGTTGTCAGCTTGGGGTCGCTGTACCGGCATGCTTCAATATCATCACAGCCGATGAGCGCAATATCTTCAGGAACTCTTAATCCATGCTCTCTGATTGCACTCATTGCTCCAAGCGCCATCATATCTGAAGCAGCGAAAACGGCTCTTGGATATGGTTTTTTCGCTAGTATTTTCTTCATTGCTTCATAGCCGCTTCCTTCATGAAAATCCCCAAAAGCCATCCAATCTTCTTTAACGGAAAGACCGAATTGGTTCATCGTTTTTATAAACCCCTCTGTCCGCAGCTTGGAGATGATAGAGTCCTTCATACCGCCTATATAGCCAATATCACGAACAGAGTTTAAATATAAATGTTCTACCACATTGGAGGAAACCTTATGATTATCTGTCAGAACAAAACTTGATTTCTGGCCTTTCAGCTCTATATCTACGCCAACACAGGGAATATCACTTTGATCCAGCTCATAAACAGCCGATTCAATTTCCTCTCCGGCAATGAGCAGACATCCATCCACCTGATAATGCCTTGACCGCGGGAGATAATCATCTCCCCGTTCTTTGTTGAACTTTTCATTGCTGAAAATTAATATATCATAGCCATGACTGCCAACTGTCTTTTTAAATGAATTAATCACTTCATTAAAAAAAGGATGATTCAGTTCTACATTGATTTTTCCGGCATAAATAAGGCCAATCAGATTGGATTTCTTTGTTGCCAGTGATTTTGCAGAAAATGTTGGCTGATAACCGGTTGTTTCTATTATATTCATCACTTTTTGCTTTGTTTCATTGCTGATTCCGGCATAATTATTCATAATTTTTGATACAGTAGCCGGCGAAACACCTGCCATTTTCGCAATTTCGCGTATTGTCAATTTCATGGCTTATCTTCCAACTCCTAAGCTTGTTAGGTTACTTATTTTCTTGTATACTTTCTCATTTTCAGTCACTAACAGCATAACGAATTCCACCCGAAATATCTATTAAAAGGAGATGGAAACTCATCTGGAGCTTAGGCAGAGACAGATGGACGGCTTTAAGAAAAAAACAGAAGTGAATACTGAGAACTCTGCAGCCGCCCAGGTTTTTCAACCCGCAGATAGACCGCTGAAGAAGGGCTATCTGCCAACTATCATCACCATAACTTTAAACTTGGAACCAGTTATTTCGAATTGTCTGCTTATACCAGTAAAAGCTGTCTTTTTTTATGCGTTGAAGTGTACGGTAATTCACATAAACAATTCCAAACCTCTTGCTGTAGCCTTCCGCCCACTCAAAGTTATCCATTAATGACCATGTAATATAGCCTTTAATATTTACGCCGGAGTCCATGCTTCTTTTCAAAGCAGTTAAATGCTGTTTTAAATAATCTATACGGCGGATATCCCTGACTCTTCCTTTTTCAGGCTCGTCATTATAGCAAGATCCGTTTTCGGTAATATAGATGGGAATATTTCCATATTGCTCTGTAATATATGTCAACACCTTATAAAATCCCTCGGGATAGATGTTCCAGCCAATATCTGTTTTTTCGTAGCCCATATCCACTTGTTCTACATCAAGTAGTCCTTCGTTCTCTTTAAATCTGGCGACACTGCCTGTATAGTAGTTGACTCCTACAAAATCGACAGGCTGATGAATATCATTCATATCACCTTCAAGTATCGGAACAGAAACACCCTTTTGTTCAAACCAGTCTACAAGAAACCCAGGGTAGCTTCCTTTAAATACCGGGTCAAAGAACCATTCAACAAATTCTCCCACCCCGCGCCGGCAGGCTTTCATATCTTCCTCTTTATTGCTGAACGGCTCCAGCCAAGTTGTGTTTGGCGCATATCCGATTTCACCTTCATAACCATATGCCCTGAACTTTTGAACCGTCCGGCCGTGAGCAACGTGCAAATGGTGCGCTACATTGACTGCCAGCTGTAAATCTCTGTTTCCCGGTGCATGAGCACCAAGGAAGTTGGATAGGAAGGACACACACCAAGGTTCATTAAACGTGATCCACTTTTTCACCTTGCCGGAAAACTCCTTGAACATGACCTCCGCATAATGTACAAACGCATCAATGGTTTCTCTGTTGTCCCAGCCGCCTTTATCCTGAAGGGCCTGGGGCAAATCCCAGTGATACAGGGTCACCATTGGCTCAATGCCATTTTCGATCAATGCATCTACAAGCCTGTGGTAATAATTCAATCCCTTTGAATTGACTTCCCCTGTACCCTCAGGAAAAATACGCGGCCAGGCAACTGAAAAACGGTAAAGGTCTATCCCGAGGTCCTTCATTATGCTAACGTCTTCCTCTACTCTATGATAGCTGTCACAGGCAATCTCGCCGCTGTCCCCGTTTAGAACTTTGCCAGGCGTTTCACAGAAAGTGTCCCAGATTGACGGACCTCTTCCGTCTTCCTTTACAGCTCCCTCAATTTGATAGGAAGCAGTCGCTGTTCCCCATTTTATATTTTCTGGAAATTGAATGATTGCCATAATAATACCTCCTAAGTGATGTTGGGCTGCAATTTACTCCGTTCCTGCTCAATCCTGGCTGACAGCCTTTGAAACAAACCATACATGCTGAAAGAGAGCAAACTTCCGCTGACGATCAGCAAAAACGGAATATAGTAGACTATCATTATGGTGAGCAGGATCATACCAAAGAATAGTAGAGTATAATTCATTTGGCTGAGAGCCAGCAGCAGCGAATTCTTAATGATATGAATGATGGATAATTCATAGTTTACGAGCAGAAAAAAAGAATATAGTGTAATAAAACAAAACAGAAGTGAAACAAAAATCAGCAGAATCAGCAGCAGTTTACTTAAGGCAAAATCACTTTGCAACATAATGGAATAGTTCATATACAGGACGAGAAACCCTGCAGTCCATAAAATGCCCAGTATCATGCTTTTTTTGACATTCATTCTAAACTCGCTGAAAAACACTTTTACTACTCCTGTGTCAATTCCCGATTTTATCCATACTCTTGCCGTACCAAACATGGCTGCCGTAGCCGGGAAAATCGTCACCACCGGCAAACAGCAGAGAAACCACAGAAGATTCAGCAGGAAGAACGATGTAAACACATGGAGAATATGGTAAAAAACATTGTTTTTATCAGCCATTCCGCTTCACTCTCTTTCATGCCGTTCTGTTATTCTGCAAACTTACTTAACTGCGCCCTCTGTCAGACTCGAAATAAACAAGCGGTTTAACAGCAGGAAGATGATCACTAAAGGAACAGTTGCCCAGAACGTTCCGGAAAGAATCATTCCGTTATCCCTTACATAGTTGTCGATCAGTCCCCTTAGGGCAACCTGAATGGTATGTGTTTCTGTTTCACGCAATACCACAAGCGGCCAGAGGAAATCATTCCACATATACATAAACTTGATAATTGCCAAAGTAGCAAAGGCCGGGATAATAATTGGAACAGTAATATTCCAATACACCCTGAAGATCGAGCAGCCGTCAATTTTAGCCGCATCGACAATTTCGTCTGGAACGTTGCTGCTAATATACTGCCTCATCCAGAAAATCCCGAAAGCATCAATTAAGCCGGGAATGATAATGGCTTTTAAATCATTCAGCCAGTTCAGTTTCGTGATAATGATGTATTGAGGAATAAGCCCTAACTGCGGCGGTATCATCATCGTAACAAGGATTGCGACAAACAAAATATTTTTACCTTTAAACTCAAGCTTCGCAAATGCAAAGCCGGCCAAAGAACAAAGAAACAACACGCCAATTGTTGTAATAGAAGAGACTACAAAGGAATTCCACATTGCACCAAAGAAATCAATGGTATTGACCACTTTGGTAAAGTTGCTCACAAGTGCTTCTCCCGGAAATACTGCAGGCGGTATCCGGTTAATCACTTCGTTCGTATTTGTTGCCATGACAAACATCCAATAGAATGGGAAGATTGACAGAAGAGCTGCAATGGCTAGAATACTATAGAGAAACGTTTTTGATATTAACAAGCTTTTTTTATGAGAATTCATGCTAGACTCCCCTCCCCTATCTTCCAATTCTATTTGCAATAAATACGTTGATGGAAGAAATCATAATAATAATTAAAAACAGGATAATGGCAGTGGCAGAAGCAGTTCCGAATGCCATATTTGTAAATGCCTCACGATACAGATACAACACGACAGTCAGCCCTTCTTCCCTGAATGTCCTGCCAATTAAGATCAATGGTTCGGTAAACAGCTGAAGCGCCCCGATTGTAGAAGTAAAAACAGTCAGGATAATAATCGGTCTTAGCAGCGGTATCGTTATATACTGTATCTTCTGCCTTGTCGTTGCGCCGTCGATTGTGGCTGCCTCATACAATTCATTTGGTATCGCCTGAAGGCCGGCTAAATAAATGATCGTGTTATAGCCAATCCATCTCCAGAAAACCATCGTAGAGATCGCAATTTTTACTCCCCATTCATTCGTGGTCCAGTTAATCGGATTAACGCCAAACCACCCTGCGATGATATTGAATAATCCAAACGGCTGATCGTTGAACATAATTCCAAACACAATGGCCACCGCTACTGTAGATGTAACATAAGGCATGAATATACCGACCCTGAAAATTCCCTTGAACCTTATGATGGCCGAATTCAGAGCATAGGCAAGTATAATTCCGATAATAAGCTGTGGAAGGGTACCCATTACCCAGATGATGAGCGTATTAGACAGTGACTTCCAAAATAGGGGATCGGATAAAATTAAGGAGAAGTTCCTAAAACCAACAAATTCCATTTCCCCAAAGCCATTCCATTTTTGAAAACCAAGATAAAAACTGAAAAGAATCGGAAAGACTCCAAAGATGGCGAACAATATAAAAAATGGCGATATATAGAGATAGCCGGCCAGCGCTTCCTTCTTCTTCTCGTCGAAAAATTGTTTTGGTTCCGGCTGATTTACATTCAACGGTGTTTGCTTAATATTGATTTCACTCATGCTTCTGCTCCTTTCTCTAATGGAAGCGGCCTATGATCAGCACCATAGACCGCTACAAAATCACCGTTATTGTCTTCCAAGCTGCTGCTCTATGCGCTTCACAGCTGCTTTCCACTCTTTTTCAGGATCTGCTTTCGCCGTGGCAACGTTTGTGAGTGCGGTAACCAATTCAGAATTTACGATCGCATAGTTTTTGCCCATATAAATCGGTTTAACACTCTTTGCAGCTTCAGCAAAGATTTTAGCTGTCTCCTGGCCGCTGAAATATTCATCTGTTGTTGCGAGGAATTCTTCATTTTCATATACATCCGGAGTGGAAGGAAAAAGCCCCATATCCAGGAATGATTTTAATTGATTGTCAGGTGAAGTTAACCAGGAAATAAAGTCAAATGCTTCCTGCGGATGCTTTGACTCTTTAGGGATTGTCAGGAAAGATCCTCCCCAGTTTCCTGCGCCTTCAGGAATAGCTGTTACAGCCCACTTTCCGCCTGCATCAGGTGCGTTTCCTTTTACAACACCCATCATCCAGGCAGGAGCACCAGGCATAAATGCGTATGAGCCGGCAGCCATCGCGCTTCCCCATTCAGGAGTCCAAAGCACGTTTTGCCCTATATATCCTTCTTTGATCATTTTTGTTGTAAAGTCATATGATTTCTTAACAGTATCTTCAATGATTAGTTCATCTTTCTCGTTAAAATATTGCTGTTCCTGCTGATCGCGGATCGCATTGAAAACCAGTTCGGGGCTGTCGGAGATTGGCTTCCCCGTTTTTTCTTTTACTGTTTTGGCAGTTTCGTAGAATGCATCCCAGGAATCTATTGCCGCTGCCAGTTCATCACTGTCAGTCGGAAGACCCGCTGCTTCTACTACATCTGAACGGTAAAACATAGCAGTTGGTCCAATATCAGTAGGAAGTCCCATCTGAAATGATCCATCCACAGCTTGAGCTTGCTTCCATTTCCATTCTAGGAAATTCCCTGCTACATCATCTGATCCATATTCCTGAAGGTTGTAGAAGCGGTCGCTTGCATCTTTAAACTTTTCCATTACACTCACTTCAATCATGGAAATATCGGGTGCTCCGCTGCCTGAGGAAACAGATGTAAACAAGTTGTTGTGGATATCGGTCATTTCGCCTTCTGTCAGCTTAATTTTTACATTTGGATTTTCTTTTTGATACTCATCAATCAGCTTTTGGTATCCGGTACTTCCAAACACCCAAAAATTTAAAGTAACCTGGCCTCCGCCTCCTCCTTCTTCAGATGAAGCGTTTTCATTATTGCTGCAGGCTGCCACAGTAAAGATCATCAAAGCAACAAGAAACATAGATAACAGCTTTTTCATAGTAAGATTACCCCCGATTCATTTATTCTTGCTTACTCCTCCGCTATCCAGCCAAAAGACTTTCCTGATTCTAATAATCGATGACTACGAAACCGATTTCCATAAAGGGTAAAAAAATATTGAAATCGTTTCATATTTTCATAATGCGTTTAAAATTTGAGGTTTGTCTTTTAATTTAGGAAAGCGTTTTCGTAATTGTAATATACACCTGAAAAATAATTAAATCAACACCTTTTTTTGAAAAATTATTATTTTTTAAATTTTCAAATTAGTGTAGTTTTACCTAGTAAAATATGCTTATTAAGTTCTGTGAAACTTTATGATTCACTCTGAAAACCCTATTAAAACAACAAATACCTTTTTTTTAGAATTCTGGGCTATTTACCATATTACTCTTCTTCCTCTTTAATAACATCAAGACTATGTCATATTTTGACGAAATAAAACTTTCAATATGTATAGTTTGTTTTTTAACTTTCTATATAACACTGTAGTTGGTTTTTATCATTGACGCAATTGCTTACAGATTAAATACCCGGTTTTTACGAGATTTTTCAACTTATTACGGAAACCGGTTTCTACTAAAAGAGATTTTTATATAAAGAATGGTTTTCACTAGGTTAGATTTGATAAAAATACCATTTTAGGCACCTCCAACCTCATATAAACTCCAATTGTGGATAGCCCCTTGGCAGCACATTAACCCTTCCTCCAGCATTTGAATATAACCAGGGAGGGCTGGAACTGGAGTAGAGAATCAAGTTAAAAATTAGGTTCCGTAAGCACAAACCCTTTACCTTTACTTGAATAAGTTAAAGTAGCAGCTTGTTCATTTATGTTGCCAGTTTTAATAGACTACTTATGGCAAGGAGGGTATGATCATAGCATTTTATACAACAGGCCCAATAGAAAATAGTCCTGGAGCAGGAGGCGTGAGAGCCTCTCAACAGGTAACAGTGAAAATTGATAATCAAAGTTCGACTGCCTCTGGGCGACACCGGGGCAACCGGACCTACTGGAGCTATTGGGGCAACTGGACCTACCGGGGCAACAGGTGCTACTGGCGACACTGGACCTACCGGAGCTACTGGCGACACTGGGGCTACTGGCGACACTGGACCTACTGGACCTATTGGAGCTACTGGGGCAACTGGACCTACTGGCGCTACCGGACCTACTGGCGACACTGGACCTACCGGACCTACCGGACCTACCGGACCTACCGGAGCTACTGGTGCTACTGGTGATACTGGGGCAACTGGACCAACAGGAGCTACCGGACCTACTGGAGCTACCGGACCTACTGGAGATACTGGACTGACTGGTGCTACTGGACCTACTGGAGCCACTGGACCTACCGGACCTACTGGAGCCACCGGACCGACAGGAACCAGCATTGAACTGGCATTTAATAATGTACCTGGATCTATAGCTGTTCCAGTCACTCCTCCAACAGAGGTTATCGTTGTGAGCGTTACGACAAATGTTATAGCCGGACAGCGGGTTAAGATTGATCAAGCACTTGCTATAGAAACCAATGCAACAGCAAACAATAATATTGTTACGGAAATTCGAACTTACAGAGACGGCACGCTTATTACTAGCCGAACCTTGAACCGAAGCCTTGCTTCTGCAGGGATACAGAGGTTTGTTATCGCTAACACTTATGTAGATACTGCTCCAGCAACCGCAACTGTTGTTTATTCAGTCAGAGTCATTATTACTGCCCAAACCAACATCCTTACGGCGGAAGCAATTAACAGAAACCTCAACTTAATCAAATTTTTCTAACGAAAATTTGGCCCTGCCTCTCACAGGCAGGGTTTTTTAATAAAAGCTATGTATTCTACCTCACAAAAAATTCTTCATTATTATACAAAAGCCTGCCAAAAATCTCTCGGCAGGCTTTAAACTTTATTATGACAGCAGTTTAATAACTTCTTTTGCAACACTGACCGTAGATTGCGGATTTTGACCGGTAATCAGCATGCCGTCCCTTTGAATATGATCGCTCCAATTTTGGGCTGCAGAGAATTCTGCACCAAGCTCTCTCAAACGCGTTTCCAATAGGAATGGCATATATTGATCCAGTGTTGTTTCCCTTTCTTCTTCATCAGTGAAAGCTGTTACTTTTTTTCCAGCAACAAGCAGGGATCCGTCAGACAGTGTGACGTTCACAAGCCCTGCGGGACCATGGCACACCGCTGCCACCACTTTATTGGTTTCATACATATTCCGGACCAGCAATTGAAGTTTCTCATTGTTGGGAAAATCGAACATTGTCCCATGTCCGCCAGGAAGGAAAATAGCATCAAAGAGAGCTATATCTTCTATTTTATCCAGCTTAATGGTATCTTCCAAAAGCGGCGCAGTATCAAGAATGTCCTGAGGAACATCCCCTTGAAGGCTGCGCTCATCCAATGGAACTTTCCCTCCCAAGGGACTCGCCACAGTCACTTCATAGCCGGATTGATGAAATTCTGCATAAGCTTCTCCAAACTCTGACAGCCACAAGCCTGTGCTGTGTTCTTCATTCATTTTATCTGCTGTTGTGACAACTATTAGAATATGTTTAGCCATGATGATGACCTCCTGATTGAAATGTGTATATGTTACATTACTCTAACTATACCCTTCCTTCAAAAAATAAAGCTTGGCTGACTTTTGCTCAGGTCTTTTTTTCACCTTTTAGCCATGAAAAAAGCCGCCCTTCTTCAGGCAGCTTTCTTCTACTTATTCAGCGTCTTCTGTAGCATCTCTATGGTTGTATCTGTATTGAGAGCGGTCAACCTGCTGAAAATCATCAGGCGTGTAAAAGCGCAGCAAATCTCCGTTGACTACTCTGTCTGAAAGAGCCAGCTTCCTCTCTGCCATTTCCTTATATTTTTCAGCTTCCGGAAGATCTTCTTCTGAAATTTCTTCCCCGCTGCGGGAATCATAATACGTTCCTTCCGTATACGTGTATTTTCCACTTACAAAATCACCTTTACGGAATGGAATAATATCATCGTGCTCTTTCGATAGCATGTCAGTACCAAAATGAATATAATTTTTCGACTCTATCCCAAGCAGGTGCATCATAGTCGGCAAAAGATCGATTTGGCCCGTGTATTCATGTTTCATTCCGCCTTCCATGCCAGGCACACGGATCATCAGCGGCGTCCGCTGCAAGCCTGCACTTTCAAAAGGAGTAACTTCCCTGCCAATCACTTGGCTCATGGCTCTGTTATGATTTTTGGAGATTCCATAATGATCTCCATACATAATGATCATGGAGTTGTCATACAAACCTTCTTCCTTCAGCTGCTGAAAAAACTGTTTCAGCGCTTCATCGGCATATCGGGCTGTCTGAAAATAATAATCGACAGTTTTGTTTCCTGTAGTGTGGGGCTCAATCGTTGCTTCAGCCCCGGTCAGTGTAAAAGGATGATGATGTGTGACAGTGATGAATTTACTGTAAAACGGCTGCGGCAATGTTTTTAAATGTTCCACAGACTGTTGGAAGAACGGCTTATCATTCAGCCCGTACTGAGCTAGATCTTCCGGATTCATATCGTAATAGCTGGAATCATAGAATCTGTCAAATCCGAAAGACTTGTAAATTTCATCCCTGTTCCAAAAGCTCCCTTTGTTTCCATGAAAAACAGCGGACGTATAGCCCTGTTTTTGTCCAAGAATGGCAGGAGCACTTTGATAGGTATTCATCCCTTTTGTTGTAAACGCAGCTCCCTGTGAAAGGCCAAACAATGAATTTTCTATCATATATTCAGCGTCTGCCGTCTTGCCCTGGGCTGTTTGATGGAAAAAGTTATCAAAGTAGAGAGTGTTTTCATCGCGTGTCATCGAGTTCAGAAATGGCGTAACCTCTTCACCATGAAGCTGATAGTCTATTAAAAAGCTTTGAATAGATTCCAGATGAACATAGATGACATTCATGCCCTTGCCAGCGCCAAAATAGGCAGGATCAGGCTTGGCATAGTGGGATCTTGTAAAATTGACAATCTCTGTGATATCGTCGCTGTCAGCCATAACCCGCTGAGCCGAAGCTCTTGTACTTTGAACAGCATCATAGATGGTATAGTTATACATTCCAAGATATTTCACAATATAATTTCGGTCAAATCCCCTGGTCAAAAGTTCAGGGCGGTCTGCTTCAGCCATGGCAAGATTCAGCGCTGAAATCGCAATGGCACCACTCAATACGGCTGCAATGCTTTTTCTGCTGTAATCGGGCGCTTGTATCTCCTTGCCCCTTACTGCAAATAAAACAGCCAGCAAAGCAACATCAGCAAAAAACAGGATATCTGCAGGATGCAGAAGTGTTACAACGCTTCCCCCAACTTCCCCGAAATTTTGAGTCTGGGTCAGTGTGGGAAGAGTAATAAAGTCATTAAAAAACCTGTAGTACAAAACATTCGCATACAGCAAAAACGAGAGTAATGCGTCAATGATGATAACAGCAACAAACTTCCTTCTCCCTTTTGCCAAAAATGCCAGCCCAAGGAAAAGCAGTGTTGATCCAAGCGGATTCATCCATAAAAGGAACTGCTGATAAGCCCCTTCAGCTCCAAGATTAAATTGAGTTAATTGAATCACATATGTTTTTGTCCACAGAAGGACAGTTGCAATCAAGAAAAAAACCGCAAAAGAATGTTGCAAACTTATTTTTTGTCTTTCCTCTTTCATACGTTACCCTTCCTTCTTTTCTCTTTTTCTATTTTTTCAGTAATCTTTATAATTGAGCAAAAGAATAAAATGTAGTTTACCATGAATAGAAAAAACCTTCAACTGAAGCCCGGACTTCAGGTATAGACCAACACAATTTCCCTCAGATATGCCCGCCCGCGAATACCTTGCTGCAAAAAGAATGATACTAATGGAACAGGCTATTGTTTTATGGATAAAAGAAAAGAGGGCTGATACTTGGAAAAAGATAAGCAAGATGCGTATGAAGAAGGAATTAAAGAAATACAAAATCATGGATTTGAAATGATCAATGATGTTGTCTCACTTTCATCTGCAAATTTCGCTACAACTGAAAATGAATACCTGGATGAACGTACTAAAGATGACGAAGAACGCTGAAGATTCAGCGTTCCTTTTTACTAATATCCCACGCTGCATCGAGTGTTTCTCGAAACAGCTGATTCAGCATGAATGTTGGATCTTCCCCACGATACTGAAGTTTTTTAGCAGTCTCCTCCAAGCGGGAAATCTCTTCTTCCATAAAAGCATTCAAAATTTCTGTCCTGAATCCTACGTTCTCTTCTTCTCCAGATAGCTTTTTCTTCAGCAAGGTATTTATCTCTTCAAGAAGTGATCCTTTCAAAAGAATGTCTTCGGCCAGATCTTGAAAGGAAGCAGGAGGAAAGCTGCCATACTTTTCTATCCAGTTCCCCGCCAGTATCGGACGAAGCATATTGAAATAACTTTTCACCTTCATCTCCTCATGGTGCAAAAAATGCCGGTAATTACTTTTTGCCGTGTTTAAATAATGATGCAGACAAGCTGCCGGAGAAAATACATCCTTCTCCATCTCTCTCATTTTGTCAGCAGCATGAAGGTAATCCATATATATAATTGGAGAACCCAGCCATTCCAATAATCCAGGGTTGGATTTTCTGAACAGCCTTAATGCCTTGGTAAATTCCCAGCCGTGTATGTCCAGCTGTTCATGAAGGGGTGCATCATCGACAGGAATCTCAATCACATCCCGCTGTTGATCGATGGACAGGTACCACTCTTTCTTATGTATATAAATAAATCTGACATCATAATCACTGTTGGATGAAAAATAACCCCAGGCCCTGCTGCCCGATTCGCACGCATATAGAATCTTGATGTGATACTCTTTTTCGATTTTATATAATACCTCAATAATATGCTGTTCCATATTTTCACACCCTGATGATTTTCCCTGATTATACCATACAGGAGCTGTACGCTGACAGAAGTAACGCTAATAGTTTCTCCCTGCTTTGAAACTGAAAACAGGCTTTTCCAGTTAAAACATGCTAAAATAGATGGAAACGCTTTATACATACTTGGGAGGGCAGCATTTATGAGTAAACAAACTGGAATTGTAAAGGAAATGCAGTTTTATTCGGAGCAGCTGCAGGAAGAGCTCACTGTTCTGACGTATCTGCCGCAATCCTTCTCTCCATTATATAAGTACAGCATTTTAATTGCTCAGGATGGACAGGATTATTTCCGGCTTGGAAGAATGGCGCGGCAGGCGGAAGCGCTGCTGCAGGAAAAAGAAATTGAAAACATCATTCTTGTTGGCGTTCCTTATAAAGATGTAGAAGACCGCCGTGAAAAATACCATCCAAAAGGCTCCAAGTTTGAGGCTTACAAGAGATTTCTGGCTCATGAACTCGTGCCCTATCTGGATCGGGAATATCCTACCTATCAAATGGGAGAAGGTCGCGGCTTGATTGGAGATTCGCTTGCTGCAACAGTGTCTCTCATGACAGCACTTGATTATCCAAATATATTCGGAAAGGTCATCCTGCAGTCTCCATATGTAAATGATGAGGTGGTTGACGCATTGAACAGCCTTTCTTCGCAGCCGCTCTTGACAGTTTATCATCAGATTGGCCTGCGGGAAACAGAGGTTAAGCTGACGGATGGAAGAGTAAAAGATTTTGTTCAGCCGAATCTTCACTTAAAAGAATTGCTGAGCCAAAAAGGAGTCACCTATACATATGAAGAATTTGACGGTGACCACACTTGGACATACTGGCAGCCGCTTTTAAAGAAAGCCTTAAAAGATATGTTTTAATTCTCAAACGATAGAGTAAATATTTTGGTATACTATGTGTACCTTAGAGAATCAGGAGGGATAATTATGAAGTTTGGTATCGTTCTTTTTCCATCAAAAAAATTGCAGGATCTCGCCAATTCCTACCGCAAGCGGTATGATCCTCATTACGCACTGATTCCGCCGCATTTAACCTTAAAGGCCCCGTTTGAATTGAATGAAGAACAAATTCCGGCAGTTTCAGCACTTCTTCGCGACATTGCAGGCAGAACCAAGCCTGTAAGCCTGAATATTGCCAAATTCAGCTCTTTTTCTCCTGTGAATAATGCCATTTACTTAAAAGTTCAAGCAACGGAAGAGCTGGATCAGCTGCAAACAGCATTGAATCAGAATGACCTCAGCACTGGTGAACCGGAGTACGCTTTTGTCCCTCATATTACAATCGGCCAAAAGCTGTCTGATGATGAACACTCCGATGTCCTGGGACAACTGCGCATGACATCAATTGATCATGAAGAAGTTATAGATCGTTTTCACTTGCTCTATCAGCTGGAAAACGGCTCTTGGACAGTGTATGAGACTTTTCACCTCGGAAGGGAAGAATAAGAGTTGAAAGCAAAAATAGTAGGAACAAAAGAAGAACTTCAGGATGCCTTTTCTGTCCGTTTTAAGGTATTCGTAGATGAACAGAAAGTTCCCGAGGAAGAAGAAATAGATCAATTCGAAGACGAAGCAGTACATGTTGTACTTTATGACGGAACAGTCCCGGCTGGTGCCGGCCGGTTCCGCTTTGTAGACGGGTATGCGAAAGTTGAAAGAATCTGCATCATGGCCCAATACCGGGGAAAAGGTGCCGGCAAAACCATCATGGATCGTATTGAATCAGCTGCACTCGAAAAAGGGCCGCAAACATTCAAGCTCAACGCCCAAACCCACGCAGTACCTTTCTATGAAAAGCTTGGCTACAGCGTAGTTTCAGAAGAATTTCTCGATGCAGGCATCCCCCACGTAACAATGACAAAAAAATCAATTTAAAAAGCGCCGCAGCCGGCGCTTTTTCTTTTTGTGAAACGAGACGTGAAACAAGATTTTTCGGGTGGTGCCTGGCACTGTTCCCCTTTTCTCCACCGTGAAACAACCCGTGAAACAAGATTTTTCGGGTGGTGCCTGGCACTGTTCCCCTTTTCTCCACCATGAAACAACCCGTGAAACAAGATTTTTCGGGTGGTGCCTGGCACTGTTCCCCTTCTCCACCGTGAAACAACTCGTGAAACAAGAATTTTCGGGTGGTGCCTGGCACTGTTCCCCTTTCTCCACCGTGAAACAACCCGTGAAACAAGATTTTTCGGGTGGTGCCTGGCACTGTTACCCTTCTCCACCGTGAAACAACCCGTGAAACAAGAATTTTCGGGTGGTGCCTGGCACTGTTCCCCTTTTCTCCACCGTGAAACAAGACGTGAAACAAGATTTTTCGGGTGGTGCCTGGCACTGTTTCCCTCTGTTCCCCTCTGTTCCCCTAACAAAGAAACAAAAATGTCTTGTTAAACCGATCCCTCTCCATCAAATGCAGCCATTTTGCATGGTTCTTCATATTCTGTAGCTCCAGCGCCAAACAGCGCTCAATATTCTCCATTTCTTCGTATACTTCCTGAAATGTCATATTGAAGGTTATGGCTGCCTGCCCATGCGGGGAGTGCTTTACGAGAAGATTCATAAACTGATCAGCTGTTTCGGCAGCTTCGGCAAGCTCATTCTCCAGTTCAACGACGTATTGATACAGCTTTTTTTGAGCCTCAGGCAGTTTGTTCACTGCAGTTTTTAAAAGATAATCCTGTTTGTGTTGGTTCATTCTCAGCACTCCCAAAACGTTATTATTACGATTTAAAAATTACCAGCTTGCCTTTTTCACACCGGGAATCTGACCTTTATGAGCCAGTTCTCTAAATACGATTCTGGACATACCAAATTTCCTCATATATCCTCTTGGTCTGCCTGTTACTTCACAACGGCTTTTCAAGCGGGTTGGCGACGAGTTTTTAGGCAGCTTGTTCAACGCTTCATAATCGCCTTTTTCCTTTAGTTCTCTTCTGATCTCTGCATATTTTGCAACCATTTCTTGGCGCTGCTTTTCCCGGACAACTTTTGATTTTTTAGCCAATGATATCACTCCTTCTATATAATTCGTAATGATTACGATTAAGTGTCACTTTAGTATTAAAACATATTCTGAAGTGTTCTGCAACTGAAAATGCTCATTCTGAAACATAGGGTCTTTTGGGCATTTCAATCACATGAATAACAGGGTGAATCAGCAAGGGAACCAGCTTCCCTGATACATTTGCCTGTGAGAGTGTTCCTTTGGCTATTACCCATGTGTCTCTTTCTATACTTTCTATTTCCGGATCTGCAATAAGTATCCCATAGACGGAAGCATCTGCAGTACAGCAGCTTAGCCCAAATCTTGCTATGGCAGCAAAATCCCCTTTTATATGACTATCTCGATAAATAAAACCCTTCACCTCTATAACACTTCCTTGCAATTTCTGCTGATGCTGATTGATAAGATAGAGTGAACCGAGGAAATGATCATCATGCAAAATGATCTCTCTGCTTTCTCCCAGCAGCAGCTGTGAGCTTTCAGGAGGCTTGTTATAAGAAAGCTGAATGGATCTGTTTTCCGCACTGTCACTATGAAGGACATGATCTGAAAAGAGAAAACCGACTGCCAAAGGAATTGTAAACAAAGCATAAACCGAAATAGAAGCAAGCAGTGAAGAAGGATAATAATGACCTCCCTCGCAGTCACAATCCTGTCTGGCCTGTTCCACAGAATTCCTTCTTGATCCGGCTATCAATAATGAACTCAATAATAAAAATGCAAAAAAAGCAAAGTAGATATAAATAAACATTTTTGGCGCAATAAAATGATCCAGTTTAGCATGTATGAGAAGCTTGTAAAACAACAAAGCATATCCTGCCAATATAATTCCTCTTATAAAATCATGAGTAGCAATCATTTCTTGCCCCTTTTATTGAAGTAAGATAATCGTTCCATATATAACCAAGGTGACAGATGTAAAAAAGAACATAACAAATGTAAACCGAAAATAAGCAAGCATCATCAGCATGTTTTTGAAATCAATAGCAGGTCCATAGACTAAAAATGCTACAATAGATCCAGTTGTAAACGACTGACTGAAGGTTGCTGCAACAAAAGCATCTGCTTCAGAACATAATGACAGCAAAAAGGCTAAAGCCATCATCAATACAGGAGCCAATAAAGTATTCTGGCCTAATGAATTCAGCAGGTCTCTGTTCACCATTGTTTGAAATAGACCTGCTGCAAGTGCTCCCATGATTAAATATCTTCCCATATCAAAAAATTCCTGGGTGGTATGATAACATACCTTTAGTACCCGCGAAGAGTCTACCTTCTGGTGAATATGGGGCTGCAGCTGAACTTTTAACGGGGAAGTATACCGATATCTTAAAAAGATTAGTAAACCAATGATAATTGAACATAGGAAAGTGATTCCGAGCCTGCCGTACAGAACAGACAGATCTGGTCTAAATGCGTAGTACGTTGATAATGCTGTAATGGGATTTAAAACCGGAGCAGTCATTAGCAGAACCATACCAATATGAACCGGCATTCCCTTGCTGATCAAACGTCTGACTACCGGAATAATGGCACATTCGCAAATGGGGAGAAGAGCCCCTAAAAGTGCAGCAGGGATGATGGCTGCAATCGGCCTTGAAGGAATCAAATTCTTAAGTCTTTCTTCAGAGATATACACCTGAATGAGCGAAGAAACAAAGACTCCTAAAATCACAAAAGGGATAGCTTCTAATATAATACTGAGAAAAATAATTCCTGTGTCCACTGCAATATGCGGAATAAACCTATCTGCCGCTATCTCTTCACTAAACAAGAATAGTATCAGCAACATAATCAGCAGCACAAGACCAAAAGCTTCGCCTGTCAACCTCTTTATATGATTTTCCTCCTTCCTCTTGTAAATCGAAATCATTACTAAATATGTATGCTTGGCCTTACCATGCTAGAATGATTCCACTGTCATTTTTTTCTGACTCTGTAAAACAATAACCGGTTGTGCTGCTGGTTATTTACACAAAAAAACCAAGGTTTCCCTTGGTTCGATTTGATTCAGCCCGCGTTTAAACAAATAGAATGAAATGATGTTAACAGTTCATCGTGTTTCAACTTTTCTCCTATCACAATCATTGCCGGATTGTATTGATGGGGCTCTTTCATTCTTTTTAAACTGAGCTTTCCGGATGCATACTGAAATTCATACGTACCTGGTGTACCTTTAAATGTAATGACTCCTTTTGCCCGCAGCACTTCTTCAGGAAGCCTTTCGAACCACTTTTCAAAAAGAGTTCTGTTTACTGGAGCCCGTGCCTCTATTTTTAAAGCATTAATCTCAGAATGATGGTGATGGTGATGGTGATGCGCCTGCTTGACTGTTCCTCCGCCATCATTTTGAATATGGGCTGCTGTTTTATGCCTCTTCCTCAGCAGAATGTCCGCGGGAATTTTTGCGTATTCAGTACGGAAAACTGGAACTGTATCTGGAAGCATTCCGTGTATCTTTCCTTCAATCTTTTTAAGCTTCCTTTCATCCACAAGATCTGTTTTGTTTAAAATCAGCAAATCTGAACATGCAACTTGTTCTGCCAGTAGTTTCCGAACTTGAGATGTGCTTGATAACCAGCTGTTATATTCGAGAAAGTTTCCAGCGTCAGCCATACCTATAACAGACTGAAGATCATAGATTTCGAGAAACTCCGGGCTTAAGAGAAGGTCCTTGATTTCATTTGGGTTTGCGACTCCTGTTCCCTCAATAAACAGTACGTCTGCATCTAAAACAGAAAAGTGTCGTAGTGTTTCTTTTAAATCATCCTGAATTGAACAGCAAATACAGCCATTCAACAGTTCTTTTATTTTGTGAGAATGAAAATAATGAGCTTCCATGTTTGTTTCACCGAGCTCATTCAGTATAATTCCCGGAGTTTTTTTCATTTTCTCGTATTCTTGAATTAGTCTGAGTAAAACAGTTGTTTTCCCGCTTCCCAAGAATCCGCTGATTACATATACAGGTATTTTTCTTCTCATTCTGTCACCTCTTTACAAATCAAAATGATTACGTTTTATTTTATGGTGAGAAATCATAAACATGCCAACTAGTTTATGAAAAGACCTATATTCTTCTGTCATTTCCCCTTATGTCCAAGCTCTTTTTTTCCAACTTCTTCAATTCTATTTTGTGAACATCTTTTTGCAGATTTGACCCAATTATGACGATGGTATCTCGAAGGGAAAGGGGCATTTTTTCGATTACAGGAATACCGTAAGCATATTGAATCAGGTATGTAGACTTTTCCCCGTGAAAGCGGACAAATCCTTTTACGCGGAGCACATTTCCCGGCAAATCGCTCAGCCAGGAAAGAAATGCCTGCTTATTTAATTCTACAGAAAATTGGTAGGTCATTGTGAGCATCTTTAGTTGGTGTGCTGCATGTGCAGGTGTGTGTTCAGCAGCTGCAGGACGGCACAAGGGTTTTCCATATTCGTCAAATTCCCCGTTAGAAAAGGTGGTTTCAAGGATAGCAGCACCAGGATTCTTCCCTGCAATCTCCTCTCTCACCCTAGTCCTTTCATCGTCTGTCACTATATCTATTTTATTGATTATAATGTTTGAGCTGTACATTACTTGTTCTTCAAGGAGCAAGCGGATATTGGCATTCAAAAGCTTCCTGTTCAGCCAGCGGGCTGCATCCACTACACAATAAATTGCCTTTATCTGAACATAGGGAGCAATAATAGGAGACGTGCACGCATCCAATATTTCCAGCGGGTGGGCAATTCCCGTCGCTTCAATGTAGATTACGTCAGGCTGACTGCTCTGATAGAGTGAAAGAATTTCATTTTCCATTTCATCTTTCAGCGTGCAGCAGATGCATCCCTTTAACAGCTCGCGCAGTGTGGCTTCTTTGCCTAGAAGTTTAGAGTCCACAGAGTAGCTCCCGAGTTCATTCATGATCACGGCTACTTTCCTGTCTCTGTTCTTTTCCTTTTCCAGCAATTTTTGTAATAGTGTTGTTTTCCCGCTTCCAAGAAAGCCTGTTAAAATATAAATCTCCATTTCTTTCATATTCAACACCCTTCTTACTTCCCTTATTTTCTCTGCAGATTCCAGCGGAACGGATCAGGCAGCATGTCCCAGTCCTCTGAAAACTCAGAGTCTGTCAACAAACAGCTGTCAAGCTCATATAAAAGCTCTTCTTTGTCCATGTCTCTTCCTATAAAAACCAGTTTCGTATGTCTGTCGCCAAAATCCGGGTTCCATTCATTCGCCAGCTCAGGATTTTCTAAAAGTATAGCTTTTTGTTCTGCTTTGGGAAGTGCTGCAACCCAATAAGTAATTGGTTCAAGTGACACTGACGGGCCAGCCTGGGAGAATAGTAGAGCTGTATCGTTTCTGGAAGCACACCAGGCAATCCCTTTCGCGCGAACAACTTGATCAGGAAGAGTATGCAGGAATTGAAACAGCCTCTCGGCATGAAAAGGGTAGCGGCGAGCATATACAAACGAACTAATGCCATATTCTTCTGTTTCCGGAGTATGCTCTCCCTGTTTTAGCTCTTTCAGCCATCCGGCAGAAGAACTTGCTGAATCAAAATCAAACAGCTGAGTGTTGAGAAGCAGACCCGGATTCACTTTACTGTAAACGGCGCGAAAAATCTGTGCCTCCGGCTGCAGCTTCTTCAGCACATTTTCAAGCTGATTCAGTTCTTTTTCCGATACCAAATCGCATTTGTTTAAAATTAATACATTGCAGAACTCTATCTGATCGATTAACAAATCTGCAATATCCCTGTCATCTTCTTCTCCCGCGGCCTCTTTACGCTGTAAAAGGGAATCCCCTGATTGAAAATCATGCCAGAAACGATTGGCATCCACTACTGTAACCATCGTATCCAGCCTGCAAATCTCAGTCAGGTCTATTCCCAGCTCTTCATCTATATAAGAAAAAGTCTGGGCAACCGGAACAGGTTCACTGATGCCCGTCGATTCTATCAGGATGTAATCAATATCTCCCTTTTCGGCCAGTTTTTTTACCTCAATTAATAAATCTTCACGCAATGTACAGCATATGCATCCATTTGACATTTCCACAAGCTTTTCATCTGTTCTTGACAAGTTAGAGCCATGCTTCACCAGAGCTCCATCAATATTAATCTCACTCATGTCATTTACAATAACCGCAGCTTTAAGATTTCCTGCAGAATTGAGTACATGATTTAACAAGGTAGTTTTACCAGAACCAAGATAACCGCTAAGAACTGTCACCGGGATTTTCGCTTTCATTCCACTATCCCCTATCTTTTAAAAATGATTTAATACTTTACAAATCGTAACCTTTACGATTAAGATTGTATACACAGAAGGTTGAAAATGCAAGACATGCTTCCTGGAAGCAATTATTTATAGATAAAGGAAAGATGTTATATGAAACAGCACACAACTATTACAATTGTCGGTGCCGGCCCTGCTGGTATCGGAATGGGTATCCTTCTTAAAAAGCTGGGTATCGATGATTTTCTTATACTTGAAGGAAATCAGGTCGGCTCAACGTTTTATCAGTGGCCCGATGAAATGAAACTCATTACCCCCTCTTTTACAGGACACGGCTTTGGCTTGCTGGATTTGAATGCAATTGCCCCGGAAACTTCACCTGCTTATACATACCAAAAAGAGCACTTGTCAGGTAAAGAGTACGGAGAATACCTTGAAATGCTGGCTGATCATTATGAACTGCCAATCTATGAAGAAGCTATGGTCACCAGTGTACTGAAGCAAAGGGAAAGCTTTCAGCTGACTATTAATGGTGAAGAAACCATTTCTTCCACCTTTCTCATTTGGGCTGCAGGAGAATTTCAATTTCCTTCAGCAGCGGGCATTAGGGGAAGCAACCATTGTATTCATAGTAGTAAGATTTCATCATGGAAGGAACTTAAAGGAGAGGAATTTGTAATCATAGGAGGATATGAAAGCGGCATAGATGCGGCTTATCACCTCGTCAATAATGGGAAAAGAGTGACTCTGCTGTCCCGTTCTGCTTCCTGGAGTTCTTCTGATGCTGATCCGAGCCGGAGTTTGTCACCTTATACAAAAGAGAGGTTACAAACTATAGAAAATTCTACGCTTTTACGTTTGGTTGACGGTGCAGAAGTGGCAGAAGTAGAAAAGGAGAACGAAGAGGGCTATCATATCAGGTTAACTTCAGGAGATGTTTATACAGCTGCTGCCAAGCCGATTCTTGCAACAGGCTTTCAATCAGGAGCAATGCAGCTAAAGGACATGTTCGAATGGGATGGCGAAAACGTCCCTCGTTTAACTGATAAAGATGAATCTTCTATCACAGATAATTTATTTCTAGCAGGCCCAAATGTAAAGCACAAAAATGTGATATTTTGTTTCATTTATAAATTCCGCCAGCGTTTTGCTGTTGTTGCCAAGGAAATATCAGAGCGGGCACAAATACCGATCGACTCTGCTGTACTGGAAATCTACAGCCGAAACAACATGCTTCTTGAGGATTTATCGTGCTGTGAGGTCAAGTGCGAATGCTGACGAATCCTTCCAGCCCCGGCAGAATACTTCTGCTGGGGTTTGAATCTTCAGGCAAAAGCACCTTATTTTCAAGACTGGCCGGCCGCCCTGTCTCTCATCAGACAAATGTCAAAGGCTCCACTTATTCTGTGAACGAATACCGCAAGGATCATTTCATCTTCATAGATGCCCCCGGTTTGCAGGAAGATCCCTCTCTTGCAAGCAAGATAACAAGCAATGAACTGAGTAAAGCAGACAGCTTGATTCTTGTGATTCGGGGCACTTCTTTTACAGAAGAGCTTGAAAGGCTTTCCCCTTTGCTTGATTCAGCAAATAAAAAGGGCGCTTTGATTGTTACACATGCTGATAAAATGAGGACGGAAGATATAAAAGCGATTAAAAGAGCATCTTCTTCAGGAAATTTGCCTGTATACCTTGTTGACAGCAGACAAGCTTCAAGCTCACTTTTAAACAGGATAGAGCAGTCTCTGTTTACAGCTCCTTCTCTAAACAGCAGCATGCTTCAATCACTGTTGAAGCTGAATATAAGCAGGGTGGAACCTGCTGCTTTGTTTTTTGAGAAAAAAATCAGCGGCCCAATGTTTGCATTATGCTTTCTTATCCTCATGTACCTTTTGCCCGTGGCTGCAGCATTCCAGCTATCCAGTTTCATTGAGGAGCCGGCGGAAAGATATATCCTGGATCCCTTATCAAGAGTAATGAGCGGCTCTCCTTTCATTTTTACCGAGATGATGCTCGGTGACTACGGTTTGCTGTCTCTCGGTTTGTACTCTTTTATTTGGGCGTTTCCTGTTGTTTTATTGATTAGCGTAAGCTCAAGCATTACCGAAGATATGGGTATAAAAGACAGAATTGCAGATACTCTCGACCCTGTTTTAAGAAAGGCAGGGCTGCAAGGCAGAGACCTCATCCCTATTTTGTCAGGTTTCGGCTGCAATGTGGTTGCGGTGTTTCAAAGCAGAGGGTGCAGTTTCTGTACAAGAAAACAATGTGTTTCTCTCATATCATTTGGTTCGGCCTGCAGCTACCAGATTGGTGCGACATTATCCGTTTTTAACGCTGCCCAAAAACCATGGATGTTTTTTCCCTATCTGCTGCTTCTTTTATTTGGAAGCATCATTCATTCCAGGCTCTGGTACAGAAATGCTCATCAGCAGCTCCCGCCCTTTCTCCATAGAAAAAGTTTTATCCAGTTTCCTACTTTCAGGGGAATCTGCTACAAGCTTGTTATGGAGATTAAGCAGTTTCTTCAGCAGGCCATGCCTGTGTTTTTGATGATATGCCTTGCTGCAGGCTTTTTAAACTATCTTGGTATCTTAGAATCTTTGTCATACTTCGTTGCTCCGCTACTTGGACTATTGGGACTTCCTGCAGAAGGGGCTGCGGGGATCATCTTTTCAGCCATACGAAAGGATGGCATTCTGCTCTTTAATGAAGGGAGCGGCTCTTTGCTGGCCTCCATGACGGGAATTCAAATACTTTTATTGGTCTTTCTCGCATCAACACTTTCTGCCTGCTCTGTCACATTATGGACAATAGCGAAAGAGCTTGGCTGGAGAACCGCGGTCATGATGATCCTTCGTCAGCTTGCAACCTCTCTATTATGCACGGTATTGATATATGGAGTGTGGAGCCTTTTCGGATGATCATGCTTTCATCTTTTGCTGCGGTGGAGAGTACTTGTTTTCTTTTACGAAAACAGAAAAGGTGCTTCAAAGAACATGTGTCACGCGTTCTTTGAAGCACCTTTTTTAATCGCGGCATTCAGCTGTTGAAATAAACACTTTCGGAAAGCTTATGGAACAGCTTTGCATCATTTGCCAGTACGTTCTCTACATCTGCGCCAAACCATTCAAGAGAGATATCTGTTCCCTTTACAGCAGGCAGCATGTCATACAGAAACCCTTGGTAGTCCACAGCTCCTTCAAACAGCGGCACCATACCTTCCCTGCTGCCGGAAGGGGCATACACATTTTGCGGATGAAAAACATGCAGCTGTTCTCTGCCTGCTATGTTCTTAAAATGATAGTGTTGAATGCAGGGCAGCAGCAGGCGTGCTGCCTCTGCAGGTTCTGCTCCTCCCTCCCAAACATGCAGAACATCAAAATTGATTTTCAATGTATCATGATTCACCTCTTCTAACAGCTGAAGCGTTGAAGACAGTGAATCTGCTAAGGTATTGGGATGAGTTTCAATCAGCAGCTGCTGACCTGCTTCTTCTGCATGCCGGCAGAGCAGCTTCAGCGTGCTGATAATCTCAGTTCTTTCTTCACGGCTGATATGACCGCTCCCGCAATGACCGGCAAAGATGCGGAGCTTATTGGTTTCATAATTTCTACCCAAATTAGAAAGAGACTGAAATGCTTTGTGTACATTATCATACGGTGTGTGAAGGGGAAGGTAATGGCTGAGCATAGAAACGCTCAGCCCTTTTTCTTTCAGCATGCTCATATGACAGCCTGAGGTTTCAGCAAGCTGTTTTGCATGAGCACCCCACAATTCAATTCCCTGAAATTGGTTTCTTACAGCGAAATTGCTGATGTCCTCCAGTGAAGTTAAATGATGCCGGAATGAAATGGTACAAAGTGATAAGTTCATGATGCTTTTTTCCTCCGTTTAAGCAGTATGAATGGTGCACCATTGCTCAAAAGCTGCAGAAAGTGCTCCCTTTATTTTCTTCTCAAGCTGATGCTGCAGATCCAGCAAAGCTTCCACAGCTTCCTTGTCAGCCCTAAGCCCTGTCTGGGCAAATTTCATCGCTTTATACTGAATAACAGAATAGTTTTTAACAAGCTTTTCTATTTCAGTACACCAGTCTTCAAATTCGCTTTCCTCCCACCTCATATGATCCCAAAAATAAGCAAATGCATGCTCATAGGCATATTTTCGAATGGCGAGGACAGGAATTTGTTTCAGGGCTTCTTTCAGTTCTTTTCTTTCCAGTACACCGTTATCTGAAGAGAAAGCCTTAAAAATCCTCCCAATTCCCTCGGTAAAAGGGTTGTGGTCCCTTTTAAAACAGGTTCTAAAGTAGGCTTCCACTGTTTGAACAGAAGGAACCTGAATGTTCTCAGTATCAAAGTAAAATCCTCCTGAAACCGCGTGAGAAGCAGCGGCTTCAAGTATCTCGGTTTTCTTCAATTCCCCTTCCCAGCGAAAATCGGGATCCAGCATCAGCCATGTATCTTCTTTTTCCGTTCTTTCCAGCATGACATAATGAGGAAAAGGAGCTTGATGAAATTTATTCTCCCGTTGTGGCAGCATGGCCAAATCCAGCATAACCATGATCCAGCGTTGATCTGGCTTATATTTTACAAGCTGCTCCAAGCGGGTCATATTTTCTTTCTTAGACTCATTTTTTCGGTACCATTCTTCAAGCTTTATTCCGTATAAAAGTTCATACCAATCCCTGAAAAATTGATGAGTGATGAATTCGGAATGATAATTCAGTCTGTAATTATCGGTAACATAAAAATCTGAATCCCATACGCCAAAATAGTAGGGACGATGATCCGCATTTCTGTCTCTTTTAATGGCTTCACATACGCAGCTCACAAAACAGTGGACTTTAATCATTTACATGTCCCCTTCATGTACTTTCAATGATTCCAAAAACAGGATGAGGGAACCTACAGTTTTAAAATTCTCAGGATGCAATCTGTCATCAGGTATGGAAAAGCCGTATTGCAGTTCCAGTGCCAGTATCAGCTCAAGCAGCATCACTGAGTCTATATACAAGTCCTCATTCAGCCTGCTGTCCACGGAGTAATTTTCCAGCGTGTTCAGCTCAAGCTCCTCTTTCATCATAGCAAATATGGCTTCATTGATTTCCGCTCTGTTCATAACACCATTTCCCCCAGACGTTTTCTGTTAAGCTTTCCGTTCGCTGATGTTTGAATGGCTTCTACAATATGTATGTCAACAGGAATCTGATGAGCTTGAAGGTTTTGGCGGCACCATTCCCGCAGTTTTTCCTCTTGCAGGGGGCCGTTTACCACAACTTGTGCACAAACCCTTTCCCCTGCCAGCTTGTCTGCCTTTTTATAAACTGCCGCCTCTACGATCCCTTCTGCTTCAAGAAGAATTGCTTCCACTTCCTGCGGGTAAACATTCAATCCCGCTACATTAATCATGTCGTCCATTCTTGAAAGAAAGCAAAGTACGCCGTCTTCTCTTACATATCCCCAATCTCTCGTATGCAAGATGCTCCCGCTGCTTTCCACCAGGATTTCACCCGGCTCTTCCATACTCTTCCCAGCTGATACAGCAAGGTGGGGAAGAGGCAGACCCATTTCTTCTGCAGAGCAGGCAATTCCTGCAGCAATGCACCCTGCTTCTGAACATCCATATTGCTGAAGTACAAGGTGCGTTTTTTCTTTTAACAGCTTCAGCTGCCGCTCAGTCAGCATCGCACCCGAAGACATAACTGCATATAGACTCTCAGTGCTCTTTAACAGCCTGACTACAGTAAAGAGCAGCACGGGAGATGCATAGAGTAAATGTTCACGCTGCTCCTTCAGCTTTTTCAGTAAATACTTTGGATTTTTCTCAGTAATAATCAGGGGCTGAGATCCTCTGCGGAGTGCAGAAAAGACACCGCTGATTAAACCGAAAGAATGGGTGACAGGACAGGCAATAACAGGCTGAAGATTTTCTTTCAGCGGAAAATGTTCATTGTAGCTGTCAATTTCCGTCTCTATCGCATTCCAGCTTCTTTCAATACATTTTGGTTCACCTGTTGTACCTGAACTAAAGCCCACAAGCTGACCGCTTTTCCCCTTCTTCTTTTGCTGAAATTCTGTTGGAGAAATCTGTGATTGATAGAATAACAAATCCGCAGAAGCACGGTCAGCGAGCCGGACTGCTGCTTCAGGAGGCGAGGAAGCCGGGATGGGAATCAGCGTTCCTCCCTTGCTTCTAATAAAAAAGGCAGCGGCAAGAAACAGGAAAGCGTCCTCCAGACAGACTGCCAGTCTTTTACTCCCGCAATCTCTCCAGAATGAGTTTTCCTCCAGAATTTCAAACTGCGTTTCAAAATCTTCAAGATTATAGTAAGTATCATTTATAAACATCATCTTTTCTGCCTTCCTTTCTTCCATGAAAAAAACGGGTTGTTAACAAGGTGGCGGCATTCTTCCTCCTTTTTGCCGCACAGCCTTTTTTTCAGCAGAGATTCTGCAAAGATTTTTTCCTTGTCAAATTCCAGCAATTCATGGCGGCTTTTTAAATCATAGTATTCCACGTGTTCTTCAATCAGGTCGGAAACCATGTTCCAAAAACGATTTTCACTCATACAGCCTTCAGCTTCCAGCACATAAGACAGCTCACTTAAATGGAAAACAAACAAGGTATCCATCACCAGTTCCCGAAGTGCTTCAACATTTGCCATGCGGTAATACTTGCCGTCAGGTGCATGCCTGTAGTAACTGTTACTTGTCTCAAATTCCGGCAGTACTCCATTTGCTAAAAATTCCGCTGTATACTCTACACTTTCATGAAAATCTCTTAAAATGACACCGGCAGGCCAGCCGTTTTCATGGATAAGCACCATATTTTGAGCATGTGCTTCCACGGCAGCTCCATGTGCAGCCAGCAGATGCCACACTGGCAGGACAGCTGTTTTGATAAATTGCATCATCCATTCTTCTGTACCGTACATAGTCAGCCAGTCTTTTAAAAATAAGCTCTCATCCCGTTCCCTTGAGTACAAAGCTGTGAAGGGTGCTGCAGACTGTTTTTCTTGCAGCTTTGCCCTGACACTCTCCCTCCAGATAACACCCAGCTGCCCCTCTGCTTCCCTCTCCGTTCCCCGATTGTAAGGGCAGTATACAGCACCGGCATATTCGCGGAGAAGGAGCATTCTTTTCTTTAAATAAGGATCAGAATTTACCAGATTTTGAAGCCAGTCTGACACTTCAGGAGCTGTATAAACAGAATGTACAGGCAGCGTACGCAGTGAAGACGTATTTCTCATATTCATAGACAGTTTGATATGTGCTCGTTCCGGATTTTCCACGCAGAATAATGTTCTGACAGAAGTTGTGGCCCTGTATAATGGACCTGCTTCACCCAGCCAAAGAATATGTTTTTTCTCCAGAGCTTCTTTTAACAAAGAATACTTGATATTTTCCCACTGCCATGGATGCACGGGCAGTAAAGTGTATTTCTCAGTATCTTTTGTCAGCGCTGACAGCTTGCCGGTCAGCATCTGGTACAGCTCGCTGCCGAGCTCTTTCTTCCAAAAAGCTGTTTCTTCACAAGGGAGAGCCAGGTGGCACTGATCTCTTCTAACAGCCAGCCATCCAAGTGCAAAGCTGCTTTTATGTTCAGGTCCATACATAACAGAATCCTCAAGCGAGAAGCCACTTCGAGATTTAAAGCAGGGATGATAGCGATGACCCTCATCTATTTCTGCTTCCAGCTCTTCATAACTCAAGGTGCTTCTGTGTTTTCTTTCTAGTTGAAGGGTGTGATTCGTGAATTTGACTGTTTGCTCCAATTCTGCTGCCACTTCTGAATAGATTTCATCATTTCCTGATATCTCCTTCAGCAGATCATGAATATCAGCCTCTTCCTTCTTGCCTTTCTTTACAACAAAAATCCCTTTCTCATCCAGCCTGATCCTGTCCCATGCCGATCTTTTACCTGTAAAGAGATACGTGTGCTTTCCATAGAGAATAAATTCTTCCCCCCGCTCCTCATAAGGGAGAAGTTCCTCAAACAGCAGTGCTTCAGCCAGCTGTCTGCGCACCCTGCTCTCTGCTTGAGAGGAGATGTTTTTTTTCATGCAGCAAAGCCTCCTTTTCATTCCTATACAGGGGGTTATTCACTTCCCTGTAAACTGCCTGCTCCAGCTCAGCCTCCAATTCATCTATCTCATAAAAACTCGTCAATAAATTGGCTTTCACCCGAAGCTTTGGCTGATTCAGCACATATGCAACAACATCTTTTCCGCTTGCCTTCAAGACTGTACTCAGTTTATCCAGTCTGCATTGCAGCCAGGATATCAGGACCTCTTCCTCTATGACATCTTCAGCTCCGAGCCGGTGAAGTATTGAAAAAATCTGGTTAAAGAATAAATAGTATGAAAACCTTTCTTTAATCACAGACTCGTTGTAAAACAACTCCTGAAGTTCCGCTAACGAAGGCTCCATTGCCACAAGCTTGTTCCTGCAGCGCTCAGACAGGTAGTATCCCTGATTATCCCTGTAGTAAAAGGTATGCGGCAGGTAATCCCTGCATTCAATCACGCTGTTTTGCTGATGAGCTTCGAGTGCAATACCCCAGCAGTCGTAAAGCTCCAGCAGCGGCTTCACACAGCGGTCAAAGTAGGATTGAAACCAAAGCATGCCCGCCTCTTTGAGGGATAGGTGCCTTTTTTCAGCCAGAAGCTGCACTGTTTGATACAGCCTGGATTTATGGCCCGGAAGCGGCTGCTGTACCAGTGCAGCGACACAGCAGACACTGTTCACGTGTGAGTGGCGAAATGGGTTTTCCCTGATAATTACTTCAAATCCGGATTCTTTCATTCCCGGAAACATGATTGTAAGAAAGGCGGGATCATCCATCATTTTGAACGAAGGATGGCTTGATAAAAAAGGGATCTTCTTCCTGAGCTTTGTCATTGCTAATCCTGCATAGCATTCTGAAAGCTTATTGTTTCTAAGAGAATTCGTAAGTTTTACAGGTATAGAAAACTTCAGCATAAAGTCTTTATCTTCTGCGTATACGGTCCTGACTGATGAAGTAGGGAAAAACTCTCTTCCCTGCGGCCCTATGTTTATGAGCGTTCCCTCCCTCAATGCATTTTTCACGTACTCCTGCTGCAGCAGCCATTGTGCCTGAAGGGGATGGACCGGAACTGCACAATAGCCGCTCGGGCATGCAGAACCCATATTTTCCTGGAACCATGATGTTGGCCGACCTTGCAGCAGAGATACTTCCTTCACAGAAGAATTCTCTGCCAAAAAGAAATGGAGCTGAAAACTGCCTTGAAGTTCAGGAGCAAAACGTTCCTGCTGCCAATCAGCCATACCCTGCCGGCTTTTGGGAGAAGGATGCATCCAGTGTCCGAACAGCAGAGATTGCTCTGTTTCAATAAAGCTTGCCTTTGGGGAATACAGTCTGAATGCATCTTTTTCTCTTTGCTCAACATATTTTTCAATACATCTGCTGCTGTCCAGCACCCTTGACAGCAGATCACTGTAAGCTTCCCCTCTGCTACCTTGCAAATCTTCACCACTTTGTCCAAGCTGCAGTTCTTGTATCAGTGAGACAATTACACACAGTTTATTACTCTGATGCCATACTTCCTCCTTACAATCGTACTGAAACACGCTAGCAAATCTGCTGCAGCCTGTGAGCGATTTATAGGAAACTGAAACCGCGAACACCTTTTCTTGAAGAGGAAGGAACAGCTGTAGAATTTCTTCTCCAGATATGAGGGCAGATGGTTTGTTTTTCAATAACCACTCATTTCTGGCAAACCATTCTCCTCTATTAATCTCTCTGATATAACTGTTTAAAAATGCCTCGAAAGCAGCATTTTCTGCAATTTGTTTAGAAAGCAGCACATTTTTTCTTCCTTTCTAGAACTTTGTGCTTAGTAAATGAGAACCATTCTCATTCATGAATAAGAAAAAAACGAGTTCTCCTCGTTTTTTCCTAATGGTTCAGTTTTTTACTAGCAGCTCTTTGATTTCCTCAAGACCTTTTTGACGCTCGATCGGATCCCAGAAGCCCCATGTTGTTGTTAACGTATGGACATTTCCGTTTTTCACCGCATTCAGGCTGTTCCATACTTCACCGCTTGTAACAGAGTCATAAAACTCACCGCTGTTGAAGTACGTTACATCAATGATGTGATCTGGATTATAATTTGCCAGACCTTCTATTGAAATGTTTTCTCCAAAATCCTCAGGAATATTTTCAGCAGGCTTCAGCCCGATATCATCAAATAACAGCGCATTGGTTGCGTGGTTGTTTCTTCCATACACTCTGATATCTTTTTTGTTAATTGACACTGCCATAAATGTTTCTTCTCCGACCTTTTCACGGATGGAAGCACCTATCTCTTCTGCTTCTTTTTCCAGATCTTCTATAACCTTTTCACCTTCATCAAGTTTTCCTACAGCTTCTGCCACTTTGAGGTGATCTTCCTTCCAATCTCCTCCCACTTCAACAACTACTGTTGGAATGGTTTTGGAAAGCTGATCATAAAGCGGCTTATAGCGGTCGCTTATGATTAAAAGATCAGGGTCAAGCTTTAAAATTTCTTCAGAATTTATTTCATCTGCATATGGAAGAGCTGTCACTCCTTGAAGCTCTTCAGTCAGATGAGGAGGAAATTCATTATCATAAGCCATAACTGCATATGGCTTTACGCCGACTGATACAAGTGAGCCTTCCCATGATACATGGGAGAGCAATACAACTTTCTTCGGTTCTGCAGGCACTTCTGCTTTGCCAAATAAATGCTCTACTGTTCTTGTTTCCTCTGTTTCTTCTTCTGTTGCTGCCGGCTCTTCCCCGCCCTGTTCTTCAGTTGCAGCTTGCTGTTCCTCTCCACTTTCTTCTGTACCGCTGTTTGTTGTATTACCGCATGCTGATACCATCAGCAGAAGAAGTAATAGTATCAAAGGAGCAAGTAACTTTTTCATATTTTATCTCTCCTTAATTAGTAATGAAACTCATTCTCAATGATAGCGGTGATACATTGTACAGAACATGGCTTTTTCTTCCCTTTTGCATGGACAAATTTATCTTTTTTATACCTTCAGCAATTCCCTGCCTTGAAAATATTGCTCAAGATCCCTGATCATTACCTTTCGGCCAAGTGGTCCCCATGGATCCCAGCAATGGCTACTAGGCATATAAAGGTTCCCATTGCGTACCGCGCTGATCTCTTTCCACAGAAGATGATTCCCGGCTTTTAGGATGTCACTTTCATTGCTCCAGAGAAACAAAATATTTTCAGGGTTGATGGAGGCTAACTCCTCAATTGAAACAGCTTTATATGTTTCCTCAGGAAGGTTTTCTGCAGGCTGAAGGCCAAGACCATCAAAGAGCAATTCCAGAAGAGCATGATTCCTGGTCCCATAGAGACGCAGTTCATCACGTCTTGCCCAGATGACTGCCCAGCCCTCCCTCTGCTTTTGGTGAAGAAGCCTGTTCTTCAGCTTTCTCTCCAACGCTTCTATCTCAAACTCTATTTCTGCCACTTTTTCTTTTCGTCCCGTTAAAATGCTGATCTCTCTTAAATATCCCTTCCATGATGTGTGAAAAGGCATAGTATATACTTCATTTCTGTGGCTCCAGACCGGCGACTGCTCCCGCTCCAGATGGGCGTCCGTTTTGATAACAAGATCAGGACTTGTTCCAGCTACCTGCTTTAAGCAGAAGGCTCTTTCTGCATTCAAAAGCAAGGATCCCTCCATGTGTTCGGCAAGATGACCTGGAAGCCCTTTGCCGCCGGGATAGATACTTGGATAAGCAGGTGCTGCGACGGGCTGGATACCCAATGACAGAAGGTGATCCTGCAGAAACAGCTGGCTCACAACGGCTATGCGGGGCTGAGCCCGTTTCATAAAAACAGAAGGAGGTGTTCCTTCTCTCTTTTTAAACAATCTGCTGAAATAAAACTCATCCTGCAATCCGATCCGGTACGCAACCTCTTTTGCAGTAATATCTTTTTCCTGCAGCAGCATCGTTTTTGCAGCGGCAATCCTCACATTGTTCATATAATCCTTAGGAGACATGCCCGTCTTCTTTTTAAACGCCCTGGAAAAAGAAGTAGGTGTCATTCCAAACCGCTCTGCAAGCTCCGCGACAGAACTGGGAGCAGTCATGTCTCTCTCCATATAATCCAGAACTTCTTCCATATCCGATATTTGGGGACTTGCTGTTAACATTGCAAGGAGAGCCCAGAGAGCTGCTTGAAAAGAGCAGGAATGGCAAATATCCCCTGCTCCACTTTTGCGGAGCATCTCTTCCCAATACGGTGTCGTTTTTGCTGGAGGGCAGCTGCTGAGGGGAACTCCTGCCAGAGCTGTCAGTGATTCCAGAGCTGGAACATCACCCTGCCAGCTGAGTACGTAGCCTTGCAGCGGCTGAGCGGAGCCAGGGAAGAGAAAAGCTTTCCCCGTCACCCATTTCCCCTCCCCTTCTCTCAGTCTAGTTCTCTTGTCTGCCATTTCCAGATGTCCTGATCCGGCAGAAATATATAGTAAACTGTATTCACTGTGGCTGTTCACATGTTCTCCTCTTCCTTCATGCAAAGTGAATTTGGAGGTTTTCACAAGTTGGTCTATCATCTTTTTCCACCTTTTCTAGTTTATGTACAGAAATTGAGTTGACAAAGCCTCTTCTTCAGAGGTAGATTTAAAAAGTGAAAATGATTCTCATTATCTATTATAATATTAAAGGATGAAGTAGTCATGGTTGTTTTATCTCATATAAAAAGAAAAGGCAGCTTGTTCATTTGGGCATCTTCCTCACTAGCTGCCGTTTTCCTGTGTTTTGCTCTTTCCATCAGCCTTGGTGCTGTGCCTGTCCCTCTTCAGGTCATCGCTGAAGCTTTTTACAGCTTTAATCCCCAGCTTATGGAGCATCAGCTTATAAAGGAGGTTCGCCTTCCGCGGGCATTATCGGCAGCATTAACAGGAGCAGCCCTCGCTGTCACAGGCACAATCATGCAGGGCATGACCAGAAATCCGCTGGCTGATCCTTCCATCATCGGCATTACGCAGGGAGCTGGACTTGCGATCGCAATTTATCTTGCATTCTTTTCGTCCGGATCCTACTGGATTCTTCTCGCATGGTCTTTTCTTGGTTCTGCTGCAGCCGCATCTGCGATCATGGCCTTTACTGTCCTGTCTAAGGACCAGCTTTCTCCTGTCTCACTCACCCTTGCAGGAGCTGCTCTTGGGACCCTGTTTTCTGCTCTTTCCACAGGGATTGCCCTGTATTTTCAAGTCTCCCAGGATATTAGCTTTTGGTTTGCCGGAGGGCTGTCAGGAGTAAAGTGGCAGCATGTATACATACTTTTTCCTGTCACAATGCTGGGGCTTGGGCTCTCCCTTATCATCAGCAGATCACTGACCATCCTTTCTTTAGGAGACGAAATTGCTGCCGGCCTGGGCGAATCCAAGAAAAACACGCGGATCATCGGTTTGATAGCAGTCATTCTTCTCTCAGGCGCCGCAGTAGCCATTGCTGGTGCTATCGGCTTTATCGGCTTGGTGGTCCCTCATATTGTCCGTTCCATAGTTGGTGCAGATTACAGAATTCTTCTTCCTTTTAGTGCAGTGGCAGGCGCTTTTCTGCTGCTGCTGGCCGACATAGGTGCGCGAATGATCAATCCGCCATTTGAAACACCTGTCAGCGCCATTACCGCTTTAATAGGTGTACCGTTCTTTCTTTGGTTATCTCGCCGGGGAGGGAGGAGCTTATAATGGAATGGAAACAAGCACTGATTTCTGCAAAATATTGGCTTATTGGTTTTTTGTTATTTATCTTTACGATTTTCATAATCAGCCTTTCTACAGGCGTGATGCCTGTAGGTCCCAGCGAAATTCTGGCGGTACTGCAAGGCAGCGGCACAGCTAAGCAGGAGCTTGTCTTATATCAGCTCCGCCTGCCCAGAATGGTCATTGCAATGCTGATTGGGGCGGGACTTGCTGTATCGGGGGCTATCCTTCAGGGAATATCAAGAAATTCTCTGGCTGATCCCGGAATTATCGGCATCAATGCGGGTGCCGGGCTGGCCGTCGTTTTCATCATATTTATCACACAGGGAGGAAGCGGCTCAGGCCTTCTGCTCAGCCCATTTCTTCTGCCAGTTTTTGCTTTTGGAGGTGCTTTGCTGATTGCCGGCCTGATTTATGCATTTTCATGGAAAAACGGAATTGAACCAAATCGGCTGCTCCTGATGGGGCTTGGTTTTAACGCGCTTTGCGGTGCACTTCTTATCATCCTTCAGCTAAAGATGGACCCGAGAGATTTTCAGCAGGCTGCCATCTGGCTGACAGGCAGCATCTGGGGAACTCAATGGAAATATGTATGGGCGCTCCTACCGTGGATCGCCATTTTGCTGCCTCTTGTGTTTTTTAAAGGAAGAGCCTTGAATGTATTGCAGCTAAAAGAACCGCTTCCAGCTGCTTTGGGCCTTCATGTTGAAAGACAGCGCCGGACGCTCCTGTGCCTGTCAGCCGCACTGGCAGGTTCTTGTGTATCAGTAGGCGGAGGAATCTCCTTTATTGGCCTATTGGCTCCCCATCTCGCCAGAAGACTGACAGGACCCAATTATTTCAGCCTGCTGCCCATGTCAGCCATGATTGGAGCAGCCATTCTTCTTTTTTCAGATATGATTGGAAGAAACCTGCTTGCACCGGCCGACATACCCATCGGCATTGTGGTATCTGTGATAGGAGCACCTTACTTTATTTACATGCTGCTAACGAGAAAAGGTCACGGTCTTGATGCTTAAAGCATATTTTTAGAAATACACAAAAAATCCCCCTCAGCAGCGGCTGTAGGGGATTTTTTCGGGATGAATGTTAGTTTGCAGCAGGCTGATTAAGAGGAATTGAATCTCGGGCAGCGAATAGACATATCAAAAAGGGGGAACGTTATGGGGAATATAGACAAAAGAAACCGGCTGGATGAACAGCCCTTCAGTTACAAAGTTGCTAAAAATCAATCTGTTTTTCTTTTTTATAAGAACAAGCAGATTAAGATTTTGAAAGGCAGTGAAGCTGGGAAACTTGTATCCCGCATAAGTACTGCCGCTGATGAAAAGGAAGTACAGCTGCTTCTCGCCAAAGCAACAGGGCATTTTAAGCATGGAAATGAAGGTTGATGTGCTGCGCAATTGTCATGATAAAATAAAAAGCCCTGCAGAGAATATTAATTTTATTTGGCTTAAAATTACACACAAAAAATCCCTTTCAGCAGCTGCTGAAAGGGGATGATTCAAATATAAATGTCAGCTCTCTATCATAATTTCTCCTACAGAATACAAAGCAGCTTTTCCGGCAATTTTAACCCTTTCCCCTTGAAGGCTGCAGAATAGCCTGCCTCCTCGTGTAGACAGCTGTCTGGCAGATAACTCCTTCTTACCAAGCTGGTTTGACCAATATGGAATCAGGCTGCAGTGCAGGGAACCGGTTACGGGATCCTCATTAATATTCAGTTTTGGAAAGTAAGCACGCGATACAAAATCAACTTCGTTTCCTGCTGCAGTCACACAGACTCCAAGCCCATCCGGCAGCTTCTTTAATTGATCAAAATCAGGACAAAGATTCTTCACAGCATCCTCTGACTTCAGTACAAGAATCAGATCTCTATTCAGGTATGCCTCTTCCGGCCTAACTCCAAGCGCTTTCTCCATAACATCTGTAATCGGAACTTCCTTGGAGCTCATGGCCGGAAAGTCCAGCTCATACAGTTCTCCTCTTTTGTTCACAATCAATATTCCGCTTTTGGTCAAAAATTCTACAGTCTCTTTTTCACCTTCTATAAAATTCAAGATAACAAAAGCAGCTGCCAGTGTCGCATGACCGCACAAATCTATTTCACCGCCGGGAGTAAACCACCTGAGTCCATATCTTTCTCCTTCCCTTACCGCGAATGCTGTTTCGGAAAGATTATTCTCAATCGCTATGTTCTGCATCAATTGCTCAGAAATCCAATCTTCCAAAATCATAACCCCTGCTGGATTTCCTTCAAAAATTCTCTCAGCGAATGCATCCACCACATAGTACTTCATTCTTTTTCACCCCCTTATGTCAGGCAGCCTTTAAGGTTAGGCCTGCAAAAGCGCTTTCCAGTAGTAATTTCTTGTATCTTTTCCTTGTTTTGTGGAAGCTGAACTCTTTTCTATATTATTTCACTACCCTTAAATGTTTTCGAACCCATCACATGATATGTATCCTGCTTGCTGTCCAGGATGAACTCCGGCTGTGGAACGCCTCTTCTGGCTTTATGCCCTGCCAGATGAACATCACTCGTTTCCCATGCTTTCCACGCCTCTTCTGATTCCCAGCGAATCATCACAACGACTTCCTCATCTCCACGTCTCTGTTTCTTCTTCATAACATGTAAATCAACAAAGCCGAGCTGCTGTTCAATGATTCCTTCCCCTGCAAATCTTTCTGTCATTCTCTCTGCATGTCCTTCTAAAACAGTAATGGTTTTCAGCTGTATAAACATGTACTCTCCTCCTTTTGTTACTCCCATATATTATAATTGATAATGAGAATTAATTTCAATTATAGTTTCTGTCATTTTCTAAGAAATGGTTACCCGAATGCTGGTTTGAAAGAGCTTTTGGGGGCTAGCATTTAAATTGCCTGACACTCTTCCCGTGAAACGAAGTGTGAAACAAGATTCTTCGGGTGGTGCCTGGCACTGTTCGCCCCTCTCCACCGTGAAACAAGCCGTGAAACAAGATTATTCGGGTGGTGCCTGGCACTGTTCGCACCTCTCCACCGTGAAACAGGTCGTGAAACAAGATTCTTCGGGTGGTGCCTGGCACTGTTCGCCCCTCTCCACCGTGAAACAAACCGTGAAACAAGATCTTTCGGGTGGTGCCTGGCACTGTTCGCCCCTCTCCACCGTGAAAAAAGCTGTGAAACGAGATTTTTCGGGTGGTGCCTGGCACTGTTCGCCCCTCTTTACTGAAACAAGCCGTGTAACGAGATTTTTCGGGTGGTGCCTGGCACTGTTCGCTTTATCTCCACCGTGAAACAGGCTGTGAAACAAGATTCTTCGGGTGGTGCCTGGCACTGTTCGCCCCTCTCTACCGTGAAACAGGTCGTGAAACAAGATTCTTCGGGTGGTGCCTGGCACTGTTCGCCCTGTGAAACAAGATTTTTCGGGTGGTGCCTGGCACTGTTCGCCTTTCCGGGTGGTGCCTGGCACTGTTCGCCCCTCTCCACCGTTCACCAGCCACCCACACCAAAAAAATGCCCGAAAGCACAGCTTTCGGACACCTTCATCATTTATAACGCCTTAATGGCTTCTCGAACATTTGCATATATTTTATGGCTGGAAAAGTCGATTCCTCCATGAATCACTTTTGTCGCCAGCTCAGGTCTGATTCCTGTAAAGATCACGTTAATGCCCAAGAGACGCAGTACATTATATAAATTAAATATATGACTAGCTACATCTGTATCAATCGTGACAATTCCTGAGAAATCAAGGATTAAGCAGTTCACTTCAAGGTGAGGCAGCTCAGGCACCACTTTATTCAGCAAATGCTCAGCCCGATCAGTGTCAATTTTCCCAATCAGCGGCAGTATTGCGATTCCTTCCTGAATGGGCACGACTGGTGAGGCAAGCTCGCGAATTTTTTCCTGAGCCTCTTTCAGGTTGAAATCTGTTCTGGCTTCATATGCAAAAACAGTTTCATTTATACTGAGGTCAAGCAAATGATTGATTCTTTTCAGGATCAACACAATTTCATCTGACGTGAGATCAAACTGCTTGCCAAGATTAAGGACAAAATCGGAAAAAACCATTCTTGTATCCGGGTATCTTATAAATATATCAGAAATTTTGGCATTGGACGCAGCAGCCCGTTCTCCGTTGCCTTTGCTCCATCTTTGAAGCGTTTCAGGCACAGAATTTTCAGTACAATTTATAGATTCTCCAAGAAAAAATAAAAATTCACTATACATTCTCTTTGCTGATTCTACTTCTGCCTGCGGAACTTCAAAAGGAAACCGCTCGACAATCTCTTCTGTTACATCCCCCGCTAATATCTCACAATGTTCAATCAAATAGGATGCTACCTTTGACAAAGCTGTCATTTAACACTGCCCCATTCATCATTTCTTTTTCTTTATTCTCCCATTCTATTTTATCTTGAAAAAAACAACCAGACAAGCATATTTTAGGCTCTATCCTTGGGACCTGAAGTTTCTCTTATAGTAGGTTGTGCCCAGGTATCCCGCTGAAAAGACGACAAATACCAGAAGCAGCAATTCAGTTGTCCCTATGTTAAATACAGATGCGAGAATAGTAGAATAAGCTAATGAAAATGATGTGACCACTTTAGAAAGAAAGGCAATCGGAATAAGCTTTGAAGCAGATATGCCGCTCAAACCAGCTCCAATGCAAATGACTTCATCCGGCAGCAGAGGAAAAATAAATAGCAAAATTAAAATCAGCGTTTCGTTCTTTCTCACATAATAATGATAGCGCTCTATCTTTTCCTTCTCAACAATTTTCCTTATAAGAGGCTCTCCTCCAAACCGGGCTGCATAAAACATAACGATAATTCCCAATGTTGTACCTGTTAAGGAAAGGATGGAAGCCGCTAAGGGCCCGAGCACTGCACTGCCTGCTATAACAGTTATTGCTTCTGGAAAAGGAAGAGCTATGGGCTGAAGAAAGCAGATTGCAAAAAAAATATAGTGGGCTGCCGCACCGTTTTGTTCCAGGAAAGCCTGCAGGCCAGTCTCCCTGATAGCTGCAGCAAACTCCACTACCTTTAAAACACCTGCGCTGGCAAACGCGAAAATAAAGTAGCTGAAAATCAGTTTCTTGAATTTGGATACTGGTAATGTTTTTTTCGGTGAATACATGCCGGATACCATTAAAAGCGATAGCAAAGCCAGCGATATTCCCACAGCACTCAGCGGCACCGTGAGTAGATCCGGCAGACTCGCCAGACAGATGATCAACAGTGTGATCATCATGGCGAATCCTGCTAATTTTAACATTTGTTTTCCCATTTAATCACCTGCCAGTAGTTCAATATGAATGGTCAGTAATTTATGTTGATAGTCAGCATGCATTCTGCCATTGTGCAGTTCAATTATTCTTTTAGATATAGCAAGGCCGAGTCCCGCCCCTTCCGAATGCCTTGAAGTATCCGTCCTGTAAAAACGTTCAAACAGGATGTTAGGGTCTCTTTCAGAAAAATCCGCTGCGGAATTGGTAAAGGCTATGTGAACATAAGCTGCGTCACGATATGCACTGATTTTCAAGTTTGATGGAGCATCACTGTATTTAAGGGCGTTTGAGAATAACTGATCAAATACCCTGACGAGTTTCTCCACATCAATAAACAAATTCAGACCTTCCGAGAGTGAAAGCTCAATAGAAATGTTTCTGTTTTCAAAAATAGGCACATACTCTCCGCTCATTTGAGTTAGAATCCCTGAAACGTCTACCATGGATTGATTCAAAACCATATCAGGACTGCTGAGTCTTGTATATTCGAATAATTCATTCACAAGGTTTTTTAACTCTATTGTTTTTCCATATGTTGTTTCAATATACTCAGCCAGCTGCTCTTCATGATGATATTCCTGATTTCGCAGCAGTTCCAAATACCCGATAATGGAGGTTAAGGGTGTACGAACATCATGTGATACATTTGTGATTAATTCATTCTTTGACTGTTGAAGCTTTCTTTCGCTTTCAAACTGCTCCTTCAGCTTTTGTGACATGATATTAATGCTGCCCGATAGCTGTGCAAGCTCGTCCTGTCCTTTTACCGGCACCTGAAAACCAAGATCTCCTTCAGCAATGCTGCGTACGGCCTCTGTCATTTGCTGTAAATATTTCAAGCGATGCCGAATTAACAGAAGAAAGCTGACGATAAAAGTAGCAATGACTGAAAATAAAAATAAAAAAGTTAACGTGTTGTACTGCCATACAGTAACGCCTTCATCCAGCCTGTAATATTCAACGATCATTCTTACCAAAGCGGCCATAACACCGAAAGAGAGAAAAAAACTAAGGGTAATTACGGCCAGCAGCTTAAAGCTCAGCTTTTTCATATTTTATAGCCTGCTCCCCAAATGGTTTTAATGTAGATGGGCTGCTTAGGCACAGGTTCAATCTTTTCTCTGATTTTTGTAATATGAACCATCACGGTATTATCAGATTGAAAGTATCTCTCTTTCCAAATGCTTTCATATATTCTTTGTATACTTAACACATTTCCTCTGTTTTTCGCCAGAAGTTCCAGAATATCAAACTCCTTTGGCGTCAGTCTGACTTCGTTTCCATCAGACCAAACCTGCCGTGTCTGGGCATTGATTTTCAGCGCGCCAATTTCAAAAACAGCCTGCTGCTCACCTGCCGATGGATTATACTTTTTATACCTTCGCAGCTGTGACTTTACCCTTGCCATCAGCTCCAATGGATTAAAAGGTTTGCTGAGATAATCATCAGCACCTGCAGCAAGCCCCTGTATTTTATCCATATCTTCCGACTTAGCGGAGAGCATAATAATCGGCATTTCCCGCTCTTCTCGAATCTTCAGGCAAGCTTGTATTCCGTCCATTTTGGGCATCATGATATCCAAGATAATCAAGTCAACACTCTCTTTTTCCAGCACTGCCAATGCTTCAAAGCCGCTGCCTGCCTGCAGGGAACGATAGCCGTCATTATGAAGGTAAATAGAAATTAAGTTGCGGATCTGCTCATCATCATCCACTATCAGTATGCTGGTCATGGCAGCAGCCTCCTTTTTTCTTAAGCTAATGGTAATAGCATACACGAAAATTCTAATGAATTTATAAAGATTTTCTTAAGAATCCTTAATTTTATCCGATAGAAAAAACCCTCGTACATGCTCGAGGGCTGCGAATATAAACTTTTGTATTAGATTTACCCTGTCTTCCATTTGAGGGGGCTCCTCCATCCAACCTTTTTCTGCCATTATCTTTCCGCCTTCCTGTCCGTATGTCAGGATGTCTTTTGCTGTTGAAATCAATGAGAGCGGAAGATCGGTGCGCAGGCTGAATGCGGTCCCGAGTGCATTGCTTCCAAGTCCAAAGCTGCAAAAAAGGCTGGTGCAGTACATCATCAGCTTATCAGAGAATGGAGCCGCTGTGGATGCTGTTGGTTTGGCGCTGATACTGGAAGGGACCGAGATATCGCTTTCGAGTAGGATCTTGCTGTAGTCGGAGACAATTTTTTTAGAGAGCTTCTTGCCTTTCACAAAGTACTTTTTTACATCTGGATCTTTGGCACACTGTGCAAATCCCGTCATAAGCTGCATGCCGAAGATATTTGTTTCTATTGCATAGTACAGATGCGCAACTTACACAGTATTAAGAACTCTTTT
The DNA here is from genome assembly GCF_009674805.1 of Metabacillus lacus. Taxonomy (GTDB): domain Bacteria; phylum Bacillota; class Bacilli; order Bacillales; family Bacillaceae; genus Metabacillus_C; species Metabacillus_C lacus. The sequence goes on along the minus strand of NZ_WKKI01000030.1, from coordinate 604 downwards.
TTGATTAAAAGGATTTAGGCCGCTCAAATATTTGGTACTGTCCACAAATTCAACACTGTATTCCGGAGTGACCAAAGGCGGTCTTGAAAGGGCGCTGTGCTCTGACAAATAATCCATGCAATCTGTAAAAACCCCTTGTGTAAAACGTGACAAATCCTTGTAAAGCTCTATCATATCCGACCTATAGGACATATTTAGATGAAGTGTGTGCAGGCCCATGCTTATTTCTTTTAATAAGCGAAGAAACAGGATATCAAAATGAAAATCATATAATTTTTCCGCCCCAATATGAACATCCTGCTCCGTAAAGCCGACAGGCACTGCTGCCCCTTCCTCCAAAAGAATACTTTCAATCAGTATGATATAACCATCTATTTCATTCTTTGCAGAAGTCATTATTTCCTTAGCTTGAGGATGATCAGCCACGTTTATTAAATATTCCAGTACCCTTTTCGTTAAGGTTTTCTGCTGAAAGGTCATCCTTGAACTACCCGCCACTTAACTGCTCTTGCGAGCTGTTTGAAGTGGGGGATTCCTAAGAACACCAGCGTAACCGCTAGTTATGGATTAGGCTATCCCGTTGCACCGACGGTTAGAAGCCTTA
>NZ_WKKI01000029.1 GCF_009674805.1 Metabacillus lacus | reverse complement strand
TCAAAAGGTCAAAGAGCGACCTTTCGTCCAACCCATCTTATGCTTGTCGCTGCTGAGCAGGCGCCTTCCGCTTTTCTTATTCCCAGCGATTCCCATCCTTAGTGTCGTCATCGAGTTCTTCATTCATTTCGCCGTAACCCTCGCCATTAGGGTTTTCGCCGTTATTTAGTTTTCTTCCCTGAGGGGATTTTTTCATTGTCTTGATGGTGCCGTTGATGATTTGGTCAATGTCCCTGCTGTTTGAGTCCAGGTAGCTGTATCCTTCAATTTCTTCAATCAAGCGGGGATCGTCCGATACGTATACGTGATAGTACCGGGGCGCAACGGATATGGCAGTTTTTTTGACCTGATCCGCTGTTTCAAAGCGATTTTGGGTATCAGATTCATATGCGACCAGAATTTCTTCATCCGTTACAAGTGTTGCGATGTCCTTGACGTTAGGCAGCTGCACGCTGAGTCCACTGACGATGTTGGCAAGCTGCTCCCGGTCAATTCCGTAATATTTATGTTCATTTTTGTCATTGGCTAATGGGCTTTTTTGAACGCGGACATACCCAAAGTTGGAAGTATCTCCATCATCATCGTTAGCAATGCCATCTTCGTTATAAAGTTCACTTGAATCATGGACATTGATGGTGGTTCCACTTTCCTCAAAAAGATCTTCTGTGTGATTTGCTCCGTATTGACACCCTGTTAAAACGGTTAATCCGATGATAAAAGAAGAAAGTCCATATATCTTCATGGTTAACACCTCCTCAACGATAGTATTTGCTGAGGAAGGATTTACTCTCTTAGTAATTGATGGAGAAGTTACTCTTCTATATGGTAATATAAAGGAAGAGAGAAGCAAGAAAGTGAGTGATAGGATTGATTTGTATTCAAAATCAATGCTTTGAGTTAATCAAAGAGGAAAGAAACGGCTTTAATGAAGAGGCATTTAAAGGACGCTATTCCGAAATTTTAAATAAATACGATTATATTGTAGGTGACTGGGGTTATAACCAGCTTCGTCTGAAGGGATTTTTTGATGATCAAAATCAAAAATCCACCTATGACACCAAAATCAGTACGCTGGATGAATATCTTTATGAATACTGTAATTTCGGCTGTGCCTACTTTATTGTTAAACGTGTAAGAAAGTAAAGAAATCGGGGCTCATCGCTTCGATTTTTTTCTTCACCTTTTTTCCGGTATTCCCGCCCGCCTGCCTCCTCCGATATTAAGCACATTACTACTTTTTCTCCTGGGGTTTTTCTTTATTTCTTGGGGCTCCGTAAGGTCCTTCGGGGTATTCTACCTGTACATGCCTGTCCTTCATACTTTCAACATTTACAAAATCACTGTAGAGCTTTTCATTTTCTTTCAATTTGTCTCACCACCTTCCTGAATTATTGTGACTAGAATGTCTTGAAATTATGTTTCAGCTGCACTTCCCTCTTTTCAACTGTATGCGTTTCAACATAGATAAAATTTCCAAGAATAAAGTCGAATTCAGTCAAAATGTGGTAAAATAGTAATGCAAAGAAATGGAGTACAGAAGGGTTGAGAATATGGATAAAGGATCCTGGGATACACTCACATCAAGAATCAAAAAATGGAGCAAGATATTTATGCCCTACAAATTTTTGCGTTATTATCCCCCGCAGTTCGTCCTGCGCAATCCTGTACTTGAAGGAGTGTATTCTGCTGTCTCCCAAGGTATGCAGGTCGCAGTCATTGTGTTTAATTTGTCTAATACAAAAGAGCTGCAGCAGCAGCTTGAATCAACACAAGCAGCAGCCTTTAAGGAAGATTTTAAAAAATCCTTCAGGGAAGCGCTGGAGGGTTCAGCTTACCGGGAAGATGTTCTAGTCGTTCATGATCACAGCAGTGACGGCCTGATCCTATTTTTGAAAAACAATGAACATAAGCAAAATGTTGTTTATATAGAAACGTTTATTAAAGATATATCTCCTGCAATAAAAAAGGGGATTTCAAAGTTATATCCGTATTTTGACCTGGATTTTGATATTGGTTATATGTTTATTGAAAAACAGCATTATTCTACTCAAGATGCAATTTTTAAAGCGCAGCAGCAGGCGATTGCCATGGCTCAGAAGCGCGTTCAGTCGCAATATATTGAAATGGTCCTGGAAATGAGAAACATCATACATAAGCGTCATCTTTCATTGCTCGCCCAGCCAATTGTTGATTTGGCTGAAAATCAGGTGAAAGGCTGGGAGTTTTTAGCGAGGGGGCCGGAGAATACTCCCTATGAGTATCCTCTTCAGCTATTTTCAGTTGCCAGGCAGACAAATATGGTCTATGACCTGGAGCTGCTGGTATTGGAAAAGGCTTTTCTGATGATAGGTGAGTCTCAGTGCAAAGAAGATATTTTCATTAACTTTACACCGCTTACACTCGGCAATAAAAGATTTGTGGCTGCACTGGAAAAAATGCTTCTCGAGTACCCTTATATCAAGCCGCAGCAAATTATTTTCGAAATTACTGAAAGAGATTCTATAGAGGGACTGAAATTTTTTCACGAGAATATCGGCAGCCTGAGGCTGAAAGGCTTCAGATTTGCTGTAGATGACACTGGGGCGGGTTATGCAAGCCTGCACACCATCAGTGAAATTATGCCTGATATTATTAAAATTGACCGTTCCGTCATTCAGGATATCGATACGAATTCTGTAAAGGAATCCATGCTGAAAGGATTATTATTAATTGCAAAAGAAACAGGTTCCCTTGTTGTGGCAGAGGGAATTGAAAAAAAAGAAGAGGCGGAAGTACTCTCGAGAAACCGGGTTGATTTGGCACAGGGATATCTGTATGCCAAACCTGGAAAACTTTTATTAGATCGGGTAGCATTGTAGGAAGGGTGGTGAAGAGGAATGTATTTTGTAGATCGGGAAAAGATAGAAGCAACTTTGGTTTATCTGGATTCCAGGCTTCAGCTTATCAGCGGAAAAGAAACCTGGGAAAATGCATTTGAGCTTCTGGCTTTGGAAAGAGCAGCTCATATGATTATTGAGTCTATTTTGGACACAGGCAATGCCATGATAGACGGATTTATTATGCGTGATCCGGGCAGCTACGAAGATATTATCGACATTCTTTTGGATGAAAAAGTTGTACCGGTTGACCATGAAGGCAGCTTAAAAGAGGTTGTTTCTTTACGGAAGGTGCTGGTTCAGCAGTATTTAGATATCAATCACAGTGAGCTTTCCGCTATTCTTCATAAAAACATGGGCCAACTTTCTGCCTTTAGTACCCACATTAGGAGATACCTTGAGAATGAACTTGGTCCAGTTTCGGCATTTAAACCAAAATAATGTGTTCCTGCCGGCAGGTCAGCCCTGTTTTATATATGCTGCGGGGAAGTAAATTGATTGACTTCTGCAGCCAATCAAGGATATGCTTTTTTTCAGGGAACAAGCGCAGCAAAGGGGCGGACTTAACAGCCTGCATAATCGAAGGAGTGCATCAACATGAAAAGCTATAAAGGATATTTAATTGACCTCGACGGAACCATGTATCGGGGAAAAGAAAAAATAGAAGAAGCTTGTGCTTTTGTAAGAGCGCTAAAAGAAAAGGATATTCCTTATTTATTTGTGACAAATAACTCTTCAAGAACACCTGCACAGGTTGCGGATAAACTGAACCAGTTTAACATACCGGCAGCTGAGGAGCAGGTATTTACGACGAGCATGGCGACGGCACAGTACATAGCTGAAAAGAAAGAAAATGCCAGGGTTTATGTTATTGGTGAAGAAGGAATTCAGCAGGCTTTGCTTGAACGGGGACATGAGCTTGTGGATGAACATGCTGATTTTGTTGTCACTGGCATTGACCGCGGCATTAATTATGAAAAGCTTGCAAAGGGCTGTATTGAAATTCGAAACGGCGCAGTATTTATCTCGACAAATGGAGATATTGCCATTCCGACTGAGCGCGGACTTTTACCCGGCAATGGCTCGCTTACTTCTGTCCTGACTGTCTCAACAACGGTGCAGCCTTTGTTTATCGGCAAGCCGGAAGCCATTATCATGGAGCAGGCCTTAAAAGTTATCGGAACGGCTAAGGAAGACACGTTGATGATCGGTGATAATTATGATACGGATATTATGGCCGGCATGAATACCGGACTGGATACTCTGCTTGTTCATACGGGTGTTACAACAGTGGAGCTGCTGGGCGGATATGAGAAAAAGCCAACTTATACAGCTCATTCTCTCACAGAGTGGCTGCCGTACATTTAAGGAAATAAAAGAAGCATTCGGAGACGCATGGCATCCGAATGCTTCTTTTTTAACTTACAGCTGCAGGTTTTCACTCTGTATTCTGGGCACGGTGGGCAAGCCTGCTGGAAGCAGCTGCCGCAATGGCTCCAACAATATCATCCAGAAACGTATGGCACATTCCTGATTCTTTGTCATTTAGGAAGCCGAGAATTCCGGGCTTTTCCTTGTCGATATATCCATAATTTGTGAACCCAATGGAACCATATATATTAACAATGGAAAAGGCGAGTATTTCATCTACACCATACAATCCTTCGTCTTTTTGGATAATGGACAGCAAAGGCTCTTGAAGCTGGCCCTGTTCAGCCAGTACATCCAGCTGAATACCTGATAATATTGCATTTTGCACTTCCCGCTTAGCAAGTACCCGATCAACGTTTTCCATGCAGTCCTGCATGTCTAAGTTAGGGTGATATTTCTTTTGTAAAAAATAAACAAGTTCAGCTATATCTGATTGTGTCACGCCTCTTTCTTCAAGCCATTCTCTGGCACGAAGTTCTACTTCATCCATTTTTGCTTTTTCCTTCATCAACTTCACCCAATCTTTTTTACTATTTTATACATTGTCATTTTATTTGTGCTATATAAATATACCCTTTTTAAAAAGTCCTTAATACAACATTTCTAAATCTATTCATAATCTCCAGGGGAAAGGACTAATTTTATATTAAACCGTTTCATCTGGAGGGTATGAAATTGAAAAAAACAATCAGGGAGCAATATGGCCTGCAGGTCTATGACCTGTTCAAGGCAGGAAGATATGAAGCCTTTCGCACTCAAAATTCGGTGTGCTGCATTGTTCCGGTCAGTTCGTTTGAAGACGAAGAGCTGTACGAGCTTTATTATATGAGCCAATTTCTGCAGGAAAAGGGCGATCCTCATGTCGCAGCATTTCTCCTGACGAAAGACAACGGACTGTATTTTGAAGAAAAATCTGTCCGGTACAGCATTTGCCGGAGCAATCTCAGCCAAAAAAGGGCTGCAAGTTCACCAGGAAGAGAACTGGCGAGGTTTCATCAAAAAGCACGGGCCTTTCCATATTCAATAACCAAAGTGAACCGTATCGGGCAGTGGAAGCATCTATGGGAAAAAAGACTGGATCAGCTAGAGGGGTTTTGGAGAGGCAAGGTTCAGGCACATCCGCTTGATCCTTTTGAAAAATTGTTTATCGAATCTTTTCCCTACTACTTAGGTTTAGCAGAAAACGCCATTCAATATCTGGTAGATACGGAACTCGATGATCATCCGCAGCCAATTGATGCAGCGACAATCAGCCATAATCGTTTTTCTGCGGGACTGTGGCAGGGTGAACATCCTATGAAAATGCCCACTGACTGGATCTTTGATCACTGCAGCAGAGATATTGCAGAGCATTTGCGCCATGAGTTTCACCACAGGCAGGCAGAAATGAGAGAAGAGGGCTTTCGCTTTCTTGAAGAATACGACCGCACCACACCGCTTTCCTCATTCTCCTGGAGGCTTTTATACAGCAGGCTGTTGTTCCCGCTTCATTACTTTGAATGCATAGAAGAGTATTATTTATCAAATGAAGCAGGGAAAAAAGAAGCGGAAACAAGATTGAAAAAGATGCTAAAAGACTCGAATAAATATGAGGAGTTTCTTTCCGCTTATTCAAGCATGCTTTCCATTAGAACGAGAAAAATTAATTTACCGGCAATTTCATGGCTCTAACTTGGACAGTGCCTCCGCAATTGATACTATAGGAGTATTCAAACTAATACGTATCAGGAGTGAAGGCATTGAAACCATTTGTGTTTATAACAAGAAAGCTACCTTTGGAATTTATCCAGGAAATAAAAAGAGCAGCGGACGTTGAAATGTGGGAGGAAGAAGAAGTTCCTTGCCCGAGAGAGCTTCTGCTGAAAAAAGCGGCAAAAGCAGATGGTCTGCTGACTATGCTTTCTGATAAGGTGGATCAGGAGCTGTTGCATTCCGCACCGCAGCTGAAGGTGATTGCAAACTTGGCTGTCGGCTTTGATAATATCGACATAGATCACTGTACTGAAAAGGGAATTACCGTTTGCAATACACCCGATGTTTTGACTGACACCACAGCTGATTTGACGTTTGCCCTGATGATGGCAGCAGCCAGAAGAATTGTGGAAAGTGCTCAGTATGTAAAAGAGGGCAAGTGGAAAAGCTGGGGGCCATACTTGCTGGCAGGCACCGACTTGCATCATAAAACCGTCGGCATTGTTGGCATGGGCAAGATTGGCCGGACCTTCGCCAAAAGAACAACAGGCTTTGATATGAAAATTCTCTATCATAACCGTTCCAGGAACAGGGAAGCCGAAGAGGAGCTGGGAGCAGAGTATTGTGAATTCCATGACTTGCTGAAGCGTTCTGATTTTGTAGTCTGCCTCGCACCGCTTACCAATGAAACAAAGGAGCTCTTCAACAGAGAAGCATTTCAGCAAATGAAAAGGGAAGCTGTTTTTGTGAATGCTTCCAGAGGAGCAGTGGTCGTGGAGGAAGCGCTTCTTTTAGCCTTAGAAGAAGGATGGATCGCAGGTGCAGGGCTGGATGTGTTTGAAAGGGAACCGATAGGAGGAGATCATCCCCTTTTACGCTTACCCAATGTGGTTGCGCTTCCACACATCGGAAGTGCGAGCAGGGAAACGAGGACAGAAATGATTCAGCTTTGCAGCAGAAACCTCAGTGCAGTACTATCAGGGAAAAAACCTGAGACCCCTGTTCAGTAAAAACGGCTGAAATCACTTTATAAAAATAGTGGTAGCTATTCCGTCATTCGGGAATGTCTCAAATTGTCGACAAAAGGTAGTGAGAAGCCCTTCTCGCTACCTTTTGTCATTTTTTGTTTAGGAATGGTGGGGGAAAAGCTGCTTTCCGCTCCATGTGCTTGCTTGCCGGGGGGGCGGCGAGCCTCCTTGTTGCTGCTTGACTTCTGTGGGGTCTCGCCCCTCCCGCCAATCTCCCAGGAGTCAGGCACCCTCCGCAGTTATTTTCTTAGTACTTTAACTCACGATCTATTTAATTTCAGAGACAAGCATCTTGCCAAGGCAAAGTTGCCAATTGTCACTTCTAGATAAAACGGATTTCTCTAGAGTAATAAATTGATTGGAACGGTGGATGGCGACTTCTGCGAGGGAAGAGGTTCGGCTCCGCCCGCGGAAAGCGAATTAAGTTCGTATAATTGTGTAATAGTCCTTTTATTCACTCTTGGCAACACTGTTTTCAGCTGCTGAACAATCGTTCATGAATTTTAAATTCACGAGACGAAAAATCCCATCAAAGAAAAAATAAGCGTATAAATTCCGGTTACATTCAGAATAGTTCATTTTATAGGGGAAATAAGGGAACGAATTCCGCTTAAGCTGCTGAAAATCATCCATGTAGCGGTTTTTTAGGTGCATAGGCGGAATTCCTCCGTTTATTTGAGGCCATTTACCCTGTTTTCTAGGAATAGACGGAATTCCTCCGTTTATATATGAATAGCGGCTTCCAAGGCGCTTTACCACCCTTTCAAAAACAACAATCTATTTCTATTTATTTAGGTATTTACACAATCTAATGGACTTCATGTGAAAGCGTCCATCGTGAGTGGAGATCTAACCACATTGGTATCTATCTTTATTGTTACGGTCTGTTGTATTCCGTCTTTTGGAATGTCTTTTTTCTTAGACTTAAACAATTTTCTTTATCCTTTTTAAATATTTTGACAAATTACCCTTGTAAATCAGTAAAGGTTTTTATATAATGACAATTATATTATTGTCTACTGTATATAAACAAATGTCTATTCTAGATAGACAAAAAGGGAGAGTTCATATGAAAGCCATCAAAGTGGGATTGCTGGGTTTGGGCACGGTAGGGTGCGGTGTGGTCAGAATTATCGAGGACCATCAGGACAAATTGATGCATGTAGTAGGATGTCCTGTTGAGGTAAAGAAAGTGCTGGTAAAGGATTTGGATAAAAAAAGAGCGGTTAACATAGACCGAGAGCTGCTTACCCTGGATCCCTACGAAGTGATTAATGATAAAGATATTGATGTGCTGATTGAGGTGATGGGAGGAATTGATGAAACAAAAATCTATCTGCTGGATGCCATCCAAGAAAAGAAACATATTGTTACTGCAAACAAGGATCTGATTGCAGCGCATGGAACTGAGCTCCTGACAGCTGCCACTGAAAAGAAATGTGACTTATTTTATGAAGCCAGCGTAGCAGGAGGCATTCCTATACTTAGAAGTTTAGTAGACGGGCTGGCGTCCGACAGAATTAACAAGATGATGGGAATCGTCAATGGAACGACAAATTATATATTAACTAAGATGAGCAAAAACGGATCATCCTATGAAGAGATTCTTAAGGAAGCCCAAGAGCTGGGCTTTGCTGAAAGCGATCCTGAAAGTGATGTTGAAGGGCTAGATGCAGCTAGAAAAATGGCAATACTTGCGAGATTAGGATTTTCGATGAATGTAGATTTAGAGGATGTGAGTGTAAAAGGAATTACGCAGGTATCAGATGATGATATCAGCTACAGCAAGCAGCTGGGGTACACAATGAAGCTGATCGGCATTGCAGACCGCAGCAGCGGAAAGGCAGAGGTATCTGTTCAGCCTGCACTCCTGCCGGACTCTCATCCGCTGGCAGCTGTGAATAATGAATATAATGCGGTTTATGTGTATGGCGAAGCTGTGGGAGAAACAATGTTTTACGGTCCTGGAGCAGGAAGTCTGCCTACTGCTACAGCAGTAGTTTCGGATTTGGTTGGTGTTCTGAAAAATATGCGGCTGGGGGTTAATGGCCGAAGTGCTGTAGCTCCGCAGTATGATAAGCAGCTGAAACAGCCGCATGAAATTTTTGCACAATATTTTCTCCGCATTCATGTAAAAGATCAGGTGGGGGCGCTCGCTAAAATTACGGCTCTCTTTTCAGAACGGGGCATCAGTTTTGAAAAAATTCTTCAGCTGCCGCTGAAGGGTGAAAATCTTGCTGAGATTGTCATTATTACTCACAAGGCATCGAAGAAGGATTTTGATGAAATACTGAGCGAGCTGCATGATTTGGATGTTATTGATCAAGTGAAAAGCAAGTATCGTGTAGAAGGGAATGGAGAATCATGAACTGGCAAGGACTGCTGCACCATTATCGGGAGCATCTTCCAGTAACAGATGCTACCCCTGCTCTGACGCTGCATGAAGGCAATACGCCGTTGATTTACTGCGGCAGGCTGTCAGAAGAGCTGGGAATAAAGCTTTATGTTAAAAATGAAGGTGCTAATCCGACCGGTTCTTTTAAAGACAGAGGGATGGTGATGGCGGTTGCCAAGGCAAAGGAAGAGGGAAGCACTGCCATTATGTGCGCCTCTACCGGCAACACATCAGCTTCAGCAGCAGCATATGCGGCAAGAGCAAACTTGAAGTGCTTCGTTGTGATACCGGAAGGAAAGGTTGCTGTCGGAAAGCTCGCGCAGGCTGTTATGTACGGAGCTGAGATTTATTCCATCGAGGGAAATTTTGATGAAGCTCTTCAAATGGTCAGGAGTGTTTGCAGCCAGCTGCCGATTACCCTTGTCAATTCGGTCAATCCATACAGATTGGAAGGCCAGAAAACCGCTGCATTTGAAATATGCGATCAGCTTGGAAAAGCTCCGGATATTCTCGCGCTTCCAGTCGGAAACGCTGGGAATATCTCAGCCTATTGGAAGGGCTTTAAGGAGTATCATGAGCATGCGCAAACAGGGCTTCCCCAAATGAGAGGTTTTGAGGCGGAAGGATCAGCGGCCATTGTCCGAAACCAGGTTATTGAAAAACCGGAAACAATTGCAACAGCTATAAGAATTGGAAATCCAGCGAGCTGGCATCTTGCCGTAGAGGCCGCAGAGCAGTCCCTTGGAAAGATTGATGAAGTAACTGACAACGAAATACTTCAAGCCTACAAAAGACTTGCTAAAACTGAGGGGATTTTCGCAGAGCCTGCTTCCTGCGCATCATTGGCAGGAATTCTGAAGCAGCTCTCAACCGGCGAGATTCCAAAAGGCAGTACTGTGGCTGCTGTTTTGACAGGAAACGGATTGAAGGATCCTGACACTGCGATAAATTCGGCTTTGATGAAGCCTGTTCTGCTTCCCAATAACAAAGCTGAGGCAATGGAAATACTTGGAGGCGTTTTTTCATGAGGGATTGTGACTCTGTGAAAATAACTGTTCCAGGGAGTACAGCCAATCTTGGGCCGGGCTTTGACTCTATTGGTCTCGCAGTTAACCGGTATCTTGTGCTGACAGTAAAAAGATTTCCCACATGGAATTTCACGGCTTCTTCTAAAGAAGTGGAGGGGCTGCCTTGCGGGGAGGAAAACCTGATATGCAAGGCGGCTCTGCTTGCAGCGGGCTATAAAAACAGGGAGCTTCCTCCTTGCGCCGTTGAAGTTTGGAGCGATATTCCGGTAGCAAGGGGGCTTGGAAGCAGCGCTGCCGCTATTGTAGGAGGAATTGAACTTGCCAATCAAGTTTGCGGACTACAGCTGACAAATGAGGAAAAGCTGTTTCTTGGCTGCAGTATGGAGAAGCATCCTGATAATGTCGGAGCTTCCATATACGGCGGAATGATTATCGGCTGCTGGATGGAGGAAACCGCCCATGCAGTGTCAATGCCTGCGCCTGACGCTGAATTTGCAGCGTACATTCCTTCCTATGAGCTGTTTACGAAAGATGCACGAAGCGTGCTTCCAAGCTCCTTTGGCTATCCTGAAGCAGTTTCAGCGAGCGCTGTCAGCAATGTCATGATTGCTGCCCTCATAAGCGGGAATTTGAAAGTGGCAGGGAGCATGATGAAAAGTGATATGTTTCATCAACCTTACCGCAGAGTATTAATCCCGGAAATGGAAGAGGTTGAAAAAACTGCAGAAGAACATGGTGCCCTTGCCACTGTGATCAGCGGTGCCGGGCCAGCTTTAATCCTCCTGTGTGAAAAAGGGACGGGATCCCGTCTCATCTCAGCCCTAAAAGAGAGATTTTCGGAAGGTGATGTAGTAGAATTGAAGGCAGATCCGCTTGGCGTCCGAGTAACCTGGGATGTTCCTTTAGAGCAGAATGCGTAAGCTCAGCCGCCGGACGGCTGGGCTTTTTTCGCTGTTTTCTTCATACGTCCGTTAAACTCAACGGGCAATAGCGCTATGTGATATGTACCAAACTGAAAAAGGGGAGTAAATATGGAGAACATGAAAAAAAGGGCCATTACAGCGGAGGATTTATATTTGCTGACATCAGTCAATGATCCTCAAATGTCACCGGACGGAAAAAAAGCAGCATATGTACGAACAATGATATGCGACAAGGAAAATCGTTATAAGTCAAATATTTACATACTGGACATCGTAAACGGAACTAAAACACAGTGGACATTCGGGGCGGGTAAAGATTACCATCCCAGATGGAGTCCCGATGGAAGCAAGCTTTTATTTCTGTCAGACAGAAAAGGGAAAACGGAGCTTTATGTGATGCAGAGTCAGGGCGGTGAGGCGAGGAAACTGCCGCTGAAATTTGCAGGAGTATCTGAGCCAATCTGGTCTCCTGACGGCAGCTCCATCTTGGTCACCGTATTTGGAGAAGAAGAAAGAAATGCTGCTATCGATGAGCCTCTGCTGGTTAAAAATATTTCCTATAAGTCTGATGCTCATGGATTCTTAAGAGATAGAAAAAAACAGCTGATTTTGATTAGCGAAGGTACTGAAGAGGCAGAAGCTGTCACTGATGGAGTATATAATTGCTATTCCGGCGTATTTTCTCCTGACGGCAGCAGAATTGCGTATTTGTCAGATAAAAGAGAGGATGAAACTTCCCCATTAACAGATATTTACGAGCGCAGTCTTCCTGACAAAAACACCATAAATATTACTAAAGGAACCGGTGTGTATTCTTCAATCAGCTATTCTCCCGATGGGACATACATGAGCTTTACGGGGCATCAGCAGAAAAAAAAGGGAGCGACACTCAACAGAATCTGGCTGTACCGGTTTTCTGACAGTGTTCTTTTTGAATTATCAGCACAGCTGGACATTTACATTGGAGATGCTGCTGTAACCGACTTTTTATACGGTACTCCTCCGTCACTCATACAGTGGACTGCTGATTCTGCCGGGTTTTATTTTTTAGCATCTGATCAGGGAAGCACCCATCTGTATTATGGATCTCCTGATGGATATCTATTTCCCGTCAGATCAGAGGAAGAACATATTTATGCCTTTTCCGTACATCCATCTACCCATACTGCTATTGCTGCCATCAGTTCACCAGTGTCACCCTGTCAGCTTTATTTTCTGAATTTCGCCATGGGAAACTCACAGCAAATGACGCAGATCAACGATCAGTTTCTCAGGGATGCTGCTGTATCCAAACCTGAGAAATTCAGTTTTGCAGGAGCTGCAGAACAGGAAGTGCACGGCTGGGTGCTAAAGCCTTCTGCAATGGAAGAGGGTAAAAAGTATCCGTTTCTTCTTTATATACACGGCGGGCCGCATGCCATGTATGGGAACACATATTTTCATGAATTTCAGATGCTTGCAGCTTCCGGGTTTGGGGTGCTGTATGTGAATCCACGAGGAAGCCATGGATATGGCCAGGAGTTTGCAGATTTGGTCAGGGGAGATTATGGGGGTAATGATTATCATGATGTAATGGGTGCAGTGGATTATGCAATTGAACACTACTCCTGTATTGACAGTGACAGGCTGGGTGCAGCAGGAGGAAGCTATGGAGGATTTATGACTAACTGGATCATCGGCCAAACTAACCGTTTCAAGGCCGCTGTAACTCAAAGGTCAATCAGCAATTGGATTAGTTTTTTCGGAACCAGCGATATCGGCTATTATTTTACAGAGGGAGAGGTTGGCTGGAATCCTTTTGAAGAGGCTGAAAAGCTTTGGGAACGTTCTCCGCTTAAATATGTTAAACAAATGGAGACGCCCCTCCTGATCCTGCATAGCGAAAAAGATTACCGCTGTCCAATTGAACAGGCTGAACAATTGTACACTGCACTTAAATATTATGGGAAAACAGCAGAGTTTATGAGATTTCCTGAAGCCAATCATGATCTATCGAGAAATGGCGACCTCAAGTTGCGGATTCAGCGGCTTCATGCGATCAGAGACTGGTTTCATCGTTATTTATAAGGATGTTCCTTTTCTTTACACAAGAAAAAAACCTGCAGAAGGGCTGCAGGTTTTTTGTTTAATTAAAATACTTGTTCTACTTCTACTACTCCTGGCACTTCTTCGAGGAGTGCACGCTCGATGCCGGCTTTCAGTGTAATTGTAGAACTTGGGCAGCTTCCGCATGCCCCTAAAAGACGAAGCTTTACAATGCCATCTTCTACATCTACCAGTTCACAGTCTCCTCCGTCACGAAGCAAGAAGGGACGCAATTTATCTAAAACTTCCTGGACCTGTTCAATCATTTGCTCATGTTCAGTCATGTAAGATTAACTCCTTTCCTAATCCTTATCTCTATTATATTCAAAATGAGAATGAAAATCTAATGAGAAAATTCTAGATTATTTTAACACATCCAGCATAATAGTGGAAAGGTTAACATAGAAAAATCTTATCAACTGGCATACAATGGAGAAAACGGTTTGTGGAAGGATGATAACATGAAACAGGAAATCGAAGTTTGTGTATACGGGGCGGAAATACTCTGTCCAAGCTGTGTAAATCTCCCTTCCTCAAAGGAAACTTTTGAATGGCTGGAAGCGGCACTGCAAAGAAAATATCCCGACCAGCTCTTTACCATGTTATATATAGATATTCAACAGCCGCCCAAAGATCCCCAACAGAAGGACATATGTGAAAGAATCATGAAAGATGAATTCTTTTATCCTCTTGTTAGTGTAGAAGGGGCGATTGTGGGAGAAGGAAATCCTAAGCTGAAGAGAGTGTATGAAGAAGTAGAAAAACACCGCTCAGAGGTGCAAAGCATCTAATTCGTGCAGTGAGAGTAGAGCAGATAAAAAGAGGCTTCAAAAGGGTGAACCGTTATCTTTTGAAGCCTCTTTTGTTTGTAATAAAGGATACGCTGCTTCCCTTATTTTAATTCCTGATCCACAGTGCCTTCATAATAATCATCATTCACTTGCTCATGGGTAAGAGACAGCCCGCTGCTGACCTGTGATTTGCCTTCGTAATCAGAAGGATCGAATGTTCTGCCGGCTATTAAGAGGTTTTCATTGTTTGCTGCTTCCTGCTTTTTATCCATTTTTAAACACCTCCCTACTTGTACTATTATGCTTTGAAAGCTGAAATTTATGTTTTGCCTAAAGTACCGTACATAAGGCTATTTTGAATCGGAGAAGTTAAGGCGGGGAGGTGATAAAGATGACTAAAAAAACAACTGGAGCAGACAGGCCTGATGATTATAAAAGATTTTCAGGACTGGATAAAGGCTACGATACTAAAAAGGGTTCACTGTCAGATGCTCCTAACAGCCAAAGGGATGATCGGAACAAGTAGGCTTTCGCTTCTTAACCAGCCCTGCCACGGAAGTGGAAGGGCTTTTCGTCTGTGTTTGTAAATAGTATTCCAATATTTGGACGACGGTTAAGTTTTAATAATATTCCTCTTCTACCGATAATAATCAAGGATGTAGATTTAGAAAATGCTGATATGTTAGCTGTTGTCTTTCACAGCTGTCCAGAGCATGCCGGATATAGTGAATCGCTGTTGATGATGGCTTGTTTGCAATGCAGGCTCCACCTGCCTGGAAAAAGTTGTGTGCTGAAGAAACAATGCAGGAATTTATTGAAGTAGTGAATTACACAGTACCTTGCCAATGCTGATTTATTTCGTGCAGCGGCATTTGGTATACAGAAGGGGTTTCGTTTTAAAGATGTTTATAAATAGAGAAAAAAGACAGATAGAATTAAGGATGAAGAAAGTAAGTATGAAAGACATTCGGGAGAAAGTATCCGAAATGAACAGATTCAACGAGAAAAAGGACAAGATTCTTTTTGAATTACATGACCTTTTAGCAGACTTGGACAGAATGATTTCTGATCATCAACAAACAATGAAATAAGAAGTTAGAAAGAATATAGCAATCCATGAAGGTTTGCTGAACCCGAATACATAAAAAAGGGCTGCAGACAAGCACGTCATCAGTTGCTTGCCGGCAGTCCGGGGTACTACATGGGCTTACCCATTATGGTATTTATACATCCAGAGAATTCCTGACTTCAGCAATCGTGCTACACGGCCCGTCAGTGCCCGCTCGCCAACCAGGCCAAAGCCGTGCTTTTTACCGAGAGAACCAAGAATGCCCTTCAACTTAAATGGAGGAAAAGATTCTGGAAGAGGTTCATTTTTCCACCGGGCAGTAAGCACCTGCACAATTTGTTCAGCCTGAGCCTCAGCAAGCTGTGCACTCGGCGCGTGGGGCAGGCTTGCGCAGTCGCCTACAACAAACACATTTTCATCTTGGGGAAGATGGTGGTGCAAGCTCAAAACCACTCTTCCCTGAACATCCTTCTCCACTGGAAGTTCGCGGACAATCCGGCTTGGCTGAATGCCTGCTGTCCAGACAATTGCATCGCAATGAACAGGCTCATCATGGTTATAAATCGTATTTTCCTCAACCTTCGTGACATTGGCCCCATTAATAATGTCCACACCATTCTCTTCGAACCAGCTTTGCACATATCTGCTTAATCTTTCAGGAAAAGCGGACAAAATGATACTGCCGCGGTCAAACAATTTAACCTTCAAGTCAGTTCTGCTTTCTCTCAATTCACTGGCAAGCTCCACTCCGCTGAGTCCCGCTCCGACAATCCCGACAGTTGCACCCGCCGGAAGATTGTTCAGAAGCTGCGAAGCTTTTCTGGACTGATCAATCGTCTGGATGCTGCAGCTGTGTTCTTCTGCACCAGGAACATTATGATATTTATCTTCACAGCCGAGTCCGATGACTAATTCATCATAGAGAAGGGGTTCGCCATCTTGAAACAGTATCTGCTTGTTATCAAGGTCAACCGAGGTAACCTCCCCATATTTATAATGAAGATTTGGGTGTTCAGGGAAGGTAACGCGGATGTGATGATCTGAAATGGTCCCTGCTGCTAACGCATAATATTCCGTTTTCAAACAATGGTAAGGATTTTTATCAACTAGTGTAA
Source organism: Metabacillus lacus (assembly GCF_009674805.1). Taxonomy (GTDB): domain Bacteria; phylum Bacillota; class Bacilli; order Bacillales; family Bacillaceae; genus Metabacillus_C; species Metabacillus_C lacus. Next base: position 34,617 of record NZ_WKKI01000029.1, on the reverse strand, counting down.
TGTTTACATCAGCAGGCAGCTGATTTGGAAGCAGACGATGAAGGATGCGCATACCGCCGTAGCCACCGCCAAGAATTACTAAATTCTTCATATGCGGATTCCCCTTTTCCCTGTTAGTATGTGAAAATTGACTACTTATTAATATAGTAAACTATAAGAAAACCTTTTCAAAATGCCATAAAAAAGTATATCGAATTTGAGGCAAAATCTCAATGATTTCATTAAAAATAACGATTATTGGCTAAAATATTTTATTTAGTACATCACTTTTCGATAAATATGTTGAATGATTGAAGAAAAACTGCTGGATATTGACTAAATACACGCAGAGAAGGTAGGATTAATTGTAATAAGAGGTGAAAGCATTGAAACCAATCATTGAATTCTGCATCAGCAATCTGGCCAACGGATCTCAGAAAGCATTGGAAAAACTGGAAAAAGATCCGAACCTCGATATTGTTGAGTACGGATGCCTCGGCTATTGCGGCAAGTGCTTTGAGTCAATGTTCGCTTTGGTAAACGGGGAAATTGTCTCGGGGGAAACGCCTGATGAGCTGGTGGATAATATATATCAGTATTTAGAGGAAAATCCTATGTTTTAAAGGTATGAGGGTGTCTCAAAGGTTGCTTTTGAGGCGCCTTTTTTGTATGTAAGGCTATGTGCCGACAAGGATAGATTTGTTGTTTTTATTCCGGATGAATGCAGCAACAAAAGTAAAATAAGCCCAGCTTTTCTATCTTACGCAAACGTGACAATTGTCACTTTGATCCTACCAGAGTTACTTAACCTAGCCTGCCGGCACTCGATGGACCGTCCTATCTATGTATATCAACAGAATCCTCAGCAGATGTGAGAGCTTCTCCTCCAATAAGACCGTTTCTTACATCCTGCCACCTTTCCTTCGCCATCAAAATCAACCTTTTTTCTTTTATTGAGGACTGATTTTGGATAATTCGGGAAAAGTAGATTGTAGCTTGCTGCTTATTTCCAGTTCTTCTGCTTAATTCACCGATAAGATACAGTAGTCTGGTTTCAGAGTAGCCCGCTGTTTCAAAGTCAAGATTCATATAGGATTGTATATACTCCTGAAGAGCAGCACTCATAAATCGTTTTTCCTCTTCTGCACCATTGTCAAACAAAGTCCGGTACAGCCAGGCCAGTCTCAGAAACATACCCGCTTTGATAATATGCAGTTCATTTGAAAGGGAAGCTGATAGTATTCCGAGCTTATAAGCTTGGATTGCCTGCAGCTTAGAGCGGATTATTCCATAATCTGATCCATTCCATTTTGAGCTGATGTGATTGTGAATGGCAGCTTTGGCAGCTGACGTTAGGGTCAGCTGGGAGTGATCGGAATAAGCGTATCCGCAGGACGGGCAAACGTTAACATAATAAAAAAGCGGATTGCAATCGTTATCCAGGTAATGTGAACAAAAATCAGTGTCATGAGAGAGAATGCGAATTTTAGAGGAGCGGACTTTCTTCGTTTGGAAGAACTTCATGCATACTGGACAATTTAGTTGTTTATCATATAAATATTCAGAAGCGTTCACAGTCATTCAATCCCTTTACGAAAAGTTGTTTAGGTAAATTGTACCACAACAACCACCGATTTTTAGGGATAAAGTACCTGTGTAAAAAATGTTTTTAATGGGAAAAGACTACTGTTATTTCAACCAATTTCTGGATGTGTCGAATTTAGGAAGAAAATGTCGAGAAAAAGTGGACAACTTACAGGATTATTGTTATTTTATTATGGTCTTTCTAAGTAATTAAATGGGGTGAAAGTAGTGAATAACTTTTTGTGGGGTATTCTTGGGATTACAACTATTTTTGTGATCGCTTTTTTATTGTCTGAAAACAAGAAAAGAATTAACGTAAGAACGATAGCCGGGGGTCTGGCTATACAAATTCTGTTTGCTTTTATTGTACTGCGATGGGAAACAGGACGGAATGCTTTTAAACAATTGACTGAAGCAGTACAGCAGGTTATTGGGTTTGCGGGAGAAGGTGTCGGGTTTCTATTTGGTTCATTAGGGGATCCTTCACAGGCAACAGGATTTATTTTTGCCTTTAATGTGTTAACGATTATTATCTTTTTCTCCTCTCTAATTTCTGTTCTTTACTACTTAGGAATCATGCAATGGATCATTAAAATTCTTGGCGGAGGACTTTCCAAGCTGCTTGGCACGAGCAAAGCTGAATCACTGTCTGCGGCTGCCAACATTTTTGTTGGCCAGACGGAAGCTCCTCTGGTTGTGCGTCCTTATATCAGCAAAATGACAAAATCAGAACTGTTTGCTGTTATGACAGGGGGTCTAGCGTCAGTTGCAGGTTCAGTATTGTTTGGTTATGCTGCACTTGGCATTCCGCTGGAATATCTGCTGGCTGGAAGCTTTATGGCTGCTCCGGCAGGATTAATTATGGCGAAAATGCTGATACCTGAAACAGAGGTTTCACAAACGCAGAAAAATATTAAAATGGAAAATGATGAAGATGCGGCAAATGTCATTGATGCTGCAGCAAAAGGTGCAGCTACAGGCCTTCAGCTTGCTCTGAATGTAGGAGCTATGCTTCTCGCATTTATTGCATTGATTGCCATGTTAAACGGCCTTCTCAGCGCCATTGGCGGATTGTTCGGAGCAGAATTCTTAACCATTGAATTTATTTTAGGTTATCTTTTCTCACCACTGGCCTTTATCATTGGGGTGCCTTGGGCAGAAGCAGTGCAGGCAGGAAGCTTTATTGGGCAGAAGCTTGTATTGAATGAATTCGTTGCCTACTCTAACCTCTCTCTTCAAATTGATGAACTGTCTGACAAAACGGTTGCGGTTATCAGCTTCGCGCTTTGCGGCTTTGCCAACCTTTCTTCCATCGCAATTCTGCTTGGCGGACTTGGCGGACTTGCTCCGAACCGCAGACAGGATATTGCACGGTTAGGTGTTCGTGCGATCATTGCCGGAACTTTGGCCAACCTGTTGAGTGCAGCGATCGCCGGTATGTTCCTGTTTTAATATTGGTAAGTAAAGCAAAAAACCTCTTACGGTGAATCCGTAAGAGGTTTTTCATATGTCACGGGGGATGTTCCTATTGTGAACACGTTACTGACAATTTATACTGAAGTAAAGAGAATTTTTCGGAGGACAGCATGAAATCATTTCAATTCACAAAAATGCACGCACTTGGCAACAATTATATATATATAGATATGTTTCAAGAACATTTGGAAGAGGAACAACTGGCAACTTTAGCAGTACAGGTTTCAACTGTACATACCGGTATTGGTTCAGATGGGATGATACTGATATGTCCGTCGGAACATGCACCAGTCAAAATGCGTATTTTTAACAGTGATGGATCTGAAGGGAAAAACTGCGGCAACGGCCTTCGCTGTGTTGCAAAATATGCGTATGAGAATAAACTGGTGACAGAAAGGGTATTTTTAATAGAAACCCTGTCCGGTCTAGTAAGAGCAAACGTTCATGTGGAATCAGGACTTGTGGAACAGGTGACGATTGATATGGGCAGCCCGCGCCTGCAGCAGAATGAGATTCCTGTAAAAGCTGATGACCCTCAAGCCAGGCTCATTAATGGTGAAATGGAGTTTTCCGGTGAGCAGCATTATGTAACAGCTGTTTCCATGGGAAATCCACATCTTATTTTCTATGTTGATGATATTGAACAGGCGCCACTTACTACGTTAGGACCACTTGTAGAAAAAGATCCAAGATTTCCTGAAGGTGTGAATGTGGAATTTGTAGAAGTTGTGAATAACAGAGAAATTCACTTTCGTGTATGGGAAAGAGGATCAGGCGTGACACAGGCGTGTGGAACAGGCGCCTGCGCGGCGGTTGTTTCTTCTGTACTGAACCACCATACTGCCAGGGGGAAAGACACGGTAGTTCATTTGGCAGGAGGAGACTTGATCATTAATTGGACTGAAGAAGGATCTGTCATGATGACAGGCCCTGCTGAAACAGTTTGCAAGGGAACCTATTATATTAAATCCTAGGCGGAATATTTGAGAGGAGCTGCTTTTCAGGCTATACTTGTGGTATTCCGTTGGATTTCTACGAAAAGGAGGTATTGCAATGGAAGAGTTAATCAAAATTACTGAATCTGCTGCCCTTCAAATAAAAGATATGATGAAAGAACACGAAGAAGAAAGCGCCTATCTCAGAGTAAGCATCAAAGGAGGAGGCTGCAGCGGCCTATCCTATGGAATGGGCTTTGAGCACGAAAAAAAAGATGAAGATACAGAGCTCCTGCTTCATGATCTTCAAATTCTTGTAGATAAAGAAAGTGCCAGCATCTTAAAGGGAACCGTGATTGACTATAAGCAATCATTAATGGGCGGAGGGTTCACGATTGATAACCCGAATGCCATCGCAAACTGCGGCTGCGGGTCTTCTTTTAGAACTGCGATGAATACGGGTACGCCGGAGAATTGTTAGGTTTTTAGACGTTGATATTACAACGGTAACCCAATCGGAGGAATTGCCGATTGTAGCGTAAAAGAGGCGATAATTCAGTTAGGCGATGTATAGAAACAACCCTCATCTACGCCTTTAAGGGTACAGAATAACGACTTTCTTTAACGGTTAAAATTCCGTTCAGAAGGTCGTTTTTTGTGGCTTTAAAGAAGCGAAAAGAAGGTGCGAAGTATCTAGCGTAACCTAAGCAGGACGGCCTAATGTTGGACGAAATCGCCGAAAAGGTTAGTGTGAGCCGGCAGACCAGACTATTTATCGCTGACGCTAGGACGTCAGCTTTAAAGATGATTAATCGAGAAATCAAGCGGAACACTATGCAGCAATTCCGGACGTTATCTATTCGCTTTACAAACAGGCGACAAAGGAGAATTAACCGTCAGCAAAGGCGGTTAAGCAGCTACTGAAAACGGTGAGCAGACTGAACGAACGCCTGGAAATCAAGAACAGGACGAAAGCAGGCAACGAGCCAAAAAACGACATCGATTTGATGAAAGCTGAAATTGAGTGCATAAAGCAAATGAGAGTTATGTAGAACCGACCTGCGCTGCCGTATTGGTATTGTGGGGCTTAAAAACAAGTTTAGTAGTACTATAGAACAGGAAAAGTATATATACATGTATAAAACAAGTAAAAAATGGGTCAAACTGGATAAAAATTACTGACGAGCTATTCCATATGTGTTATCATGCGTATAGGGGAGGAATTAAATATGGCTTATCAACCAACCAATGTCTTTTCTCGATTGAATCAGCCCTCGCATGTTAGGCATGTCGGATACAGACTCGCCTACAATGAGGGAGTGATTCTAGTGGCAAAACGTAAAGACTTATCACAAATTGAAAGAGAACTTGGTATCAGCGAGGTTCGTCCTTTAAACGTTTCTGCAAATGATCAAAGAGAAAATGACAGAATCGATGATTACTTCAGTTCTTGGTACGAAGAGGAGTTGCAAGAGATTTATGAGTCCTGATAAAAGAGTAAAGCTCGCCCGTGATCGAGCAAACGCTGATCAAGGCGAGTTTTTCTTTGCAAAAGCTAAAATGTCTAATGGAGATGTCATACCAAGACCTGTTTTTATTATAGGTAAAAACGAGGACTCTAACGATACCGAGGATGTAATCGTTTGCTCTTGTACTAAAAGTCCAGCACGAACTTTATATGATGTTGAAGTACAACTAAAGAAAAAGACAAGTGTAAGGACAAATAAAATCTACACCATACATAGAGATCAAATGGTGTTTAAAATTAATCATAATTTACCTGATGAAGTGATTGATAGCATCATAGAAAAAGCAACACAATCAGTTCAAAAAGACCCTAGGTAAATACCAAAGGTCTTCTTTTATTTATTCCATTTGATTGAATAATTCATAAACAAGCTCGGCCGAGCCTAGCGCATTAGCACCTTCCGCCTCCACTCTGAGATTACTCTTCGCATAGTAAATCCCTTCCGGCGTTTTCTCCACTCTTACGGTAATTGTCGACTTTTCATTATCGCCTAGCAATACGAGCATACCGAACCAATCCTTCGCATTCACAATTTTCCATGGACCGCATGCTTGAGAATAGACTTATAGCGAAATTAATAGAAGATTTACATATGTTACCTCGCATAATTAATGAATTAGCGCTTATATATATGGCCGACTTTGAGTAAGATGAAGGGAAAGGAATAGACTTTTATCGAAGTCGGATATTAAAGACCCTTATGAATAATATGAATAAAAATTAGTGCTTAAAACGCTAACAAACGTTGATAATACACGCTTTAACCTATTGTAGGTATACCCCCGGAGGGTTCACGATTGATAACCCCAATGCCATTGCAAACTGTGGGTGTGGGTCTTCTTTTAGAACTGCCGTGAATCAGGGAACACCTGAAGAGTGCTAATTAGATAGCTGATATTCACAAAGAATGTAAGTAAGATATGATGATTTATGGCAAGAGTCTCCTGAACCAAGTGTTCAGGGGCCTTTTTTTATGTTAATCAAAATTGCTTTTCGTCTGCATTTCTAACGGGTATGAAGTAATAGAAAGAGAATATCTTAACTCTCTATAGCAAAGGATAGTCCTAATAAGGTAATTACTGAAAAGGTGGTGAAAGAAAATGGTTGAGAAGAATAGCTTTATCACTGAACTGAAGGACCTGGCAAGAGATCAGATGGCAAATGCACAGAACAGGCTGGAAATTGCAGAAGCTTTGGAAAACAATATGGAAGACAAAGAGCTGCTGGAGAAGATTGAGGTTCTGTACCGGGAAAACCGTGATTTGTTTCAGAAATCAGCAGAGCTGGAGAGCAGGCTCTTTCATTCCAACTAGCAGAAAAGCCTTCGGAATTGTTTTCCGAAGGCTTTTTTAGTCAGAAGTTTTTTTATCTAATCAAGTCCTTTAGATTGCAACAATTGACATAAACAATTAGGAAAACGGAAATGCGACTTATGAAAGCCCGTGTACATATGTAAACGGAGGAATTCCGCCTATTCAGAAAAAACGAAGAAAATGGGCTGAAATAAATGGAGGATTTCCGGTTATGCCGCTGAAAAACCTTAAAATGGAGTGGTTTCAGCAGCTTAAGCGGAACTCATCCTCTTATTTTCTCTAAAAAGCAGCCTTCTCTGAACTTAACCGGAATCCTTCCGCTTATCTTTTCTTCATTGTGATGGGGAGGCGGCTTGAAAATGGTTTCCGTCGACGTATACAGTGTTCCACAAAAAAATGACTTACTCAATTATTCGGTCTTAAGCTTTTCTATCAGCTGCAGCATTTCCTGTGTGCTGACGATTGTAGCAAACTCTTTATGAAGTGCAGCAAGCTGAGCTTGATGAACGGCATCTGCACTGTAAAACGTTCCTTTGTGATCCGTAATGGCAAAAGCTGCACATGCATCTTCAGCCAGATAAGTTGTAAAGCCAAGATTGGCACTCATTCTAGTTGTGGTAGAAACACAATGCTGTGTGGACAGCCCTGTTATGACCACAGTCTTAACCCCCAGATCGTTTAAGACGGCTTCCAGCTGCGTCCCGATAAAAGCGGAATTGACTTGTTTTTGAAAAACGTACTCGCCCGGCATGGGTCTGGTCGCTTCTTTAAATGCAATCCCCTTTTTCTTCGTATAGTGAAAGGGGGAGCTGATATTCATTGAAAGATGCTGGGAATGCAGGACAGGCCAGCTTTTTTCTCTCCAAGCAGCTTGAAGTTCCAATATGTTCTTCTCGGCTTTGTGATTGTTTCGTTCTCCCCAATAAGGATCATCAAAGCCATTTTGAACATCAAGGACAAGCAGCCCCGGCGGCGGATATAAGGTGTTCATTTACATTCCTCCTATTCCCTTTCAGAATTTGTAACCAAGTGCAGCATTATTCATTGGGGATCTCAACAAAATACTGGAAAAGCTTCTATCTAGTCAAACTGCAGAAGTTATCCAGACAGTAAAAAAAGCTGATACAACAGCACCTGTTACGGTGTTTGTACCAGCTTTCAAATTAATGCTTTTGTTCAAACAGACTTGTACTGTGCAGGGGCTGCACTTTTGCTTTTGGATCCATATATGCTTTCGCATTGTTCACGGCAGTTGGCGCTTCGCCAAATCCGCTTGCAATTAATTTTACCTTGCCATCGTAGGTACAAATATCACCGGCAGCATATATTCCTTCAATGTTCGTTTCCATTCTGGAGTTTACCAAGATGGAATTCTTCTCAATTTCAAGGCCCCAGTTTTTAATTGGTCCAAGAGATGAAACAAAGCCGTAGTTCACGATAACAGCATCCACATCAATAACTTCTTTACGCTCGCCCTTCACTTCTTCAAGAACGACTTGTTCAATATTACCAGCACCGATAATCTCAGTAGGGACAAAAGGTGTTTTAATATCTACTCTGGAATTCGTTAAGTTCTCAACACTATGTTCATGGGCACGGAATTTATCTCTTCTGTGCACCAAGGTCACTTTCTCAGCAATAGGCTCAAGCATCAAAGCCCAGTCAACTGCAGAATCACCGCCGCCTGCAAGCAGGACTCTTTGTCCGGCAAATTTGTTTAAATCATCTACGAAATAGTGAAGGTTACTTCCTTCGTATTGCACTGCTTGTTCAAGTTCAAGCTTTCTCGGCTTAAATGCACCGTTTCCAGCAGTAATAATGATTGTTTTTGTATAATGGGTTTCGCTGTTGGTTGTTAGTTTGAATACTCCGTCAGCCTGTTTTTCAACAGTTTCAACAGCTTGCTCCAGGCATATGGCCTGCTCGAACTGGCCCATTTGCTCTTTTAGGTTGTCGACCAGCTCCTGAGCACGGATTTTTGGAAAACCTGCTACATCATATATGTATTTTTCGGGATAAAGAGCAGACAATTGGCCTCCAAGCTGCGGCAGGCTTTCGATGATTTTAACGCTGGCTTGTCTCATGCCGCCATAAAACGCAGTAAACAGGCCTACAGGTCCTCCCCCGATAATGGTTATGTCATATACTTTTGTATCTTCTTTCAAGATAAGTCCCCCTAACTGATAATTATTCTTATTCTTTATCATACCACAAAATTTGACGAATGGTTGAACGAAAAAGCCGGAAAGCACGTTACATGAATGAAAATATTTTAATATTCTTAAGGTTATAACAAGTGATTTTATGCTTGAAAATAAGCATATTAACCGATATTATGTAATATAGACATAATTATTAATTTTATATGAATTATTTATGATGGTTTTTTGTCGATTTTTGCAGAAGAAAGTGAAGGAATTCACAAAGGGTTAACCCTGTGAAATTGTAGAAAACCAAAATAAAATCTTATATAGCAGAGGATGCTATAAAAAAAGGGATAACCCAAATATTTCAGAAAAGGTGGATGTTTCCGTGAGAAAGCCAAAAGTAGTGGTTTTAGGTGCAGGATACGGCGGGCTTATGACAGTTACAAGACTTCAAAAAGCTGTCGGTGTCAGCGAAGCAGAAATTACGTTAGTGAACAAAAATGATTACCATTATGAGACTACATGGCTGCATGAAGCATCTGCAGGTACTTTACACCATGACCGCTGCCGTTATGACATCAAGAGTGTAATCAATGCCAGCAGAGTAAATTTTGTGCAGGATACCGTTGTTTCTATTAATAAAGATGAGCAAAAAATCGTACTCGAAAATGGCGAGCTGGATTATGATTACCTGGTTATCTCTCTTGGCTCTCATCCGGAAACGTTTGGCATTAAAGGCCTTAAAGAGTTTGCCTTCTCTATTTCCAATATTAATTCTTCCCGCCAGCTGCGCGAGCATATTGAATATCAATTCGCTACGTATAACACTGAAAAGCCTAGACGCGATGAGCGCCTGACGATTGTTGTCGGCGGAGCAGGATTTACAGGAATTGAATTCCTGGGAGAGCTTGCAAACCGTGTTCCTGAGCTTTGCCGTGAATATGATATTGATGCTAAGAAAGTGCGTATTGTATGTGTTGAGGCTGCTCCAACAGCTCTTCCAGGCTTTGATCCGGAACTTGTTGATTATGCAGTGAACCATCTTCAGCGCAAAGGTGTAGAATTTAAGATCGGCACTGCTATTAAAGAAGCAACTGAAACAGGCATCGTAGTTGCAAAGGACGAGCAGGTTGAAGAAATCTCTGCAGAAACAGTTGTATGGGCTGCGGGTGTCAGAGGAAACAGCATTGTAGAAGAAGCAGGCTTTGAAAACATGAGAGGCCGTGTGAAAGTTAATGCTGATCTGCGTGTACCTGGATTTGAAAATGTCTTCATTATTGGTGACTGTTCACTAATTATTAATGAAGAAATTAACCGTCCTTATCCTCCAACAGCACAAATTGCGATGCAGCAGGGTGAAACGGCTGCTAAAAATCTGTCTGCACTCATCAGAGGCGGAGAGCTTACAGAGTTCAAACCGGACATTAAAGGTACTGTAGCTTCACTTGGTGAAGATGATGCAGTTGGTGTTGCGTTCGGCAAGAAGATGGTAGGTTCAAAAGCTTCATTTATGAAGAAAATGATTGATAACCGCTCACTGTTTATGGTTGGCGGACCTGGACTTGTTCTGAAAAAAGGAAAGTTCAAATTCTTTTAATAGAAATTTAAAAAAGACAAGAGCCTGTGCTTTTGTCTTTTTTTTATATAGTCTTCGGACAGATCCGTTTTCTTTTCGATGAAAGAGTTCAGAGATATGTGTGCGAAGAAGAAGGGAAGGAAACGTATGGGTAAGAGGGGGAACATTTGGCTTGGAGTTTCAGGCTTGGTTACAAATGAAAAAGGTGAATGGCTGGTTGTAAAGAAGAAATATGGAGGCTTGAAGGGACAGTGGTCTTTTCCTGCAGGATTTGTAGATGAAGCGGAAACGCTGCATGAAGCAGTATTAAGAGAAATCAGAGAAGAAACAGGCGTAGAAGCCAGTATTGACGGAATAATCGGTGTCCGCTCAGGTGTGCTCTTGGAGAAAATCAGCGACAATATGATCATCTTCAAGCTGAGTGCGAAAAGCAGTGAAATCACGGTACAGGAAGATGAACTGGAGGACGTTCAATTCTTATCTCCTGCAAAATTAGGGCAAGATCCTTCTTCATCGTTGCTGCTTGTACATTTTGCCAAACAGGGAGTATACAAGGAACTTCATCTTATAGATGATGCAGACCCCGGAAAGCAGTTTGGATACAGCAGTTACACATTATTTTTATAATTTTCAAAATAATATGATAATTAGAGTATGAGGAAGATATTAAAAGATGAATTCGCTTACATGAGATTTTCTGTAGGATTTTCTCCCTTTATTATTGACAGCTTTGTCTGGTATAGTATCAAAAAACAAAGCGAATTCTACTTAAAAGGAGAGAGGGAGATGTCTACAGTGAAAACGGAAAGCAAAGACTGTCCATATTGTTCAGGAAAAGGGTATTTTCAATTGCTGCTTGGCGGATCAGAAACATGTGATTGCTGCAATGGTTCAGGAAAACTGAAGACATAAAATGTTCACTTTTTGAAATTGACTGTCTATTGCTTCTTCAGTACACTTAAAAGGGTGTACTGGAGGTGATAGGCATTGTTTATACCTGTTCTGATTATTTCAATGCTTTTATTTTTTGTCTTATTTTTTGGAATCGGTTTCTTATTGAATATGCTTTTGCGGATGACTTGGATTATGGCAATTATTTATCCTATTGTTTGTATTCTTATTATTGACAACGTCAGGCTGGTACAGTATTTTACAGCTCCTGGTGCATCTTTCTCTGCTCTAGGTGATAAAATATTATCTTTGGCTGCGGCTGACATACTCATTCTCTGCAGCGGTCTGGCAGGCGCGATTGCAGCCGGGTTTGTTATGATTGCCCTGAGAAAAAGAGGCTATCAGATGTTTTAAGCAAGAGGTTCTTTCATTAGAGCCTCTTTTTGTTTTTCTTTTATCATAAGGAGTAAAATCAGCCCCCTTTCTCTGTTCCAATAAATGGATTATCTCTAAACAGGAATACTTTCTGCTAAAAGTGGGAACTATTAGTTTGTGAGAGGAGAGATAGGATAAATGAAACAGATATCCCTTTTAACCAAGCGTTTTTTTATGTCGTTATTATTTTTAGCCGCTCTTTCCACCACCTTTAAAAGCATTTCCGGGCTGGAAGTGGAAGAGGTGGCAAACAGTTTATTAAAAAATTTCGAATTATCACCTGCTGAAAATGATTTATCAGCAAGATTTCTTGGTCTAAACACGAAGCATCTACATATGAATTCCCTTATTGCCACTGCGCTATCTGCTGAACAGGGAGAACGCAATGATAAGCCGGTTACGCTGGATGAATCAGATGACTGGGACAAGTATAAATCCAAAAAGGTGATCGCAACAGGCTACACTGCCGGCTATGAATCAACCGGTAAAAATCCAGGACATCCTGTTTACGGAATTACCTATTCAGGAGTGAAGGTTAAGCGGGATTTATACTCTACAATCGCTGCAGATTTAACCGTATTTCCAATCGGCACCGTTCTTTTTATCCCAGGCTACGGTTATGGAGTTGTAGCAGATAAAGGGGGAGCCATCAAAGGAAATAAGCTTGATTTGTATTACGAAACGGTAGATGATGTATTCAATCAATGGGGAAAGAAAGAGATTGATGTATACATAATTAAAGAAGGCAGCGGAAAGCTGTCTGAAGAAGAACTAAACATATTGAACGAAGATATTTCCAAACAAGTATTCAGGCAGCAGATTATTAAGCCTGAAACCAAAAGTTAAATTAGATTGTCGACATAAGGCAGCGAGAAGCCCATCTCGCTGTCTTATTCGAAATGGGGGAAACCCCACCATATTGGTATTCTATCTATATTTTTAGAATAAAATAAACCGCAGACGAACTCGAAATCCTCGAGTTTGTTTACGGTCTGAAACATGCTCTTTTTGAGCGTGTTTATTAAAAGTCTCTCACTTTACGCTGCCGAGAACTATCTTTATAATAGCTGGAAACGCAGCGGTTCTAAAGCTTTTGCTTCCTCAGGGTGAAGAAGGTGTGCCAGCTTTTCAAGTCCATATAGGAGCCTGGGAGACGGCCTGCAGTATAATTCTTCCTCCAGCAGGGATATCCTGCCGTTCTGCACAGCATCTACCTCCCCGCTATTTTCCCGCTTTAACACATGAGCAGGATTCATTCTGCTTTGCTGGACGCCTACCCATGCAAGGCCGATATGTTCCGGATTTCTTACCCTCACATCAGCCCAGCTAGTTTGGACACTGGCGAGATGAACATCAGAAAAAATATTTTCTGCTCCTGCAAGGTCACATATTTCTGTCAGCCAGTTCGTCCTTCCTGGCGTAAAAATCGGGTTGGGCCACCATTCTATGTATATCCTTGTCTTTTTGGGTATTCCTTTTGAAAATTCCCGGAAAGCATCCAGGTACCCATTATATTGTTTTACTGCTTCTAATGCCTTCTCATCCGTAGAAGTCAGCTTTCCTACTGTGAGAAGATCAGCTGCAATATCGTTGAGAGACTGGGGATTCAGGATCACATGGGGAATTCTTCTTTTCTCAAGTTCCTCAATATTGCGTTCCATCCCGGGAACACTGAGCGAAGCTAGTACCAAATCAGGCTTCAAAGCCTCTACGCGGTCCATATCAATGGATAAATCCGGCCCGAGTCTTGGCAGCTTATTCACATCCTGGGGCCAGTCCGAAAAATCGTCCACTCCTGCCAGGTGAGGCATAAGGCCAAGAAAGGCAGCCAGTTCTGTGTTGCTCGGGCATAGGGAAAGAAGTCTCATCACGTTCACCTACCTCATAAACAGATAGTAAAGAAAGAGTGTAAGAAAGATGCCTGTGAGTCCTCCGAAGAACACTTCAATCGGTTTATGGCCAAGAAGTTCCTTCAGTTTTTTCTGCTTTTCCTGTTCCTGTGTTTGAGGCCAGTGCTTAGCTTCTTCCATAAATCTTGTAAAATCAATCACAAGCTTGTTCAGCACTGTTGCCTGCTCTCCTGCATGCCGTCTGACACCTGTGGCATCAAACATGGTTATAATCGCAAATACAGCTGAGATCGCGAAAATAGAAGAGTGGAGGCCATTCTCGAGGGCAATTGCGGTTGCCAGTGCTGTTACGGCAGCGGAGTGGGAGCTCGGCATTCCGCCGGTGCTTGTCACGAGTGTCCAGTCCAGCTTTTTTGTTGCCACAAACTGAATGGGCACCTTAATGAACTGTGCGAAAAATATCGCAAATAATGATGCAATCAGCGGAAAGTTTAAAAATATTTCGACCATGGAACTACATTCCTTTCTATGGATCCCTGAATTTTTCATATTCCTCTATTCGCAGGCCCAAAAGTATAAAATAACCAGTGGATTTGCTACAATATAAAGGATGGATCTTTTATATCAGGGGCTGGCAGGCCCCGAAGTTTAACGGATGTTTCAACATTATAACATAACTTGTGTTCTGTTATTTTGCCTGATGTCTGACATCGAAGAAACAGCCTTCTTTTTTTATTCCTTGATGAAGTAAAATTTAAACACTAAATGGAGGTAGCGCATTGTTTAAAATTGAACAATACTTAAATTGGAAAGATGAAACGATTGTTTTAGGAATGTTTCAAAAAAATCAGCAGCTCAAAGGAATTGCAGCAGAGCTTGATGAGAAGCTTGACGGGCAGATATCTGCTTCTCTCAAGGAAGGAGACGTCTCTTCCAAACACAAAGACATAACGAAAATCCTTACATTGGGCAGGCTTGAAACAAAGCGCGTCTACATCGTAGGGCTGGGCAGAGAAAACGAATACAGCTTTGAGGGAGCCAGAGAAGCGTTTGGTATGCTGTTTAAAACACTGCATAAAAGCAAACTAAGAAACCTTACCATTGCGCTTGATACCTTTACATCAGAGAACGTGGATGAAAAGGAGGCAGCACATGCCCTTGGTGAAGCCCTGCCTCTGTCAACTTATCAAATTCAGGACTATAAGCAAAAATCAAATGAGCCTTCTGTTGAAATTGACACAGTTACTGTATTTTCTTCAAGTGAATCAGCAGAAATTCATGCTAGCCTTGAAGTAGGCTATACATATGGCAAAGCAACCAATTCAGCCAGAACGCTCGTAAACATGCCTGGAAATATACTAACTGCTTCCGAACTTGCAACATACTCAATTGATCTAGCTAAAAAATATGACTTTCAATATGAGATATTAGAGAAAGAAGAAATGGAGAAGCTTGGAATGGGGGCTTTTCTAGCCGTCAATCAGGGCTCTGCTGAACCACCTAAGATGATTGTTCTGAAGTATCAGGGCCTTGAAACATGGGAGAATGCCATCGGACTTGTCGGCAAGGGCATTACCTTTGACACTGGCGGATATTCAATCAAGCCGAAGGATGGCATTGTCGGCATGAAAACTGATATGGGCGGAGCTGCAGCTGTATTAGGTGCAATGGAAATTATCGGAGAGCTTAAGCCTGAAAAAAATGTCATTGCGGTTATTCCTGCAACAGATAATATGATTTCCGGAAATGCATTCAAGCCTGATGATGTGATTGTTTCTTTAAATGGAAAAACAATAGAGGTTCTAAATACTGATGCAGAAGGAAGGCTGGCATTAGCTGATGCGGTTACCTATGCCAAGCAGCACGGAGCGGAATATCTGATCGATGTTGCTACACTAACCGGCGGTGTCATCATTGCTCTTGGATCTGAGATGACCGGTGCCATGACAAACAGCCCAGAATTGTTTGAGATCGTGAAAAGCGCCGGCGAAGAGTGCGGAGAACCAATCTGGCAGCTTCCAATTACAGAAAAAGATAAACAAAAAGTAAGAAACAGCAAAATGGCAGATCTCAATAATTCACCGGGAAGAGAGGGTCATGCCATCATGGCTGGCGCATTTATTGGTGAGTTTGCAGAGAACACGCCATGGGTTCACTTAGACATTGCCGGTACGGCAACCACGTCTAAAGCGGCAGAACTGGGACCATCAGGTGCCACAGGGGTTATGGTCCGCACACTGGCTTCGTTTGTGGAAGTTTTTCAGCCAGAAAAGCTTTCAGAAAAATAAATGATATAGATAGGTATTACTAGCAATGACAAAAAATCCGGAGAAAAGGCAGAAGCAGTACCTGCAGCTTTCCTCCGGATTTTCTTATGATCATATGAATATGTGAGTCAATCTATTGGCAGCGGTGCGTTAGCCGCTACCAGTTTCTGATCCCTCAGGTTACTCCAAAATGCAGCTGGAATTTCTTCTCTGAAGGCAGCTATATTCTTCCTTACATGCTCAGCCCTGGTGGTACCCGGTATTACAAACTCAACAGCCGGATGAGCAAAGGAGAATTGAAGTGCCGCAGCTGTCATGCTGACTCCATGCTGATTGGCAAGCGCCTGAATTCTTTCCTTTTTCTTCGCAATGTCATCTGGAATCTCCCCATATTCGTAATGATCTCCTCCAGCTAAAACACCGGAACCATACGGAGCTCCCACCACAATTTTCACTTGTTGTCGGAGGGATTCAGGCATCATCTTTTGAAGAGCCTGTTCATGATCCAGAAGAGTATACCGGTTAGCCTGCAGACAAAGATCCGGTTTCAGATCTTCCAGTTCAATCGCAAGCTCAATCGGTTCTGTGCGATTGACCCCAAGCCCCCAGGACTGAATCACACCCTCCTCACGAAGCCTGGTCAGCACGCGGAAGGCTCCTTTTTTGGCTATGTCAAATTGAGACTTCCACTCATCCCCAAGAAAATCGGGAGACACATCATGCACATAAACAAAGTCCAGGGAGTCTGTATTCAATCGTTCAAGGCTTTGTTCAATAGAGCGGAGCGTTGTATCTTCACTATAATCCGTAGTGATCTTATTTTTCCTCCCAAACTCGAACATCCCGCTTTTTTCCTCTAGTTCATCTTCAATCACCCTGCCAACCTTTGTGCCAATCAGAAAGTCACTTCTATTGTATTGAGACAGAACCTTGCCAAGGCGGATCTCTGCCAGGCCTGCTCCATAAAACGGAGCTGTATCAAAATAACGGATTCCCTGATCCCAGGCTGTTTGAATGGTTTCAAGCGCTTCTTCCTCAGGAACCTCTCTGAACATGTTTCCAAGCGGAGCGGTACCGAGACCAAGTTTTTGTATGCTAATGCTCATTTGGTTACCTCCAGTTTCTTTGGTTATTTCTCAATAGGTGTACCTTTGTTCATTACCTTGTCCCCGGCGGCTCTAAACGTATAGATGAGATTTCAGGCTGAGGGCAGGAGAGGGCATAGGGGGCTGTTGCGGTTACGCTGTCTGCAAGCTGAACATTTGGTATGGGTCATGAAGCATCAAGGATTTTGCTGCAAATATGATAATGCAAAGAGCCAAAACAAAGAGCCAAAACAAAGAGCCAAAACAAAGAGCCAAAACCAAGAGCCAAAACCAAGAGCCAAAACCAAGAGCCAAAACCTCCTTTATTGAGATAATGGCTCTTTGCTGTTACTGTCGTTTTCATTTCTGATAGTTTTTGTCTATTATCTGGCATGATCGTATAACAAAGTGGGGGGGTTTGTTATACTATCTTCGCATTTTCACGAGATACTATAACAAAGAGAGGGGTTTTGTTCTACTATCTTCGCATTTTCGCAAGATACTATAACAAAGAGGGCAGTTTTGTTCTACTATCCTTGAGATACTATAACAAAGTGAGGGGTTTTGTTCTACTATCTTCGCATTTTCGTAAGATACTATAACAAAGAGAGCTGTTTTGTTCTACTATCCTTGAGATACTATAACAAAGTGAGGGGTTTTGTTCTACTATCCTTGAGATACTATAACAAAGTGAGGGGTTTTGTTCTACTATCTTCGCATTTTCGCGAGATACTATAACAAAGAGGGCAGTTTTGTTCTACTATCCTTGAGATACTATAACAAAGTGAGGGGGTTTGTTTAAAAAAGTAGATACAAGTCCTTATCAGGACATTTTATGCAGATTTTGAAAGATGGAGGTCATAAGCCAATCATCTCAAAAAGGCAAAGAGCGCCTTTTAGAGATGCTCGTCTTATGCTTGTCAGAGCCCGACAGGAGGTCGGACAGTCATGCGTTGCCACAGGACGTGGCGCTCTTAGCATGACTTCCTTTACTACGCCTTCCGCTTTTCTATTTGTCCAGCTCCGCCGGCTAGGCCTTCGAGGTCATAAGCCAATCATCTCAAAAAGGCAAAGAGCGCCTTTTAGAGATGCTCGTCTTATGCTTGTCAGGCCTGAGCAAGCCGGCTCTGCTTTTCGTTTTGTCCAGCTCCAGGCGCCAGCCCTTCGAGGTCATAAGCTGTCTTGGCCAAAAGGTCAAAGAGCGACCTTCCGTCCAAGCCATCTTATGCTTGTCAGGGCTTAACGGGCGCCTTCCGCTTTTCTATTTGTCCAGCTCCAGGCGCCAGCGGCTCGAGGTCATAAGCCAAACCGGCCTGAAGGTTAAAGAACAACCTTCATACCGGCTCGTCTTATGCTTGTCGCCGCTGAACGGGCGCCTTCCGCATTTCTATAAACCGAACAGCCCCGGCAGCCACAGGCTTAGCTGCGGGATATACGTGATGAGCAGCAGCACAATGAAGATGGCTCCGTAAAAAGGGAGAAGCGGCTTAATGACTTTTTCGACTTCAAGCTTTGCAATGCTGCAGCCTACAAAGAGGGAGCTTCCCACCGGAGGCGTGATGTTCCCGATACAGAGGTTAAATACCAGCATGATGCCAAAATGTACAGGGTCCATGCCAAAGCTTACTGCAATCGGAAGAAAGATTGGTGTGAAGATGAGAACAGCAGGTGTGATATCCATAAAGGTTCCAATAATCAGGATAATCACATTCATCAGCAAAAGAATGATAATCGGGTTATCTGATAAGTTCACCATGCCATTTGTAATTGCTTCCGGAATGCCCGTAAAAGCCATGACTGTTGACAGGATTGCAGAAGCACCGACAAGAAACATAATAATAGCGGTAATTTCAATGGTTTCCATTAGAATCTTAGGAACGCTGCTAAGCGGAAGTTTTCTATAAAGAAGTGCCAGCAAAGCTGAATATGCTACTGCAATGGCAGCTCCTTCGGTTGCCGTAAAAATACCTGCAACAATTCCTCCAATTACTATGAAAATCAGCAAAAGGCTTGGAATGGCTTCCAGCGTTACCTGCAATGCTTGTTTAGCAGTCACTCTGTCCGATACCGGGTAGCCTTTTTTTACTGCCAAAAATGAAGCAACCGCAATAACAGCAAGACCCCACAGCAGTCCTGGAAGATAGCCTGCAATAAATAAGGCAGCGATTGATGTCCCTCCGCTGGCTAGGGAATAGATAATCAGCAGTCCGCTGGGTGGAATTAACAATCCTGTTGGAGCGGATGCGATATTCACGGCAGCCGAGTATCTAGGATCATAGCCCTCTTTTTTCTGCAGGGGATGCATGATCCCTCCAATGGCAGCAGCAGATGCAACAGAAGAACCGGAAATGGAGCCAAACAGCATGTTACCGACCACGTTGGTGCTGTCAAGTGATCCCGGCACCCTGCCTGTCAGCATTTTGGCAAAATTGATCAGCCGGATGGCGATGCCTCCATTGTTCATAATAATGCCCGAAAGCACAAAGAAAGGGACAGCCAGAAGTGTAAAGCTGTCTATCCCTGTCACCAGCTTCTGCGCCGCTGTAAAGACAGCAACATCAAACGGAAACAGGGCAAGCATTGTAATAATAGAAGAGACCGCTATGCTTACGGCGATGGGAACGCCAATAAGAAGTAATATGAAAAAACTCACTAATAAAATCAGCCCTGCAGTTAATGCCATAATGTCAACGCCTTTCGTTTTAAGTTGCATTTAGATTGCTTGTTTAAAATCCTGCTTACGGCTTTCCTGCCTGTTAAATTGCAGCAAGTCCAGCACACTGTATCCGATAATGAGCACACCGGCAACCGGAAGCACACCGTAAATGAAGGCAAGGGGAATGCCCAGAGCTGCTGAAGTTTGCGCAGTTGTCAGTATAACAGCGTTAAGTCCTCCGTAGATCAGCACGAGGCCCGCAAATCCAATTAGAAGAAACTCCACAAATATAGAAGCCCCTTTATGAAGGCCTTCCGGAAGTTTGTTAACAAAAAAAGAAATTGCCAAATGCTTTTTCTCTCCAAAAGCATAAGCTCCTCCAAGAATTGATACCCAAATGAGCAGGTACCTCAGCAGCTCCTCGGATACTGTGCTTGGAGAATTAAGAACATATCTTGAAAAAACCTGCCACAGGGCGGTGACAACCATGACCAATAGCATTGTGCAAGTGATTGCTCCGATACTCCTGTTCAACATTCTCTTTGCATTTATCACGAACCATCAGCCTCCTCTCTGATTTTTCTATAAAATTCTCCTGTTTCCGGGTTGTTTTCAAACTGTTTATGAAGCGGCATAACCGCCTCTTTAAAAGGTTCTTTTTCCGGATACGAAAAATTCACACCCATCTTTTTTGCTTCTTCGATAGCACTTTCTGTCTCCTGTGCCCACAACTTTTTATGCAGCTGTGTTGATTCTTCGGCTGCTTCTTTTACCGCATCCTGTTCTTCAGGTGCGAGTCTTCCCCATTTAGTGGAGGAGATAATCAAGATATCGGGAACAATGCTGTGCTCTGTATACGAGTATTCCTTAGCTACTTCTCCGTGCTTTCCGCTTGTCAGAGCTGTTTCATTGTTTTCTGTGCCATCTATCACGCCTTGCTGAAGGCTGGTGTAGACTTCACCATAATCCATAGGGGTTGGAGCGCCGCCCATTAACTCAATCATGCGAATGGCTGTACCGCTTGGCTGCACCCTTATTTTCAGCCCTCTCATATCTTCCGGTGTCATGACGGGGGTCTGCCTTGTGTACACATTTCTGACACCTGAATCGTAATAAGTCAGTCCAATAAAACCGATCTCATCTGTTAAGCCGTAAATTTCTTCAGCAACACTGCTTTCCATTGACTGATAATAATGTTCTTTATCATCGAATAAATATGGAAGGTTGAATAGAGAGTACGTTCCTTCAAAGTTTTCCAGAGCACCGGCGCTGACTTTTGCAATATCTACAGCTCCTGTCTGGGTCAATTCAATAATCTCCCTTTCAGTTCCCAGCTGGCCGTTGGGATAAATAACTACCTTTACGTTTCCCCCGGTTTTTTCTTCAACAAGTGTTGAAAACTCAGTTAAGGATTTATGTATCGGGTGTTCGCTGTTTTGATTATGTGCAAGTCTCAGCAGAGTTTGTCCGCTGTTTGCTGCCTGCAGCTGACTGCATGACACTAGAAAGGCGAGCAGAGAACAGATCAGAATAATCTTAAAACGTTTCATATGTTCCTCCTTTGAAAGAAAATAGTATAATATGACAAATTTCGTGCTCTTCTCTATACCCAGGCAAGCTATTTAGCAAACTCGTTTTTACAAGTGTTTCCTTTCAGCTTATTGTTCGTTCCCTTTAGTTCGCTACCATATGAAAATATTGATTGACAGAGAATGAAAGCTATGATAATTTATGTTTATTGAATTTATCACTCTAATACATTAGCAGAGTAAAGTAACTTGATGGAGGTTCTTGCAATGAATGCAGTTATTATAGCAGTATTGGTTATGCTGATACTAAGCTTATTGAGAGTAAATGTTGTGTTTGCTCTTGTAACAGGTGCTCTTGCCGGAGGTTTGGCAGGAGGACTGGATTTAAAAACTACAATTGAAACCTTTACAGGAGGTCTTGGCGGAAATGCAACAGTAGCATTGAGCTATGCTTTACTTGGAGGGTTTGCGGTTGCGCTCTCTAAAACAGGCTTGCCTGATGCACTAGTGGAAGGTGCAATAAAGCTGGTTGGAAGAGAAGGGGACAGCAGGAGAAAATCATTATCAAAAGTACTTATCTTACTTATTATTCTAGCAATTTCAATTTTCTCTCAAAACTTGGTTCCTGTTCACATTGCCTTTATTCCGGTTTTAATACCGCCGCTGTTGAAGGTTTTAAATGAATTGAAAATAGACAGAAGATTAATAGCTACCATCATCACTTTCGGCCTCACAGCTCCCTATATATTGCTTCCGGTCGGATTTGGTGCCATATTTCATGAAATTCTTCAGACCAATATGGAAAACAGCGGTTTAACAATCAGGCTGAGTGACATTCCTGCTGCCATGCTGATTCCTGTAGGCGGAATGCTTCTCGGACTACTGACAGCCGCTTTGTTCACTTACAGAAAACCGCGTAATTATATTTCTGCAGAGGTAGAAGTTGAGAAGAAAGCTGTCTATACAAAACGCAGCATTACAACAGCTGTTTTGGCAATTGCTGTTTCTTTGGCAGTGCAGCTGACTTTGTCACAGGTTCTTGATGTGGAAGGTATGATTTTCGGTGCATTAGCAGGAATTATAGTCCTGTATGCCAGCGGCTCTATGAAATGGAATGAAGCAGATGCTCTCCTGACAAGCGGAATGCGGATGATGGCTTTCATTGGATTTGTCATGCTGGCCGCTTCAGGCTTTGCCACTGTTTTAAAGGCTACCGGCCATGTTGAAACACTGGTAGAGGCTTCGGCGAACTATATTGGAGGTAATCAGTCTCTTGGCGCCCTGCTGATGCTGATTGTCGGTTTGCTTATTACAATGGGAATTGGTTCCTCGTTTTCTACGATACCAATTATCGCAACCATTTTTGTGCCATTATGTATTCAGCTGGGCTTCAGCCCAATGGCCACCATTGCAATCGTAGGAACCGCTGCTGCACTTGGCGATGCAGGCTCTCCTGCTTCAGACAGTACGCTCGGTCCAACTTCAGGTTTGAATGCAGATGGAAATCACAATCATATTTGGGATACATGTGTTCCGACCTTCCTGCACTATAATATCCCGCTTATTTTGTTTGGCTGGCTTGCTGCTGTGCTCTTTTAAAGTAAATACTTAAGGCCATATTTCGATGAAATATGGCCTTTGTGCTATTGATTAAGCTGATACAGAAGTTCATGATCATCAAGCTGATAAACAAATTCAGAATCCTCAGGTTCCAACCGTCTCATCAAAATACTTTCGAAATCCTCGCGCTGCTTTTCTGACAGATAATATCTTTTTAAGCCTGACATCTCTTTTGCCCCTCTCACAATATATTTATCTTTCTATTATATTCCGTTTCTCTCGCCCTTTATTCAGGACTGAGAAAAAATAAATGGGGCAGGCTCCACTATTTTTATAAAGAAAAAACCTGCGGAACATTCCGCAGGCTGAAATAAATTATGCAGCTGATCTTCTTCCTAAGCGTGCTCCACGATGAACTGACTTGTAAATGCGCGGTGCAATCACTGCTCCCAAAACTGTGAATGCTGCGTCTTTCACAATAAACCAGCTCATAATTCCCCAGGCACCCAAGTAAGTCATTTCCACTTCCATCCAGAAATTTAAAGCGGCATACATATACGTTGTGCCAATAACATAAATCAGAACAATTCCTGCAAAAGATGCTGTGTAGAAGGAAGGTAAGCCGGGATTCTGACTTCTTTCGACTATTCTTCCTGCCACATATGCTGCTACAATATAGGAAAGAATAAAACCGCCTGTACTTCCAATAATGACTCCGGGTCCACCGCTAAAGCCTGCAAAAACGGGTGCGCCTGCTATTCCAATCAAAGCGTATACAATCATGGAGAGCGCTCCAAGCCTGCTTCCAATTAACAGGCCTGCAAGAATGCAGAAAAATGGCTGCATAGAGAGAGGTACACCGGCGACCTGGAGAAAAGGCGCAACAGAAGTAATGTTAGCTCCAATTGCCATTAATGCAGCGAACATACCAACAAGTGAAATATCATACGTTTTAAGCTTCATAAAGATCCCCCTTTGTTTAGTAAAATAAGTAAAATTTCTATGTATCTGATAAAAGAATAATTCACTCAATCATTTATGTCAACTTTATTTATAAAAAGGTTAACAAAGGAGTGCTGCTATATGTATTTTGGAAAAACAAAACAAAAAGACGAATCTGGGAGGGTGCCGCCTAACCAGAACGTGACAACATCATTTCCGGTTCTTCATGCAGGGAATATTCCTTACTACCAAAATCTTCAGCAATGGAATCTTCAGGTATACGGATTGGTGGAACATCCCATGCTTCTTACTTTTCAAGAATTGCTGGAATTTCCTCAGGCTGAGACTACAAATGATATTCATTGTGTAACAGGATGGTCACGGCTGGATAATATTTGGACGGGCGTAAGGGCAAAAGATATAGCAGAAAAAGCAGGAGTGAAAGAAAAAGCGGGTTTCGTGATTCTTCATGCAGAGGAAGGCTGGACAAGCAATTTGGCGATGGAGGACTTTTTAAGGGAAACCACAATTCTTGCTCATTCATTTAATCATGAGCCGCTGACTCCTGAGCACGGCTATCCTTTAAGAGCTGTCATTCCTCATTTGTATTTTTGGAAAAGTGCCAAGTGGCTGAGGGGCATACAGTTCTTAGAGCGAAATCATCCAGGGTTTTGGGAAAGAAACGGTTATCATATGAACGGTGATCCATGGAAAGAAGAACGGCTCAGCTGGGATTAACCGATCGGTTGTTTCGGGGCTGGAAAAATAAGCGGAGGCTTTCCGGCTAAATCCAAAATGAAGCTCTTTTTGGTGATTATAAGGGTAGCTATTCCGGTTAAGTTGAAAAAACCCTTATAAATCAAGCCATTTAAAGCCGTTAACCGAAATGTCTCCGTCTATATTGGCCTTTTTTTATGCAATCTAGCGCTTAAGCGGAAATGCTCCGTCTATTTTTTCCGCGCACCGTTCACAGATCTGGATAAGCGGAGGTTTTCCGGCTAAATCCAAAATGAAGCTCTTTTTGGTGAATATAAGGGTAGATATTCCGGTTGAGTTGAAAAAACCCTTATATATCGAACCATTTAAAGCTGTTAACCGGAATGTCTCCGTCTATATTGGCCTTTTTTTATGCAATCTGGCGCTTAAGCGGAAATGCTCCGTCTATTTTTTCAGCGCACCGTTCACAGCTCTGAATAAGCGGAGGTTTTCCGGCTAAACTGCATACTTCTATTCCCAGCCGGTAAAAGTTGCCCTTCATTCCAGCTACATATCCTAATCTTCTTTTGGCATTCTGCGATTACCTGCCATGTTTGTGCCCGCTACCCCTGCTAAAATAATCACTGTTCCAACTAGGTGGTGCCAGCGGATATCTTCATTCAACAGCACCGCTCCGGCAAAAATGGCAATAACCGTGGACAGGTTTGAAAAAACACTCATTTGGTAGGCCTGCAGTTTGGACAATGCATAGTTTGATAGAAAAGAAGTCAAAAGGGTTGATAATATTCCTAGGTAAAGAATGGCAGCAAGAAAGGTAGGGGATTTCCAGATTGAGAAAAACTCACCAAGGCTCCCAGACGCCATATGTGTTCCAATGGAATAGACGTTGAAAAACACAAATCCAAATCCCACCATAATAAAACTGAGCTGAAGGGGGCTGTAGGAAATTGATAAATAACGTGCTAAAACAGAGTAGCCAGCAATTGATAAACAAGAAATGAAGAGCAGTAACAAGCCGAGGCTGCTGCTTCCAATCCCATTGCCGCTAGCGAAAAAAATAAAGAGAACTCCTGATACGGAGAGGATGATAAAGAAGAATTGAAACAGATTCGTCCGCTCTTTCAGGACAAATGCAGCAAGTATTGTAATTAAGATGGGGGCAAAAGCCATCAGAATGCCACCTTCAGCTGAGGTTGCATATAGCAGGCCAAATGCTTGAAAACTAAAAAACATACCTGGGTAAAAGCAGGCAAGCAGAAGGAGATACAGCATATTCTTTTTATCAGTTTGTTGAAACTGAAACAACTTTCTTCTGAAAAAGAACAGAATAACTATGACCAGGAAAGCTGCGGTAAAGCGGTAGGAAAGGGTATCCGCAGGGGAATGATGCTCTAGAGCAATCTTCGTGAAGAAAAAAGATAATCCTACAATTACTGCGTTCAATACTGCTGCTGTGTATGCAAGGCTCTTTGCATGTCTCATGTTCTCAGTCCCCTTTGAATTCTATACGTACACTTTACCACAAGTGCACATGATAATCCCTATTCCGATTGTTCAGCTGGTAGCAGGAGTTTCGCTGGTTGTATCTAGGATTGAGTCGTTTAACAATACTTCTGTTTATAGGTGGTTTTCTTTCTGTGTGATAGGGAGGAGCGATCCAGCAGTCTGCAGCACTATTGAGAATTTGACCGGCTGAAGGCACAATGAGTATCATTCGTTATCTATAACTGGACAGGCAATACCAGAGTGTCAAAAACAAAATTAAAAAAGGTTTTGTCCCTTTATCATTTTGATGAAGGACATTTCCGTAGCTATTCCACAGAGTTATGTCCTTCATTGGCCTTATGAAGGACATTTCTGTAGCTATTCCACAGAGTTATGTCCTTCATCGCTCTTATGAAGGACATTTCACCTGCTTTTCCACTGGTTTTTGTCCTTCATCAGCATTATGAAGGACATTTCCGTAGCTTTTCCGACATTTCTGCAGCTATTCCACTCGGTTTAAACCGTTGAGCAGCGCAGCACCCACATCCATGTTCCGAGATTCCTTCAGTTACATTCAAAATCAAAAAAGCTGCCGAATTTCGGCAGCTCTTGCAGCTAAAACGATATTTAGTTTACAGAAAACTCTCTTTCGAACACAACTTCAACCGGTACAAATCCATGGCCAAGGTCTCTTGCTACTGCTTCGTACGTGATTTCGCCTTTTGCTACATTCACGCCAGCTTTGAGAGAAGGGTTGTCGTGGATTGCACGTACGACGCCTTTGTTGGCAATTTGAAGTGCGTATGGCACCGTTACATTTGTTAATGCCATTGTCGATGTTCTAGGAACAGCGCCTGGCATATTTGCAACAGCATAGTGAAGTACACCGTATTTTTCATAGGTTGGATTGTCATGAGTTGTGATATGGTCAACCGTTTCAACAATTCCGCCCTGATCAATTGCCACGTCAACAATCACAGATCCAGGGTTCATTGCTTTTACCATTTCTTCCGTTACAAGCGTAGGTGCCTTTGCTCCAGGAATTAGAACTGCGCAGATTAACAGATCAGCTTCTTTTACTGCAGCAGCAATGTTAATTGGATTAGACATCAGCGTTTTAATGGAATTGCCGAAAATGTCATCCAGCTGGCGCAGACGCTCTGCGCTTAAATCAATGATGGTGACATCTGCTCCAAGTCCGATTGCCATCTTCGCAGCGTTTGTTCCTACCACACCGCCGCCGATGATTGTTACTTTGCCGCGGTTCACTCCAGGTACGCCTGCAAGCAGGATACCTTTTCCACCTTTTGGCTTTTCAAGGAACTGTGCTCCAATTTGAGCAGCCATTCTTCCTGCAACCTCGCTCATTGGTGTGAGAAGAGGCAGTGTGCGGCCTTCTGTTACTGTTTCATATGCAATGGATGTTACACCTTTATCTTTCAATGCCTGAGCCAGAGAAGGCTCTGCAGCAAGGTGAAGATAAGTAAATAAAATTAATCCTTCGCGGAAATAATCATATTCAGATGGAAGAGGTTCTTTGACCTTCATTACCATTTCGGCATCTGCCCAAACTTTTGCAGCATCTTCAATGATTTCAGCGCCGGCTTCTTGATAGGCTTCGTTAGTGAAACCGCTTCCAATTCCTGCATTCTTTTCAATTAATACACGATGGCCCATTCCTATAAATTGGGCAGCTCCTCCTGGTGTGAGGGCAACACGGTTTTCATTATTCTTTATTTCTCCAGGTACTCCGATAATCATGTGATACACTTCCTCCTTTTGGCTAAGCAAGTAGATAGCTCTTTACTAAACTTCCCGCTTTTAAGTGCCTCTATATAAAAACATGTCAATTTAGTGAATACATAATTAGTATAGTATCTTTTGACAAAGTTTTCATTGTTGAAAAAGGAAAATAAAAATCAATGCCTTTGTGAAATTTCACAAAGGCATTTTTTGGAGTTTCAAATCGAGGTACACGCTCATTTTATGGTTTGGATTCTTTAAATTCAGTTCACCGATTTGACTGATTCTTTTCATTCTGTAGCTGAGTGTATTCACATGAACATTGAGTGATTTTGCTGCATCGTTCATATTGCTGTCGCTGTCGAGAAATACTTCCAGTGTTTCGACCAGGTCTGTTTTGTGTAAATGGTCATATTCCTTTAGTTTTTTTAACGAATAGTTTTCGTAAGGAAATTGCTTTCTTTTTTCCTGAAGCAATTCCAGATACTGATAAATGCCAAGCTCAGAGAAGTGGGAGAGTGCAGCCGTTTCGGTTGGAAATCTCCGCTTAATTGAGATTACATTTTGTGCCTCTTTGTAGCTTGAATCAATTTTGGCCAATTCTTCATGTATCGCACCAATGCTGGGAATGCAGCGCATTTTGAACCTTTCCTGAAGCTGATTCATAATCGAAACAGTAAACTGTTTAAAATCATTGAGGGGCTGGTCGGTTTTTGGCGAAACAAGAATCACCAGTTCATCGTAGTCAGCGGTAGATAAATATACATGAACTTGCTGTGTTGTTTGAAGAAGATAATTCAGCTGTTTCTCTGTTACAGCTGATATTTCAGTAGGGAACTTAAAAAGAACAATCGAAAAAACAGGAGGGGGAGTCATATTCATCTGAAGAAACCCATCGGTAATTTCATCTTCATCATTCATATGGCCGGTGAGCAGCTTCCAAAAAAATTCCTGGTTTCTTTCCTCTTTTTTCGTCTTCCTTATCTGCAGATTGAGCAGCTTATTTTTCACCGCCTGAGCAGCTTTTTTTAGCAGCTCCAAATCACTGTCAGACAGTTTTTTTTCAATTTCGAGCGCCCAAATAAAGCCCAGCACCTCATCGTTTTTCCATATAGAGATAGCGACCCTGTTTCCCAAGCCCACTTCATCAATATTTTTCACTCTTACAGGGGCACTCGTTTTCAGCAGTGCAGGAATCGTCCCGTCTTTCCATAAACTGTTGATCACTTTCTCGGGCACGCGCCTTCCGATAATAGTAGATATCCGTGCCTGATCGGTACACTCATCATGAGTGCTGTAAGCAAGCAGCCTGTGGTTAACGTCTTCAATTGTTATCGGACATTGAAGAACGTCACTTATTGAGTCTGCCACCTCCTCCAGCCGGTCAAATTGGTGGCGGAAAGGGTCATGAGAGAGATTTGACATTGCTGCTCCCTCCTTATAATGTTTTTTGACAATAAGTTATGATATAGCTATTATGTAATAAGTTATTGTTGAAATCAACAAGAACAAGCCATGATAATTGTGGAAAAGAACAATTGAAATTTTATATCTTAAAATTTATTATACTTATATAGGTGAAAGCGCTAACAATTATTTGGGGAGTGTGGGAGAGATGATGAATATACTTGAGAAGATAAATGGCGTTCTCTGGGGCACTCCAAGCTTGATTCTTCTGTTTGGAACAGGATTATTTTTAACGTTTGCTTTAAGAGGCTTGCAGTTTAGAAGATTGCTGTATGCTTTTAAGCTTGGGTTTTCCCGGGAACAGCAGGCTTCCTCTGCAAATGCAGAAGGAGATGTCAGCAATTTCAAGGCTTTGATGACAGCGCTTGCTGCTACAATTGGAAATGGAAATATAGCAGGTGTGGCTACGGCGGTCACGCTTGGAGGGCCAGGTGCAATTTTTTGGATGTGGATTGTCGGCCTCCTGGGAATGGCAACAAAATACTCAGAAGCACTGCTTGCCATGAAATACAGGGTAAAAAACAACTCAGGTGAATACTCAAGCGGGCCAATGTATTATGTCGAAAGAGGATTGGGGAAAAAATGGAAGTTCCTTGCGGTCGCGTTTGCCTTTTTCGGTGCCTTTGCCGCTCTCGGAATCGGAAACAGTGTTCAGTCCAACACAATTGCCAATGTTGTTGAAGACAGTTTTGGCGTTGCAAGCATCGTAACAGGGATTGTGCTTGCTTTGCTGACAAGCTTGATTATTTTTGGAGGAATACAAAGAATCAGTACTGTTGCGAGCTTTTTTGTACCTATGATGGCTGTCCTTTATATGGGCGGCGCTTCCATTATTCTTATTGTCAACTATGACCAGATTCTTCCGGCTTTTCAGTTGATTTTTCATTATGCGTTTAATCCGATTGCTGCTACCAGCGGCTTTTTGGGAGTCGCAGTTTCAGAGGCAATTCGAAGCGGCGTGTCGAGGGGGATTTTTTCCAACGAAGCAGGTCTGGGCACGGCAGCTTTGATAGCAGGAAATGCCAAAGCAGAACATCCAGTTAAGCAGGCTCTAGTAGCCATGACAGGTACATTTATTGTGACGATTATTGTGTGTACCATGACTGGGCTGGTGCTGATTATAACAGGTTTCTGGGATCCGACCGGAGGTGCATTATCCGGCGTTGCCCATAATGCAAATCTGGACGGCGGCGCTCTTACCTCCGCGGCTTTCTCATCTACGCTGGGGATTGTCGGAGAATATATCGTTGCCTTTTCAGTTATCTTTTTCGGTTTTTCCACTATTGTAGGCTGGTATGTTTATGGGGAAAAATGCTTTGAGTATCTTGCAGGCTATAAAGCTATTGCCGGCTACCGTTTGGTTTATATTTTTGCATGCGGTGCAGGTGCGGTGGCAAATCTCTCAGTTGTTTGGGCTTTTGCAGATATGGCAAATGCATTGATGATGATTCCTAACTTGATTGCGCTGATTCTTCTTTGGAAAGTGATTGTTAGTGAAACCAATGATTATTTTGAAAATCACTATAAACTCAGTGAGCTTAAAAAAGCAGGCTGATGTTTCTTGTTGAAAGTGCGGATACTTCGTCGCACTTTTTTTTTGCTTTCAGGAAAATATTCCTGTTAGGATGAAAGAACAGTGATTTTTTTACTGATAATCATCATTCAGGAGGCAGAATATATGGATGTATATATCGTTACCGGAGCTTCACGCGGACTTGGAGAGAGTCTGGCAAAACAAGTTCTGAAGAAGGGTGCAGCTGTTGTCTGCATTGCAAGGAATGTAAATCAGCAGCTTCAAAGCTTTGCCGAAGAAGCAGAAGGAACTTTATATGTTGTAAGAAGTGATTTATCTGTGCCCGAAGAAGCTGATCAAGCAATGGACAAAGCCTTTTCATTTCTTCAATTGAATGATGCTTTTTCCGTCACGCTGATTAATAATGCCGGAATGGTAGAACCGATTTCTCCTGTGGGCAAAACAGATACCGCTTCTTTAAGCAGTCAAGTAAACCTTAATCTACTGGCACCAATGATTCTATCATCAGCGTTTACAAGGCTCTTGGAGAACTTTCAGGGAAAAAAACGAATTGTAAACATTTCTTCAGGAGCTGCATCAAATCCTTATCAGGGTTGGAGTGCTTACTGCAGCACCAAGGCGGGGCTGGACATGTTTACAAAGACTCTTGCGGCAGAACAAAGAGATCACAGTGCTCCGGTTGAGTCTATCTCTTTTTCCCCGGGTGTGATGGATACAGAAATGCAGAAAATCATCAGGGAGACTAATAAGAATGATTTTGCACATGTGGATAGATTCCGGGAACATTATATAAAGGGAGAATTAAGGTCGACTGACTTTGTTGCAGAACTCCTGCTGAATCTGCTGTCGGGTCATGTTGAAAACGGCCGTATATACAGTGTGAAGGAAATGATCTAGATAACTGCTTGATTTTTAGATGACGTAAGTGGTGAGCAAGGGAATTCTAGAAAGATTATTAACAAGGACCCTGCTTCTCTCTAAATAGAGCAAGCGGAGGTCTTTTTAACAGAGGATATTCTTTTATTCTTTAATGATTTCAGTTTTTTTGCGACCGAATGAGATGGAAAAGACTCAAGTTCACCTATATCTGGATCCACCCACACTTTAGTTTATCTCCAACGTTAAGTATGTTGGATATCTCAGAAGAATACCAAGTAAGATCTTGATTATCTTTAGAAACCAGATTTTCCCCATCAAGGATAACTAGTACGTTGTACGTTTTTTTGCTAACATTTTCCGCAAGTAAAAACGCCCATCTTCTACTTTTAACACATAGCCCCTAATAAGTGAATGCTTCATTTATAATCCCAGGCAGCCAAAAGCATGAAAATAAGGGTGAAGGATAATAACTTTAAAGATCCAAATTAACCCCTCCTCAACATTTTAAAGAGCTGGTTTTCAAATTGATACTTTACAGCTGTCTCTTCCTCATCTTACTATCCAATAACAACAACTTTGTTTTCACATCATCAAGGCCGATTTCAGTTTGATACTGCACAATCTTGTCCATTGCGCATAAACTGTACAAATAATTGCAGCAAGTTTAGCAAACAATTTATACAGGTAGAAAAGGAATAGGAAAACTTAATGATTGTTATAAGAGAATATGCCAATTTTGTTGAGAGTTGGTTCATCATATGGTATTTTATTCAGAACTATTTTATTGAGGAGGGAGAATGTATTGTCACGCAGAGTTACGTTAACAGAGGTTTTCACCCATCCTATCGCACAGAAGTACTTAAGGAGATCAGGGGTTGCACATGCAGTAGCCGTAGCTTTTCATGCGTTCAGGCTTGCAGTCAAGCATGGGGTAAATCCTGATTTGGCTGCTAAAGCTGCGCTTCTTCACGATATAGGGCATTATGAGTGGTACACCAATGGAGAATGGGATTATGAAAAGTATAAAACCAATGATATTCATGCAATTAAGGGGGCTGAACGCGCCCATAAACTGCTGATCCGCCTTGGCGAAGAAAGGCGTGCTGCAAAAGAGGTAGCACTCGCTGTCCTTCTTCATACAGACTCTTATTTGCCTGAAGGCTCCTTACAGCAAAAGCCGCTGCAGCAGATTGTAAAACTTGCTGATGAACTTGATGAAGAGCCTGGAGGGAAGCACCATTACAGGGAAATTGACCCTGATGTGGCTTTGAAGAAGATACAGCAGCTTGACGAAATGATTGAAAAACAATTGAATCCCATCCAAAAATCAATGTAGGAATCTCAGGGAAAAGGAGATTCCTTTTTTCATTTTTTCTGAATATATTACTACAAACAGCCCGCTGTAAAATATATCCGCACCATCGGCGGCTCCTGACTTTCAGCCACTCTTTCTGATGGGCAAGGGGGAATAAACATGATACTGAAAAGGCTCTCGGAATGCCGGCTGGATGAGGCAGTCCAGACATGGAACAGAGCATTCGGCGATTTTGCTTCTCAGCAGCTCTTTACCAGCGAAACATTGCTATTAAAGATCAGACAAGAAGGATTGTCTCCTTCAATGTCCGTCATGGCATTCGATCAAAATGCTCCTGCAGGTATCCTGCTTTGCGGAAAGCGTACAGCAAATGGAAAGGTAAGAGGCTGGAACGGAGGAACAGGCGTTGTCCCAGAAGCAAGGGGCAAGAGGATAGGAAGAATGATGCTGGCCAGGTCTATGGAACATTACAGGGAAGAAGGAGTGGAAATAGCTACTTTAGAAGTTTCGGCAGAAAATGAGGCAGCCATCAAGCTGTACGAATCTGCAGGTTACAGGCTCAAAGAGGTATTGGGTATTTTTCATCAAAGAGGCAGACTTCCTTTCCTTGCGCTGCCGTACTCTGCAGCAATTCAACAAATTTCCGTTGAAAGGCTTCTGCTAATACCCTTTTATAACCACGATTCACCCTGGCAGACCCAGCCGGAAAACATCATAAACCCAAGTGCTATTTTACTATCCTCTCAAACAGGGCAAGAGCTTGGGTATGCCCTGTTCAAAAGAATATTCTCATCTGACAGAACATTGCTGGAAATTCAGCTGTATCAATGTAATGTACACCCTGAGGCTCCAATGCCAAAGCTGCTTGCAGCATATTTGCTGGACGCAGTTTTTCAGCCACAATTAAATATTTCCAGAAGTGCTGTAAACGTAGGAAAGTCCAGTATTGATGTGGTGGAACATCTTCATTCCGCGGGCTTTGATTGCTGGCTGCAGCAGCTGGAGCTGATGTGGGAGATTGAAAAACAATAAGTCATTCAGTAGCCTCTTTCTCTGGGCAGCATATAGTGTAACTGTATGAAAGCCGGGGGGAGGGATATCATGCAGCAAAATCAAGGAACGACACAGTATGTCACTGTCATTGATCCTTATGTGTATCAAACGCTTCAAAGTGTGACGGGAAGCATGCTGGTTGTGCAAACAGTGAGAGATACAATTCGAGGAAGGCTTACCGATGTGAAACCAGATCATATCATCATTCAAGTGAATTCAGATTCTACATTTTTCATTAGAATTCAGCAGATTGTTTCCATCATGCCGGATTAACATATTCAGCATTGCAACTGGCACAGCCATGACAATAAGTATACCAGCTGAGCCAGTTTTCCTTTTTATAGAGCTGAGGTAAATAAACAGATTGTCCATCATTAAGCAATAGGGAAAATAAGCGGAGTATTTCCTATTAAGGGGAGAAATAAGCGTTTTTTTTTTGAAAATAAGAGAAGTTTTTCCGGTTATGCTGTTGAAAAGCCCTCCATTATATGCTGTTTAGGGTCAATAGACGGAATACCTCCACTATCATTGCATATGTATCCACAGGCCAAAAGATCAATTTAATTACCCTCTATTAATTGAAATTATAGGGGAATTTTTTATGGACGAATGCAAAAAAATCTCCTAAACTAGAAGCTAAACCCACGTTATCCGTGACTTCTAATAAAGGA
>NZ_WKKI01000028.1 GCF_009674805.1 Metabacillus lacus | reverse complement strand
CGTCTTATTGATTAACTCCATTTGTTTTTGATTAGGGAAGATACGAAACTTAAACGCCTTTTTAACTAACATGATTTTACCTCGCTTTACAGGAACGCACGTTCTGATTTTGCCATGACAGTGAGTGTTTTGGCTATCGCCAACCTCCATTCATCTGCCCCTTATCGCTGAGCTAAAGCTCATCACGCACTTGAAGAGGGAGTCTTCTGTCGGATAAAGATAAAAAGTAAATACTCTTGGCCGCCTGCTATGTGTATACCAGATTATGTTTTCCCCTTCATGAAAGTGAAGGGGCTGTTTGTGTTTTTGGTTAATCGCAATAACATGACTAAAAGCAGGGATACAGGCATAGATTGTACAAAAAAACTGTGGAGGTTTTATGAGACGTTTTTTAGCCGGAATTGATTCAACAGTTATGACAATGGCAGGCCTCAGGTTTCTATCAGCATCAATTGAGCTTTCTGCAGCCATCCTGATGCTGGTTTTAAATGATGTGAAAAAAGCAGTCACCGTAAATTCTCTTTTAGCAATCGTAGGTCCGCTTATATTTATCATTACCATGACAATTGGAATCTATCAGATCGCTGATCAGCTCTCTTATACCAAGTTTATATTTATCGGGCTAGGCGTGTTCTTCATTTTGTTCGGCATTTATAAATAATTGCCGGTCTAAAGTGGCCAAGCCCGCATAAATTGTAAAGAAATCTATTAAAAACGGGGGCAGAAATGGTGGAAAAGATTCTTAAAATTCTTCCCGGAACAATAGCAGAAGAACTTCTCCGTCTCCCTGCATCTCAGGCAGAAAAAATCGAGGAAATCAGAATCAGGCTGACTCGGAAAATTGAAATAATTTGTGAGGGAGACCCTATATATTTGCCCTATCAAGCTACGGCTGAAGATGGCAACGTTCTGCTGAATGAGATCAGCCAGTATTCCATATATGCGCTGGAGGAGGAACTCAAGCGGGGATATATTACAGTTGAAGGAGGCCACAGGGTCGGACTGTCTGGAAGAGTCGTAACTGAAAATGGATCTGTCAAAGGGATTAGAAATATCAGCTCGTTCAATATTCGGATTGCCAGACAAAAACTTGGAGCTGCAGAGCAGCTGATTCCATATGTCTTTACCCATTCTTGGCTGAACACCCTGATTATTGGGCCGCCGCAAACAGGAAAAACTACGTTGTTAAGAGATTTTGCGAGAGTGATTAGTACAGGCCATATGTTTATCCCTTCAAAAAAGGTTGGGATTGTCGATGAGCGTTCTGAAATTGGAGGTTCTGTTAAAGGAGTTCCTCAGCACGAGCTTGGAGAAAGAGTGGACATTCTGGATGCCTGTCCAAAAGCAGAAGGAATGATGATGATGATCAGGTCGATGAGCCCGGAGGTCCTAATAGCAGATGAAATTGGCAGAGAAGAAGATACGGAAGCCATTATGGAAGCCATTCATGCGGGTGTCAAACTATTTGTCACGGTTCATGGATTTGCGCTCGCTGATGTTGCGAAAAGGCCCTCAATGAAAAAGCTGATAGGAAGCGGTGTGTTTCAAAGGTATATCGAACTTTCAAGAACAAAGGGGCCGGGGACTGTCGTAAGGGTTCTGAATTCCAAAGGTGAGGCAGTGCAGGCGGAAAGAAGGGCAGTGACATGATTAAAATTTTGGGAGCATGCCTTGTGCTCATCTCGACAACCTGGAGCGGCTTCGAAGCGGCAAAGTCTTTTAGTGACCGTACAAAACAGCTGCGTCAGCTGAAAGTTGCCTTAAAATCCCTGGAAGCGGAAATGATGTTCGGCCACACCCCTTTGAAAGAGGCAGCAGAGGGAATCGCAAAGCAAATTCCCGGTCCTTTGTCAAAGCTGTTTCTGCGTTTTTCAGAAGTGCTTGGACAGGGCAGAACAAGTGTGAAGGCCGCCTGGGAAACAGCGTTGAACGAGACCTGGAAGCTGACTGCCTTAAAACAGGGAGAGCATGAGGTGCTATCGCACTTTGGAGAAACACTGGGTCAGCATGATCTTTACTCTCAGCAGAAGCATATACAGCTGGCCCTGGCTCATCTGGAAAAAGAAGAAGCGGAAGCAGTGGATAGGCAGACCCGATATGAAAAAATGCTGAAAAGCCTCGGGTTTCTAGCCGGAATGCTGCTTATTATTTTATTTATGTGAGATCAAGCAGGGGGCGTTTGCAATGGGAGTGGATATTAATATCATTTTTCAAATTGCCGGTATCGGAATTGTGGTCGCATTTCTTCATACCATATTGGATCAGATGGGAAAGAAGGAATATGCCCAATGGGTTACACTGCTGGGCTTTATCTACATTTTGTTTATGGTTGCTTCCATTGTGGATGAACTGTTCAAAAAAATTAAAGCAGTCTTTCTTTTTCAAGGATAGGAGGGCTTAACAATTGAAATTCTGCAAATTGTCGGACTGGGTTTAATTGCTACTTTTCTGGCATTGATTGTAAAAGAGCAAAAACCAACATATGCCTTCTTGCTCGTCGTATTCACAGGCTGTGCCATTTTTCTGTTTCTTGTCGATCAGGTGTATATCATTATCAGAATGATTGAAAAGATTGCAGTGAATGCAAACATAAACCTGATTTATGTTGAGACCATTTTAAAAATCATCGGTATCGCCTATATTGCGGAATTTGGTGCTCAAATTACGAAGGATGCCGGTCAGGGCGCGATTGCGTCCAAAATTGAGCTGGGTGGAAAAGTCTTAATCCTGGCAATGGCTATACCAATACTAACGGTCATCATTGAAACCATAATTGATCTTATTCCAACCTGAGAAAAGGGGACAAGCGTTTATGAAAAATTGGATGCTGCCATTTTTATGCCTGCTGTTCCTTCTCTCTCCGAATGGTGCAGAAGCCTCTGTCCAGGAAACCTCTCTTCAACAGGAGTTTATCGATCAGCAGGTTGAAAAGCTTGGAGCAGATGAGGTGATGCAGTATTGGGAGGATGTCATGGATGAGTACGGGGGATATCTTCCTGAGAGTCAAAAAGGCACGCTGCTTGAGTTTCTCAAAGGAGAGAAGGAGTTTTCATTTCAAATATGGGGGAAAGCTTTTTTGCATTTTGCCTTTCATGAGTGTATTGCAAACGGTAAATTGCTTGGAACACTTATTCTGCTGACCGTATTCAGCATGCTGCTTCAGCTTTTGCAAAATGCTTTTGAACAAAGCACAGTCAGCAAAGTAGCTTATGCAATTGTTTACATGGTCCTGATTATCATTGCCCTCAACAGTTTTTATGTCGCCATACAGTATACGAATGAGGCCATTCATACTATGACCGGCTTTATCCTCGCCCTCATTCCCCTGCTTCTTGCTTTGATGGCATCTTCAGGAGGTTTGATCTCTGCTGCCTTCTTTCACCCTGTGATAATTTTCCTCATGAATACAAGCGGCCTGCTCATTCAGAATGTCGTTCTGCCTCTGCTTTTTTTGTCGGCGCTCCTGAGCATTGTCAGTACTCTTACAGATCAGTACAAGGTGACACAGCTTGCACAGCTCCTGAGAAACATCAGCATTGGGCTGCTGGGAACCTTTCTGACTATTTTTCTTGGTGTGATGTCTGTGCAGGGTGCTTCAGCAGCCATCTCAGATGGAATTACGATCCGAACAGCAAAATTTATTACAGGCAACTTTATCCCTGTTCTCGGGCGGATGTTTACAGATGCAACTGATACAGTGATTGGCGCTTCTTTGCTTCTTAAAAATACAGTGGGCATATTTGGAGTTGCAGTTTTGCTCTCCATAGCGGCCTTTCCAGCCATAAAGGTACTCTCGCTCGCTTTTATCTATAAGTTTGCAGCTGCCATTCTTCAGCCAGTTGGAGGGGGTCCGGTCATTTCCTGCCTGGACATTATCAGCAAAAGTGTGATTTATATTTTTGCAGCTCTAGCAATTGTGTCACTCATGTTCTTTTTGTCTCTGACAGTGATTATTGCCGCGGGCAATCTGACAATGATGGTGAGGTAGGGGGGATTATAATGGCTTTTATATCCGGGTGGGTCTCCAATATCATTCTATTTATCTTTCTTTCTATCATTATAGAACTGCTTCTGCCAAGCTCGGCTATGAAAAAATATGTCAAAGTAGTTTTGGGCCTGCTGCTGATTGTAATGATTCTTCAGCCCGTCTTTTCATTTTTCTCGAAAGACATTGGAGAATCTCTCGGGGAATGGCAGGAAGCGAACGGGACTGGTAATGATTATATAAAAAAATCCATAGATTTGAAAAAAAGAGAAATACAAGCTTCTCATACAGCATATATTTTAGAACAAATGGCTGTCCAACTAAAAAGTATGGCTGAGGAGGAGCTGGTGAATTCATATGGGCTAGAAATTGCAGATATTAAATTGGAAACATCAAAGCAGCTGACAGAATTATCTTCTCAACAGGATATAGAAGGCGTCTATGTGGTGCTGCAGTCTTCTGCAGAGGAAGAATCTGTGGAAGCAGTCAAGCTGGTAAGTATAGATACAGAGAAAAAGGATGCAGAGAAACTAAACGACAGCCAAAAAAACAACAGCAAGATTGTTACCCTGCTTGGACGGTGCTGGCAGCTTGATCCCGGTGTAATTACGATCTCCCATACAGAAGGAGGGGAGGAAGCAAGATGAATGACCTGTTAAATAAACTAAAAATTCTTTTGCAGGGGAAGGGAAGCGGGGATGGCAAGCTGAGCAAATCCCACTATTTTCTTCTTCTCCTGGCAGCAGGAATTTCCTTTATGCTGATCAGTAATCTCCTTACTACAGAACAACATGCAGGACCGTCCATCCCGGCTTCTGAGGAAGCTGTACAGGATGATGCTGAAGTCTTTAAATCATCGAATGAAGCAGAAAAAGGATCTATTAAAGATTATGAAAATCAGTACGAGACGCAGCTCAAGGAAGCGCTGGAAACAATGATAGGCGTGGAGGATGTCACAGTACTTGTTAACGTAGACGCCACTTCCATGAAGGTCATTGAAAAAAATCGTGTATCACAAAGCCAGACCACTGATGAAAGTGATCGCGAAGGCGGAACACGAAAAGTAACAGATCAGCAGATAGATGAGCAGGTAGTGATGTACAAAAACGGAGAACAAGAGACACCTCTCGTCCTTCAAACCAAAAAACCTGACATTCGCGGTGTACTCGTTGTGGCCAAAGGGGCAGACAACGTTCAAATAAAGAAAAATATCATTGATGCAGTTACCAGAGTGCTCGGTGTGCCGAGCCATCAGGTTGCAGTTGCAGCTAAAAAAGGTTGAGGAGGAATTATAAATGATGCTGAAGAAACAAACTGTATGGTTGCTGACCATGCTTAGCCTGGTCGTAGTACTTTCTGTGTATTATATTACATCACCTGAAAACGATACAAATAATGTCGTGATGACAGGTAATGGCGAAAAGTCTGAAGGGCAGTCCATTGATCAAATGACAGAAGAAAGCGAAAAGGGTGAACAAAAACCTGCAGAAGAAAAACAGCCTGCAGGAGAAGAAAAGCCTAAAGACGGCGAACAGCCTAAAGATGACGGGGCTGCTGATAAAGAAGGGGCAGAACAGCCTGGAAAAGATGGCGAGCAGCCGGGCACATCCAAGGATGGCAAGCAGCAAACTGAAGAAGATGCAGTAACAGAAGAGCTTGAAGATGGAACTGTTATCTCAAGCGTTGAGAGCGATGAACTGTTTACCACAATGAGAATGGAACTTGAGGATGCGAGAAGCGAGCGTAAACAAGAGCTTCAGGATACTGTGGCAAACAAGGATGTATCAGCAGTGGAAAAAAGCAGGGCGTATGACGAGCTGAGAGAATTACAGGATATCGCGGCAAAAGAATCTATCCTTGAAACTCTTTTAAAATCCCGGGGGTATGATGATGCGCTAGTGCGCGCTGATGGAAACAAAGTGAAAATCACAGTCAAGAGCAAGGAAGCAACAGCAGCAAAAGCCAACGAAATCATCATGCTGGTAAAAGGTGAAATAGACAAGATGGAAGATGTTGCTGTCACCTTTGAACCTTCTAATAATTAGGAATAAAGCCTGCTGGAGCAGGCTGCAGATTGTCGGCAAAAGGTAGTGGGAAGTCCTTCTCACTGCCTTTTGTCATTTTTTTGTTTAGGAATGGTGGAAGTCTAACCATATTGGTATGCTATCTATATTTTAAAATTGCGGGCCTTTTGCATGTGAATGAGGAAACGGCAGAATACCCAATCGTTTAAGCCAATGTGTTTTTGCATTATAATAGCTGATAGGAAGCAAAAATAATCAGGCAGTATTCCCTAAAAAGAGAAGGTGGCCATACCAATTTTTGAGAAACTGTTGAATGTTTGCCTCTGTCTATCGTAAGATGTAATTATATCACTTGATTTTAGTACTAGATTATAAAATATTAGTATCTTACAATAATTCTGTAAACATTCTTTAAGGGGTGCACTATTCATGCTGAAAATCCAAGAAATCCGTGAACTTATTAAATTGATTGATACATCATCTATTGATGAGTTTACCTACGAACATGAAGGTTCTAAAATTAAAATGAAGAAAAACGCTGTCCTTGAAGGACAAGAGGTTATTCAGTCTGTTCCTTCTGCGCCGGCTGTTCAGCCTGCTCAGCAGCCAGCTCCTGCAGCTGCAGCGCCGGAAGCTGTTGAGGCTCCTAAGGCCGAACAGAAAGAAACAAAAGACTCTCAATCAGCCGGTGCCGGCAGCTTCGTTAAAATTACATCTCCAATGGTGGGAACTTTTTATTCTGCTTCTTCCCCTGATGCCGAAGCTTTTGTCAAAAATGGCTCTAAAGTTTCCAAAGACTCTGTCGTATGCATAGTGGAAGCGATGAAGCTGTTTAATGAAATTGAAGCTGAGGTTAACGGAGAAGTGGTGGAAATACTAGTTGAAAACGGGCAGCTTGTAGAATATGGACAGCCTTTATTCCTAGTAAAGCCTGAATAAGGAGCGGTAATATGATAAAGAAATTGTTAATTGCCAATAGAGGAGAAATTGCAGTACGGATTATCAGGGCATGCAGAGAACTGGAGATAGAAACTGTTGCTGTCTTTTCGGAAGCTGACCGGGAAGCGCTCCATGTTCAGCTTGCTGATGAAGCCTATTGTATCGGTCCGACTGCTTCTAAAGACAGTTATTTAAATATCACTAATATATTGAGCGTAGCAAAGCTGACAGCTTGTGACGCCATTCATCCCGGATATGGATTTTTAGCCGAGAATGCTGATTTTGCCGAGCTTTGCAAAGAGTGCAACATCATTTTTGTCGGGCCAAGCTCTGATGCAATTAATAAAATGGGAACAAAGGATGTTGCCAGAGAAACGATGAGGGCAGCCAATGTTCCGATAGTGCCAGGATCCAAAGGAATCATCAAAGATGAAAAAGATGCAGTTTCTTTAGCAGAAGAAATTGGCTATCCCGTCATTTTGAAAGCAACTGCGGGCGGCGGCGGAAAAGGAATTCGTGTAGCGAAAAATGAGCAGGAGCTGATTAAGGGGCTGCAAATCACCCAGCAGGAAGCTGCTACTGCTTTTGGAAATCCCGGTGTGTATATTGAGAAATATATTGAAGATTTCCGCCATGTGGAGATACAGGTGCTGGCTGATTCTCATGGAAATGTGATTCACTTGGGTGAGAGAGACTGCACAATTCAGCGAAGACTTCAGAAGCTTGTGGAAGAAACACCTTCTCCGGCGCTTTCGGAAGAGGTCAGGGAACAGATGGGCTCAGCGGCCGTTAAAGCAGCACAGGCTGTAAATTACACAGGTGCAGGAACAATTGAGTTCATTTTTGATTATAGGGAACAAAAATTCTATTTCATGGAAATGAATACAAGGATTCAAGTAGAGCATCCTGTAACCGAGATGGTAACCGGCATTGATCTTATCAAAGAACAAATATACGCAGCATCCGGAAAGCAGCTTTCAGTGTCTCAGGAAGAAGTGACTTTCAGCGGCTGGGCAATTGAATGCAGAATAAATGCTGAAAATCCTTATAAAAACTTTATGCCTTCTGCAGGGAGAATTGAAATGTACTTGCCCCCCGGCGGCCTGGGTGTTAGAGTAGATTCAGCGGTATATCCCGGTTATATGATTCCGCCTTATTACGATTCAATGATTGCAAAATTAATTACATATGGAGCAACCAGGGATGAAGCGATCGCAAGAATGAAACGTGCTCTTAATGAATTTGTTATAGAGGGAGTTTCCACAACAATCCCTTTCCATCTGAAACTTCTTTCGCATGATGTATTTACAGGCGGAGAATTCAATACCAAATTTTTGGAATTACATCCATTAATGGACGCTTAATTCAATATTGGAGGTGCCTTAAGTGAAAGAAAATAAAATACTTGAAATGGGCCAGGAAGAAAACGGGCTGGGTAAAGTAGAGATCGCTCCGGAAGTCATTGAAGTGATTGCTGGAATAGCTGCTTCCGAAATTGATGGAGTAGCCCAAATGCGCGGGAATTTTGCAGCTGGTGTAGTTGAACGCCTCGGCAAAAAGAACCACGGCAAAGGTGTGAAAGTTGAGCTATCTGAAGAAGGCATTATTGTAGATATCTACTGTGTGATGATCTTTGGCGTTTCGATCCCGGCAGTGGCACAAAGAATTCAAGACAATATCAGGCAGGCTCTTCTGAATATGACCGCACTAAATATTAATGAAGTAAATGTTCATGTTGTAGGTGTGCAGTTTGAATCAGTAAAAACGCAAGAAACTGAGATTGATCAAGAAATGTAATATTATGAGCAAAAAAGCCTCTTTTGTTAAAGGGGCTTTTTGCTTTTTCTGTGTTAGGAAAGCATATATTCCCTCCAAGATGAACTCAGCAGGAAGCTGACAGTACTCTCGTCAGGCAAAAAGCCTCAAAAGAGATAGTAAACTTGTGATATAGTTATAAGAAGATGAAGCAGTGCGATTCAAGCTACAAATACCAGACAAGTGCGCAGCTGCTCTGTCGGCTGAGCTGCCTGTACAGCCGAGTGCGATCCACTAATGGTGCAGGAAAACAGCGTACACAAAAGATACTCTCGGCAATTTTATTTGAAGTTGCAATTTTACTATTCAATCCGCAGGCAATACTATATAATATTGAAATCACTTAAGAGGGCAGGATCCGGCTTCAGATGGTTATCCCGCCTTTTCAAGAAGGCTGTGCTATATAATTATGCTTGATGGAAGGTTTCTTGTTGTCGATCTAAACAAGCTCCAAGGAATATTCAAGTGTATCAGCATCAATTGATTCACCGACGAAAGAGTAATAAGAGGAGCTTTTTCTCATACGTCCAGAGAATCACTTTTTTAAGAAAAATAAGCAGAAACTTTACGGCTATGCTGATGAAACCCCGTTTGTACGATAGTAAACGCTAAGAGACGGAATGTCTCCGGCTATTCCCGGCTTTTTTTACCGCCATATCAAATTAAATGGATATGTGACGTCTATTAACTGAAAAATGGTGCTTAACCAGTTTCCTCAGCAAGTACTAAGTAAAAAACCATTAAACAATAAAAAGCGAATGATTAATAAACGCAGGGTAATAACATTCGGAATTCAAGAGGAAAACAGTATATTTACGGTTTTTTTCCACTTTGTTATATGTTATTATCTGTTTAAGACATTCGAACCACAATTGAAGGAGTTAAAACAATGAAACGCAGAACAGCTAGAGAAGTAGCCTTGCAGGCATTATTTCAAATTGATGTAAGCGGGATTGAGCCATCAGAGGCCATCCAGCATGCATTGGACGGAAAGGAAAACGATCCATTTTTAGAAACGCTTGTAAATGGGACACTGAAGCATCAGGAAGAAATTGATGCTCTTATCAAACCCCATCTGGTAAAGTGGACTCTTGAACGTCTAGCTAATGTTGACCGTGCCGTACTTAGAATGTCTGTCTTTGAAATGAGATTCATGGAAGAAATTCCTGTGTCAGTGTCAATTGATGAAGCGATTGAACTTTCAAAAACGTTCGGTGACGACTCTTCAAGCCGATTTGTCAATGGCGTGCTCTCTAACGTGAAAAATTCTTTATAAAAGCGGAGGAGATTGTATGTTGGCATCTATTATCAATGGTAAAGAAGTGGCACAAAAGGTGCGCGCTGAACTGAGCGAAGAAGTAGAAAAACTTAAACAAGAGAATGTCGTGCCGGGACTGGCTGTGATATTGGTTGGAAATGATCCTGCTTCTCTATCATACATAAAAGGTAAACAAAAGGCATCTGAAGAAACCGGCATACACTTTACACTGAACCATCTTTCGGAATCCGC
This sequence comes from Metabacillus lacus, assembly GCF_009674805.1. GTDB lineage: Bacteria > Bacillota > Bacilli > Bacillales > Bacillaceae > Metabacillus_C > Metabacillus_C lacus. Next base: position 41,144 of record NZ_WKKI01000028.1, on the reverse strand, counting down.
AACGCAGCAGGAATTATTAGAGAAAATCGACTATTATAACGAGCATGAGTCCTTTCATGGCATCCTGGTTCAGCTACCTCTTCCTAAGCATATTGAAGAAAAAGCTGTAATTGAAAGGATTTCTCCTTTAAAGGACGTTGATGGATTTCATCCGTTAAATACAGGAAAAATGCTGGCGGGTGAGGATACTTACTTATCCTGCACACCTGCAGGCATTATGAAATTGTTGTCATCTCAAGGCATCTCTCCCGAAGGAAAGCATGCGGTCGTTGTCGGGAGAAGCAATATTGTTGGGAAACCGGTCGGCCAGCTGCTTTTGGATCAGCATGCAACCGTCACTTACTGCCATTCACGAACAAAAAATTTATCAGAATATACAAGGCAGGCTGATATTCTTATTGCTGCAGCCGGTAAAGCACACTTGATAAAAGGGATAGATATAAAGCCGGGAGCGGTTGTCATTGATGTTGGAGTCAACCGAATGGACAACGGCAAACTCACAGGCGATGTTGACTTTGAAGAAGCAAAGCAGGTTGCCGGCTATATTACGCCTGTTCCGGGCGGTGTCGGGCCGATGACAATTGCAATGCTGGCCTACAATACTGTAAAAGCAGCCAAACAATTTTTATCAGAGAAAACCTCAAGGTAAAGGCACGGGAGGCATTTTAGTGAGCGATATTAAGCATGTAACGGTTACAGCCCTGACGAAATATATAAAGCGCAAATTTGATGTGGATCCGCATTTGCAGGATATTTGGGTAAAAGGGGAATTGTCCAATCTGAAAATGCACAGCAGGGGACATATGTATTTTACCCTCAAGGATGAAAATGCCAGAATTCAGGGTGTGATGTTTGCAGGCCAAAACCGTTCCCTGAAATTCCGGCCGGAAAACGGAATGAAGGTACTGCTTCGCGGAGAAATTGCCGTATATGAATCCAGCGGAGGATATCAGATTTATGCAAAAGAATTGCAGCCTGATGGAATTGGAAGTTTATATCTTGCATATGAAGAGCTGAAAAAGAAGCTTGAGAAGGAGGGGCTGTTTGATCCTGTGCATAAAAAGCCCATTCCCCGTTATCCTTCCCAAATTGGCGTTATTACCTCTCCAACAGGGGCGGCTGTCCGTGATATTATAACAACTATCAAAAGAAGATATCCAATTGCCAGGGTATTAATCATCCCGGCCCTGGTACAGGGTGTTAATGCCGGGAAATCGGTAGCGGATGCGATTGCTAAAGCGAATGCTGTTAAGGATCTCGATGTGCTGATTGTAGGGCGGGGCGGAGGATCTATTGAGGAACTTTGGGGCTTTAATGAAGAAGCAGTAGCCAGAGAAATCTTTAAGTCGAAAATCCCTGTCATTTCTGCTGTCGGACATGAAACGGATTTTACAATCGCGGATTTTGTGGCTGATTTGAGAGCTCCTACTCCTACGGGCGCTGCTGAGCTTGCAGTTCCCCACTTCAGCGAGCTGGCAGAGCGTATATCAAACAGGACAACCATGTTAACACGGAGAATGAATGAAAAAATGTCTGCAGAGAGGGAAAGGCTTGACCGCCTTCAAAAGTCTTACGCCTTCCGTTTTCCAAGGCAGCTGTATGAACAAAAAGAGCAGCAGCTCGATGCCATGTTGGAGAGACTTCAGAGGGGAAGCCTCCGTGCGCTGGAGAAAAAACAGAATGCCTTCAAGGAAAGCAGCAGCAGGCTGAAAACTGTACATCCTCACATGCAGATTCAGCGTGCAGCTGAACTTCATCAAGCGCTGAATAAGAAATTGCAAAGAGAAATGGTGCTGAAGCTCAAGGGAAAACAGTCGGAGTTTGAAGCAGGCGTCTCCAAGCTGGAGGCTTTGAGCCCTCTAAAGGTGATGGAACGGGGATTCAGCCTTGTTTATAAGAAAGAACAACTCTTAAAAACAAAAGAGAATGTCACTCCCGGCGATCATATCAAAGTCCGGCTGCAGGATGGAATTCTCCACTGTGAAGTGAAGGAAATAGAGGAGCGTGAGAAAAATGGGTGAAAAAGATAAACAGGAAGAATTGTCTTTTGAAGAGGCTATGAGCCAGCTTGATGTAATCGTTGGAAAGCTTGAAGAAGGGGATGTGCCTCTGGAAAAAGCAATCGACTATTTTCAAAAGGGAATGGCCTTGTCCAAGCTCTGCCACGACAAGCTGAGAAAAGTTGAACATAGGATGGAATCCATTCTGAAGGAAGACGGTGAAACAGAACCCTTTATGATGGGAGAGGAAGAATAAGTGCCTGACTTTTTAACATTTCTAGAAACGAGAAAACAGCTCATTGAGGATAAGCTTCCATCTTATATCGAGGAATTGAAAGCTCCTTCTTCGCTGAAGTCTTCTATGAATTATTCCTTGCAGGCAGGAGGCAAGAGACTTCGCCCAGTACTGCTTCTTGCTGTCCTGAATGCGTACGGCAAGGATGAAAGCATTGGTGTAGACGCGGCATGTGCGGTAGAGATGATTCATACTTATTCTCTCATCCATGATGATCTTCCCTGCATGGATGATGATGATTTAAGGAGAGGAAAGCCTACCAACCATAAGGTGTACGGAGAGGCACTTGCCGTATTGGCAGGCGACGGCCTTTTAACGCAGAGCTTTGCACTCCTTGCAGAGTCTGGGAACAGAATCCCTGCTGAAATAAAGGTCAGGCTGATCAGCGAACTTGTCAAAGCTTCAGGAGCTGAAGGAATGGCCGGTGGACAGGTGGCAGATATGGAAGGTGAATCAGCGGCGTTAACCCTGGAACAGCTTCAATACATCCATGAACATAAAACAGCCCGCCTGCTTCAGTTCAGTGCAGTTGCCGGGGGAATACTCTCGGATGCGCCGGAAGCTGATATAAAAAAACTCAGGGAATTTGCTTTTCACATTGGTATAGCCTTTCAAATTAAGGACGACCTGCTGGATATTGAAGGAATTGAAGAGAAAATTGGGAAACCTGTCGGCTCAGACAGCGTGAACGAAAAAACAACATATCCATCTCTGCTGGCAGCGGACGGTGCAAGAGAAAAGCTCAATGAACACATTGAAAAAGCTTTAAATCTTCTGAAGTCCCTGAACATAGACTCTTTCTTATTAAAGGGTTTATGCCGACTGGTTGCAGAAAGAGATCATTAACCATTACAAGGGCATAACATATGCTCTTTTTTTGCGCTTGCACATATATCTGCAGCTGAAAAGTTGATTTTTTGTATACGCTTCCCTGTAAAAGGGCATACTAATAAGTTCTGCACTTTGAGATTACCACATAAATATGCTATAATTAAGTTACATTTTCAGGAGTGGTGCAGTATTCTAGTCAGCCTACCTGTTCCGAGGGCGGGCCTAAAAATCCGCTAAAGGGCACATCGATGAAGTTCCTTGTGTCGGCTTGAGGCGCCCAGCCTTGGGCTGATGCCGGGAGTTAAGGTTTGAGGGCGATCCACAATGGCATGTGGGCGTAGACCCTCTTTCCGCGGAGGCCCTTATTTTATTTGATTTATTTGATATAAAATAAGGGTATAAAACCTGCTATCGAATTTATTTTTCTTACTAAAGGAAAATGGATTAGTGCAGCGTAGCCTGCCTTGAGTGGAGTTTGAGGGGATTTCGGTTCCATACAGCAACAGCCATATGGCCAATGGCGGCGGCTTTATATACCGGATGAAATCAGCTCTGCAAAAGAGGATAGGAATGGGTTAAGGGCTGTTGAGGAAATCTCCTAGACTGTTCAATGTGGCATGATAAGGGATTATAGTACGGACTAAGTGGTAATCCAGTCTAGCATCTGGTGACAATGCTAAGGGAGGTTTAAAGGGAAACCGCCAGAGTGGCAACGCTCGGTACCTGCTTGGGAAAACCTACTGGACCTAAGCCGTAATTTTTACTTTATCCATGACCACTCCGCATACATAATTTGTTAAGTTAGGTGCGAATATAACCTTATGAAAGATTTATTCAGAGATTCTATAAATTGGAGTTTGGGAATTGCCGTTATCACATTTGTGTTAGCGGCTATTTTTTCAGTTGTAGCTACTGCAACGCTGGGCGGCGTTGGCTGGGCGATCGGCATGGGAATTGTATTTATTATTGTACTAATTGGTGTCTTCTTTGATATGCTTGGTATAGCAGCAACAGCAGCAGATGAAGTGCCGTTTCATGCTATGGCATCCAAAAAAGTGGATGGAGCGAAACAGGCTATCGTCATTATTAGAAATGCCGACAGATTTGCGAGTTTCTGTAATGACGTTATTGGAGATATATCAGGGATTATCAGCGGGACAGCCTCAGCTATTGTAGTTGTTCAGTTGTCATTCAGCTTTCAATTTGGGGAAGCTTCCTATCAGCAGCTCGTTATATCTGTGATATTCACAAGTGTGATTGCAGCTATGACAGTGGGCGGCAAGGCCTTTGGCAAGTCAATTGCAATCAGATTTTCAACTGATATAATATATCAGGTCGGTAAGCTGTTTTATTTGCTCGAAAAGCGGTTTAACATAAGCTTATTAAATGATAAAAAGAAAAAGAAACGAAATAACAGTCGAAAGTGAGTGATCCGATTGGATCTTTTATCGATTAAAAATCCGGAATTCTTAAAAAAAATGTCGAATAATGAGCTAGAAAAGCTTAGTGCTGAGATTCGGCAATTTTTAATCGAAAAGCTGTCAGTCACTGGCGGCCATATCGGTCCCAATTTAGGAGTGGTGGAACTGACCATCTCTCTTCATAAGATTTTCAACAGCCCTGATGATAAGTTTATATGGGATGTCGGGCATCAATCGTATGTCCACAAAATCCTTACCGGGCGTGCTTGTGAATTTGATACTTTGCGTCAGCATAAAGGGTTATGCGGGTTTCCAAAAAGAAATGAAAGCGAACACGATGTATGGGAAACAGGGCACAGCTCAACATCTCTCTCTGCAGGCATGGGAATGGCAATTGCAAGAGACCTGAAAAAGACTAAAGACTTTGTTATACCTATTATTGGAGATGGTGCGTTAACAGGCGGAATGGCTCTGGAGGCACTAAATCATATAGGCCACGAAAAAAAAGATATGATTGTCATCTTAAACGACAATGAAATGTCCATCGCACCGAATGTAGGCGCTTTGCACAACGTCCTTGGCCGTCTGAGAACGGCAGGTAAATATCACTGGGTAAAAGATGAGCTTGAACTTCTGCTTAAAAAGATTCCTGCTGTAGGCGGTGCGCTCGCGAGTACTGCTGAGCGCGTAAAAGACAGCTTAAAATATCTTTTGGTTACAGGTGTTTTCTTTGAAGAACTAGGCTTTACATATCTGGGTCCGGTAGACGGACATAATTTTGAAGATCTTCAGGAAAATCTCCGCTATGCCAAGAAAACAAAAGGACCTGTGCTTCTCCATGTCATTACGAAAAAGGGCAAAGGCTATCAGCCTGCAGAAACTGATACTGTCGGAACATGGCATGGGACAGGCCCTTATAAAATGGAAACCGGCGATTTTGTGAAGTCTTCAACCAAAGGCCCTTCTTGGAGCGGCCTGGTCAGTGAAACTGTCAGAAAGCTCGCGAAAACGGATGAACGAATTGTTGCGATCACACCGGCAATGCCTGTAGGATCAAAACTGGAAGGGTTTGCATCGGAATTTCCTGACCGGATGTATGATGTTGGTATTGCCGAACAGCATGCGGCTACTATGGCAGCAGGGCTCGCAACTCAAAATATGAAGCCGTTTTTGGCGATTTACTCGACTTTCCTTCAAAGAGCTTATGATCAGGTTGTTCATGATATCTGCAGGCAGAATTTAAATGTGTTTATCGGTGTTGACAGAGCCGGCCTGGTTGGAGCAGATGGAGAAACGCATCAGGGTGTCTTTGACATTGCGTTTTTAAGGCATATACCAAACATGGTATTGATGATGCCTAAGGATGAAAATGAAGGGCAGCATATGGTGAAAACAGCCATTGATTATGACTTGGGGCCAATTGCTATGAGGTTTGCCAGAGGAAACGGCCTCGGGGTTGAAATGGATAAGAATTTAAAAGCAATTCCAATAGGATCCTGGGAAGTGTTAAGAGAAGGAAGCGATGCAGTCATTCTTACTTTTGGCACGACAATCGGGATGGCTATGGAAGCTGCCGAAAAACTTGCTGAGCAGGAAATATTCGTCCGGGTTGTGAATGCAAGGTTCATCAAGCCGCTTGACAATGAAATGATGCATAGTATATTATCCGAAAAACTTCCGATTCTAACGATAGAGGAAGCGGTTTTGCAGGGCGGTTTTGGCAGTGCTGTACTGGAATTTGCCCAGGAGCACAAATATTATGGCGCAGTGATTGACCGAATGGGCATACCGGATGAATTTATAGAGCATGGAAGCGTAGCGAAACTGCTTGAGGAGATTCATTTAACCGCGGATTCTGCTGTTCAAAGAATTATCAGCATGACACCCATCACAGAAAAAAGGATTTAACTAATATGGCCTCTAATAAAGAAAGAATAGATGTACTGCTGGTTGAGCGCGGCCTGTTTGAAACGAGGGAAAAAGCAAAAAGGGCGATTATGGCTGGTATTGTTTACTCGGAAGAAGACAGGCTGGATAAACCAGGTGAAAAGGTTGCACGAGATATCAACCTGAATGTTAAAGGCAAAGTCCTTCCTTATGTAAGCCGGGGAGGGCTGAAGCTTGAAAAAGCTCTCAAGGAGTTTAAAGTTGATATTCAGGACAAAATTCTTTTGGACATTGGTTCCTCCACAGGCGGTTTCACAGATTGCGCCCTGCAAAATGGTGCCAAAAGATCTTATGCTGTAGACGTAGGTTATAATCAGCTTGCATGGAAGCTTAGGCAGGATGAGCGGGTAACAGTCATGGAGAGAACAAATTTCAGATACGCTTCTCCTGCTGACTTTCAGCAAGGAATGCCGGAGTTTGCAACAATTGATGTTTCTTTTATTTCCTTAAAGCTTATCCTGCCGGCGCTCAAAAATATCCTGATTCCCGGGGGGGATGTTATCGCCCTTGTAAAACCGCAGTTTGAAGCCGGAAAAAATCAGGTTGGGAAAAAAGGGATTGTAAGGGAAAAATCTGTTCATATTTCAGTTCTGCAAAACATTGTTTCTTTTGCTTCTGAAGCAGGATATGACTGTGTAGACCTATCCTTTTCACCAATAACAGGAGGAGACGGAAATATTGAATTTCTTCTTCACCTGTTGTCAAAGAGTGAAGGAACAACCGGCGGAGTGCATTTGCCCGCATCGATTCCTGAAGTAGTGGATGCAGCACATGCAGAACTGAAAGAAAAAAATAAAGAAGAAACAGGGGAATGAAAGCAGCAGCTTTCTTTCCTTTTTTTATGTATGAATCATGTTGAAATGAACGGGTAAACAATAAGGTATAAGAAAATTTGGAGAAGAACATGATAACAACTGTTTTTCTTATGATCACAAAAACAGCTTAAACAAAACATGTACTTTTTTGGATGAATCATATAACATAAAGGGTATAAACATGCAATAGAGTTTTTTTGCAAATTACAAGGGGTGCTGCATGAATAAAGGGCAGAGACATATAAAGATTAGAGAAATTATTACCAGCAATGAAATTGAGACTCAAGACGAGCTGGTAGATATTCTGAAAAGCGACGGCTTTAATGTTACTCAGGCAACAGTATCTCGAGATATAAAAGAACTTCATCTTGTAAAGGTTCCAATGATGGATGGAAGGTACAAATACAGTCTGCCTGCCGATCAGCGATTTAATCCGCTGGCCAAGCTGAAGCGATCCCTGATGGACGCGTTTGTGAAAATTGATTCAGCAGGCCATATGCTTGTGATGAAAACACTTCCCGGCAATGCAAACGCGATAGGAGCATTGATTGATAACCTTGACTGGGATGAAATACTGGGCACTATCTGCGGAGATGATACCATCCTTATCATTTGCCGGACGCCAGAGGAAACGGCGAAAGTTTCTGTGAAATTTCTGGAAATGCTTTAAAAAAGTAGTAGAGGTGTGATTCTGATTGTTAGCGGAACTTTCCATTAAAAACTTTGCAATCATCGAGTCCCTGTCTGTTTCATTAGAAAAAGGAATGACCGTGCTGACCGGTGAGACAGGAGCAGGTAAATCCATTATGATAGACGCCATACACCTGCTTGCAGGAGGAAGAGGCTCCTCCGAGTTTGTCAGATATGGAGAAAAACGCGCTGAACTGGAAGGTTTGTTCCTCCTCGAAGAAGACGGCCACCCGTGTTTTAAGAAATGTGAAGAACTGGGGATTGAAGCCGGGGATGGAATGGTCGTATTAAGAAGGGATATATCCAGTTCGGGTAAAAGCATCTGCCGGGTAAATGGCAAATTGGTAACTCTGGCTATACTTAGGGAGATCGGCCGGCTTCTTGTTGACATACACGGCCAGCATGATAACCAGGAGCTGATGAATGAAGAAAATCATCTGGAGCTTCTTGATCAGTATGGAGCGGCCGAGGTATTTTCTGCACTTCAAAATTATCAGGAAATTTATAAGCAATATACTCAATTGAATAAAAAACTAAAGCAAATTTCTGAAAATGAACAGGAGATGGCTCACCGGCTTGATCTAATTTCCTTTCAGCTGCAGGAAATAGAAAAAGCAGAATTACAGCTGCGCGAGGATACAGAGCTCGAAGAAGAAAGACGGCAGATAGCCAATTTCGAAAAGATATATGACTCCCTTCAAAATGCTTATAATGCACTGCATGGTGAACAAAAAGCGCTCGACTGGATTGGGCTTGGAATGAGCTCCCTTGAAGATGTTGCAGGCATAAATGAAAAACTGAAAGAAATGTCAGAAACGATGTCCAACCATTACTATATGCTTGAAGAATTGTCATACAGCCTTCGAAACGAGCTTGATTCCCTTGAGTTTGATCCTAACCGCCTGGATATTATTGAAAGCAGGCTGAATGAAATCTCACAGCTGAAAAGAAAATACGGCCACAATGTCGAAGCCATTCTGGAATACGCAGCAGCCATTGAAGAGGAAATTGACAGTATTCAAAACAGGGACAGCCATATTGCCAACTTAAAAAAAGAGCTGGACTCGGTTGAAGCGGATTTGTTAGTAGAAGGACAGCATCTGACATCTGTGAGGAAAAAGGCTGCAGCTTCACTGAAGAATGAAATAGAACGGGAATTAAAGGAATTGTACATGGAAAAAACGAAATTTGAAGTTCACTTTGAAGATAAAAGTAAACAGAGCGGTGAGGTAAAAGCCTCCTTTTTTAAACAGGACGGAATGGATTCACCAGAGTTTTACTTGTCTACAAATCCGGGAGAGCCGCTGAAGCCTTTGTCAAAAACTGCTTCAGGCGGTGAGCTTTCCAGAATCATGCTTGCGATGAAGAGTATTTTTTCTGAACATCAAGGTGTGACATCCATTATATTCGATGAGGTGGACACCGGTGTGAGCGGAAGAGTTGCACAGTCAATTGCCGAAAAAATTTACAGGGTTGCCGTTGGATCACAAGTATTGTGCATCACCCATCTCCCTCAAGTTGCAGCTATGGCGGATACACATCTGTATATCTCAAAAGAGGAACATAACGGCCGGACAACCACCAGCGTAAAAGCACTAAAAAAAGATCAGCAAATCCGGGAAATCGGCCGGATGATCGCAGGAGTAGAAGTAACGGATTTAACCCGAAAGCACGCAAAGGAACTTTTGCTGCTGGCTTCTGCTGCCAAAAACTGATTATAAGCTGCCTAAGGGCAGTTTTTTTACTGTCTTCTTAGTTTCCAGTTATAAAACCTGCAGCTGTAGGCAAAATTAAAGGATGTAGCCATCGAAGAAGGAATGGTGTGTGGGTTAGGAGCGAGGAGAGTGAAAAAGTGAATGTAGAAAATATTAGAAAAATAACAGGTGTAATTCTCCTTGTATTTCTAACAAGCTTAGGTTTTGTTCATCCTTTTAAAGAATACCTGGCAATACCGAAAAATGTAACGGTATTTGAAAACCAGGAAAGTACCATGGTAAATGCTTCGGCAGTTGCAGCTTCACCAGACGCCAGCCAAGCCTTCTCACTGCAGCAGTCAGGAGATCAGCTCGTACTGGCAGGAAAAAACAGCGGAGAAGCACAACTTGTTTTTGATATAGCAGGCATACCCGTTAAAAAGACTCAGGTAAAAGTTCTCTCGGACTTTAAAGTAATTCCGGGCGGACAGTCAATAGGTGTCAAGCTGAATTCTCTCGGAGTGCTCGTTGTCGGACATCATGAGGTAACAACGGCTAAAGGCAAACAATCTCCAGGCGAGATTGCCGGGGTACAGGTTGGGGATATTATCACCAACATCAATGGAACCAAAATTGAAAAAATGAATGATGTCACTCCTTTTATTCAGGAAGCAGGAAAAACAGGTGAACCCTTGAATTTAGTTATTTCAAGAGACAATAAAGAAATTCAAGCGAAACTGGTCCCCCTTAAAGATGTGAATGATGATGCCTTCAGAATCGGCTTGTATATCAGAGACTCAGCTGCAGGTATTGGAACGATGACATTCATAGATCCTCAATCAAAGAAATATGGAGCTCTGGGACATGTCATATCCGATATGGATACAAAAAAGCCTATTGTTGTCCAGGACGGACAAATTGTCCGCTCAACAGTAACCTCTATTGAAAAAGGAAGCAATGGAAATCCGGGTGAAAAGCTGGCCCGCTTCTCAGAAGATAGAAAAATAATCGGAAATATTACGAAAAACAGTCCGTTTGGTATATTCGGCAAGCTGGATGAGGGCATTGAGAATGGAATTATGGATAAAGCTCTTCCAATTGCCTTGTCGCATGAAGTAAAAGAAGGGCCTGCGAAAATACTGACGGTCGTGAACGATGACAAAGTAGAGGAATTTGATGTAGAAATTATCAGTGCTGTTCCTCAAAAGTTTCCTGCCACCAAAGGAATGGTCATTAAAATAACGGATAAAGAACTCATCGGAAAAACTGGCGGTATTGTACAGGGCATGAGCGGAAGCCCCATCATACAGGATGGAAAACTTGTAGGTGCCGTGACACATGTTTTTGTCAATGACCCTGCAAGCGGATATGGTGTCCATATTGAATGGATGCTGAGTGAAGCGGGTATTGATATATATGAAAAAGCTCCTAAAAAAGAAGCAAGCTGACTGCAGAAGAAGATTCTGCAGTTTTTCTTTTGCTGGTAAATACGGTCTAATTTTTCCTTTATTTCAGTGGATATCTCATGTAGAATAGGTCATAAAGATGTGATTCGACAAAACTGGTCTCATTTGGAAAAATTGACAAAGAAGTCGAAAAACGGAGTAATTTGAAGAAAAACAAAGATAATTATATTTTTAGAGTTTTTTTCTAATTTTAAAAGGTATTTGAACCGAATTGTCGAAAATTTCATAAAGAACAAAGCATGTTGAGATAGCATGACACTGAGGAGGACATTTGCGTGGAAAAAATTAAAGTTTGTATAGTAGATGATAATAGGGAATTGGTATCTCTTCTTGATGAGTATATTTCAAGTCAGGAGGATATGGAAGTTCTTGGAGTGGCTTATAACGGCCAGGACTGCCTGAACTTGCTGAATGATAAAAGCCCTGATGTATTGATTCTTGATATCATCATGCCTCATTTAGACGGACTGGGCGTTCTTGAAAAGATGCGTATGCAGGATAAAGAGAAACAGCCCAATGTCATTATGCTGACTGCATTTGGTCAAGAGGATGTCACGAAAAAAGCTGTGGACCTTGGTGCTTCATATTTCATCCTAAAGCCATTTGACATGGAAAACCTTGCAAGTCATGTCCGCCAGATTAGTGGAAACAGCCAGCCAATCCTAAAACGTTCTACAAGCTCTGTCCTCAGGTCTCAAAGTGAGAAAAAGGGGCTTAACCTGGATGCGAGCATTACAAGCATTATCCATGAAATTGGTGTTCCTGCTCATATTAAAGGCTATCTTTATCTAAGAGAAGCTATCTCGATGGTATATAATGATATTGAACTTCTCGGGTCTATCACAAAGGTATTGTATCCTGATATCGCGAAAAAATATAATACAACAGCCAGCCGTGTAGAAAGGGCAATTCGTCATGCGATTGAAGTTGCCTGGAGCCGCGGAAATATTGAATCCATTTCATCGCTGTTCGGCTATACCGTCAGCATGTCAAAAGCAAAACCTACTAACTCCGAGTTTATCGCCATGGTGGCCGATAAGCTTCGCCTGGAGCATAAAGCTTCTTGAAAGGGTTAGAATGAGTAAACGAAAGAGGCCGGAAGCATTTTCCGGCCTTTGAATTTTTTATCATTTCTTTTCAACTGTTTTTCTGATCTTGTTCCTTTTCTGCCTCTGCCAGCTTTGCAAGCAAAATATGCTGAGGCATATGCATGAGCTCATGAAGTGGTATACCCAGTTTTTTTGAAAGCAATTCAGCTGTCTCAGCTGAAATTTGTAAAGGTCTCATTATTTATCTCCTATCTATAAGGCGGTGTTGAAATTGACTCAGATTTTTGGACATAGAGGGGCTGCAGGTACGTGCCCTGAAAATACAATGGTTTCTTTTAAAGCTGCTTTTGAAGCGGGTGCAGATGGCATTGAGCTGGATGTACAAATGTCGAGTGACGGCCAAATTGTCGTTATTCATGATGAGAAGCTGGACAGAACAACAAACCTTAAGGGTTTTGTAAAAGACTTTTCATACAGGGAACTCAGTAAGGCTGATGCCAGCTACAAGTTTGCTGATTATGCAGGTCATGCGCCTATCCCTCTGCTGGAAGAAGTACTGCAATGGGCTGCCTCGATCCCTCATTTTCTTGTCAACATAGAGCTGAAGAACGGAATTATTGATTATGAGGGTATTGAAGAAAAAGTGATTAAGATCATCCGTAATTTTCAAATGGAGAAAGCAGCAATACTTTCTTCATTCAATCATTACAGTCTTGCAAAATGCAGAGAATTGTCAGAAGAGATTGAGCTGGGCGTGCTGTATTCTGAAGGACTGTATAAGCCGTGGGAATATGCAGCTAAGCTCAAAGCCGGGGCTCTGCACCCGCATGTTTATGCTGTTAACAGGGATATTATTGTTAGTGCTCAGGCAAGAGGGATTTCTGTCAGGCCCTTTACTGTTAACAATGAAGCAATTATGAAGGAACTTTACGAGCAAAATTGTTCCGGCTTTTTTACAGATTATCCGGAAAAAGCGAGAGTACTCATCCCTGCTACTTAGATGGCAGGGATTTTTTTTTCTGAAATTTGGCCTGAACTTTATTTCTTTTTTTATCCCTGTAAAAAACAAAGCCTGCTACAAAACTAAGTCCGCCCGCGAACAATATTAGACCAATTAAAAATTGGAGCCACAAAAAGGGAATAGGCGGCTGCAATATGCCGAAAAGCATATCTCTCATTAATTTAATCCCGTAAGCTGCCAGTACCCCTGGTATAACCATGATCAGTAATGCTGTGATTCTAGACATTTCATAGCCCCTTATTCTTGATATAAATTATTTTCTTCTCCAAAAAAGGATTTGTCAAGGTATGAAAACATGATATGATAGTTATGTGCAATAAATTGCATATACATTATTTACCTGTGCAATTGTATTCAATAAAGGGGTTTTGATGATGCAGCGGGTTATGTTAGTGGGAGCAGGAATCGGGGGAACTGCTTTGCTTCGAATGATCTATGAAACGCAGAAGATGGAAGTGATTGCGGTTGTAGACATTAATGAAAACGCTCCCGGTATTACATATGCAAGAAATCTGGGGATTTTAACCAGTAAAGATTGGAAGCCGTTAATGTCAGATCAGATAGACATCGTGATTGAGGCAACTGGCAGCGAGGATGTCCTGCAGTCTCTGTTAACATTAAGAAGCAGCAAAACTGTCATTATTCCGGGTGCAGTAGCTCATATTATTACAGACTTGATAGAGGAAAAACAGTCGCTCATCACCCGGCTGAGAGAAGAAACTTATAAGCACGATACGATCTTTAACAGTACGAACGACGGCATGATATTTATAGATACAGAAGAAACAATACTTTTATTTAATAAAACTGCAGAACAAATTACCGGTAAAAGCAAAAATGAGGTCTTGGGCCGCAAAATTCAGGAAATTGTTCCTTCAAGCAAACTCCCCTCCATCCTTGAGACGCGGGAGGCTGAATACAATCAGGAGCAGATACTTGAAAATGGATTGAAAATTATCTCCACAAGAATGCCGATTATTGATGATACCGGCCATCTGCTCGGTGCTCTTTCTCTCTTTAAAGACATCACAGAGGTTGTTCAGCTGGCGGAGGAAATTACCAACCTTAAAGAAATACAAACAATGCTGCAGGCGATTATCCAATCTTCAGATGAGGCCATTTCTGTAGTGGATGAAGAGGGCAGGGGTCTGCTGATCAATCCAGCGTATACAAGGATGACAGGGCTGACGGAAGATCAGGTAATCGGAAAGCCTGCTGATATTGACATTTCTGAAGGGGACAGCATGCATGTTAGAGTCCTTCAAACAAGAAGGCCTGTCAGGGGAGCGAGAATGAAGGTTGGGCCTCATAAAAGAGAGGTACTCGTGAATGTCGCTCCAATAATTGTTGACAGCATCCTGAAGGGCAGTGTAGGTGTCATTCATGATGTTTCTGAAATTCAGACCTTGACTGCGGAGTTAAACAGAGCGCGGCAAATCATCCGGACGCTGGAAGCGAAATATTCATTTGCTGATATTATCGGAGGCAGTGAAGAGATGCAGGTTGCTGTGGAACAGGCCAAGCTTGGTGCGAAAACTCCTGCGACCGTCCTTTTAAGGGGAGAGTCAGGAACGGGAAAAGAATTATTTGCACATGCTATACACAATGGCAGCGACCGAAAATATAACAAATTTATAAGAGTCAACTGTGCGGCTATTTCTGAAAACCTCCTGGAAAGCGAGTTGTTTGGCTATGAAGAAGGTGCATTTTCAGGAGCGAAAAGAGGCGGGAAAAGAGGCTTCTTTGAAGAAGCAAACAATGGAAGCATTTTCCTGGATGAGATTGGCGAACTCTCAGCAAGCATGCAGGCAAAACTGTTAAGGGTGCTTCAGGAAAAAGAAATTGTCAGAGTTGGAGGAACCAAACCTCTGCCCATTAATGTCAGGGTGATTGCGGCAACCAACGTGAATATTGAAAAGGCGATGGCCCTCGGTTCCTTTCGGGAAGATTTGTATTACAGGCTGAACCGCTATCCAATTTCCATTCCTCCCCTTAGAAATAGAAAAGGTGATATTCCCTCTCTGTGCTCTCACCTCATTCGGAAGCTGAACCAGGATTACGGCAGGAATATTTCGGGTGTGGAGCAAAAGGCGATGGAAACATTCATGAAATATGAATGGCCGGGAAATGTGCGCGAACTGGAGAATGTTCTGGGAAGGGCCATTATCTTCATGAATCTTAGTGAAACTTTCATAGGGGCTGAACATCTGCCGCCGTTAACGGAAAGCAGAAGCAAACTGCATAAAGCACAAGCTGAAGCAGATATTTGGCCAGAGGGAGCTGCTCTGGCAGACCTGATGGAAGAGCAGGAAGCCAAAATCATCAGGGCAGCCTTGGAAAACAACGGTTACAACAGAACTAACACAGCTAAGGCGTTAGGAATTTCCCTAAGAAGCCTGTATTATAAAATGGAAAAATATAATATCGCAAAATAATGCACGCAAAAATTTGCACAATACGCAATATATTGCATGGTTGTTATTTTTTAAAAGCAGATGATAAAGCGTTTTCTTCAAAAACTAAAGTTGGCACAGTTCTTGCATATAGAAATAGTGTGGGGAAAACGGCAGGGAAGGACTGAATGGATTGACATTGACAGATTTATTAATCAAAGCAGCAGCGCTTCCTAAACGGACAATAGCTGTAGCAGCAGCTGAAGATGAAGAAGTGATGTCTGCGGTTGCGCAGGGAATTGAAAAGGAACTTGCGCATTTTATATTGTTCGGGAATCAAACTGCCATAGCAAACTTGATGAAAAAAGAGGGCGTGCCGGCTGAGAAGGTATCAGTGGTACACGCTGATCACCCTGCGGCGGCTGCAGAGCTTGCGGTAAAAGCAGTTGCCCAAAAAGAAGCGGAAGTTTTGATGAAAGGGAATGTTGCTACTGCTGTTATCTTAAAAGCTGTCTTGAATAAGGAGTTTGGATTAAGAACAGGCAGAGTCCTTTCCCATACAGCTGTATTTGAAATTCCCGGCTACGAACGGCTCATCACGATAACCGATGCTGCGATGAATATAGAACCTGATTTGCAGCAAAAGGTGCAGATTATTCAAAATGCTGTGGAAGTTGCAGTTTCAATCGGTATTACTACGCCAAAGGTGGCGCCTTTGGCGGCGGTTGAGGTTGTTAATCCCAGCATGCAGGCGACTCTTGATGCAGCAGCGCTGTCACAAATGAATGCGCGCGGGCAAATTCAGCACTGCATCGTTGACGGTCCGCTGGCACTTGATAACGCGATTTCCCCTGCAGCCGCTAAGCATAAAGGAATTGACGGAAGGGTGGCAGGACAAGCCGATATCCTGCTGGTTCCAAATATTGAAACAGGTAACGCACTTTATAAATCTCTCATTTATTTTGCTCAAGCTAAAGTTGGAGCTGTTATTTCCGGGGCAAAAGCGCCGATCGTTCTTACAAGCAGGGCGGATACAGCCGAAAGTAAATTATTTTCTTTGGCGCTCGCCATATGTTCAACAGAAAAATAAATATTGCTAACGATTCTGAGGAGGAAGACAAAATGGAAATTTTTAAATATATGGAAACGTATGATTACGAACAGCTTGTTTTTTGCCAGGATAAACAATCAGGTTTAAAAGCAATTATCGCCATCCATGATACGACTTTGGGACCTGCTTTGGGCGGGACGCGGATGTGGACATATGAATCAGAAGAGGCAGCAATTGAAGATGCCCTGCGCCTTGCAAAGGGAATGACTTATAAAAATGCAGCAGCAGGCCTGAATCTTGGCGGCGGAAAAACAGTCATTATCGGAGATCCCCGCAAAGACAAGAATGAAGAAATGTTCCGTGCATTCGGCCGCTACATTCAGGGGCTGAATGGAAGGTATATCACAGCAGAGGATGTTGGAACAACTGTTGCTGACATGGATCTTATTCATGAAGAAACAAATTTTGTTACAGGAATTTCTCCTGCATTCGGTTCTTCAGGAAATCCTTCACCAGTGACTGCTTACGGAGTGTACCGCGGTATGAAGGCGGCAGCCAAAGAAGCTTTTGGGACAGATTCACTGGAAGGTAAAGTGATTGCCGTACAGGGTGTCGGAAACGTAGCGTACAATTTATGCCGCTATCTGCACGAAGAGGGTGCTCAGCTGATTGTGACAGATATTAATAAAGAAGCTGTTCAGCGTGCAGTGGATGAGTTCGGGGCAAAAGCTGTTGATCCTGAGGATATTTACAGTGTTGAATGTGATATTTATGCCCCATGTGCTCTTGGCGCAACTATTAATGATTCAACAATTCCTCTATTGAAAGCAAAAGTAATTGCCGGCGCTGCGAACAACCAGCTTCGTGAAACACGCCATGGCGATCAAATTCATGAAATGGGCATTGTGTATGCGCCGGATTATGTGATCAATGCAGGCGGCGTAATCAATGTCGCGGACGAACTTTACGGCTACAACCGAGACCGCGCATTAAAACGCGTTGAAGGAATCTACAGCAATATCGAGCGGGTTATCGAGATTTCTAAACGTGACTCTATTCCAACATACGCCGCTGCTGATCGTCTTGCAGAAGAACGTATTGAGAGAATGAGAAATTCACGCAGCCAGTTTTTGCTGAACAGCCAGCATATTCTTCGCCACCGCTCTTAATGAAAGATTGCTGAAAACATACGCCGGAGCGTTCTCTGCTCCGGCCACACTTAAATCGGAGGTTTATTACGTTGCAAGCAAAAGAATATCGAATCCTTGTCATTAACCCTGGATCAACTTCAACTAAAATCGGTGTCTATGATAATGAAAGGTCCATTTTTGAAAAGACGCTTCGCCATGATGCAGAAAAAATAAATTCCTATGACAGCATCATAGACCAATATGAATTCAGGAAACAAACCATCTTAGAAACCCTTGATCAGGAAGGGATGAATATCTCTAAGCTTGACGCAGTATGCGGGCGGGGAGGATTGCTCAGGCCGATTGAAGGCGGTACATATGAAGTGAATTCAACAATGCTTCAAGATTTAAGAAACGGCTATGCAGGGCAGCATGCTTCCAATCTTGGCGGCATTCTAGCATATGAAATTGCTTCAGGCCTTAACATTCCTTCCTTTATTGTAGATCCGGTTGTCGTGGATGAAATGGAGCCGATTGCAAAACTTTCTGGTGTTCCTTCCATTGAAAGAAAGAGTATTTTTCATGCGCTGAACCAAAAGGCTGTTGCAAGAAGAGTAGCTGCCGGCTTTCAGAAAAAATATAGTGAGTTGAATTTGATTATCACCCATATGGGGGGCGGAATTACGGTAGGCGTGCATAAGCAGGGCCGAGTGATAGATGTGAACAACGGCCTTCACGGCGAC
This sequence comes from Metabacillus lacus, assembly GCF_009674805.1. Lineage (GTDB taxonomy): Bacteria > Bacillota > Bacilli > Bacillales > Bacillaceae > Metabacillus_C > Metabacillus_C lacus. The sequence continues at coordinate 22,598 of NZ_WKKI01000028.1, read as the reverse complement.
GGACCTTTTAGTCCTGAGCGTGCGGGAACAGTTCCGGCAGGAGACCTTGTGGCTCTGTCCTACTCAGGAGAATATTACCGCGAAGAAATCATGAAACAGCTTGTTGGACAGGGTGGACTCGTAGGCTATCTGGGAACGAATGATGCTGTAAAAGTGGAACAGATGATTAAAGCAGGAGATGAAAAAGCAAAGCTTGTTTTCAGTGCAATGGCCTATCAAATCGCTAAGGAAATCGGTTCAGCAAGCACTGTGTTAAAAGGCAAAGTAGATGCAATCGTTCTTACTGGCGGACTCTCTTACGGCAAGGATTTTGTGAAAGATATATCCTCCTACATTGACTGGATTGCAGATGTGATTGTGTATCCTGGAGAGAATGAGCTTCAGGCACTTGCGGAGGGAGCGCTCCGGGTACTTTCCGGAGAAGAATCAGCGAAACAATACCCCGGCGACCGGGTGATTCAAAAAGTATTCAGTTAAAAGGAGGAGAAGCAATTGGCTACAGAATATGATTTGGTCATTTTAGGCGGAGGAACGGGCGGATATGTTGCAGCAATCCGCGCGTCTCAGCTTGGCTTAAAAGTTGCAGTAGTAGAAAAGGGCAAGCTTGGCGGAACGTGTCTTCACAATGGTTGTATACCCAGCAAAGCGCTGTTGAGAAGTGCTGAAGTATATGCCCAGACAAAGCGCTCTGAAGAGTTCGGTGTGATAACAGCAAATGTTGAGTTAAACTTTACCAAAGTTCAAGAGCGTAAACAGGGAATAGTGAATCAGCTTTACAAAGGAGTTCAGCATTTGATGAAGCAGGGGAAAATTGATGTGTTCGAAGGAACAGGCAGAATTCTCGGTCCATCTATTTTTTCTCCTATGCCTGGAACAATTTCTGTTGAAATGAACAATGGTGATGAAAACGAAATGCTTATTCCGAAAAATGTTATTGTTGCCACAGGTTCGAGACCTAAGTCCCTGCCTGGTCTTGCGATAGATGGAAAATACGTTTTGTCTTCCAACGATGCTTTAAAGCTGGAGAAACTGCCAGAGTCAATGATCATTGTCGGAGGCGGTGTTATCGGCGTTGAGTGGGCTTCCATGCTCTCAGACTTTGGGGTCAGCGTAACCATTCTTGAGTACAGCAATGTCGTACTTCCAACAGAAGACGAAGAGATTTCAAAAGAAATGCAGCGCCTGCTTAAGAAGAAAGGCGTGAATGTCGTAACAGGTGCCAAAGTTCTTCCAGAAACACTTCAAACTGGAGACGGAGTTGAGATCAGTGCAGAGCTGTCAGGGAGCAGCGAAAGCTTTTCTGCAGAAAAGCTGCTGATATCTGTAGGACGGCAGGCGAATGTAGAGGGTATTGGAATAGAAAACACAGACATGGTAATTCAAAAAGGCTTTGTCGAAGTGAACGAATATTACCAAACAAAAGAATCGCATATTTATGCAATTGGCGATGTTATCGGCGGCCTGCAGCTTGCACATGTTGCGTCTCATGAAGGAATTGTGGCAGTGGAGCATATTGCCGGTGAAAATCCTTTGCCGATTGATTATTCAATGGTTTCTAAATGTGTCTATTCCACACCTGAAGTTGCCAGCGTCGGCTATACGGAAAAGGAAGCTAAGGAAAAAGGCTATTCCGTTAAAACGGGAAAATTCTCTTTCAAAGCAGTCGGAAAAGCTCTTGTATTTGGAGAATCTGAAGGTTTTGTCAAGCTGGTTGTGAATGAAGAAAATGAAGACTTATTAGGAGTCCATATGATCGGGCCTCATGTAACAGATATGATTTCCGAAGCGGGTCTTGCGAGGGTGCTTGATGCCTCACCATGGGAAATTGCCCATACTATTCACCCGCATCCTACACTCTCTGAAGCAATTGGAGAAGCCGCACTTGCTGTAGATGGTAAAGCAATACACTCTTAAACTTAAGAAATGGCTGCACTGCAGCCGACAGGAGGCTGGAAAATGGCAGAAAATCGTCACCAGGCGCTTGGACTGAAAGACCAGGACGTTTTGGACATGTATAAAACAATGTTAATGGCGCGAAAAATTGATGAGCGTATGTGGCTGCTGAATCGCTCTGGGAAAATTCCTTTCGTTATTTCATGCCAGGGACAAGAGGCTGCCCAGGTAGGCGCAGCATTTGCTCTGAATAAGGATATAGATTTTGTACTTCCTTACTATCGTGATATGGGAGTTGTCCTTACTTTTGGGATGACTGCAAGAGAATTGATGCTGTCCGGATTTGCGAAGGCAGAAGATCCGAACTCAGGAGGCCGCCAAATGCCGGGTCATTTCGGGCAAAAGAAAAACCGGATTGTAACAGGTTCTTCTCCTGTAACAACGCAGGTTCCCCATGCCGTTGGAGTTGCTTTAGCAGGAAGGCTGAAAAATGAGGATCTTGTAACATTTGTGACGTTTGGAGAAGGATCATCCAATCAGGGTGACTTTCATGAAGGTGCTAATTTTGCAGGTGTTCATAAGCTTCCGGTTATTTTTATGTGTGAAAATAATAAATATGCTATTTCAGTACCTTATGAGAAGCAGGTTGCCTGTGAAAAAGTATCAGACAGGGCAATCGGTTACGGAATGCCTGGCTATACAGTAGATGGAAATGATCCGCTGGAAGTGTACAAGGTTGTCAAAGAAGCTGCAGAACGCGGTCGAAGAGGAGAAGGTCCAACTTTAATTGAAGCCATTTCCTATCGTTTGACTCCTCACTCCAGTGATGATGATGACAGAAGCTACCGTGAAGCTGAGGAAGTGGCAGAAGCAAAGAAAAACGACCCTATTGCAATCTTTGCCGCTTATTTGAGAGATACAGGTGTTCTTTCAGAAGAGCTGGATAAGAGCATACTGGAAGAAATCATGAATGAAGTGAATGAAGCAACAGAATATGCTGAGAACGCTCCATACGCGGAAGCTGAAACAGCGTTAAAATATGTGTACGCAGAGTAAGGGGGAAGCAACATGCCGGTAATTTCTTATATTGATGCTGTAACAATGGCCATCCGCGAAGAAATGGAACGAGATTCAAGCGTGTTTATTTTGGGTGAGGATGTTGGAAAAAAAGGCGGCGTTTTTAAAGCGACTGCAGGACTGTATGATCAATTTGGAGAGGAAAGAGTTATTGATGCTCCCTTGGCAGAATCAGCTATCGCAGGGGTAGGAATCGGTGCAGCCATGCATGGCATGAGGCCGATTGCTGAGATGCAGTTTGCGGATTTCATCATGCCTGCAGTAAATCAGATCATTTCGGAAGCTGCGCGCATTAGATACCGTTCCAATAATGACTGGAGCTGCCCGATGGTGATTCGTGCACCTTATGGAGGCGGTGTGCATGGTGCTTTGTATCACTCGCAGTCTGTAGAAGCGGTTTTTGCAAATCAGCCTGGCTTAAAAATTGTTATGCCGTCTACGCCGTATGATGTAAAAGGACTTTTAAAGGCGGCAATCAGAGATGAAGATCCTGTATTATTCTTTGAACATAAGCGTGCTTACAGATTAATCAAAGGTGAAGTTCCTGCCGACGATTATGTGCTTCCAATCGGCAAGGCGGATATAAAACGCGAAGGGGAAGACATCACGGTTATTACATACGGGCTGAGCGTGCATTTTGCCCTTCAGGCCGCAGACCGTCTTGCTAAAGACGGCATTTCCGCACATGTGCTGGATCTTCGTACAGTGTATCCTCTTGATAAGGAAGCGATTATGGAGGCTGCGTCTAAAACAGGTAAAGTTCTTCTTGTAACAGAAGATAACAAAGAAGGAAGCATCATGGGGGAAGTATCGGCGATTATTGCTGAAAACTGCCTGTTTGATCTTGATGCACCAATCATGAGGCTTGCCGGCCCGGATATTCCGGCTATGCCATATGCTCCTACAATGGAAAAGTACTTTATGATCAATCCTGATAAAGTGGAAGAGGCAATGCGCAAGCTTGCCGAGTATTAAAAGTCTTTCTGACGAAAACAAGGAGGAACAATAATGGCAATTGAACAAATGACCATGCCTCAGCTTGGGGAAAGCGTCACGGAAGGTACAATCAGTAAATGGCTGGTTTCTGTTGGTGATAAAGTAAATAAATATGATCCAATCGCAGAAGTCATGACAGATAAAGTAAACGCAGAGGTACCTTCCTCTTTTACAGGGGTTATGACCGAGCTGACTGCATCTGAGGGAGATACACTTGCAGTGGGAGAGATCATCTGCAAAGTAGAAACAGAAGAGGGCGGACCATCTGCAAAAGCTCCGGCTGAAACTGCAGAAAGCGCTAAAAATGTTAAAAATGTTCCGTCTGCTGAGCAAACAGGAGGCAAAGGAGAAAACAAGAAACGTTACTCTCCTGCTGTTTTAAGAATTGCTCAGGAAAATGACATAGATTTGGAACAGGTAAGCGGTACAGGAGCAGGCGGAAGAATTACCAGAAAAGATTTATTGAAGCTTCTTGAAAGCGGTCATGTTCCGACATCTACCTCTGCTCCTGCGAAAGAAAAAGCTGCTCCACCAGCGCAGGAAAGTTCCGTTCAAGCTGCAAAGCCGGAACCAGTATCTCAGCCTGCAGCTACTCAACCTGCTGAAGTGCCGGTCATGCCTGGTGATATTGAAATCCCTGTCACAGGAGTGCGCAAGGCCATTGCGGCGAATATGCTGCGCAGCAAGCACGAAGCACCGCATGCATGGACAATGGTTGAAGTAGATGTAACAAATCTAGTGAACTATCGTGACTCCTTAAAAAATGAATTCAAACAAAAAGAGGGTTTTAACCTTACTTATTTTGCGTTCTTTGTGAAGGCTGTTTCACAGGCATTAAAAGAGTTTCCGCAGATGAACGCTATGTGGGCAGGAGATAAGATTGTTCAGAAAAAAGACATTAATATTTCCATCGCTGTTGCTACGGAAGATGCCTTGTTTGTGCCTGTTATCAAGCAGGCTGATGAAAAAACAATCAAAGGAATCGGCCGTGAAATTACAGAACTGGCAGGAAAAGTCCGCGGGGGGAAATTAACTGCAGAGGAAATGAAAGGCGGTACATTCACCGTTAACAACACAGGATCTTTTGGGTCAGTACAATCTATGGGAATCATCAATTATCCGCAGGCTGCCATTCTTCAGGTGGAGTCTATCGTGAAGCGTCCGGTCGTGATGGATCATGGCATGATTGCAGTCAGAGATATGGTGAATCTTTGCTTGTCCCTTGACCACAGAGTGCTGGACGGTCTTGTGTGCGGGCGTTTCCTGGCAAGAGTGAAAGAAATTCTTGAGAATATCTCTAAAGAAAACACTTCCGTCTATTAAGAATTTCGCTCCGAAGAAACGTGGCTGCAGCGATACCAATTCATATAGAAGGAGCGGCTGAACATTCAGCCGCTCCTTTCTTTGTAAACATGCAGTCAGTCTGCCTGCTGCTGCAATGACAAATGATCCCCATGGTAATCAGGGTGTCTCCGCTGGCACAAGAAAACGGAAGTGATTTGGCAGGACGGCTATTTCAGCAGGTGAAGAAGCATATACCTCACCATCCATATCTGCATTCATTTTCTCATCAGTTACCAGGGAAATTGATTGTGCCTGATGATGCTGTACCTCAGATAACAGGTCATTATCAATCGTTTCCTGAGTGTTCAATGAGAAAAATTCTCTCAGCATCGCCAGATTTGTATTTTTGATGATAAAAATATCCAAAAGCCCGTCATCTGCCTGTATCGACGCAGGAAGCCATTCCTGAGTTCCGATAAAGCGTCCGTTTAAAATAAGTACCATCACTGCTTGTCCTTCAATTGTTTCATTTTCTGTTTTAATATGATAACTGAATGGATCCATTTCTCTCATTGTCCTGATTGCGCTCAGGAAGTAGCTGACCCTTCCCAGCATCGCTTTTTCATGATCCTTAATATTTTCTGCTGTTTCAGCAATTAAGCCGATTCCCCAGAAATTCAGAAAGTAATCTTCACCTGTCTGTGCTGCATCTATTTCTTTTATTTCTCCATGAATGACTGCCTCCGCTGCATTGGCCAATACCTGGGGAATGTGTAAGGTTCGGGAAAAATCATTGCATGTTCCGCCGGGCAGCAAACCAATTACCGGACGTTTTTGCAAAGAAGCAAGACCATTTATACATTCATGAACGGTACCGTCTCCTCCCAGTATGAAGAGAACATCGACAGTTTCTCCGTATTGTCTGCAGTATTCTTTCGCATCTCCCGGTCCTTCTGTTTGAAGGATACGCAAGTCTGGCAGGTGGGGAGCAAGAACCGAGACGCAGATGCTAAGCGTTTTTTTCAAGTCCTTTTGCCCGGCATTTCCGTTATATATTAACAAGGCTTTACTAAATTTTTTCAACAGCCTCTCCCCTTTATTCGATAAATAGAAGGTATGTTATTTCCATTATTCCCCCTGCTTCTGCTTATAAAACTAACATCCGGCGATCCTGACAGAGGAACTTATCAACAGTGCTGCACGTGACATCTGAAACCTTCATTGCCCGATAAATAAAATTATTATAAAATAAAGAAAGATTACGACAATTTCATTCATATATGTAAGCGCATTCTTTTATAACGGGGGTGAGCTTCCTTCAGGGAGCAGGAGATGAATAAACATGAGAAAAACCACAATAGACAAGCACCAACAGAGGAAGCATGGCGTACTGAAGTAGAGAAAACGCTGAAAGGGAAAAGTGCTGACTCTTTGGTTACCTCTACATATGAGGGTATAACATTACAGCCTTTGTACACTCAAAACAACTCAAAGCAGCTGAATGACAAATGGGAGCTGCCTGGTAAACCCGAAAATGTCTGGCACATAGCACAGAAGCTGACAGCAGCAAATCTTACCGATCTGCGCAGCAAGCTTCAAGCAGCTTATGAAAGAGGGCAGACATCTCTCTCTATCGGCAGTTTGAATTTTTTAAACAGTGTAGACGCAATTACATATTTACTAAAGGATCTTTCAGTAAATCATTTCACCATTGATGCAGGAAGGTTTAAAGAGTTCCTGCCTGTTTTCAGCGCATATGTAAGCGGGCAGCACACCATGGAAGCAGGAGGAGTTATCGGATTTGATCCTTTTGAAAGCCTGCTTCACAATCAGGAGGAAATAGAGGCACTTTCCGAAAATATCAAACTGCTGACTGACTTTTCCCTGCATTTAGCAGAGAAAGATATTAAAATCCGTCCCTTTTTTATGAAAGGGGACAGCTACCATGAAATGGGTGCTAATGCTGTTCAAGAATTGGCTTATACCTTTGGAGCTGCTGTGGACTTACTGAATACCCTTCGTGAGAACCATCAGTTGTCAGAACGGACATTCCACCAGTTTGCCTTTAGTTATTCAACAGGTACTCACTTTTTTATTGAACTGGCAAAGCTCAGAGCTGCCAAAGAAATTTGGGCTGGTATTTGTGAAGCTTTTGAGCAAAATCCCGAAACGTGCCCATTATATCTTCACGCAAATACATCTGACTTTTATCTCACAAAATATGATCTTGAAATGAATATGCTCAGATCGACAACTCAGGCATTCTCGGCAGCTGCAGCAGGTGTAGACAGCCTCACAATCCTTCCTTACGACAAAGAAATCTTGCAGACTGGCGCCAGAGGAGAACGGATTGCCAGAAATACACATTATCTTTTGCAGGAAGAAAATCTGCTGGCAAGAGTATCTGATCCCGCTGCAGGTTCATGGTATGTGGAAGCAATAACGCGCGAACTTGCTGATGAAGCTTGGAAAGCCATCTGTCAGCTGGAAGAAAGCGGGGGCTTTACAGCTGTCTTAAATGAGGGCGGCATACATGAGGAATTGGCAAGTTCTTTTGCTGAAAGACTGAAAGATGTGAACACGAGAAAGCGAGAAATTATCGGAGTAAACATATACAGCAATTTGAAAGAGCAGCCCCGTGCTTTTAAAGAAGCTACGGCCGCTCCTGGTTTTTCGCCGGCTTTTGATTTTTCTGAAGCATATCATAAGGCGAAAAAGGGCGAAAAACTTACTGTCAATAGAGAAGAGGGAAAAGCTGATTCTGCAAAAAGAAGGCTTGCCGGGCAATTTGAAGATATTCGTCAAAGAGCAGAACAAATTTCTCAGAAACAAGGTGCTGCTCCAGCACTATCCGTTTTAACTATCGGCAGTTTAAAAGAGTATAAGCCGAGACTTGATTATCTATCAGGACTGTTTGCAGCTGGAGGAATTGTGACGGAAAGAGCTGATTTTCATGAAGAACATCAATCACTTCACAATATTGCCGTCATTTGTGGAAATGACAGTGCCTATCAATCTCTCTCAGTGGATGCTGTTAAACGTTTAAGAGACTCTGAAGGGGCAGAAAAAATTCTGATTGCTGGAAAACAGTCTGATGAGCTGCTAAAAACCTTGGGTATTTCCGGAGAGATTTATGCAGGGATGGATATATTCTCTTTTCTTGATGGCATTCTGCAAGACTGGAAGGAGTTGAACTAGATGAAAAGAGCAGATTTATCGCGTATTTCCCTGAAGAAATTAGCTATAAAGGAAAACCAAAGTGATTTACAGGGCTTTGAAACCAATGAATTGATATCACTGAAGAGCTATTATTCAGAAAGTGATTTGAGGGGTGCGGAACATTTGCACACCTTTCCCGGGCTTGCTCCGTATGTCAGGGGACCTTATTCCACTATGTATGTGAACAGACCTTGGACCATCAGGCAGTACGCGGGATTTTCCACTGCTGAAGAGAGCAATGCGTTTTACAGGAGAAATCTTGAGATGGGGCAAAAAGGATTATCAGTAGCCTTTGATTTAGCTACACACAGGGGATATGATTCTGATCATCCGCGGGTGGAAGGGGATGTTGGCAAAGCTGGAGTAGCCATTGATTCCATTCTCGATATGAAAATTCTGTTTGACGGTATTCCTCTTGATAAAATGTCTGTTTCAATGACGATGAATGGCGCTGTGCTGCCCGTTCTGGCCTTTTATATTGTAACCGCAGAAGAGCAGGGTGTTTCGCAGGATAAACTCTCCGGCACCATTCAAAATGATATTTTAAAAGAATATATGGTGCGCAATACATATATCTATCCTCCGGAAACCTCTATGAAAATTATTGGAGATATTTTTGAGTACACTTCTGCAAATATGCCGAAATTCAACAGTATCAGCATCTCGGGCTATCATATGCAGGAAGCGGGTGCACCGGCTGATATAGAGCTTGCTTATACACTGGCGGATGGACTTGAGTATATCAGGACCGGCCTGGCCGCAGGCATGGACATCGATGCATTTGCACCGCGGCTGTCGTTTTTTTGGGCAATCGGTATGAACTATTTTATGGAAGTGGCAAAGATGAGGGCTGCAAGAATGATGTGGTCAGAGATTGTAGGCAGATTTTCACCGAAAAACCCCAAATCACTGGCGTTGAGAACACATTCGCAAACTTCCGGCTGGAGCTTGACTGAGCAGGATCCATTCAACAATGTTGTCAGAACATGTATGGAGGCGCATGCAGCTGCAATGGGCCACACTCAGTCGCTGCATACGAATGCTCTTGACGAGGCTATAGCGCTTCCGACTGATTTTTCGGCAAGAATTGCACGCAATACCCAGCTTTATCTGCAGGCTGAAACAGGAATTTGTGATGTAATTGACCCTTGGGGAGGTTCCTATTACGTTGAAAGCCTGACCCAGCAGCTGATGGAAAAAGCATGGAAGCATATTGACGAAATTGAGGAGCTGGGCGGTATGGCTAAGGCCATTGAAACCGGCCTGCCTAAAATGAAAATAGAAGAAGCAGCTGCAAGAAGGCAGGCGCGAATTGACTCTGGAAAAGAAGTAATCATTGGCGTAAATAAATTCCGCCTGCAGGAGGAAGAGCCGCTGGACATCCTTGCGATTGACAACTCCGAAGTAAGGCAGAAGCAAATTTCCAGGCTTGCGTCCCTGCGAAGTAACCGAGATGAACATGCAGTTGCAACAAGCCTTGCTGCCATTACCCTTGCAGCTCATTCAGGAAAAGGAAACCTTCTTGCACTTTCAATTGAAGCTGCGAGGAACAGGGCGACGCTCGGAGAAATATCTGATGCAGTTGAGAAGGCGTCCAAAAGGCATCAGGCTGTCATCAGATCAATCAGCGGCGTATACAGTGCGGAATATACAAAAGAAGAAGAAATACAGCAGGTCAGAGAGGTGACAGATCACTTTTATGAGCTGGAAGGAAGACGGCCGAGAATTCTAATAGCCAAGATGGGGCAGGACGGACATGACAGGGGAGCGAAAGTCATTGCAACTGCATTCGCGGATCTTGGATTTGATGTTGATGTGGGTCCGCTTTTTCAAACCCCGCTGGAGACGGCCCTGCAGGCTATTGAAAATGATGTTCATGTGGTTGGAATCAGTTCGCTTGCAGCAGGGCACCGGACACTGCTTCCGAAGCTTGTGGAAGAACTGAAGCAGCAGGGGCGGGATGACATCCTTGTCATTATTGGAGGAGTCATACCGTTTCAAGATTATGAATATCTCAAAAGCAAGGGCGCAGCAGCCATTTTCGGCCCTGGAACAGTTATTCCCGCAGCTGCTCTTCAGGTGTTGGAAAAGGTATTTGAGAACCTGGGTTATGAGGACGATGCTGAATGAAACGAAAAAGAAAAGGTTCTGCCGGCAGCTTTAAAAAATCGGCAGAGAAGCTGGTGGAAGAAATTCTCGCTGGTGAGAGAGCGGCATTGGCACAAGCGATTACTCTGGTGGAAAGCAATGCAGAGCACCATTTTGAGACTGCCCAGCATATCCTTACAAAACTTCTTCCCCACTCTGGATCTTCTGTCAGAATCGGGATTACTGGTGTTCCAGGCGCCGGAAAAAGCACTTTTATAGATTCTTTCGGCACTTACTTATGCAATGAGGGCAGGAGGGTGGCTGTTCTTGCTGTTGATCCCAGCAGCAAGGTGACAGGCGGGAGTATTCTTGGAGATAAAACCAGGATGGAGCGCCTCTCTAAAAATCCGCACGCTTTTATCAGGCCTTCACCTGCTTCGGGAACGCTGGGCGGGGTGGCCCGGAAAACACGGGAAACGATTATTTTGTGCGAAGCTGCTGGCTTTGACTGGATACTTGTTGAAACAGTTGGGGTGGGGCAAGGTGAGTTTGTAGTCAGAGAAATGGTTGATTTTTTCATGCTTCTTGTCTTAACTGGTGCCGGAGATGAGCTTCAAACGATGAAAAAGGGCATTATGGAGCTGCCAGATCTTGTTGTAGTGAATAAGGCGGATGGAAATAATCTAGAAAGAGCAAAAGCTGCGATACATGAATATCAATCTATTCTTCATTTCCTGAAACCCTATACAGCAGGGTGGGAAACAACGGCGGTTCCTGCTTCCGCCCTCTATGAAAAAGGGATAAAAGAAATAGCGCAATCCGTACAGGATTTTATTGAAGAAACTGAAAACAGCGGCATTTTGCAAGAGAGGAGAACCTCACAACAGAAAGAATGGCTGCATGAAATGATTAAAGAGCAGCTGCACTATATGTTTATGAAGGATGAACATATTTCCAAGCTGCTTCCTCGCTATGAACAAAAGGTGCTGTCAGGTGATCAATCGGTTTCGCTTAGTGTAAGAGAGCTGATGAATTTGTTTTTTTCCAAGCGCAAGCAGCTCTGATTGTAGAAATCCAAAGAAATTGGTAAGATACAGTTATAGCCAGCAAAGGAGAGATAACAAGCATGAACATGGATTTTAATTTATTTATGAACGATGTGGTTCAGCAGGCTCGCAAAGAAATCACAGCCGCAGGATATACCGAATTAAAAACACCGGAAGAAGTAGACGAGGCGCTGAACAAAAAGGGCACAACACTTATTATGGTGAATTCTGTATGCGGCTGTGCAGGAGGAATTGCCCGGCCGGCAGCAGCACACTCTCTTCATTATGACAAGCGTCCCGACAATTTAGTAACCGTTTTTGCAGGACAAGATAAAGAAGCAACAAGCCGTGCCAGAGAATTCTTCGAAGGCTACCCGCCATCTTCACCGTCTTTTGCACTTTTAAAGGACGGAAAAATTCTGGAAATGGTTGAAAGGCATGAGATAGAAGGACACGATCCGATGTCTGTCGTTGCAAATCTTCAATCTAAATTTGATGCATACTGTGAAGAAGTATAAACCTTCTTTCATGACTTTCTGAAATCAGGAAACTTAGAAATTACCCGCCGTTTGGCGGGTTTTTTTGTAAGCAGTTTCCGATTGCTTACTCTATGAAAGTTAGTACTAATCTCTCTCGTAAAAACAAAATAATAATTCACAGGAACTGTATTTTTATTTAGGATGACACTGAAAAGGTCTCGTTCTTACCAAAGCAGACTACCTCCACCCCCTATCGTTTTCAGCTTGTTTATCAATGCATCATGCTGACCAAGCACCCATTTGGAAAATATTATCTATGTATCTAATATAAAGTTTTCAATATTCGATCAGCATAAAAAAGCAGGGTAATTCCCTTATAAACTTAGAATAAAAAAGAAAAAAATGATTGCAGAATGGTTATTTTGTGTTAAGATACATCTTGTTGAATAAATATTCTACAAAAGCTTCTTGAATAATATTCATACTTAGGCGATAATGTTATTAAATTTAGAATTATCAAACTTTGGAATCAGGGGGAAATTACTATGAAAAAAGGCTTGTTTTTGTCCCTGCTGCTAGTTTTGTCTATAGTCCTGGCAGCTTGCGGCGGTTCTACAACTGGAACGGGTACATCAGAGAAAAAAGTATTAAAAATGGCTACATCTGCAGATTATCCTCCATTTGAATTTATTGATACTGCTAATGGCAGCGATGAGATCATCGGATTTGATGTAGATCTTGCAAAAGCGCTTGCAGAAAAGGCTGGCTATACAATTGAAGTTCAGGATATTGACTTTAACAGTCTGATTCCGGCTCTTCAATCGAACCAGGTTGATCTGGTTCTGGCAGGTATGACTCCAACAGAAGACCGAAAAAAGAGTGTGGACTTTACAGATATTTACTATACTGCAAAACATATGATTGTATCGCTGGAAGGAAGCAGCATCTCTAAGATTGAAGATTTGGAAGGAAAAACACTCGGTGTACAGCTTGGTTCTATTCAAGAAGAAGAAGCTGAAAAAATCGCCGAGAACGTTGATGTAAAAATTGAGAACAGAAATCGTATTCCTGATTTGGTGCAGGAAATGAAAGCAAACCGCTTTGATGCAGCAATCATTGAAGACACAGTGGCAAAAGGCTACTTTGAAAAAGACAAAGATCTTACGGGCTTCACTCTTGCAGATGGCGAAGAAGGTGAAGCAGGATCTGCTATTGCCTTTCCTAAAGGCAGCGAGTATACAGAGCAATTCAATAAAGCTCTTAATGAAATGAAAGAAAACGGAGAGCTGGAAGCACTTATTGTGAAATGGTTTGGCGGTGAGTAAAAAGCCTTTGGATACGTTCAACATCTGAATGTTGAACGTTTTTTCTTTTCAAGGGATTCAGTTGAATTGTGAAAAAGATTAGGGAGTGAAACTATGAACCTCGATTTTTCTGTTATTGTTCCTTCAATGCCGTATATTTTGAAGGGGATTTTCGTGACCCTTCAGATTGTCGGCCTGTCAGCTTTGCTGGGTTTTGCCTGGGGAATCGTGCTGGCTCTTTTTAAAATCAGCAGAATCAAACCCCTTAACTGGATTGGGGATGCCTATACTTCTGTATTCCGGGGGACTCCGCTTGTTCTGCAATTATTGATTATCTATTTCGGACTTCCTCAAATTCTGGGTACAAATATTTCACCTTATGTTGCAGCTGTAGCAGCATTCTCACTAAATTCAGGTGCCTACATATCAGAAGTAATCAGGGCAGGAATTAATGCTATTGATAAAGGACAGCGGGAAGCGGCCATTGCCCTGGGGGTACCGTACAGCAAGATGATGAAGGATATCATTCTTCCGCAGGCTTTTAAAAATATTCTTCCTGCATTGATGAATGAATTTATTACCCTTACTAAAGAATCAGCTATCGTGACAGTGATTGGAGTCGGAGATGTTATGCGCCGCTCCTATCAGGTTGGCGCAGATTATTATCGTTATTTTGAACCGCTGCTCTTTGCAGGCTTGATTTATTACTCACTGGTTATGATACTAACGCTCCTTGGCAAATGGGTAGAAGGGAGAATGAGACGTAGTGATTAAAGCTGAAAACATTTATAAATCATTTGGAAAGCTTGAAGTTCTGAAGGGGATCTCAACAGGTATAAAAGAAAGCGAAGTGGTTGCCGTTATCGGACCTTCAGGCTCAGGTAAATCAACTTTTCTCAGGTGTTTGAATATGCTTGAAACTCCTTCAAGCGGATCCGTCTGGATTGATGGACAGGAGCTCACCAATCCAAAAACGGACATTGTCAAAGTCCGCCAGCATGTTGGGATGGTATTTCAGCATTTTCATCTGTTTCCCCATCTATCTGTGCTGGAAAATCTGACGTATGCTCCAATGACAGTGCTGGGAAAAACGAAAAGTGAAGCAGAGCAGGCTGGTTATGACCTTCTTGCAAAAGTGGGCTTAAAGGAGAAGGCCAAAGATTATCCCAACCGGCTTTCCGGAGGCCAAAAGCAGCGTGTTGCGATTGCCCGTGCTCTGGCAATGAACCCGAAAGTCATGTTGTTCGATGAGCCCACTTCAGCTCTTGATCCTGAAATGGTGAAAGAAGTGCTTGAGGTAATGAAAAGTCTGACTCAGACTGGTATGACTATGGCAATTGTAACGCATGAGATGGGATTTGCGAGAGAAGTGGCTGACAGAGTTTTGTTTCTTGATGATGGTCAGCTTGTAGAAGACTCTCCTCCGTCAGAGTTTTTCGCCAATCCAGAGACAAAGCGTGCGCAAGATTTTTTGGAGAAAATGTTATAATATAGAAAGAAGAAGCAAGATGATCATGATGATCATCTTTTTTCTATTATGCACTCATCACAGTCTGGAGAGATTCTTCTATGTTTAAAATAGGATACCGTACCATTAAGACAGCAGTTGGCACGACAATTGCCATTATTATTGCACAGCTTCTGCAGCTGGAGAATTTTGCATCAGCAGGCATTCTGACGATTCTGTGCATACAGGTTACGAAGAAAAAATCGCTGCAGAGTTCCTGGGCTAGATTTCTTGCCTGCTCGGTTGCAATTGCATTTTCTTATCTTTTCTTCGAATATATAGCCTTTCATCCTGTTGTAATCGGTATCATGCTGTTATTTTTCATTCCCACAGTTGTTGCAGCAAGAGCATCAGAGGGTATTGTAACCAGCTCTGTTATTATTCTTCACTTATACACTTCTCAAAACATCACATGGAGCCTTGTAGGAAATGAATTGATGCTGATCACAGTTGGAATTGGTGTTGCTCTCCTCGTAAACCTGTATATGCCGAGTGTTGATTCAAAACTGAAGGAATACCAAACTAAAATAGAAGACAACTTCTCAGCAATCTTTAAGGAAATCGAACATTTTCTGCTCACAAATGAAAGCCATTGGGATGGTAAAGAAATCACGGAAACTGCACAGCTGATCAATGAAGCAAAAACCCTGGCGTTCCGCGATGTTGAGAATCATTTTCTGCGCCACGAGAATCTCTATTATCACTATTTTAAAATGAGAGAAAAACAATTCGAAATCATAGAACGGGTTCTGCCAATTGTTACTTCAATTTCGGTCAACGTTGAACAGGGTACAATGATTGCGGAATTTATCAAGGATCTTCGCCAGCATATCCACCCTGGCAACACAGCTCATACTTATTTAAGAAGGCTTGCCGAAATGAAAAGTGAATTTGAAGATATGGCTTTGCCTGAGACAAGGGAAGAGTTTGAAGCGAGGGCTGCTCTTCTCCATTTTATGAGGGAGATGGAACAGTATTTGGTTCTGAAAAGTTACTTTAAGGGTTTTAAAACAAAGAATGGCGTTCATCAACAAGCACATACTAACGAAAAAGGGTGATTTTATAATGATCAGCTTTATCATTAGTTTATGCATGTTGATTTCACCGTTGTGGCCATTGGGGGAAAATCCTTCTCTGGGAGACCCTTATTTAATTGTAAACAAACAAAGCAATCAGCTTGGGTATATAGAGAATGGTGCTGTTCAGAAAATATATGACGTTTCGACAGGCAAAGAAGAAACGCTCACACCTGAAGGAGAATTTTCAATTACTGTGAAGGCAGCCAATCCCTATTACCGAAAAAAGAACATTGAGGGAGGAGATCCAGCCAATCCGCTGGGAACCAGATGGATTGGCTTTGATGCTCTGGAGACAGACGGAAGAACCTACGGCGTTCACGGGACAAATGACGAAACATCGATTGGAAAGTATATCACTGCCGGCTGCATCAGGCTGCATAACCGGGAAGTGGAAGAGCTCTTCAGTGAAGTGCCGGTAGGAGCGAAAATATGGATATTATCTTCGGAAAAGACTTTTGAAGAGCTGGGACAGGAAAAGGGCATTTTAAAAAAGGTCAATAAACCATGACTGCCGACTGCATGATACACAGAAACAAGGAAAAGACCATTGGACATGTCCATGATCTTTTCCTTGTTTGTTTTTATATAAAAATGAGCAAATGTCCGCCGGCCTGCTGATCAGAACCAGACGGAAATACCTGCCAGCAGTGTGGTGAGCAGCATAACGCCAATCATTAAATATACAACTAACTTTTGTGTTTTACGAGGCAAGAATATCAACTCCTATAAAGCTTCTTTCTCCATTTTACCGTGATTTCCGCCCCGGGACAAGCTAATAAATTTGACGAAAAAGTGAGAATTAGCAGGAATTTATGTTGGAAAGGCAGAAATAGTTCTGTTGAAACATCCAGCGATAAGCAGCAAAGGGGGAAGAATATTGAAGATTAATAAGGTGGATCATATTGGCATAGCTGTAAAATCTATAGTGAAAGCGCTGCCTTTTTATGAAGAGGTTCTGGGGCTGCGCTGTATTGGGGTGGAAACTGTCGAAGAACAAGGTGTGAAAGTAGCCTTTCTGGCAGCAGGAGAAACGAAGATCGAATTACTGGAGCCGCTTTCCGAGAAAAGTCCTGTCAGTATGTTTATAAAAAAGCGAGGGGAAGGAATTCACCATCTTGCCCTGGGCGTTGAAAGTATTGAGGCCAGGCTTGCTGAATTGAAGGAAAAGGGAATACAGCTGATTGATGAAACACCTAGAGCGGGAGCAGGAGGAGCTTCTATAGCTTTTCTGCATCCTAAATCAGCTTCCGGCGTACTTCTGGAGCTCTGTGAAAAAAAGGGGGGCGCGTTTCATGCAGGGAATTGATATATATGAAAAAATAAATGAATTATACGATAAACGCCGTGATGTAGAGCTTGGAGGCGGAGATCATAAAATTGATAAGCAGCATGAAAAAGGAAAGCTGACCGCACGGGAGAGAATTGAGCTTCTTCTGGATGCTGGCACTTTTGTAGAATTGAATCCGTTTATTGAACACAGATGCAATGATTTTGGCCTGGATGGGAAGAAAGGCCCAGGAGATGGAGTGGTCACCGGATACGGCAAAGTGAATGGAAATCCTGTTTATCTGTTTTCTCAGGATTTTACCGTATTTGGAGGGGCGCTGGGAGAAATGCATGCGAGAAAAATTGCTGCCGTAATGGATTTAGCTGCTAAGAACGGCACCCCTTTTATAGGTTTGAATGACTCGGGTGGTGCTAGAATTCAAGAGGGTGTGGTATCATTAGACGGGTATGGCCATATCTTTTACCGTAATGCAATCTTCTCGGGCGTCATTCCGCAAATATCTGTTATTTTAGGGCCTTGTGCAGGTGGAGCCGTTTATTCTCCTGCAATAACTGATTTTGTGTTTATGGTTGAAAAAACAAGCCAGATGTTTATTACAGGTCCAAAGGTGATTGAAACGGTGACTGGCGAAAAAATCAGTTCTGAGGATTTGGGCGGTGCGAACGTACATAATTCGATCAGTGGAAATGCACACTTTTCCGGAGAAACAGAGGAAGAGGTACTAGCAGATGTAAGAAAGCTGCTCAGCTATCTTCCTCAGAATAATGAGGAAAAGCCACCTGCACTTTCTGTCGAGGCACAGGATGATTTCAGGCCGGATCTAACGGATATCATACCTTTTGATCCCATCAGGCCTTATGATATCAGAACTGTTGTAAAGGAAATAGCAGATGAAGGTTCTTTTTTTGAAGTGCAAAAGGACTTTGCCAAAAACATAGTTATAGGTTTTGCAAGAATAAAGGGCGAAGTGGCAGGCCTGGTGTGCAATCAGCCAAAATATATGGCTGGAGGGCTTGATATTAATTCTTCTGACAAAGCAGCAAGATTTATCAGATTTTGTGATTCGTTTCAGATTCCGCTTATTACGTTTGAAGATGTATCAGGTTTTTTTCCCGGCGTAAAACAGGAGCACGGGGGAATTATCCGCCATGGAGCTAAAATTCTTTATGCTTATTCGGAGGCAACTGTGCCAAAAATAACAGTGATTCTCCGGAAAGCATATGGCGGTGCATATGTGGCACTGAACAGCAAATCGATTGGGGCGGACCTTGTTTTTGCATGGCCTAATGCTGAGATTGCCGTCATGGGTCCGCAGGGTGCAGCTAATATTATTTTTGCAAAAGAAATTGCAGCCAGTGAAGATCCGGAAGCAACAAGAGCCAGGAAGATAGAAGAATACCGGGAAAAATTTGCGAACCCGTACGTGGCAGCGAGCCAGGGTATGGTGGATGATGTAATTGATCCGAGAGAAACGCGGATAAAGCTGATACAGGCCTTGGATATGCTGAGAAACAAAAAGGAAGACAGGCCGAAGAAAAAACACGGTAATATTCCATTATGATGCATTTGGAGGTAGCTTACATGGTGAATCAGGAAAGAATACTGAACGAATTTTTAGAGCTGGTGAAAATCGACTCTGAAACGCGCTACGAAGAGGAAATAGCGAAAGTGCTGAAGCAGAAGTTTGAAGCACTGGGATTAGCAGTGATAGAGGATGATTCTGCTTCCGTTACAGGACACGGTGCCGGAAACCTTATTTGTACGCTTGAAGGGAACAAAGAAGGAGCCGATACCATTTACTTTACTTCACATATGGACACGGTGGTGCCTGCCCGCGGCGTCAAGCCTTCTGTAAAAGACGGCTATGTCGTTACAGATGGTACAACAATACTGGGAGCGGACGACAAGACCGGAATCGCTGCGATGCTTGAAGCAATCCGGATTCTTAAAGAGCAAAACATGTCACACGGAAAAATTGAATTTGTGATTACAGCGGGTGAGGAATCAGGCCTTGTAGGTGCGAAAGCTCTCAACCCTTCCTTCATGACAGCTTCCTACGGGTATGCTTTGGACAGCGATGGAAAGGTTGGAGACATTATTGTAGCTGCTCCAACTCAGGCTAAAGTAAAAGCCACGATCCTCGGAAAAACGGCTCATGCAGGTGTTGCACCGGAAAAAGGGGTTTCAGCAATTACGATTGCGGCAAAAGCTATCTCAAACATGCCTTTGGGAAGAATTGATGAGGAAACAACTGCAAACATTGGCAGATTTGAAGGCGGAACTCAAACAAATATCGTTTGTGATCATGTTGAAATCCTGGCTGAAGCCCGTTCACTTGTTCCAGAAAAAATGGAGGCACAGGTTGCCAAAATGAAGCAGGCTTTTGAACAGGCTGCCCAGCAGTTTGGTGGACGTGCAGAAGTAGAAATCGATGTGATGTATCCAGGCTTTAAATTCGCTGACGGCGATCACGTAGTGGAAGTAGCGAAACGTGCAGCGGCTAAGATTGGAAGAGAAAGCAGGCTGCTTACAAGCGGAGGCGGAAGTGACGCCAATGTCATTGCAGGAAATGGTGTGCCTACTGTAAACCTTGCTGTAGGATATGAAGAAATTCACACCACTAACGAAAGAATGCCTATAAAAGAACTGGTGAAAACAGCTGAGATGCTCATTGCTGTTATTGAAGAAGCTTCTAAATAATCCAGAACAGAAAACCGGCTGAAGCAGCCGGTTTTTTTTCATGCCCGGCAGTATGATGATTCATATGGGGGTACCAAATTTGATGCTATAAGAAAGTTTATTGCAGCGGTACTGATTCAGTGATTCTATTCTTCTTCCCCCTCAGGAAAGGTTTAAGGAAGTTAGCAAGCAGGGTAGTTACCAATTACATCTTTTATATCAAGATGACGCAGCTTTGTTTTCTGAAGGGGGAAATAACATGAAGAAGACCAGAAAAATAAAATTTCCATTTTTAACAGCTATTATTCCATTTATCATTATGATCGGGGCAATGATTTTTACTGTTGTCCAGCTTCAGGCGGATCCTCATGTACCTTTAATTGTCGGTACGATTGCAGCCAGCTTTATTGCTTGGAGAAAGGGAATTAAGTGGAAAGAAATTGAGGAGGCAGTCTATCAGGGAATAAAGCTGGCGCTCCCAGCTATTCTAATTATCCTGATGATTGGCCTCATCATCGGCTCCTGGATTGGAGGGGGAGTCGTTGCCACTATGGTTTACTACGGCTTGCAAATTTTATCACCTTCCTATTTCCTGGTTTCCATTGCACTTATCTGCGGAGTTATTACTTTAGCTATCGGCAGCTCATGGTCAACAATGGGAACACTCGGCGTCGCAGGCATGGGAATTGGAATGAGTATGGGTATTCCGGCGCCGCTTATTGCCGGAGCCATCATTTCAGGTGCATACTTTGGGGACAAACTGTCTCCTCTCTCTGATACGACGAACCTGGCCGCGGGCATCGCCGGTACTGAACTGTTCGATCATATTAAACATATGCTGATCACCACTGTGCCTGGGTATGTGATCGCTTTGATTGTATTCTTCTTTCTTGGAAGAAGTTATGGACAAGGAGACGTAAACAGCCAGAACATAAGCGAGATGCTGGCTATCCTTAATCAGGAATTTGTTGTCACTCCATGGCTGCTGGTTGTTCCCGCAGCAGTTATTCTGCTGGTAGCTAAAAAAGTGCCTGCACTGCCGGCTCTCACTGTGGGAGTACTGCTCGGTTTTCTTGCACATGTGTTTGTTCAAGGCGGTTCTATGAGCGGTGCTGTTAATACTTTATTTGGAGGATATTCTCTTTCTTCCGGAAATGAACTGGTAGATGATCTTTTCACCCGCGGGGGCATTGAATCTATGATGTATACAGTTTCTCTTGTATTGGTTGCTATGGCATTTGGCGGTGTTGTAGAACAGACCGGCATGCTGAAATCGATTGTGGATCAAATCTTAAAGTTTGCTAAAACGCCAAGAAGCCTTGTGACAACGACTGTAGGGTCATCATTTTTCACTAACGTTGCTGCAGCAGAGCAGTACATGTCAGTTATACTTCCTGGCAGAATGTACGCGAATGCCTACAGGGAGCAAAACTTGGATGCTCGCAATCTTTCCAGGGCTGTGGAAGATGGGGGTACCATCACTTCCGTCTTTGTCCCATGGAATACGTGTGCGGTTTTCATTCTGGCTACATTGAATGTAAATCCGCTCGAATATGCGCCATATGCCATTTTTAACTATACAGTTCCACTGCTTGCGATTATTTTTGCACAGCTTGGGATCGGTATAGTCAGTTCTTCAAAGAGTACCCAAAGCAGCGGAAATCATTTGAGGAAAACTCAGTCTGAGACAGTTAAAGAAGGTTGAAAAAAGGTGGCCTAATTGCAAAGCCCTCCATTGAAATTGATTGAGGGCTTTCTTTTTTTCGCTGCTATAGCCAGGCTCATTACAACTATTTTGAAATCATAGTAAAATATCTTCTTTAAGGATACTCAATTTTGTAGTAAAATATGGGATAATTGAACTATTTAACCAGCAGATTATATGGAAAGCAGGGAACCGCATGTTAGTGAATCAATATGTAATTTTTCAAACAGGAAATGAAGAATACGGTTTGCCGGTACATTCCGTGTTGTCTATTGAAAAGACAAAGGAGCCTTCTATCATGCCGGGCATGCCTGCGTTTGTCAGAGGAATTGTTGAGGTAAGAGGAGAGCTTTTGCCTGCACTTGATATGGGACTTGTATTATATGATAAGGAGTCCAGCCTTGACGCATCGCAAAAAATGATTGTTGTCCAAACCTCAGAGGGGCCGGCAGGCTGTATTGTGGATGAAGCAAAGGAAATACTGGATATTCCTGAGGAGTCGGTAAAGACTATTTCCATTGGTACATTCCAGACAAGTTCGTACTTTTCTGGTGTCGCCTCCCTGCCGCCTCGACTAATCACGCTCATAGATCCGGAAAAACTTGTCGTTTCACTTGGAGGTCTCGAGATGCTGAACGGCAAACTGCCAAGCTGACAATCTTTGATTGTCAGCTTTTTATTTGTCTTGGCTCCAGGCGCCAGCACTCGAGGTCATAAGCTTGTCGGGCCTGGCAAGCCGGTTCCGCTTTTCGGTTTGTCCAGCTCCACCGGCTAGGCCCTCGAGGTCATAAGCTGTCTTGGCCAAAAGGTCAAAGAACGACCTTCCGTCCAAGCCATCTTATGCTTGTCAGGCCTGGCAAGCCGGTTCCGCTTTTCTGTTTGTCCAGCTCCACCGGCTAGGCCCTCGAGGTCATAAGCTGTCTTGGCCAAAAGGTCAAAGAACGACCTTCCGTC
>NZ_WKKI01000027.1 GCF_009674805.1 Metabacillus lacus | reverse complement strand
GGCCCTCGAGGTCATAAGTCATCTTGGTCAAGAGGTCAAAGAGCGACCTCCTGCCCAAGCTGCCTTATGCTTGTCGGAGCCCGACAGGATGTCGGACAGTCATGCGTTGCCACAGGACGTGGCGCTCTTAGCATGACTTCCTTTACTGCGGTTCTGCTTTTCTACATTGTCCAGCTCCAGGCGCCAGCGGCTCGAGGTCATAAGCCAAGCCGGCCTGAAGGTTAAAGAACAACCTTCATACCGGCTCGTCTTATGCTTGTCGCCGCTGAACGGGCGCCTTGCGCTTTTCTACATTGTCCAGCTCCGGCAGCTAGGCCCTCGAGGTCATAAGTCATCTTGGTCAAGAGGTCAAAGAGCGACCTCCTGCCCAAGCTGCCTTATGCTTGTCGGGCCTGAGCAAGCTGCCTCCGCTTTTCTTATTACCGGGTTTCCGGACGGGGTTCGCTTGCTCTTGATGTTTCTTCAGATGGTTTGAACAGCAGCCCAAGGTTAATGAGTCCCGCAATTCCTACTAAGCCGTAGATAATACGTGCAAGAGCAGAGTTTTGCCCACCGAAGATGGCAGCTACTAAATCAAACTGGAAGAAACCAACCAGACCCCAGTTGATGGCTCCGATAATTGTAAGAACTAGTGCAATACGTTGAATTGTACTCATGTTACAGCCTCCTTAAGTATCTTTTCCTACGGTATTAGCGTGTGAAAGACAGACGTTTTTATACATAGAGAAAAAATAATTTTTTGAAGCTGATTTCTTTACAAGAAAACACCTGCTTGTACATAATCTAAGTAAGGAGGCGATGTTAATGGATAATTTTACATATTACAATCCAACCAAGCTGATTTTTGGAAAAGGCGAGCTGGAACAGCTAAAAAATGAAATACCTCAATACGGTGACAAAGTGCTCCTTATATATGGAGGCGGAAGCATCAAGAAGAATGGTCTTTATGACAATGTACTTTCGCTATTAGAAGAAATCAACGTGTCAGTTTCTGAATTGTCTGGGGTAGAGCCAAACCCCCGTTTGTCCACAGTGAACAGAGGCGTTGAAATCTGTAAAAATGACGGTATTCAATTCATACTTGCTGTAGGCGGCGGAAGTGTTATAGACTGTGCTAAAGCTGTTGCGGCAGGTGCCCTATATGACGGCGATGCATGGGATATTGTGACACGCAAACACATTCCTGAAGGAGCTCTTCCGCTTGGAACAGTCTTAACTCTGGCTGCAACAGGCTCAGAGATGAACGCCGGTTCTGTTATCACAAACTGGGAAACGAAGGAGAAATACGGCTGGGGGAGTCCTTACACTTTTCCGAAGTTCTCCATTCTTGATCCTGTAAATACCTTTACCGTTCCGAGAGATCAAACGGTGTATGGAATTGTTGATATGATGTCACATGTATTTGAACAGTACTTCCATCATGTTTCTAATACGCCGCTTCAGGACCGCTTATGTGAATCAGTACTTATGACTGTCATGGAAGCTGCACCAAAGCTTCTTGAGAATCTTCAGGACTATGAGCTTCGTGAAACGATTCTTTACAGTGGTACAATTGCTTTAAATGGTTCACTGCAAATGGGTTACCGCGGCGACTGGGCATCTCATAATATTGAGCATGCTGTTTCAGCTGTTTATGACATTCCGCATGCAGGAGGACTGGCAATCCTGTTTCCAAACTGGATGAAATTCACACTCGATGAAAATACCAGCCGTGCAAAACAGCTGGCTGTCAGAGTATTTGGTGTGAACCCTGAAGGGAAAACAGACCGAGAAACAGCTATTGAAGGAATTGATAAACTAAGGGAATTCTGGAGCAGCCTTGGAGCTCCGTCTACTCTTGGCGATTATGATATAAACTCTGAAAACCTGGAACTTGTGGCTGATAAAGCTATGATAAACGGGGAGTTCGGAAACTTTAAGAGCCTCAAGAAGGAAGATGTTATAGCTATTCTCGAAAATTCATTGTAATCCATTCAGACTCAAAAAATTGTTACAAAACAATTTTTTTGGGTCTTTTTTGTATTACGTGCATGTGGCTGCGCTGGCCGGGAAAAATACTGCCAGTCATTATTTCTCAACAAAAAAAGGAGAAGGAATCCTTCCCCTTTTTTTCCTGATATTCAATAAGTAAGAAAAATAAAGACCAATTACGACTTTATTACCTTTTTCCAGAGGAATTTGTGGAAATAAGCTGCCCAGAGCTATTAAGCCTTCTTCCAGATCCGGAATCAACGAGATACTTTACAATCTCTGCTGCTGTATATTTTGCATTTGATCGGCCAAGGCTGTTATTGTGAAGATCCATTGTTTCCTCATTTTTTGGTTGGCCGGATGCACCAAATTCATGTGCATCTGCGAATTTTTTAGCTTCGCTTGCTCCAATTGCATTTGTCATGAGTTTATTCCAATACATATGTCTGAACGCATCTCCGTTACCGTTATGCAATGCGGAGGAAACATATCTTCTTTCGGCTTCAGCTTTAGCTGTTTCTGCTGCTTTTTTAACTTTTGTACAATCAATAGGGTTTAATGCACACACTTTTGCTTCTTGAGAATTCATTCCGCCAATATATTGAATGCGGATGATATCTTTTTGGGTCTCAGCAACATACTCTTCGTAAACCTTTTCATTTAATTCTTCCTTTGAAAGATCCGGATATTCTTCTGCAAAGCCAATTGTTTTCTCGGCAACTCTATTCCACTCTGAGTCTGTTAATCTTTCGAAAACATGGTAATCGCGGTTGGTGTCCTCTAGTTCCTTTTCTACTTGCTCCATCACTTGCTGATGAAGAATTCTTTCTTTTTCCAAGTCTACGCTAACAGGTGGTGCGGCATTTGCAGTGGCTGAAAATACCAGGGAGAGTAACAATGTACCGATCATTTTCTTTTTCATGCTTTTTATCCTCCAATTAGTAAATTATCTTACTGTTAAAAAATATCATAATTTGTAAAATAAAGGGAATGGACCAATTGTCATATTTTGAAAAATATGACAATTGAACTTATCTTTCAGGACATTTGGCTAATTGTAAAAAAAATGAAATAGAGATAATCTTTAAATAAAAAAAGGAGAATATTTATGAAACTATATATAATCAGTATGGTTACTGTACTATGCTTGCTCATTCTTGGAGGCTGTCAAAAAACTTATCAGGGAGAATATGTGCAATGGGGAGAAGGCAATACAGGTACTGAAAAATTAGAAGAAAATAGTATTCCCTATAAAATAGAAGAAGATCAGGTGTACATTCCGGAAGATGCATTAGACGATGCTGTATCTTGCTGTTCTTAACGGAGGGACCAGTCGGCAGTCTGCACAGCTTATAAGAAAACAGCTGCGTTCGTTAAATGGAGAGCATGAGAATTGATCTACAGCTTTCGATTTGTTTCATCACATGTTCATCAGTCGGTCTTTATCAAGCACTTACTTGGGTGTTTGCTTGATTTACACAAGCAATTTGGGTAAAGTGAAAGAGGTGAAAATATATTTAAATGGAGGAAAACGCTATGGCACATATTAGTTTCGATTATTCAAGAGCGTTGTCTTTTTTTGGAGAGCATGAGCTAACCTACTTACGAGATTTTGTAAAAGTTGCCCATCATTCAATTCATGAAAAAACCGGCGCAGGAAGTGACTATCTTGGATGGGTAGATCTTCCTTCTGAATACGATAAAGAAGAGTTTTCCCGCATTCAAAAAAGCGCAGAAAAAATCAAGTCAGATTCAGATGTCCTGCTAGTTGTCGGAATCGGGGGATCATATCTTGGGGCAAGAGCAGCGATTGAACTGCTTAACCATTCTTTCTATAACGCTTTAACAAAAGAACAGCGTAAAACTCCTCAAGTTATCTTTGTTGGAAACAACATCAGTTCTACATATATGAAAGATGTCATGGACCTGCTAGATGGACGAGATTTTTCCGTAAATGTCATTTCCAAGTCGGGTACCACTACAGAACCAGCTATCGCTTTCCGTATTTTCCGCAAGCTTCTTGAGGAGAAATATGGAGTGGAAGAGGCAAGAAAACGCATTTATGCAACAACAGACAAAGCTCGCGGAGCTCTAAAAACGCTTGCTGATGATGAAGGTTATGAGTCGTTTGTGATTCCTGATGATGTCGGAGGCCGCTACTCTGTTTTAACAGCTGTCGGACTTCTGCCAATCGCAGTTGCGGGTGCTGACATTGAAGAAATGATGAAAGGTGCTGCTGCTGCACAGGAGGATTTTCATTCTTCAGAGCTAGAGGATAACGCTGCTTATCAATATGCTGCAGTTCGTAATGTACTTTACAACCGAGGCAAAACAATTGAAATGCTGATTAACTATGAGCCATCACTTATGTACTTCTCTGAATGGTGGAAGCAGCTGTTCGGGGAGAGTGAAGGGAAAGATAATAAAGGGATTTTTCCTTCTTCTGCAAACTTCTCTACAGATCTTCACTCGCTTGGCCAATATGTACAGGAAGGACGCAGAGATCTTTTCGAAACCATTATTAATGTTGAAAAGCCGCGTCATGAGCTGTCTATCGAGGCAATAGAAAATGATCTTGACGGTTTGAATTACCTTGAAGGAAAAACGATTGATTTTGTTAATACAAAAGCATTTCAAGGGACGATGCTTGCTCATACTGACGGTGGAGTGCCTAACCTTGTTGTGAACATTCCTGAATTGAATGAATACACATTTGGCTATCTTGTCTACTTCTTTGAAAAAGCATGCGCAATGAGCGGATACCTGCTTGGAGTGAATCCTTTCGATCAGCCTGGAGTAGAAGCTTATAAAGTAAATATGTTTGCGCTGCTGGGGAAACCTGGCTATGAGGAAAAGAAAGCTGAACTTGAAAAGCGCCTGTAAATAAAAATGCTGCCCTGAAGGAGCCGTTAAAGCGGCACCCTCGGGCAGTTTTTTTGTTTTCTATCAACTTTGCACAGCTTCATGTGCCGTTTCTTTTACTCAATGAGCAGACTGATTCTACATACATTGAATCTGCCCGTTAGGATAGCCTAAGTAAAAAGGAGGCATGCAGGATGATTGAGATACCTTCAAGCATAGAGGGCAGGGATTATAAATTGTATTATTTGGAGCAGGAGCTTAAGCCGCTGGGGTACGATATTGGCGGAAATTGGGATTATGATCACGGGTCATTTGATTATAAGATAGATGACACAGTGGGTTATCAATTTCTGCGCATTCCTTTTCAAGCTGCAGACGGCCAGCTCGACGGTCAAAATGCGACGGTCAGACTTGGGCGGCCTTATCTGCTTTCACATAAATATCAGATCGGGCTAGATGATCACGCGCATGTAGGAAACTTCAGAGCGTCATTTGACCAGTTTTCGGAGCCGCAGGATAAAGATGCTTCTTTCCCTGAAAAATATATAGATCTTGGAAAGGCACTTGTTCATGAACTTGAGAGTGTGTTGCTCGATTAGTGAGACAGCACAATCAGTTCATCGCCCAGCTGCACAGTCCTGGAGATGGGCGGATTAATTTCCGTTTCATCTCCTTTTTTAATGCCGATTAAAATGATTTCCTTACGTATATAAAAAGTATGAAGCTCCAAAAACGTTTTTCCGTCCCACTCCTGCAGGACAGGCAGGATTCTGTATAAATTCCCTGCTGCTGGATTCAGCTCCTCGTACACACAAGCGAGACCCTTTTTAGACAAATAACAGCTCATTAATGATTGGCTGGCCAGCTGATAGGTTTTTATAATTTCGTCTGCTCCGGCTCTTTTCGCGTTTTGTGACTGCTGTTCTGTGAGAACTTCTATAATAACGTATATTCCGGCATTCAATCCCTTCACTGCCAGCAGCACCATAATTGACAGCATGTCAGCATCCATTTCGCTTTTATGCTGATTGGCTGTGATGATAACACTGTCCGCCAGGCTTATATTTGCTTTCAGTAATACCTCATCCTCTATAGGATTGCCGCTGACAAAATACACATTTTCAATCAATGGCGCTTCTTCCAGCGTTTGGTCAATCAAAACGATTTGCTTATATGGCTTCAGCTTGCGGATGGTTTGGATCATTTCAAGGGTTTTCTGACTCCAGCCGACGATAATAATATGCTCCTTCTGCTTAAAAGTCATTTTTCCTGCTGCAAAGTCCTGCTGTTTTTGAATAGCGGCAGCAGAGAGGGTGGCAAAATAGGCTGTAATGAAGCTGACCCCAAGCAGGATAAGAAGAATGCCTGTTAATCTTCCCAGCACAGTCTGAGGCACATAGTCTCCGAATCCTACTGTGGAAATGGTGACTATCGCCCACCAAATTCCATCAAATCTTGTCGTAAACTCGTCAGGCTCCATGATGCTGATTATTTCGCCGAATACAAGAATGATGAGAATACCAATTATGCCAAACCTGACAAAAATCGGCCATTTCAGCCAATCAATCATCAGTTTATTTGACCTCATTGTTTTCATCTCCTTGATGCGGGGGAAGAAAAGAGAAAATCTCTTTAATAATGTTATTAATTCTTTTTTCAACTTCTTCTTTTCCGTAAGAGCTGACAGCTGCATGAATGGCAGACTGAGTCTCCTCAGAAAACTCAATCAGCGGCTTGTCTTCTTCTGATTCATTGTAGTATTGGATAAAGGCATCAAGGCCTTCATTCATTCTGTCAATTGCCTCGCTTAATGAGGATTTTTCTTCTTCTGTCAGCTTCAAGAAAGTGCCCTCCCAAAATACCAGTTATTGTGTAGTATGTACATATTCCGCTGAAAAATGAGATCACTTCAGGGAGGTTTGTGCAAAATTTAAAAGAGGTAAGAATACAATATAGCCAAAATGCTTACATGGAAAAAAACACATCTGTTACATCGTTCTCTGGCAGGCAATACTATTGGCATCCATTTAGCAGGATAGTACAGCTCTTTATTCTATAGAGGCAAGGAGGCATCAGCATGTTTTTTCATCCGCTGGATATTTTAATTTTTGCAGCTTTTGGTGTTGCCATGTGGGCTCAGGTCCGGGTAAAAGGAAATTTTGATAAATATACAAAGGTACCAGCTTCTTCAGGTATTACTGGGGCAGAGGCCGCCAAAAGACTGCTCGCTTCAAGCGGCATTAATGATGTAAGAGTAGAAGCTGTCAAAGGAGCATTAACTGATCATTATGATCCTGTGAACAAAGTAGTCAGACTCTCGGAGCCGGTGTATTACGGAAGCTCTATTGCATCCATTTCTGTTGCTTCCCATGAAATTGGGCATGCAATACAGCATAAAGAAGCATACGGAGCCCTGGTACTGCGCCATAAAATGTTTCCGGTTGTTAATTTAACTTCCGGTGTAGCACCATTCCTGCTCATAGCAGGCTTACTGCTTGGAAGCCTCAATATGCTCGGTCTGGGAATTGTTTTCTTTTCCGCTGCTGTTGCCTTCCAGCTTGTCACACTTCCTGTAGAGTTTAATGCGAGCTCAAGAGCGAAAAACTTAATGCTCTCAGAAGGGTTTATCAGGAACGATGAAGAAAGGGGAGTGAACAAGGTATTGAATGCTGCTGCACTCACCTATGTAGCCGCAGCTGTGATTTCTTTGCTTCAGCTCCTTAAATTTATAGCATTGTTTGCTTCTGCGAACAGAAACTGATCGTTTCAAAGCGGCATCCCAACGTGTATCATTTGGGGTGCTTTTTGTTATGTGTTACTGCATCCCGAATTCATTGAGCTGTTAAGCCTTTTTAAACCTTCGAAAGTTCTCCTGAGAATGTATGAAGCCCTTTGCTCCAGATGAATGAGGAAGAAATCCACTTTTAATGATTGTTGGGAAATAGTGTATTTCTATAGAAGTTATTGACAGAAATGAATTTATCTTGCTACCATTAATTGTTATGTTAATTGAAGGGGTGGAGTAAGATGAAAGCGTATCGCTTTCCGCTGATTTTATTATCAGGCATCTTAATTGGCGGCCTGATTGGAATTGTTGCGGGTGAACAAGCTGTGGTTCTGAAGCCGTTTGGAGACATATTTTTAAACGCTATGTTTACAGTTGTAATTCCCTTGGTGTTCTTTACGATTGCTTCGTCCATTGCCAATATGGATGGGACAAAGCGCCTTGGCAAGATAATGGGCAGCATGATGGGAGTGTTTTTAGCTACCGGCTTTGCAGCTGCCCTATTTGGACTTCTTATTGTTAAAATTGTTCCTCCCGCTCAGGGTGTATCCATTCAGCTTGAAAAACCTGAAGCTTTGGAGGAGGTCAGCCTTGCAGACCAGATTGTCCGCACATTCACAGTACCGGATTTTATTGATCTTTTTTTCCGCGGAAATATGCTGGCGCTGATTGTTTTTTCACTTCTCCTTGGACTGGCGGTATCCATGTCGGGAGAAAAAGGGAGGCCATTTGCTTCTTTTCTTACTTCAGGTTCTGAGGTGTTAATGAAGCTTGTTTCATTCATCATGTATTACGCACCTATCGGCCTTGGTGCATACTTCGCCACATTGGCAGGGGAATACGGACCAATGCTGCTGGGCACATATGTCAGGGCAAGTGCCGCTTACTACATAGGTGCCGTCATTTATTTCCTTGTCTTTTTCACCTTGTTTGCTTATTTGGCGGGAAGAATGACAGGAGTAAAAGTTTTTTGGAAGAATATTTTTTCTCCTGCAGTCACTTCCCTTGCGACCTGTTCAAGTGCTGCATCTCTTCCTGTGAATTTGGCAGCTGCAGAAAAGATGGGGGTGAAAAGTGATATTCGTGAAACCACCATACCTTTGGGAGCTGCTCTCCATAAAGACGGTTCTGTAATTGGGGGAGTATTTAAGATTGTCTTTTTGTTTGGCATTTTTGATATGGACTTAAGCGGTTTTGGAACATACACAAGCATCATACTGGTCTCCCTGCTGGTAGGAATGGTTATGGGTGCTATTCCAAGCGGCGGTATGATTGGAGAAATGCTGATACTATCTTTGTATGGATTCCCTCCGGAAGCATTGCCGATTATCGCAGCTATCAGCACAATTATTGATCCTCCGGCAACGATGCTGAATGTTACCGGTGACACTGTCAGCAGTATGCTGACATCAAGAGTTGTCGAGGGAAAGGACTGGCTGAAGCGGCAGGGTGAAAAAGCTGTAGAAAAGATTGCTTCTTAAATGGGATTGGAAGTAAATGCAAAGACATGGGCTATCATGAAAAGGCATGACAAAGAGAGTATTTGTCACGCCTTTTTTATAGCTGCGAGAGCTTTCCTGCCGTCCTTCAGTACTTCTGAACTAAAGATGATAAAACATGTGGTAAAAATAGGATTTTAGAATCTCCTGTTTTCGCAAAGTTCTTGTTCAACTATTAACAAATTTAGAGTATAATACAGTTTAGTTGTCATAACTATGATACGGCTGATTGCTAGCCGACAAAAAAGAGAGCGCTTTCGAAGAGGAGTGTATGAAATGAAAAAAGCCTGGTGGAAAGAAGCAGTTGCTTATCAAATATATCCTAGGAGTTTCATGGATTCAAACGGCGATGGAATAGGCGATATTAGAGGGATTATTTCCAAACTGGATTATTTGAAGGATCTTGGAATCGATGTCATATGGATCTGCCCTGTATTTTCGTCACCTAATGCAGATAACGGCTATGATATCAGCGATTATCAGGATATTATGGAAGACTTCGGCACAATGGAAGATTTTGATGAACTGCTTGAAAAAGTTCATAGCCGCGGGATGAAGCTGATCCTGGATCTAGTTGTGAATCATACGAGTGATGAGCATCCTTGGTTTATTGAATCCCGTTCTTCCAAAAGTAATGAAAAACGGGATTGGTATATCTGGCATGATGGCAAAAACGGTCAAGAGCCGAATAACTGGGAAAGTATCTTCAGCGGTTCTGCATGGGAGCTTGACGAAGAAACTGGACAGTATTATCTTCATGTTTTTGCAACAAAACAGCCTGATTTAAATTGGAATAACAGTGACATGAGAGAAGCAGTTTATCAGATGATTAACTGGTGGCTTGATAAGGGAATTGATGGCTTCAGGGTAGATGCAATTTCTCATATCAAGAAAAAAGAAGGTTTCCCTGACCTTCCAAATCCATATGGGCTGGATTATGTGTCATCATTTGATTATCACATGAATGTAGACGGAATCATGGAACATTTAACAGAACTGAAAGCGCAAACGTTTGCGCGTTACGATATTATGACTGTTGGCGAAGCAAACGGTGTGAAGATTGAGCAGGCAGATGACTGGGTTGGAGAAGATCAGGGGATTTTTAATATGATTTTCCAATTTGAGCACCTTGGACTTTGGGATACCGGGGTAGAAGGCAGCATTGATCTTGTGAATTTGAAGCAGACTTTAACAAAATGGCAAAAAGGGCTTCAAGGAAGAGGATGGAATGCTTTGTTCCTTGAAAACCATGATCAGCCACGCTCAGTTTCGACGTGGGGCAATGATATAAAATACCTGAATGAAAGTGCAAAGGCGCTGGCAACCATGTACTTCCTCATGCAGGGCACCCCGTTTGTTTATCAAGGGCAGGAAATCGGCATGACCAACGTTCAATTTCCTTCCATAGATGACTATGATGATGTAGCAATGAAAAACCTTTACCGTATTGAAATTGAAAAAGGACGCTCGCACGATGAAATCATGCAAATTATCTGGGCAAAGGGCAGGGATAATTCCCGGACACCAATGCAATGGAATACTGAGAGTCATGGCGGCTTCTCAACAGGCACCCCATGGTTTGGTGCCAATGAGAACTACAAAGAGACAAATGTGGAGAAGCAGCTGAAGGATCCTCAGTCCATTTATCACTATTATAAAAACCTCATTAAAATCAGAAAAGAAAATGATGTTTTGGTATATGGAAATTATGATTGTATTCTTGAGGAAGATAAGCAGATTTATGCGTATACCCGTACGTACGAAGATAAAAAAGCGCTTGTAATCACGAATATCAGCGACAAGCCTGCGTACTACCAATACAGCAAGCTGCCGCTTTCCAGTGAAAGCCTGCTTCTGTCAAATTATCAAATAGACAATCACAAGCATATGACCTCCTTCACACTGAAACCATACGAGGCCAGAGTATACGTG
The DNA here is from genome assembly GCF_009674805.1 of Metabacillus lacus. GTDB lineage: Bacteria > Bacillota > Bacilli > Bacillales > Bacillaceae > Metabacillus_C > Metabacillus_C lacus. The sequence goes on along the minus strand of NZ_WKKI01000027.1, from coordinate 40,558 downwards.
TTATAAATGAGAATAAAAATCCCCATCTGATTTTTCAGATGGGGATTTTTCAATAAGAAGTTCAAGTGGAGATTCCTGCAAAAGCTTCCTATATCCTCTCGAAATTCCTGCTGTTAACCGGAAAAGCTCTTCTTATTACTTCTGAGTAAGGAGAGGCATTTTATGTTCAGACAAAAAAGCAGCTTTATTTATTTTACACAGCCTGTTTAAAAAGGCAGAACAGAAACAGATTGGACTCACAGTCATCCCGAATAGGAAAAATATAATATTTTCCTATTCGGGAAAAATGATCAACACATACTCAAAAGGTACTAAATATATAGTTACAATTATTGGCGAAAGTAGTAAAATTATGTCGATTACCTTTTCAAAGGAGTTAATGATGAATAAATATCAGCAAAAATTATTGAATACAATCCGCTCTCAGCTCGATAACTGGCTGAACTCTGATGAACAGATTCCGCATCTGGAATTATACAGATTTATCCATTCTCTGGCAGGCACTGCTTCTACAATCGGTCTTACCAGCTTAGGAAATATAGCTGCTTCTCTTCATCACATTCTTACGGAAAACGAAGAGCGGAAATGGACAACAAAAGATGTCCAAATCTTCCTTCTTCCGCTTCTTTCCGCACTATATAATGAAGAATTAAAATCGGAAAATCTTCAGGTGGCTGAAACTAACTCCGATGTTGAACAAGAGTTAATCATGCTGATTGATGATGATACTACTTTATTAATGTTTTTAAAGGATGAACTGGAAAAGGACGGCTATTCAGTGATGGCATATGCAGATCCTGAACGGGCCCTTGCCAGCTTTTATGATTTAAATCCGGACTGCGTTGTTATTGATGTACATATGAAGTCTCAGCACGGCCTTCAGGTGTTAAACAGCTTGAAGGAGCTGATGCAGAAGTCCTATGTTCCAACTATTATGATCAGCGTTGACAGTTCAAAAGAAACCAGGGTGCAAAGCTATTCGGGCGGAGCAGATGACTTTATTTTAAAGCCTTTTGATCTGGAAGAATTCAAAATCAGGCTGGGTAATCAGCTTCAGAAGAAGAGAAGTATCGATGAGCTTGTTCTCGTGGATGAACTAACGCGCCTATATAACCGCCGCTTCCTTGCTGGAGCTTTTGAAAGGCTCATGAACCAGATGAGCAGAGAGAACGTGGCTTTTTCTATCGCAATCCTCGATCTGGATCATTTTAAAAATATTAATGATACTTACGGGCATCCAGCCGGAGACAAGGTTTTAATGGAATTTGCCAACATCATGAGGCAGCAGATGCGTCCAAGTGACCTTGTTTTTAGATATGGCGGCGAAGAATTTTTGATTTTGCTTCCCAAAACAGATGGAAAAACAGCGAAGCAGGTGTTGGAGAGAATACTATCAGAACTGCATAGAACAGAATTTATTAGTGAAGACTCTGCTTTTAGAGTAAGTTTTTCTGCGGGTGTTATGGAGATAAGAGAAAGTAATGACCTCCAGATTGTTCTTGATTTAGTAGACGGAGCACTGTATGAGGCAAAGGCCGCAGGAAGGAAAAATGTAAAGCTGGCAGCCTTTTCAGATATTCTTCCGAGAAAGAAAGTTCTTAATATCGGCGTTGTAGACGATGACCCGATTATTCGGACGATTTTGCAGGATTTATTTAAGAAGAGTCAGTTGAATGAACAGTTTCAGCTTGAGATGAAAGCTTTTAAAGATGGGATGGAATTTATAGAGTCCGGTTGGTACAAGAAGAAGGCAGAACCGTATTTTATGATACTTGACGGTATGATGCCGAAAATGGACGGCCTGGAGGTTCTGCAAAAAATCAGAGGATTTGAAAATCAGAATCAATTTACAGTCGTGATGCTGACTTCAAGAAAGGGCGAGCAAGATGTTGCCCGCGCTCTCAAGCTTGGTGCAGATGACTATCTAACAAAACCGTTTAAGCTGCTGGAACTGGAATCAAGATTAACACATCTGGTAAAGAGGATGAGCGAGTGGAAATGATAGATTTGGCAGATCTGTTCACGATATTTTTATTTTCTCTGTTATTGCTCTTTGTGCTGTTCGGCTACCTGGTCATTCATAAGGCTTATAAAATTCGCTTCAAAAGAAGAGTGTCTTTCAGCAAGGAAAAGTACAGGCTTCCTCTTTATCATTTTTTAAGCGAGGGTACAGTCTCTAAGGTTATTATCCCGCATTCCAGGTTTTCGCTGATCGCAGCATCTGAATTGCTGAACGAATACTCTCAAGTGCTTGAAGGTGAAAAAGTCAGAAACAGGATGAGGGCTTACGCAGAAAAACATTTATCTTCATGGATTTTGAAACAGCTCCATTCGAGAAGGTGGAGCCTGAGAATGAACAGTTTATATATGATCGAGGATTTGCGGTTAAATTTTACTCAGGAGATTGAAAAACATTACCTTTCACGCAGGCTTACTGCAGCTGAAGAAGTACTTCTGCTGAAAATATCAGCAGACAGAAACGACCCCCAATTACTGGAGAAATTACAGCATCCAAAATATCAGCTGTCAGACTTCAGTTATTTGTCCATTTTTGAACATTTGCAGGAAGATCAATTTTCCGTGTTTGCGGAACGTTTTGATGCACTTCCCCTTCAGTTAAAATGCGTTGTTCTTGAGGTGATTGGTCAGCGGCAGCTTTTTGATTATCACGGACTTCTAGTCAATATGCTGAACTCTGAAGAAAGTGAGCTGAGGGTCAGGGCTCTCAAGTCGATCGGAGAGACCGGCCTGCTTGTTGAAGAAGAAAAGCTGCTGCCATTCTTTTCGTCAGCTATGTGGCTTGAGCGCCTAATGGCAGCAAAAGTGGTGAATTCTCTTAAATTGATATCCTTTTCAGATGTTCTTGCTGACTTGATGAGTGATGAGGAATATCTGGTCCGATCAGAGGCAGCCGGAGCTTTGAGCAGGTTTCATGGAGGAACTGATATCCTGAGAAGAGTTGCTGAAAACTCACAAGACCCTTTTGCGAGAGATATGGCAGCAGAGTGGCTGAAGAAGGAGAGGATGGATTATGCTGATTGATACGTTTGACTCCATACTGGGTTTTACAGCATGGCTGCTGATTGGCTATATGCTTTTTGTGATTATTGTGTACGGCGGGATGATGGTTCTGTCTATTAAGCATATACGGAAGCAGTATCAGCTTGATGAAAAGGAACCATATGATGAGCTTCTGAAGTCGTCCTATACAAAGCCAGTCTCTATTCTGGTTCCGGCATACAACGAATCAGCAGGAATATATGGATCTATCCGCTCCCTGGTCAGCATCGAGTATCCGGAATATGAAATTATCATTATTAATGACGGTTCCACTGACGATACAATTGAAAAGCTGATAGAGCGTTTTCAATTGAAGAAAATTCATAGAGTTATCAGAAATCAACTTCATACCAAGCCTGTAAAAGCTTTATATCAATCAGTCATCTATCCGAATCTGTATGTCATGGACAAGGAAAACGGAGGAAAAGCTGATGCGCTGAATGCAGGAATTAATTTTTCAAGATATCCTTACTTTTGTTCCTTGGATGGCGATTCGGTCATTGAAAGAAATGCTTTCTTAAAAGTGATGAAGCCCATTATTGAATCAGATGATGACATCATTGCCTCCGGGGGCAGCATCCGGATTGCCAATGGCTGCCGCATTCAAAACGGAGAAGTTACGGAGATTGGCTTGTCTTCCAAGCCTGTTGTCATTATGCAGGTGATAGAGTATTTGAGAGCTTTTTTAGCAGGAAGAATCGGGCTCAGCTCTACAAATCTCCTCCTGATTGTTTCAGGGGCTTTTGGGGTTTTCTCGAAAAAATGGGTGATAAAAGCAGGCGGATATTCTCACACAGTGGGTGAGGACATGGAGCTTGTTGTGAGACTTCACCGTCTGATTAAAGAAGAAAAACTGGACAAAAAAATCGTTTATGTGCCGGACCCTGTCTGTTGGACGGAAGCACCCGAAGAACTGAAATATCTTAGAAGGCAGAGGAAGCGGTGGCACAGAGGTTTGTTTGAAAGCTTATGGGAACACAGAAAAACAATTTTTAATCCAAGATACAAATCCATCGGTCTCGTCTCGATGCCTTATTACCTGCTGATTGAATTTTTTGGCCCTGTTATTGAACTTCTTGGCTATATCATTATGATTGTGGCTTACTTCAGGGGGGAAATTTTTATTGAAGTAGCATTGCTTTTCTTTCTTTTAACAGTAGTATACGGCTCAATCTTTTCAGCTATGGCTGTACTCCTTGAAGAATGGAGTATGGAGAAATACCCAAAAGTGAGCCATTTAATGAAATTATTCCTGGTAGCTTTAACAGAATCTTTTTGGTACAGACCGATGACAGTCTTTTGGCGTATAGAGGGAATTATGGATGTCATTCTTAAGAAAAAGGGTTGGGGAGAAATGGCAAGAAAAGGAGTGTCAAATGAGTAAAAAAACTGCTGTTGCAGCGGGCATCACTTTGGCTGCAGCCATTATAACAGCACCATTCTGGACATGGACTATGAAAGACAGCAAAACTGCAGATGTACTGATTGTAAATTATACAGTTCCTGACACCTCATTCAGGGAACACAGAGGGCTGACATGGCTATTAAATAATCTGAAAATCACAAAAGGTGATGGAAAAAGGTATAAAGAAGAAGATTACTCAGGCTATGCCCCTGCAATGGAAGGAACAGAGACAGTGAAGAAACTGCCGGAGGATTTGTCACAATATGAATATATTTATATTGTTGATACTTATGGTGTCTTTGAAAGTGATCTGGAGGGTGACACGCTGTCAGACGGCAGCAGATCAGAGCTGGTGTATGGGGGAATGGAGGAAGAAGACCTCCTGCGGATTGAAGATGCCATGAAAAGAAATGGCTCCACTCTTATAGCAGAATTTAACACATTTGCTTCGCCGACAAAGCCGGAAGTAAAGGAACGGTTTTACAATCTTTTAAACCTCAGGTGGTCGGGATGGACCGGGCGCTTTTTTCAAGAACTCAACAGCAGTGAGGTTCCGCTTTGGCTGAAGGAAAACTATGAAAAAGCTACTGGAGAAGCCTATTCACTCAAAGGGAGCGGCCTTGTGTTTGTGAATGAGGGGGATGAAGTGATAGTACTGAATGACGATGAGCTGAATGGTGCGCCGGTTATGTTTTCTTTTACAGAAAGAGGAAGCGAAGAACTGAACCTCGGCGGCTCTGTTCAATATTCTTACTGGTTTGATGTTGTACAAGCTGAGGACAGCAGCGAAATCCTCGCAGAATATACTCTGAATATAGACGATAAGGGAGAAAAAAAGCTTGCTGAAGCAGGATTGCCTCTGAAGTTCCCTGCAGTCATTCACCATAGCAGCCCTTTCTATTCCAGCTACTACTTTGCCGGAGATTTTGTGGATGAGCCAAGTATTCCCCGCTTTTATCAGGCACAGGGAATAATGGAATGGAAGAAGCTTTCTTCGTCTGACAAAAGAGGAAGAACGGACGGATTTTTCTGGAAAGCATATGCTCCTCTTATGAAAGCAATACTCTCAGCAGACAGAAATGAGGAAGCTGTTTCTGCCCCTGTTCATAAAAATTCAGAGATTTTTAAAGACGGCAGCACAAGCATGATTGGAAAAACAGGAAGTGACTATATTCAAATTTATAAAGATGGCGAGTGGGAAGACCTCCTGATCAAAGGGGTTAATATGGGTATAGCGAAGCCTGGGACGTTTCCCGGGGAGACTGCGATATCTAAAGGAGAGTACGCACGCTGGTTCAAACAAATCAGTGAAATGAATGCAAACTCTATCAGAATTTATACCATTCATCCGCCTGAATTTTATGAAGCGCTGTATGAACATAACCAGGATGCGGAAAAGCCGCTGTATTTATTTCACGGTGTGTGGGTGAACGAAGAAGTGCTGGTTGAAAAAGCCAACGCTTTTGATACTGAGGTTACCAATGAATTCAAGGATGAGATCAAGAGAGTCGTCGACCTTGTGCATGGAGAGGCTGCTCTTCCAAAAAGACCGGGCCATGCCGGCGGTACGTATGCTTACGATTTGTCTCCATATTTGCTGGGGTGGGTGATTGGGGTAGAATGGGATCCAGATGCCGCTGAGAGCACAAATCTATCGAATCCTGACAAAGGAAGCTATCAGGGCAAGTATATCCGGACCGAAGAAGGTGCTGAACCTTTTGAAGCCTGGCTTGCCGAAATGCTTGATTATACAGTCGGCTACGAAAGTGACACATATCAGTGGCAGCATCCAGCAAGCTTTACAAACTGGGTGACAACAGATTTGCTTACACATCCGAGCGAGCCTTCTGAGAAGGAAGACAAAGTAACGATCAATCCTAATCACATTTCAGCTACGGAAAACTTCAAAGCAGGACTGTTTGCTTCTTATCATATTTATCCATACTACCCTGATTTCCTGAACTATGAGAAGAAGTATACAGAATATGTGGACCACAGAGGACAGAAAAACAATTATGCAGGCTATTTAAACGATATGAAAAGTGTCCACAGTATGCCCCTGCTTGTTGCAGAGTTTGGAATTCCTGCTTCAAGGGGAATGACGCACAGAAATGTATACGGGCTGAATCAGGGCTATCATTCTGAACAAGAGCAAGGTTCCATGGTCGCAAGGCTCTTTGAGGATATTACTGTGGAAAAAATGGCAGGAGGCATGGTGTTTTCCTGGCAGGATGAGTGGTTTAAGAGAACATGGAATACGATGGATTATGACAATCCGGAGCGCCGTCCATTTTGGAATAATATGCAAATCAATGAGCAGCATTTTGGGCTGCTGAGTTTTGATCCGCAAACGGAAGATACACTGATCAAGGTTGATGGAGATACGGAAGATTGGGAAGCACGGAAAGAAAAGCCGGTTTTTCAAAATGGGAAGGGTCTTATTCAGGATATTTATCTATCCAGTGATGAGTCCAGTCTGAATATCCGTTTAGACATGGAACAGAATCAGTGGCTTCAAAATGAGTATGATTTTTATATTTTGCTGGATACAATAAAGGGCCAGGGACAATCCGCGATTCCCGGCATTGAAGGCACGGTGGGCTCCGGTATTGATTTTGCCGCCCAATTAAAGGGAGAAGAGAATTCCAGGCTTTTAATAGACAGCTACTATGACACTTTTTATTATGATTATGGACATGTAAAAAAGATGATACCATCCGTAAACAACGCTGACAAAAAGAATAACGGTATATACCACCCAATTCGTTTAACATTGAACAAGGCGCTGACGATAAATAATGAAGAAGGCAAAATAGATTTGCCTTTTGATTCTTACGAAACAGGAAGGCTGCAGATGGGCAATGGAAACCCTTCTTCAAAGAACTACAATTCTCTTACAGATTTTGCAGTGAATAAAGAAAATGGCATCATTGAATTAAAGCTGCAATGGATGCTGTTAAATTTCAAGGATCCAAGTCAGAGGGAAATGATGGGGGATATCTGGAAGGATGGTATAGAAGCTTCGGCTAAGGCAGACGGAATCAGAGTTGCTGTTGTAGCCGCAGAAAAAGGTTCTTCCTTGCCAATTGAAACCCTGCCGGAAAATCTGGAAGAGGATGAATGGCTGTTTTATACGTGGGATACGTGGGATGAACCTCTTTACCATGAACGCCTAAAGGTATCTTTCGATATAATGAAGCAGGCTTATGCAGAAATTACAATAAAATAGGCGGTGTTACAATGGCAAGAATTCTTCTTGCGGAAGATGAAGAAGTGCTTAGAATGCTCGTAACGGATACTCTTGAGGATGAGGGCCATGACATTGATGAGGCAGCAGACGGAGCTGAAGCCCTCTCCTTTATTGAACAAAATCAATATGATTTAATTTTGCTGGATTATATGATGCCTGTTCACACAGGTTTGGAATTAATAGAAATGATGAGGGAACTGCCGATGCCTCAGCATGCTAAGGTTGTGATGCTGAGTGCCAAAAGCCAGGCGGCAGATCAGCAAAGAGTGATTGAAGCCGGAGCAGATTACTTTATTTCTAAACCATTCAGTCCCTTGGCCCTTGCAGAAAGAATAGAGGAGATACTGAGTGAACATCAATCACTATATTAAGAAGAGCCTTGCAAGGAGCTTCGGATTGCTGGCACTTTTAATCATTCTGCTGTTTTCCAGTGTAAGTTTTGCATTTATCTGGTATCAAAATGCCATTACTGCTCATTATGAATCAGTTAACGACGAACTGAACCGGAAAGAGCATCTGGTCAGTGATCTGGAGTATTCTTTTAATGCAGCTGTATCGGAATTTCGTGCCTATTTTGCTTATGGCAGTAACGGAGAAAACCGCTTTTACCTGACAAAAGGTCTTGAGCAGCAGCAGAATGTGCTAAACAATATGGAACAGCTTGAAGTAATTGCAGTAAATAGCGCAGATACATTGTTTCTTCAAGATGTAAAATCTTTTTATCAATATTACTTTAATGAAATTGTGCCAGACAGTGTGGACCGTTTTGAAGCCGGAGATCTCGAGTATGTAACAGAAGTTGCAGTAAAAGGAAATGTCTCCAACAACATACGGGCATTTCAAAACAGTTTAAGACAATACCGGGATACGCTGGAAAATCAGCTTGATCGCAATTACGAAAACTATACGGATACCACCTTTATAAGCCAGTTGAGCTTTATGATCACTCTAGGCATATTGTTAATTTCCTTGGTTGTATTTGTACGGATTTTATTGCGCAGAATCGGGGGGCCTCTAAAAGAATTGACTGCTGCGGCAGGCAGCATTGCGAACGGAGAAGACTTCAGGCTAACTGAGGAATCAACCCGCGAAGATGAGCTTGGACTTCTTCATAATGCATTTGTCAAAATGGGCAAAAGCATAAACGAGAAGGAACAGGATTTAAGTGCACAAAATGAAGAGTTATTTGCACAGCAGGATGAACTGCAGGCACAGCAGGCAGAGCTGGAAGAGGTGCTTGAAATGATGAGGGAAAGGGAGACGCAGCTTAAGCTCCGCAATGAACTTGTGCATGGCATCTCCAATACCTTGAACAAACAAAAGATCCTATCCAGCATCATTCAAACCATGAGCGGCATTGTGAAAGCAGATAGAGGAATGATTGCAACAATGGATGGCAAAAAAGACTATGCGGTTTTTGGAATTTCCCCTGCTGGCGCAAAGCAATTTTTAGATCATCTAGAAGAAGGGCCAGTACAGCGCCTTTTGGAGACAAAAGAAGCTTTTACAATCAAGCGCAGGAGTGAACCTGGCGAGAAGGCCTATCATGAGGATGAACAGCAATCTGAAGATCTTTATATTCCTGTCATCTCTTCCAATCAGACGGTAGAGGCAGTCATGCTGTTTACAAGATATAGTCTTCCCTTTCAGGAGCAGGATATCAAAGAGTACAGTAGTCTGGCGAAAAATGCCAGCATCTCCTTGGACAAAATTAAAATATTTGAACAGTCTGAAGCTGAACGAACGATGGTACAAGATATCTTGAACACAATCAATGAGGGCGTCCAGCTTGTTGACAGAAACGGCCGCTTAATTCAGGTGAATGAAAAAGTAAGAACCCTTGTGAATAGCTGGAACGGGGCTGCCATTAACGGTCAGGCTTATGAAGAATGGACGGCAGATTTGCTGGCGTCAGTTAGTGAACCTGAAAGTTTGAAAGCTTTTCTGGACAGCGGGGTTCTTTCTGAGGATGGTGCAGCTTCTGAAAATATTGTGTACCGCCTGGAGTCAGGCAAAGTAATTCAGGTATACTCAGAGCCGCTGTTCCGCGAGGGGCAAAAGATAGGCATGGTTCTGGTTCACAGAGATATTACGAGGGAGTATGAAGTGGATCAGATGAAATCTGAATTTGTAAGTACAGTCAGCCATGAACTTAGAACGCCGCTTGCAAGTGTTCTGGGTTTTACTGAACTGATGCTTCATAGAGAACTGAAGCCGGAGCGGCAGAAAAAATATTTAACAACTATTTATCAAGAAGCAAAAAGGCTGACTTCCCTCATCAATGACTTTCTTGATGTGCAGAGAATGGAAGCTGGCAAGCAAACCTATGAAAAACGCTATTATGATGTGGTGCCCATTCTAAATGAAGTAATAGATGCTCAAAATGTGAATGCTTCTTCCCACAGAATCAGACTGAAAGAAGAAACCTCTTTAACCCAAGTACTGGGAGACAGTGATAAGCTTCGCCAGGTATTTAACAATTTGATCAGCAATGCTGTTAAATATTCTCCTGATGGAGGAGAGATTTTAATTTCGATTTTTGAAAAAGACGGCAGCTTATATATTAATATTGCTGACGAGGGGCTTGGCATTCCAGAGGAGTCCCTGGACAAACTGTTTACAAAGTTTTATCGTGTGGATAATTCCGATCGAAGAAGAATTGGCGGTACAGGTCTGGGATTGGCAATTGTAAAGGAAATTGTGAAAGCGCATGGCGGGGATATATCGGTGTACTCAAAGCTTGGCGAAGGAAGTACCTTCAGCGTCACTTTCCCGCTTGTCCTGCAAAGCTTTTCAGCAGAGGAAGAAGCACAGGAAGCCGAAAAAACAGGTGCCAATGTTGTCATCGTTGAAGATGATTCCAACCTTGCCAAACTGCTGCAAACAGAACTGGAAGAAAGCGGGTTTCTTGTGAAAACATACAGCAGCGGGAAACAGGCGCTTGCTGCAATAGGAACAGAAATGCCCGAAGCGATTGTATTAGATATTATGCTGCAAGATCATAATCTGACAGGCTGGGAAATCATCAAGTATTTAAAAGCAGCATCCGTAACAAGTTCAATACCTATTTTTATTTCTTCAGCACTGGATGAAAAAGAGAAGGGGCTGGCGCTGGGAGCAGAGGGCTATTTAATTAAGCCATATCAGCCAAGCAAGCTTTCCAAATTGATTGTGCAGACACTGTTGAATAAAGACAGAGACGGACAAATTCTTATTCCGTCAAAATAACAAAAAAGAACGCCGGCGCGGCGTTCTTTTTTGCATTTGTTTTCACATGCTCTATTGGATATGTTCAACAGAACATAGGGGATGAGGCTATCTTAGTAAGTTGATAAGAAAGCCTTCATATTCCTGTTCGCCGCTCACAAAACCAATTCCATAATGAGTAAGAGCAGCAGCGGCAGCAGTCCAGAATACAAGGCTGAGAGTCATCCAGACTGTGACGGCTCTTCGTTTTGATCCGAAGCCCATTCCCATAAAGGCAGAAACGTGGGAGCCGACAAACAGCGGACCAATAAAAGCAAGTCCTGGAAGTCCATATTTGTCCCATAGATTCTTAGCTCTCTTTGAACGTTTAGATTCTGTCTGAATTTCTCCATCCTCAGCAGCAGCGGCTGCTTCAGCCATATTGCCTGCTTTACGCTGTTTTCTTGCAGCCATCCATATCTTTACTTTGTCAATCAAGATAATCAGCAGCAGGACAGTCAGAAAGTTGCCTATAAAACCGGCGATGGCAACAGGAACAGGAGCAAGTCCTGCAAGAATACCCACAGGAACAATGCCTACAACTTCAAAGAGAGGAATTGCAGCAAGAATAAACACAACTATGTAAGGCCATACAATTTCCATTTGTTCAACTCCTTCAATTACTATGGTACTAAAGATTGCCACAATGTGGAACAGGTAATGTTTATTTTCTTTAGTTCTAAGGAAAGAATAGTCTAGGGAAAGGAGCTGATTCGGAATGTTAAAAAAATTTTCAATCACAACTGGAAGCAGGGATGAATTCAGAGATATTACTGAGCAAATTCAGGGATTTGTTACCTACACAGAGGTTCAAGAAGGGCTAGCGGTAATCTACAGCCCCCATACAACTGCAGGCATCACCATTAACGAGAATGCAGATCCTGATGTGAAAAGAGACATGTTAAGGCGGTTTGACGAATTGTATCCCTGGAATGATGAAAGGGACAGACACATGGAAGGAAACACAGCAGCACATCTAAAAACGAGCACAGTCGGCGCTTCTCAACAGGTAATTATCGACAACGGAAATCTTCTGCTGGGCAGATGGCAGGGCATTTATTTTTGTGAGTTTGATGGGCCAAGGCAGCGGACCTACTATGTGAAAGTGATAAGCAGTTAAAAACACCGGATTACGGTGTTTTTTTATATCAAGTCAATAAGATTGTGTAAATACTTTGTTACAGATACTCGCACAAATACAGCTACTCCTATTGGGGTGGGGAGGCGCCATGTGAAAGTTACTATACATATAAACGGAGGAACTCCACCTATTCAGAAAAAATACCGAAAATGGACTGAAATAAACGGAGGGTTTCCGTTTATGTACCTAAAAAAAGCCTAAAATAGAGTATTTTCAGCAGCTTAAGCGGAATTCATTCCCTTATTTTCTCTGAAGAACAGCTTATTCTGGATTTAACCGGAATTTATACGCTTATTTTTTCTGTTGTAATGGGGAGGCGTCTTGTGAAATAAGAATTGCTAACTGTGTATAAAATGACTCTTCCCTTTTTCACAAGGGTACGGACTAAATCGTTTTTTTTATGATAGATGATGGAAGATCAACCTATTTATTTGCCAAAACCTTACCTGATAAGAAACGTTGCAGGGGGAAGAATATGATCACACTGCGAAAAAGGAGGCTTATGATGGAAGCACTATTGATAATGGTTGTGTATCCCCTGGCTGTTTTTATACTTTCATTTATTGGTTATGTTGTGACTAAAAAATTGTTCCTTTTCCCCATCATAACATTTGCTTTGTTCTTTTTATTGGCGCTGCTTGTTCATGGTATAGAATTTTTCAGCTGGACTGCAGCTTTCACTGTTTTGTCAATCACAGCAGCACTGCTGGCAAAAATTATTTTCTCATAAAGAATTATAAATTTTATATATGAGGCTGAACAATGGCTGTATCATAGTGCTCCGGGCTCTCCTCTATCCATTGGGGAAAGCAGCTGCAATTGAATAGTTTCCGTATACAGTGTCTCCTTCAAGGAAGAAACTGAGATTTCTTGCTGCAATGTGAAATCACATCAATGTTTTGGAAACACCGCTCTCATAAGAGCTCCTATACTTCTTCACATTCCCTGCAGTCTGTTTCAAGAGTTTATTTCTGCACTCATAGGGGGTACTTGTAACATTACATGCAAGCAGCATGCAATGACTCTCTATAAGCGGTGAATTCCATGAAAATAATCAACTATTCTTATAAAAAAAGAGGAAATCTGGAGTTTGTTTTTGATGTTTGGCCTCATTCTAAGGTGATGTTCTCGCCTATCAGAAATTACTATTTCGTCCGTTATGTCCGCTGGGACGAGAGAGATCCGGTTGTTTCACGGGAAGATTTGCAGAAAATGGAACAGCTTGTAAACCGGCAGATGGGCAGGGAGATTTGGTATGACAAGCGGAAAGGGCCAGGAGATGATTAACCCTAGTTCAGCTATGAAGCAGAGTAGTAAGAGCCAACATGTATCACGGTTTTATTTTCAAGCAGAAAGATCGGTATCCCCCGTCCGGTGCTTGAGAATTGAAATAAATATTTATAGCCCAGCCGTGTTACCTGGGACATCAAATAGGCAGATTGTAAAGAGCCGGGAATTCTGAAAGTGTTAAGCTTGTCAATCATACTTTGAGCATCCATAATACCAATTCCGTGCCCATAATATAAATTTGAACCCAGATAAATGGCATTTTCACCTCTGAAATAAGAAGTTTCAGGAGCTACATCTGGATTAATAAAGTAAACACAATCCCCAGGTACAAACTCATTGCTTCTTGTGGTAGTGACGCCTAAATCCTCATCGTATTGCCAGTCATAAAGAATCATTCCATCAAAAAGCCTGTCAAATTGATCTACATCAATATTTTCTAAAACAGCTCTGAAAAAAACAACAATCATTGCGGTTGCACACTCAAAAGAATAGAAACTGCCATTTCTAAATATATCTGAAAGAGCATCAGAGGGTTTGATGCCGGGCTTTATGACAATGGCTCCTTTAGGGGTAACATCCCAGAATTGGGGATTGCCTTTTGAATTTGCAAATGTACTGAACCTTACTCCGCTCTCCAACAGTGCACGTGAAGCGGATATTGTACTTGATCTCACATTTATTTCAAATAAAAACTGTTGAAAGCTGGTATACGTAAAGAGCTCGTTTGTTCTCAGCATTTCCATGACAATATTTTGCTGTTCACCAGTGAAAACAGGATTGTTTATCAGTTCCTCATTTTGAGGAATTCCTCCAATTATAATCATCATGCTCCTCCTTACAGGCTTCTGTTACAACGTATGCCTGCAGGAGGAGGTGCGATACTGTTTTAATCAATTAGATCACATCTGGTTCCATATTTGATCACATCATATAAAGCTTTGCCGTCGCTTGGGTGATTTTCACCGTATTGAATGGGAAGAACTGCAAAGAACGCATAGTATACAGAGAAATATGCATATTGATAAAAATACATTTTTGGATCGAGATAACCTGCGAGAATGATGCTGTTTAATATGAAAACACTCACAATATTAAAAATAACCCCGCCTGCATAAACGAGGGAATGTGTCAATTTATTATCTACAGCCAAGTCTTCGTAGTGGCAGAAGGAATCTATAAAATAAACAGTCTTAATTTCCAGGAAACCTATCTTTAAGAGAGTTCGCCCTCTTCCCAGTATGAAAGAAACCTTTCCCCCGAACAGCCACGCAAAAAAGATATGTCCAAGCTGGTGAACAAGAGCGACCAGCGGCAAAACAATCAGCAGTGCCACGAAAAATGACGGCATATCACTTAAACCAAACAAAACTGAATCCTCCTTTTTCTCCGTGTCCATTTTCTCTAATAGTGTTCTATACCAAGGTAAGAGATGATTAAAACGAAATAGGACAAAAATCATACATTTGAACCACGTTCTTCTTTTAACGCTGTAACGTAAAAAGAGAAGTCACAGCAACTTACAAGAATAGAATTACTTTATGAGAAAAAACTATGGCTATGTCTAAAGTGGAGCTGATGAACAATGCCATATGCAGAAACTATAAGCGGCAGAATCTATTATGAGGAACATGGCAGGGGACAGCCCCTTGTTTTTATCCACCCGCCGGGAATGGGGCGGGTAGTTTTTCAAAAACAAATCAGTCTAAGCAGCCAGTTCCGGGTCATTCTTCCAGATCTAAGCGGACACGGCGACAGTCCCGCAGTACGGGGTGCAGTGACCATTGAGAAATACAGAAGGGAAATACTGAATCTTCTGGATGAGCTTAGTATTTCAAAAGCAATTATTTGCGGCTATTCAGCTGGAGGAACAATAGCTCAAAGCCTTGCTATACAGCATCCAGCCAGGGTGAAGGCACTCATATTGTCGGGAGGCTACCCTTCCACAGAAAACATTGGATTAAGGATGGAACATGAAATAGGCGAACACCTCGTAAACCATTTTAGAAGGCCTCTTGCAAAAGGGCTGGCGGCTGCACATACGAAGGAAAAAAACTTTCGCAGGGAGCTGGCGGCTCATATGCATAAGGCAGACGCAAGAGTATGGAGGGAATATTATCATGCTGCACAGCACTATGACTGCAGAAAAGCGCTTGTTGCGATAACCTGTCCGGTTCTTCTGCTGTATGGTGCTAAGTCAGACGTCATCAATAAACATCTGCGCATATATAAAAAGAGCCTGAAATATAAACAGATTGGCATATTCAAGGACGTTAACCACCAGCTTCCCACAAAAAAATGGAATGAATTTAATCAAATGATCGCGGGGTTTTTGACTCAATATCAAAAAACAGAAACCAACGATATCCTGATACACTGAAGGAAAATAAAGAGGCCGGGACAAAAGTGTTTTAGCCAATGAAAAAATCCGAACTACCATTCATGATTTTACGATTAGAATGATGTATTAGTTCGGATTTTTTCTTTTGAGTGACTATTCTAGTCCAAAAAACAACTGGCAAGAGTAATAAGCGGTGAGTAGGTCAACCATTCAGTACGACTCCACCGTTCACATGAAGAACCTGACCGGACATATAGGAAGAATCCTCTGAAGCTAAAAATACATAGCTTGGCGCGAGTTCATCAGGCTGCCCAGGGCGTTTCATCGGTACAGGAAAAGCTTCTTTAGCAAAGCCTTCCACCAGGTCTTTATCAAATGTGGAAGGAATTAAAGGTGTCCAGATTGGCCCGGGGGCAACACCGTTCACGCGGATTCCTTTTTCAGCAAGCGACAGAGACAATGATCTTGTAAAAGAGGTAATGGCTCCTTTTGTTGATGAATAGTCAATCAGATTTGGCGCTCCCTGATAGGCAGTAATCGAAGTAGTGTTGATAATAGAGCTGCCCTCTTTTAAATGCTTCAGTGCAGATTTGGTCAAATAGAACATTGAGAATATATTTGTTCTGTATGTCTTCTCAAGCTGTTCACTGCTGATTTCCTCCAAACCCGCTTCCTTAGGATGCTGCTCTGCAGCATTGTTCACCAGTATATCAAGCTGCCCGAATTCTTCTACTACTGAATCAATAAGGGAATTACAAAATTGTTCATCCCCAATATCACCAGGCAGCAGCAGGCATTTTGCTCCCTCGTTTTCTACATGTTTCTTCGTTTCTTTTGCATCTTCATGTTCATCGAGATATGATATGGCCACATTCGCTCCCTCTCTTGCATAGGCTACAGCTACCGAGCGGCCTATTCCGCTGTCCCCGCCTGTGATGAGCGCTGTTTTTCCAAATAATTTTCCTGATCCTTTAGAAAGGTTTTCTTTAAAGTCCGGTCTGGGGTTCATTTCTGATTCCAGACCAGGCTGACGATCCTGCTCCTGTCCTGGTACTGATGAAGGTTTTTCTGACATTGTTATCTCTCCTTTTTCAATGTAATCACCCTCATTCTTTTCCCCCTTCGATAGTGAGCAAACATACAGAAAAATCATAGTGCACACTGGGTGATTAGCCCGCATATTATATCCCGAATGAAAAAATGGAGGGATTTACTTTGAGTCATACACTTGCCTGGCATGAATCACTGGAGCTGCATGAGCTGACTGCGTCTCAGGCGAACAGCCTGATTAAACTGAAAAAAGCAGTGAAAAGAGTTGAAGATAAAGAATTAAGAGAGCTCTATTTATTTTCTATCAAGGCCATTGAAGGAAATTTACATGAACTCATTCAGTACTATCCAAACATACCGGTCCCGGAGTCGAGAAAAGAAGAAGAAACGCCTGCCGATTTCATCGCATTCTACGCAGGAGATCTTTTGCTGCTTGCTAAAACCTCCGTTAGAAATTATTCAATTGCCATTACAGAGACAGCTTCTTATTCATTAAGAAAAACATTGAAAAAACAACTAAATGCAGCGATTGATTGGCATGAAAGAATCTTTCTTTATATGTTTAACAGAGGCTTATATCCGGCGTACAATCTTCAGGAGTTAATTGCAAATGACTTAAAGAATGTAAAAAGGGCTCTGGAAATGAGAGAGGAATAATGATAGAAGAGCCTTGTTCGAATTAACAGGGCTTGTTTTTATGGAGTGATTTAGACAGTTTTAGAGCTCCGAAAAAGAATAAAACCACTTTTCTGTTACGAAGAAATAATACCCGCAGTAATAAGTTCCTTTGAATACAGGCCTATTCAAGATTCTTCGAAGATAACGTCTCTGGAAAAAATAAGAAAAATGATTCAGTTTACAATTTATGAAGTAAGGGTGGCTCAAGAAAATTCAGAATAAATAGTAAATCTTTACTATACTAAAAGAGTAATATATTACCTTATAAAATGATTTAGAATATTGTAAAATTTGAAATCAAGAGACTATACATCTATTAAGGAGGACTATTCTTTGAAAAAACCATTATTATCTGCAGCATTGGCTGCATCCTTAGCCCTTGGAGCCGTCGGGACAAGCTCTGTACTTGCAAAACCGTTTGAAGCTCCCCAGTCACAGCCTTTCAACGTATTTGATAAAAAGGTAATCAATAAAATTGATGTGGACAAAATTTATAACAATATTGACTATCTGGCTAAAACGCCGCGCGTAGCAGGAACAGAGTCAGAGTTTCTAGCGGTGCAATACATAAAGTCGCAATTTGAATCTTATGGATACAAAGCTGAAATTCAGCCATTTACGTTTGTCGGATATACAGCGCCAACTTCCGTGAGCGTTTCTGTCGACGGTTATTCCGGTGAACTAAAGCCTCAATTCTTCACTTATACTGTCAGCGGAAATGTGACAGGTGAGCTTGTGGCTGCCGGCTTAGGAAAAAAAGAAGAACTTGCTAACCTGGACTTAACAGGAAAAGTAGCTCTTATCAGACGCGGAGAAATCAGCTTTGGTGAAAAAGTACTGAATGCTTCAGAAAGAGGAGCTGCTGCAGTGATTGTTTATAACAATGCTGAAGGTGCTCTTAACGGTACGCTGGGCGAGCCGAATGAAAAATATGCTCCTGCAGTATCTCTGTCAAAGGCAGAGGGTGAAGCACTTGCTGCCAAGCTCAGCAGCGGAGAAAAACTGACTGCTTCGGTGAAAGTTGTAGGAGCTGAAGTAAGTGAACGCACATCTCATAATGTAATTGCAACAAAAGCACCAACAAACAAAAAGAAAGCAAATAATGATGTAATTGTTCTTGGCGCTCACCATGACTCTGTAGAGGGAGCACCGGGTGCAAACGATGATGCTTCAGGAACGGCTATGACACTTGAACTTGCAAGAGTATTCAAGGATCTTCCAACAGACACTGAAATCCGTTTTATTACTTTCGGTGCTGAAGAAGTAGGTTTGCTGGGCTCAAGCCACTATGTGAAAAACCTTTCTGATGCAGACAAAAATCGAATTATTGCTAACTTTAACTTGGACATGGTTGGAAGCCGCGATGCCGGGGATCTCGTATTGCTGACATTAGACGGTAAGCCTAATCTTGTTACAGAGCTTGCTCAAGCATCAAGCGCAAGATTAAACGGAACACCTACTCCATATGGACAAGGCGGAAGAAGTGACCATGTTCCATTTGCAGAGGCAGGCATTCCGGCTGCACTCTTTATCCATAATCCTGCTGAGCCATGGTATCATACACCAGAAGACACAATTGATAAAATCAGCAAAGAAAAACTTCAGGATGTAGCTGAAATTGTCGGAACAGCTATTTACGATGTGGCCCGTTTTGACAACATGGGACCTAAACCTGGTAAAGGAAAGCCTCAAAAAGCTCCAAAAGAGCAATATCATCATAAAAACTTTAAGTAATAAATTCAGGCTTGAGCCCTCTAATGGGTCTCAAGCCTTTTCTTCTTTTGGGGTTCAGTCTACAACCCTCCGCAGCTGCGGGGCGGCTTGGCAGCTTGATCTTGTTTCGTCTCTTTACTGCCTTCGTTACTTTTTTTCGGCGTCTTTTTGTACATGCTCATCGAAGCATCTTCCTTTCATCAAAAGCTCTTGAATGTTGCTGTTGCACTGAGTTTTGTCCTTCATCTGCTTGATGAAGGACATTTAAACAGCTTTTTCACTAAGTTTTGTCCTTCATGCCCTTATGAAGGACATTCCAGCTGCTATTCCACAGAGTTTTGTCCTTCATCACCCTTATGAAGGACATTCCAGCTGCTATTCCAGTGAGTTTTGTCCTTCATCACCCTTATGAAGGACATTTCACCTGCATTTCCACTGAGTTTTGTCCTTCATCGCCCCTATGAAGGACATTTCACCTGCATTTCCACTGAGTTTTGTCCTTCATCACCCTTATGAAGGACATTTCACCTGCTATTCCACTGAGTTTTGTCCTTCATCACCCTTATGAAGGACATTTCACCTGCTATTCCACAGAGTTTTGTCCTTCATCACCCTTATAAAGGAGCTTTCACCTGCTGTATTAACCACCTTTCGCAATAGTTTCTGTTAAATGCTCCATGTTATATTCATAGGTAAAAAAGAGTGTGGCAGTAAGTAAAAAAGGGGAATATGTAACCGTTTACAAAAATACCGATTCAGATTATATTTTAGAAGTATTGCTGATTATGCAAACGGTTGCTTAGAATAGATCGGCAATACTAAATGAGGGATGGGGGAAGAATTTATGTGGAAAAAAGGGTTTTCAGTATTTCTAGCTGCACTGCTGCTGATTTCACTGCTGCCGGCAAACAAATCAGCTCAAGCAGCTGATAATGGAACAATGATGCAGTATTTTGAATGGTATGTACCTAATGACGGTAACCATTGGAATCGTCTGCAAAACGATGCAGCCAATTTGAAAAGTAAGGGAATTACAGCAGTCTGGCTTCCGCCGGCATGGAAGGGAACACAGCAAAATGATGTAGGTTATGGCGCTTACGATTTATATGATCTAGGTGAGTTTAACCAAAAGGGCACGGTGAGAACGAAATATGGAACAAAGGCCCAGCTTCAATCTGCTATTACAGCGCTGAAGAATAACGGTATCCAGGTTTATGGGGACGTGGTTATGAACCATAAGGGAGGCGCCGATGCAACTGAAACTGTCAGGGCAGTAGAAGTCAATCCGAGTAATCGTAATCAGGAAATCTCCGGTGAATATGATATTCAAGCATGGACGAAATTCGATTTTCCGGGACGGGGAAATACTTACTCCAGCTTTAAATGGCGCTGGTATCACTTTGACGGCTCTGATTGGGACCAGTCCCGCCAGCTTGCCAACCGCATATATAAATTCAGAGGTACAGGAAAGGCCTGGGATTGGGAAGTTGATAGTGAAAACGGCAACTATGATTATCTGATGTATGCCGATGTTGATATGGATCATCCTGATGTGGTAAATGAATTAAGAAATTGGGGAACATGGTATGCAAATACTTTAAATCTGGATGGATTCCGGATTGATGCAGTTAAACATATCAAATACAGCTTTACAAGAGACTGGCTGACTTCTGTACGAAATGCCAGGGGGAAAAATATGTTTGCTGTAGCAGAGTTCTGGAAAAATGACTTGGGTGCACTTGAAAATTACTTAACTAAAACGAGCTGGAATCATTCCGTATTTGATGTGCCGCTTCATTACAATTTGTTTAATGCCTCCAATGGCGGCGGAAATTATGATATGAGAAATATTTTGAATGGCACGGTGATGCAAAAGCACCCTACCCATGCCGTGACGTTTGTAGACAATCATGACTCGCAGCCGAGCCAGGCACTTCAGTCATTTGTCCAAGGCTGGTTCAAGCCTTTGGCCTATGCATTGATTCTTACAAGACAACAGGGATATCCATCTGTGTTTTACGGTGATTATTACGGTATTCCAAATAACAATGTTCCTTCATTTAAGTCGAAAATTGATCCTCTTTTAGAAGCTCGCCAAAAGTATGCTTATGGGACGCAAAGAGATTATTTTGATCATCATGATATTATTGGATTTACAAGAGAAGGAGACGCTGCACATGCAGGTTCAGGCCTGGCTACCATTATGTCTGATGGACCCGGGGGGACAAAGAGAATGTTCGTGGGTACTTCTAAAGCAAACCAGGTTTGGCGTGATATTACCGGAAACCGTACCGACACAGTTACAATCAGTTCAGACGGATGGGCGACTTTTCCCGTAAATGGCGGCTCTGTTTCTGTTTGGGTGAAACGATAATAACTTCCCGAGGGGCCTTATAGGCCTCTTTGGCGATTGGAGGAAAAATGGTTTCTTATGGATATGCTGCTATTCTGGAAGATCACTCCTTCAAGGAATGGGCAGTAAAAGGAAGTCTGACTCTCATGTCTAATTCCTCTGATACGGCTCTGTATTTTTCCAGCAGCAGGTATGATATTAGAAAACAAATGACGAAACAGAAAGATGGAGGCTTTGATTTTCACATCATGGGGGACAAACAATCAGGTTCAGCGTCCCATGGCATTGAGCTGGATGTAAAGCTTTCAGCCGGTGGAGAAGAAGTGCATTTTCAGCTTAGATTGGGAGGAATCCGGGGTTTGGCAGTGATGGAAAACATGCTTGTGTATCATGAACAGTATTACCTTCACAATAATCTCTTAAGCGGAACACTCCTTGTAAAAGATCTCAAGCGTCCTCCACAAGTGCTGATACAGTCAGCAGGAGGGCAGGAGGAGCTGGTCGAAGCACGGTATAAAGAAGATATCCCCTTCAGTTCACTGCAGCGTTGGGAATACAGCAAAACGCTTCCGACACCAGAGCTGTTTAGGAGTGTTTCTGTTATTTCATAACTTTGCAGCAATGGGGCACGCTATTTTATGTAAGGAGGTGCAGAATGGCAAACCCGATAGAAGCCTTTATAAACATTTTTAAAGAAGTGACAGATCATGAAGAAACTTCCCCCCTGCATGTGATTGAAGTTGGCGACTGCTGGACATATCTTGCAACATTGGAAGAATTCATTCGCTTCGAGGAAATGGGCATGAATACCACAACGGACGATGATTTAGTGGAAATGCTGAAAGATGCTCTGAAAATATGCCAAAAACAGGCTGAACGGCTGAGCGGCTTTTTGTTAAAAGAGGGAGTGGAGCTTCCTAATGTGACACCTCCTAAACCTTCCTCGTCTCCGAATGAAATACCTCCGGGAGTAAAGCTCTCAGATGATGACATCAGCAATGGTATTGCATTTAAAGCAGTCAATTTAATGATAATGGCAGGAAAAGGACAGGCCGATTCAGTCAGAACTGATGTAGGAATCATGTGGTTTGAGTTTTTCACTGAGTTTTCCTTGTTTGGAGCAAGTCTGAAAAGACTGATGAAAAAAAGAGGCTGGCTGAAGGTCCCTCCGTACTATTATTCTTCCGGCAGCTCAGGAAAATAGTCAACACAACAGGACAAAAAAACTCCTGTTTTTTTGTTCTTTGGAAAACCCCCTGTAGAATACATTTCTTAAAGAAAGTGAAATGCAAACAGGGGGAGGCGGAATGATCCATGTTTTATCATATAAAGGAACTTCAATACAAGGCAAAGCCTGATCGTCCTGATCCAGTTTATGCAAAAAAGCTGCAGGAGGTATTAGGAGGGCAGTTTGGTGAAATATCCGTTGCTCTGCAGTACTTTTTTCAGGGCTGGAATGTAAGAGGGGATGGAAAGTACAAGGATTTGCTGATGGATACCGGTGCTGAGGAACTAGCACATGTGGAAATGCTGGCAACCATGATTGCCAGGCTCCTTGATGGTGCACCTGTCGGAGATCAGGAAATTGCAGCTAAAGATCCGGTTATTGGCGCTATACTTGGAGGAATGAATCCGCAGCATGCTATTGTTTCAGGACTTGGGGCCATGCCTGCCGATAGTGTTGGAAATCGCTGGACAGCCAGCTATATTATTGCAAGCGGAAATCTTCTTGCAGATTTCCGGGCAAATTTAACTGCTGAATCACAAGGAAGATTGCAGGCAGTCAGATTATACGAATCAACAACTGACAGGGGAGTAAAGGATATGCTTTCCTGGCTGATCGCAAGAGATACGATGCACCAAAATCAATGGTATGCCGCAATCAAAGAGCTGGAGGCAAAAGAAAATATTGTTGTTCCAAGTACGTTTCCAAAAGAGCTTGAAAAACGTGAAGTCTCTTATGTACTTTTCAATTATTCAAGAGGCAATGAAAGTGCCGCAGGACGCTGGGCACAAGGTAAAAGCATGGATGGGCTTGGAGAGTTTCAATATGTTGAAAATCCTCAGCCATTTGCCAAAAAGCCAGTTCTCCGCCCCGCACCGGCTTATATCCATGATACGCCGCCGCAGGTATTGGGGGCAATGGTGCCTCCGCATACAAAATAAAAGAAGATGTGTAGGTATCTACACATCTTCTTGATCATTTTTCCCTTGTTTTTTTACAGCCGGAAATTCTTCTGAGGACTCTGTGGAGTAGCCAGCCTCCTTCGGCTGATAGCGGTATCTCGAGTGATCTGCTGTATTCTTCGGTTTAAATAAATAATGAACTGCTATCTCACCCAGTGTAATACCCACTGCTGCCGAGGCAGCTGCACCGGCATGTGGAAAAAAGGGGCTTGGCACTAAAACATTAAGCATAATCATAATCACAATAAAAGCCAATCCCAGGTCGGCAATCGAGGCTATCAGATTTCCTGCCCTCGGCAATATCAATCTGTCGCCGATAAAGTAGGATACTGCAGTCAGTACTATCCCAATAATAAGTGTATTGATAATACTTACTCGAAAAAAGAGAGATAAGATCATAAAAAGGATTGTAAGAGTGAGAAGAAACTTGGTCAGCAGGACGTTGCTTTTTATCATAAATGAAAAAACCTCCTTGTGGTATGTATACATAGTTTGAAGGTAAAGTGAGGATTTTATTCTTTGGAGTGCTGTTGATGATCACTACTCTGAAAAACCAATAATGAATTTAAACATACTAAAAAGCCCTCTTTGACAAGGGCTTTGTTATAACATGTGGAGATGTATGTACTTAATCTGCCTGTAATAGACTAACGCACACTTACAGCAAAACCGTGCTGTTGAAGGGCAGCCAGAATTTGATCTTCTGTGATGATCAGCTCGTTATATTCCACTTTTACTTCTCCGTTATCCACATCTGCCAAAGCTCGTTCAATTCCATTCGCTGCTGATAAAATTTCTTCGATGGATTGAACAGGTTCCACTTCCGATGATTGTTGTATCAAAAGAGTGACTTGAGTCATTTAACATGTCCTTTCTTTACAAGTATTAGGCAGTTTGCTCATCTGCCAAATGTATTTTTGCACTCTGAACCACTTCGTATTTGCTGTGGCCCACTACTGTAAATTCATTATCAATATTTAAGTCCCTGAAATCATAGCAGCTTGCAAGCTTAACGATAACGGAATTTTCGCGAATATGTGTTACGACTCCTTCTAAATGCATATCCTTCCTTGTGAAACCAATAATATCCCCTATATTTGCTCTCATATGTTAGGCCCCTTTTCCTATTTTTTCAGAATTCTTTATTTTCTACCTTTCCTATACCTTTTTATTCATACTTTTAATCCTAATATGGCGAAATAATATTTTCCAATTATTTCTTTCCTTATTTTTACTCTCTTATGGAATAATATGCAAGTATTTTTTGGAGAATGTGCATTATATTTAGCTGGTTTTTCATCGTTGCAGACACTTGGACAGTGCTAAATACTTTCTGCTATGTGGACAAGCTTTTGTTAAAAAGTTTCTCAGATAATTTTCGCGAAACTAGAACAAGATAAAGGGGTAAAAACTTAAAATATTGAAAGGCTGTGAACATTCTTGGCGACTCTTCTTTATATCACTGCACATCCTCATGATGAAACGGTTTCTTACAGCATGGCCGCAGGAAAATCATTTCTTGACGCGTACAAAAAAGAAAAACCTGAAGATGCTGTTGTTCATTTAGATTTATACAATATGGATATTCCTCAGATTGATGCGGATGTTTTCAGCGGCTGGGGAAAATTGAGAACAGGCTCTTCTTTTGATCAACTTTCAGAAGAGGAAAAGCGTAAGGTCAGCAGGCTGTCCGAGCTGACAGATCAATTTGTTGAAGCTGACAAATATGTATTCGTCACACCTCTTTGGAACTTCTCGTTTCCTCCGGTTATGAAAAAATATATCGACTCTCTTTGCACGGCAGGGAAGACTTTCAAGTACACTGATAGCGGTTCTGTCGGTCTTTTGACAGACAAAAAAGCATTGCACATTCAGGCGCGGGGCGGAGTCTATTCAGAAGGACCGGCACAGGATCTTGAAATGGGACACCGTTATTTGACTGTTATACTGAATTTTTTTGGAGTTCCTTCACTGCAGGGCTTGTTTATAGAGGGGCACAATCAATATCCTGACCGTGCAGAAGAGATCAAACAAAAGGGAATTGAGGAAGCAGCTCAACTCGCAAAAAATTTTTAATTAATAAAACTGTTGACTCTTCCACTACATGTGTTTAAGATAGGGAATAAGAATTTTATATGTTTTCTTCTTATCAAGAGAGGTGGAGGGACTGACCCTAAGAAGCCTCGGCAACCAGCTTTTGCACGGTGCCAATTTCAGAGGATTTACTCAAATAAATCCAAAGATGAGAAGGAGGACCGGTTACTTTAAACTGTCCCCCTTTTCTTCGTGAAAAGGGGTTTTTTATTTTTCACAGGAACACTTTTAAAATTTGAAAATTAGGAATATTCTGTTGACATAAAGAATAACCTTCTCTATACTACTGTTTAGGATTCATGTTTTAACGTGTTAAACAAATAAAATATAAACTCTTATCGAGAGAGACCGAGGGAACAGGCCCGTTGACGTCCGGCAACCATCATGCAGCTGCTTGAAATGGTGCTACATCCTGCAGGCATAAGTATGTCTGAAAGATAAGAGGAGGAGCCCCCTCTTCTTATGAAGCGGGGGTTTTTATTTGCTTGGAAAGCATACCAATTTAGGAGGAATTACTAATGAGCGATACTTATGAAACATACGATATTGAAACAGTTTTGCTGCACGGAGGACAATCACCTGACCCTACAACAGGATCAAGAGCAGTGCCGATTTATCAAACCAGCTCTTATGTTTTTCATAATACAGAGCATGCGCAAAGCCTTTTTTCACTGGATGAGCCAGGAAATATTTACTCAAGAATTGGGAACCCGACAGTGGATGTGCTGGAAAAGAGACTCGCTCTTTTGGAAGACGGAGTAGCCGCTGTTGCCACTTCTTCAGGCATGGCGGCGATCGCCCTGGCCATTATGAACATTGCTCAGGCAGGAGACGAAATTGTTGCAAGTGCAAGTCTTTATGGAGGTACATATAATCTTTTTGCCATCACTCTTCCTAAGTACGGCATATCTGTTAAATTTGTAGATTCAAAGAATCCGGAAGATTACCGGAAAGCGATTGGGCCAAAGACAAAGGCTGTTTTTGCTGAAATTATTGGAAATCCGAGCCTGCACGTTCTGGACATTGAAGGTGTTGCTGAAGCTGCACATGACAATGGCATTCCGCTTATCATTGATAATACCTTTGCATCGCCCTATCTATGCAAGCCGATACAATGGGGAGCTGATATCGTCATTCACTCTGCTACAAAATGGATTGGCGGACATGGTACGACCATCGGCGGAGTTGTCATAGATGGAGGAAGGTTTAACTGGAATTCAGACAAGTTTCCAGGGTTTACGGAGCCTGATCCTAGCTACAACGGAATCCGGTATGCAAATGACTTTGGCACCCTGGCGTTCAGCACAAAACTGAGAGTGCAGCTGCTGCGGGACTTTGGTTCTTGCTTAAGTCCGCACAATGCTTTTCATCTGCTTCAGGGTCTGGAAACACTTCATTTAAGAATTGAGAAACACACTGAAAATGCTTTGAAAATTGCTGAATTTCTCAGCAGCCATCCTGCTGTGGAATGGGTTTCATATCCGGGGCTCCAAGATCACCCTGCCCATGAGCTGGCTGGAAAATACCTGCCTGGCGGAGCAGGTTCCATTGTGAACTTTGGAATTAAAGGCGGAAGGGACGCGGGGAAAAAAGTCATTGACTCCATTGCCCTCTGGTCACATGTGGCAAATGTAGGGGATGCGAAGTCACTGATTATTCATCCAGCTTCCACAACTCATCAGCAGCTGAGTGCAGAAGACCTTGTGAAAACAGGTGTAACAGAAGAGTTGATTCGATTGTCTGTAGGAATTGAATCAGTAAGAGACTTGATAAACGATTTGGATCAGGCTTTCTATCAGGCTGTTGGAATATCCAGCAAAGGAGAAGAAAAAGGCGAAACAGCCGTTAATGACGAAGGCGTCATCCGCTGGGCGCTTCAATCTCCATTCACAAAAGAAGGAGACGGTCAAAGAGCAAAAACACTTGCCGTTGTCGGATTGAGTGGAAATCCTGCCCGTCCCAGCCACCGCCTCGCCCGAAAGATGCAGCGTCTAGGCTATCAGATTGTACCAGTCAACCCGCGGGAAACAGAGGTGCTTGGTGAAAAAGCTTATCCTGATTTAAAGTCAATTCCATTTGCTGTGGACGTTGTCCAGGTTTTCCGAAGTCCCGAAGCAGCAATTGATATTGCCCGCGAAGCCGCAGATATACAGCCAAAAGTATTCTGGCTGCAGGAAGGCGTCATTTCACCAAGAGCTGTTGATATTGCCAAGGATGCGGGGCTTGAAGTAGTCCAAAACCGCTGTACTTACAAGGAAGCCCAGCGGCTGAGAGGAACAATTGTCACATTTGCATGTGAAATATAAAAAAGGGAGATTACTAACATGAAAAAATGGTTTTTATCTTGTGCTGCATTCGCTTTCATTCTTCTAGTGTCAGCATGTTCAAACGAAACAAATGCTGATGGTGCTGCTAAGCCCCAAAGCATTAAGCTCGACTATGCATACTACTCCCCATCAAGCCTGGTATTGAAAAAGTTTGGGTGGCTTGAAGAAGATTTAAAAGAAGACGGTGTGAAAGTGGAGTATGTACTAAGCCAAGGCAGCAACAAAGCACTGGAATTTTTGAACAGCAGCAGTATTGATTTTGGATCTACTGCCGGAGCAGCAGCCTATCTGGCGAAATCAAAAGGTGCTCCTGTACAATCCATCTATGTTTATTCCAAGCCGGAGTGGACCGCGCTTGTTACAACCAAGGGTTCAGGTATTTCTTCTGTAGAAGATCTCAAAGGAAAGAAAATTGCTGCGACGGTTGGAACAGATCCTTACATTTTTCTGTTAAGAGCACTGGACGAAGCTGGATTGTCACAAGGAGATGTTGAAATTGTGAACCTTCAGCACAGCGACGGAGCAAGTGCATTAACAACAGGACAGGTAGACGCCTGGGCAGGGCTTGATCCCCATATGGCAAGAGTTGAGCTTGAGGCTGATACAGAATTGTTTTACCGTAATCCTGACTTCAATACCTATGGTGTATTGAATGTAAGAAGCGAATTTGCAGAAAAATATCCAGCTTATGCAGAGAAAGTCATTGCAGCTTATGAGAAAGCAAGAGAATGGATACTGGATAATCCGGAAGAAGCGGCAAAAATCCTTTCTGAAGAAGCACAAATCAGCCTTGAGGTTGCCCAAAAGCAGCTGGAAAGAAATGACTTTTCAAGCCCTGTACCAGGAGACGTGCAGGTGAAGGCCCTTCAATCGGCAGGAAGTGTTCTAAAGGAAGATGGCATTATTAATAAAGAAACAGATACAGATCAGCTGGCAGAGGATTTGATATTTCCTGACTTTGCTGAAAAAGTAATTAATAAGTAGAAAGCTGTTTTAGCAGCTTTACAGAGAGGAAGATTTCCTTGAGTGCGAAGGATTCAACTGTTGCAACACCTTTAAAGCTTAAGCAAAGGGGCCGGACAGGAAACGGGGTTAAATTTACTTTCCCGTTTCTCGGATGGATTGTTCCAGCCATTCTGATTCTGGTTTGGGAGTCATTCAGCAGGGGGGGAGTTTTCCCGCCCCATCTCCTTCCGGCACCTTCTTATATCCTGAAAAATATTATTCAAATGGCCAGTGAAGGATCGCTGTGGGGCCATGTCGGTATCACCCTATACAGGCTGTTTTTTGGTTTCGTAATTGGAACAGCTGCTGCCGTTTTACTGGGAGCGGCTGTAGGATACTTTCAAAAAGCTGAAAGCTTGTTTGATCCTTTAATACAGGCATTTCGCTCAATTCCCTCTCTGGCGTGGGTGCCTTTGTTTATTCTGTGGATGGGCATTGGAGAATCCTCAAAAGTAGTACTCATTGCAGTCGGAGTATTTTTTCCTGTTTATTTAAACATTGTCGCTGGTATACAAGGAGTGGACCGCAAATTGATTGAAGTGGGGAAAATTTATCACTTTTCAACTTTGCAGATCATCAGGAGAATTATTCTCCCGGCTTCACTGCCTTCCTTCTTGACAGGGTTGAGAAGCGGCATGGGACTTGGATGGATGTTTGTGGTTGCAGCCGAATTGATGGGGGCAAGCAGCGGAATTGGCTACTTGCTTGTATACGGGCAAAATACTTACTCGCCTGAACTAATTATTTCAAGCATCGTCCTGTTTGCCATATTGGGAAAAATAACCGATTCCTTTTTGAAGACACTGGAGTCAAGAACATTGCACTGGCAGGATACATTTGTAAAAAAAGCATAAGGGACTGAAGGATGATGCTTAGTTTAAAAAGACTATCAAGGACGTTTTCCGAAGGGGAAACGGGATTTATCAATGTAGATTTAACTGTTGAGCAGGGAGAGATTGTCGGAATTCTAGGAACAAGCGGATGCGGAAAAAGTACGCTGCTCCGCGTACTGTCAGGTCTTGATGGAGAGTATTCCGGTTCTCTTGAGATTAACGAAGAGGCAGTAAGCGACGTAAATAAGAAGGTTGTAATGATCTTTCAGGAACCCCGTCTTCTGCCATGGCTGAATGTTATCGATAATATTTCATTTGGAATTTCCGGCGATAAAGAGAGATTAACAAAGGCGGAAAAGTACCTGTCTTCTGTTGGATTAAAAGGGTTTGAAAAGCACTATCCAAAGGATTTATCCGGAGGAATGGCACAAAGAGCTGCTATTGCCAGATCGTTAGTGACCAATCCGGAAATTCTCCTTCTGGATGAACCCTTCAGTGCGCTTGATGCATTTACAAAAATGCAGCTTCAGGATCTTCTTCTGTCACTATGGAAGGAGTTTCGCAACACGATTATGCTTGTCACGCATGATATTGATGAAGCTTTGTATCTATGTGACAGAATTATTATTTTAAGGGGACAGCCAGGAGAAATTTATGCCACTTTAAAGGTGGATCAGCCAAAACCACGTGCAAGGGGCAATCGAAAGCTGGGAGAGCTGAAAGAAGAGATACTAAGCCTTCTGGATTTAAATGCTGTTCACAATTGATTTCAGAAAGGAGCGGAAAAGAATGAGTACAGCGGATTTTACAGTTCTGCATCCTGAAAAAGGAGATTATCACTTCAAGGACTATCAGCAAGAACGGGAACAATTTTCGTGGAAGCAGGCTGACGAAGGCTTCAGCTGGAAACAAACAGGAAAGGTCAATATGGCTCACGAATGCATTGACCGCCATGTCGCTGAAGGCCACGGAAACAAAATTGCTTTTCACTACATAAATGGAGATGAGGAAGCATTTTTTACTTATAAAGAAGTAAAAGAAAAAACAGACCATTACGCTTCCATCCTCAAGCACCACGGTGTAAAAAAAGGTGATTTTGTATTTGTTTTTCTTCCAAAGCATCCCGACTGCTATTTTGCCATTTTGTCTGTGGTTAAGCTGGGAGCAATTGCAGGACCGCTATTTGAAGCTTTTATGGAAGAAGCTGTAAAAGACAGAATTTCGGATTGCGGAGGCAAATATCTGATTACTGATGAAGATCTTGTTAAAAGAGTTCCAAAAAATGATCTCCCTTCTCTTCAGAAAATTTTCATTACCAGCGGGAAGGCAGGTTCAGACGAAGTACAGCTTCAGGATGAGCTTCACAGCATTCAGGCAGATCCTTTTGTAACAGAATGGGTAGATCTTGACCATGGGCTTAACATTCACTATACAAGCGGATCAACAGGAAAACCGAAGGGCATTATTCATGCACACAGGGCAATGGGGCAGCAGTACTTGACGGGACACTGGGTATTGGATTTAAAAGAGGATGATGTATACTGGTGCACCGCTCATCCCGGCTGGGTAACAGGAACTGTTTACGGTATTTTTGCCCCAATGTTGAACAGGGCGACTATTGTCATTAATGGAGGACGTTTTCATGCCCGTTCGTGGTATTCCGCCATTGAAAAAGCCGGCGTAACAGTCTGGTACAGTGCGCCAACAGCTTACCGCATGTTGATGGGGGAAGGAAAAGAGGCTGTAAACGAATTTGATTTGTCTTCGCTCCGCCACCTGCTAAGTGTCGGAGAACCGCTGAATCCTGAAGTGATTTATTGGGGACAGTCTGTTCTCGGGAAAAGAATCCATGATACTTGGTGGATGACAGAAACTGGCGCTCAGCTGATTGTGAATCTTCCTTCACAAATCATTAAACCTGGCTCGATGGGAAAACCCCTGCCAGGCATAGAGGCTGCTGTACTTGATGACCATGGAAATGAGCTTCCGAGAGGTGAGATTGGTCACTTGGCCATTAAAGCGGGGTGGCCCGCGCTCATGAAGGAAGTATGGAAAAACAAAGAAAAATACAGCAGTTATTTTCCATTTCAAGGCTGGTATTTGTCAGGAGACTTAGCTGTACAGGACGATGATGGCTATGTTTTTTTCCAGGGCAGAAGCGATGATATGATCAACTCTTCAGGTGAGAGAATTGGACCATTTGAAGTTGAGAGCAAGCTGATTGAGCATCCTGCAGTTGCAGAAGCAGGTGTAATTGGAAAGCCGGATCCGCTAAGGGGAGAAGTTGTAAAGGCATTTATTGTGCTGAGAAACGGCTATGTTGCTGATGAGCAGCTGCTGGATGATATTAAAAAGTTTGTAAAGACGAAGCTGGCAGCTCATGCTGCTCCAAGGGAAATTGAAATACTGGAGGAATTGCCCAAGACGAAAATCAGCGGAAAAATTCTTAGAAGAGAGTTGAAGGCGCATGAACTTCGAAAATCTGCAGCAGGATGAAAGCAAAAAAACACCTCAGTATGAAACTGGCACAATAAAAATAGGAAGCTATCAGCTGGAGTCAGGGGAGAAACTTGACTCTGTTGAGCTTGCTTATGAACGTGCCGGCAGAAGAGGGAAGCCTGTCATAGTGGTATGCCATGCACTAACAGGAAATCAATATGCTGTCGGAACTGAAGAAAACCCTGGCTGGTGGAGCGGACTGATCGGAGCTGGAGGAATCATTGACACAAATGAATACGACGTTATTACCTTTAACGTTTTAGGAGGATGTTCAGGCTCCACCGGGCCAGCCGGCAGCAAGCAGGGTAGGCGGTATGGTTCGGACTTTCCGTTAGTTTCGGTCAGAGACATGGTGCACACTCAGTACAAAGCATTGACGCAGATGGGAATATCTTCAGTAAAAGCGGTGATTGGCGGATCTCTGGGAGGCATGCAGGCTTTTGAGTGGAGTATATCCTATCCGGATTTTGCAGATACGATTGTGATTTTGGCAGCAGCACCGGAACTGAGCGACTATGGAATTGCTTTTAATTCAATCGCAATTCAATCCATCGTATGTGATCCTCAATTTCAGGAGGGACAGTATCCGGAGGGAACGCAGTTAAAAGGATTAGAAATAGCCAGAATGGTCGGCATGGTAACCTATAGATCTGATGCTATGTATAATGGCCGTTTTCAGCGGGAGATAAAAACTCCCCAAGAAGGTAGTAGCAGCGCTCAATATCAGGTTGAATCTTATCTGCTATATCAGGGGGAAAAGCTTGCCCGCAGATTTGACCCAAACAGTTATCTTCGGCTTCTTCACGCCATGAACAGCCATGACATCGGCAGGGGAAGAGGAGGCTGGAAAGAAGCACTCCGGAAGGTAAAAGCAAAGACGTTATTCATCAGCTTTTCCGGTGATCTCTTGTATCCAGGGGAAAGATTGAGAGAAGCTTCTGATTTGCTATACAGTTATCATCAATCTGCATTGTACAATCATGTGGACACTAAATTTGGGCACGATGGCTTCCTTGCGGAGTACAGTAAATGGAGTTTCCCTATAAAAGAAGCGCTATCAGCAAAAAGCAAGGAGGTTGCGTTATAAATGGATGTTATTAGAATTGCTTTATTAGGTTATGGAACGGTAGGAAAAGGTGTGCATCAAACCATTCAGCTTCAACAGGAACGGCTTCAAACCCTTCTTGGAAAAAGGGTGGAACTTGCAGGGGTTTTGGTGAAAAATATAAACAAACATCATATTGAAGATAGCAGTGTCTTGCTGACAGACAACTGTGAGGAACTGTTCTCGCTTGGAAACATTCATGTGGTCATCGATGCCATTGTTGGCAGAGAGCCGGGGTTTTCTTATTTAAAGCGAGCCATTCAAAATGGGACTCATATCATCACTGCTAATAAAGAGCTGTTTGCCCACCATGGAAGAGAATTAAAATCTCTAGCTGACGAAAAAGGTGTCTCTATTGGATACGAGGCAACAGTCGGGGCCGGTATACCCATAATTCAGACGCTTAGTAAGCTCCTGCAGGTGAATAAGGTAAAAAGAATACAGGGAATATTGAACGGAACATCTAATTTTATATTGTCGAGCATGAGAGAAAAGGGGCTTTCTTTTCAAGAGGCATTGAAGGAAGCCCAGGAGAAAGGCTATGCAGAAAGTGATCCCGGCAATGATATAGAAGGAAGAGATGCCTATTTTAAGGCGCTTGTGCTGAGCGACCTGGCATACGGCAAAAAGCCTGAAGAAGAGCATACTCTCCTAAAAGGAATCACAGACATAACGATTGAACAAATCAATTATTTTTCTTCGCTGAATCTCCGCTTTAAACATGTGGCCGAAATTGTAAAAGCACCTGGGAAAATCAGCTGTGCAGTCAGGCCTGTTCTGGTTTCTCCCGAGCATCCTCTTTATCAGGTGGAATACGAACAAAATGCGATTGCGGTAGAAACAACTATTGCCGGCCGCATTACTCTTCAAGGTCTGGGAGCAGGGATGTACCCGACAGCAAGCGCAGTGATTGAGGATCTTGTTCAGCTTGAAAATCAGCATTCCCAGCCAGTCTGGAGGGAAGACGTTCATCTCGAAGCAGAAGAAATTGAACAAAGTCTGTGGATATTGCCGATCCGGCTTGAAAAGCAGCTGAAGGATAAAAAGAAAATACTCGGAAAGCTTGGTAGCAAATGTCTTATTGCAAAAAATCTGGATGAAGAATCTCTGGAATTAAGGGATCATGCACTTGAGGTATTAGGGGGAATTGACCTTCCTCAAATTCAGGGACTTCAGAAATCGGTGAAAATATCTTAGACGTTCTTGTTAAAATTTTACTATGGATATGAAAACCCCCGCTTTTATAAGAAGCGGGGGTTTTGGGGTTACTGCTTTCTTACATAAAACGGAAGCTCGGTATGACCCATTTCCCTCACATATACAAATAAGTTGCCTTTATGGTGAATTTCGTGCTCCAGCGCCATTTTAATGAGCTGTCCAGCAGGAAGCTTTTCGCCAAATACAGCAGACACATCAATGATTTGGTCAAGCTCTTGATCTGTAATGGACCTTAAGACATTTACGGTTTTTTCGGTATAGGACTCTGCCAATTCCTGAAGATTGGATTCAGTCTCCTCTGCAGGTGATTGAAACGGCTCCAAGTTCCCAATTTTAGCCACTTGAGCGAATTTATAAAAAGAAGTCATCATATGCGTAACAAGTTTTTGGGCAGTCATAGAGGTTGGAGCAGGCTGATACTGGTAATGTCCCTCTTCAATTTTTTGAATTAATTCATTTGTAACAAGACGGTGTGCCAGGAATTGATTGACAATTTTTTCTGCACGGTTCATTTGTATCTTCCTCCTTTTTATATGTATACATCTCATTATAAGCTCTTTTAAAAAGATACGGTATAATAAAGCAAAAAGGAGTGCCTGCATTATGATAGATTTGAGAAGTGACACTGTTACAAAACCGACTGAAGAAATGAGGATGGCCGCATACAAGGCTGAGGTGGGGGATGACGTCTACGGTGAGGATCCTTCAGTCAATGAGCTTGAAGCAACTGCTGCTGAGATTCTCGGCAAAGAGGAAGCTTTATTTGTGACAAGCGGCACACAGGGAAACCAGATAGCAGTCTTAACGCACTGCCGGCCCGGAAATGAAATTATCTTAGAATCAGAGTCTCATATTTTTTACTATGAATCAGGGGCTGTTTCTGCCCTTGCCGGGGTACAGACGAGGACACTGCCTGGAAACAGGGGTGCGATGAGTGCGGAAGATGTACTGCATTCTATCCGGCCCGAGGATCAGCATTATCCTGAAACAGGTCTTATCTGTATTGAAAACACACATAACCGTGCAGGAGGGGCCGTTATTCCTTTGGAAAATATGAAACAAATCTATGAAATTGCCAAAAGTCATCATGTTCCTGTCCATACTGATGGCGCAAGGCTGTTTAACGCAGCGGAAGGAAGCGGGCTGCCCATCACACACTTTACCCAATACACCGACACTGTGCAGATTTGCTTATCCAAAGGATTGGGAGCGCCTGCCGGGTCAATTCTCGCTGGAAACAGTGAAACGATCTCTGCAGCAAGAAAATGGCGCAAGAGGCTCGGAGGAGGATTAAGGCAGGCAGGTATCATTGCAGCGCCAGGATTGGTAGCATTAACAAGAATGCGGAACAGGCTTGCTGAAGACCATATTCATGCAAAGCAGCTGGCTGAGGGAATAAGGGAAATGAAGGGTCTTCGGGTAGTGAATGAAATAGACACGAATATTGTTGTAGTGGATGTCAGCGAAACAAGCCTGACTCCGGCGGAATTTGTGGACAAACTTAAAACAGAGGGAGTGCTTGCTGTTGGGTTTGGCAGGAATGCAGTCCGATTTACAACACATTACGATGTTGCTTCTAATGATATAGAAAGAGCGCTGAGGAAAATACAAGCTGCTGTTAAATAGGAAGAAAGTAGTTTACGTACAGCGTTCTGATTGCCGGACAGCATTGAGTGCAAGCCGAAACTGTATAAGCTGATAGATACAGTTTGATAGAGAACTTATGTGCGTATATGTAACTGCAAAACATTAAAATACTGGAAATTACCTTCCTGAAAATGAGAGAGTAGTCCCTTTTTTTTATCAAAGGGACTGCTCTCTTTCATATTTTCTACTGCAAAATGTCTGATTCTTAAGCAATGGTTTTATCAAAAGAACATATCAAAAGGCCGAACTATAATAGACTTAATATTTAGTAAATTTACATTATTGTGAATATTCTTTATTAAGAATATACTAAGCTTGCAACACAGTAAATTAAGAATTGAGAGGAGAAAGAAGATGAAAATGAGAAAGATTATGGGCGCAGGGCTGTTGAGCTTGTCCTTAAGTTTATCTTTGTTTGCAAATGATGCATTTGCTAAAGCGCCGGAAAGCAGTGAGAAATTCCGCGTTGTAATCAAGGGATCTAGTACAGAAAAATCAAAACTGAAAGGCTCTCACGGGCTGCACAGGGATTTTGGGAATGATGGTTTTACAACAGACGTGAATGAAAAACAGTTTCAAGCTCTCCAAAAAAATAAAAATATTGAAGTAGAGGTCGTTCCTGAAATTCAAGTTGCGGCAAGGCAGACGGTAAAGGCTGCTGCGGTACCTGCTGCAAGAG
Organism: Metabacillus lacus; assembly: GCF_009674805.1. Lineage (GTDB taxonomy): Bacteria > Bacillota > Bacilli > Bacillales > Bacillaceae > Metabacillus_C > Metabacillus_C lacus. The sequence continues at coordinate 3,440 of NZ_WKKI01000027.1, read as the reverse complement.
TGCCATGGGGCATTAAAGCAATTTATAATAATAGCTCTCTTACTTCTACTTCTGGCGGAGACGGCATTAAAATAGCAGTTCTGGATACAGGCGTAAATACAAGCCATATTGACCTTGCTGGAAATTCAGAACAATGTAAGGACTTTACCACCACATCTACTTATGTAAACAATTCATGTACTGACAAAAACGGCCACGGAACTCATGTTGCTGGTTCAGCTCTTGCCAATGGAGGCTCTGATGGCCTTGGTATTTATGGGGTTGCTCCGCAAGCAAAGCTTTGGGCATACAAAGTACTTACTGACAGTGGATCAGGCTATTCTGATGATATTGCAGCTGCGGTCCGCCATGCTGCTGACGAAGGAACAAGAACAGGTTCCAAGGTAATCATCTCCATGTCACTTGGAGGATCTAAAGATACATTGATTGCAAATGCTGTTGACTATGCGTACAGCAAAGGTGCCCTTATTATCGCAGCTGCAGGAAACAGCGGTTATAATGCCAACACAATCGGCTATCCTGGTGCTCTTCCAAACGCAGTAGCTGTAGCAGCTCTAGAGAACGTTCAGCAAAATGGAACGTACCGAGTGGCAAACTTCTCATCTCGTGGAAATCCTAATACGGCAGGCGACTACGTAATTCAGGAACGTGATATTGAAATTTCGTCTCCAGGTGCAAGCATTGAGTCTACTGCAAGCAACGGAGGTTATACAGTGTTGAGCGGAACATCAATGGCTACCCCTCACGTTTCAGGACTGGCTGCAAAAATTTGGTCTTCAAACAGATCTTTGAGCAACGTTCAGGTGAGAGCAGATTTACAAAACCGCGCCAAAAAGTATGACATTAAAGGTGGATATGGAGCAGCGACTGGAGATGACTATGCTTCTGGTTTCGGATTTGCCAGAGTTCAATAATTCATTTCTTACATTATAGTAGAAAGCCGTCTGATTGTCAGACGGCTTTCTTATTTTTTGTTATATCTGAATAGGAAGTAAATGCCATTTTGGTGTGTTTTTTTCCCCTGTCAATATAAAAAAGATTACTTTTTTTCCTTGCGTTCTTGCTGAATAGTACAAAAGTTTATGGAAAATAGACCCAGATATCTTGTTTGTGTCGAATAAAATGTATTAGCTGAAAAAATGAAAATCTTCACTATTCAAATAAAAAAGAAGAGACAATGAAAGAGCTGTAAACTCTTGCGTAGAGGTAATTTATAAGAATAAAAAACAGATAAACCCCTGATATAAACCCTGGTAAATCAGCAAGTATATAACGGAATTTTCAGTTTCTTTGTAATACTGCTGTGATGTTTATGTTATGATTGTAGCTTTTTTATAACCTTCTTGTTCTTTGTATCAGAAATATTCATGATACGATAGTCACTGTTAGCAAATGCTATGGGAGGTTATGAACAATATGAAAAAAACAATATTTTCGATTGCGGCTGTAGCGGCACTTTCAACAGCAGGTGTAGCTTCCGCACAAGCAGAACAAATCGTGGTCAACAAAGGTGATACTTTGTGGAGCATTTCACAGCAGCACGGAACTTCGGTACAGGAGATTAAAGATCTGAATGGTTTAACGTCTGATTTAATCCTGCCGAATTCAACTTTAACTATCTCTTCAGAAGAGGTTCATACTGTCGTGTCTGGAGATACCTTATGGAGCATTTCAGAAAAGTACGGTGTTAGTGTAGATTCTATATATAAATTAAATAACCTAAGCAGTGACTTAATTATTCCCGGCCAGACTCTTACTGTAAAAGGCAGCCAGGCTGCTGCAAAGCCTCAGGAGCAGGCTAAGCCAAAAGCAGAACAGAAGAAAAAAGCTCAGGTAAAAGATCAAAATCCGGCAGTTAATGAAGCATCAGCGAATGCTGTAACAGAAACGAGCGTAAAATCCGAGCAGGTAGCAAAAGAATTTACAGTAACTGCAACGGCCTATACAGCATATTGTAATGGATGTTCCGGAACAACAGCAACGGGGGACGACTTACGAGCGAACCCTGATAAAAAAGTAATTGCTGTTGACCCAAAAGTTATCCCTTTAGGTTCCAAAGTGTATGTTGAAGGGTACGGTTATGCAACTGCTTCAGATACAGGCGGAGCAATCAAAGGAAACAAAATTGATGTATTCATTCCTTCACAGGATGCAGCCATGGCATGGGGCAAACGTTCAGTGAATATTAAAGTATTAAACTAGTTATCTTATAGAATAACAGTTTTATATACATACCCCTCTTCTCTGAAGAGGGGTTCAGATTGTCGGCAAAAGGTAGTGAGAAACCCTTCTCGCTACCTTTTGTCATTTTTTGTTTAGGAATGGTGGGGAAAAGGCTGATCTCCGCTCCGGGTGCTTGCTTTCCTGGGGGCCGGCGGTGAGCCTCCTCGGTGCTGACGCTCCTGTGGGGTCTCACTTGTCCCGCTAATCCCCCAGGAGTCAAGCACCCTCCGCTCCAAGCAGCAGTTATATTGGCAGGCAAAATCGGAATTCCCAAGTTGTCCTGCGGTCTGACCCTCTTTCTGTGAAGAGGGTTTTTAATGCGGAAAATGATTGTAAAAACTTCCAAAAAAGATTATTCTATTAGAGAAAATTCAATTTTGGATGGGAGAATACTAATGAAAAAGATTTTTGCACTCATCTTGGCACTCAGCACAACTCTTGGGTTCCACATGGCCGCTGATCAAGTATCCGCTGCTAAAGCGGAAAAAGTAGTGAAGTACGGTAATTGCACTGAACTTAACAAGGTATATAAGGGAGGGGTAGCCCGCTCTTCTTCTGTAAAAAACAAAGGTGGCAAGACAAAGTACAAGCCATTTGTATCCAAAGCCCTTTATGATGCGAACAGCGGCAAAGACCGTGATAAAGATGGGATTGCATGTGAAAGGTGATACTTGCTGAAGGCAGAAATGCCTTTTTTTTTATACTTTTTATAAAAAATAATGGGGGTGGGTTTGTTCTACTATTTTCGGGGAAACCCCCAAATCGGGGGAAAGGCGCCTTGTGAAAGCCACTATATACATCGCATATAAACGGAGAAATTCCGCCTATTCAGAAAAAACACCGAAAATGGTCTGAAATAAACGGAGTATTTCCGTCTAAGCACCTAAAAAACCTTAAAATGAAGTATTTTCAGCAGCTTAAGCGGAATTCATTCCCTTATTTTCACTATAAAACGCTCTAATTTGGATGTAACCGGAATTCTTACGCTTATTTTTCCTTTGGTATGAAGGGGAGGGGCCTTGAGCTTGCTGCTCCACTCAGTTATGTCCTTCATCGCCCTTATGAAGGACATTTCTCTAGCATTTTCACTGAGTTATGTCCTTCATCGCCCTTATGAAGGACATTTCTCTAGCATTTTCGCTGAGTTATGTCCTTCATCGCCCCTATGAAGGACATTTCTCTAGCATTTTCACTGAGTTATGTCCTTCATCGCCCCT
>NZ_WKKI01000026.1 GCF_009674805.1 Metabacillus lacus | reverse complement strand
TTTTAGCGGTTTTTCAGCTCATAGCCGGAAATCCTCCGGCTATTGAGGGCTTTTTTAATAGGATTTTTTCAATAAGCGGAAAACGTCCGTCTATTTGAGTGTTTCATAATAGGTGGTCCTTCACGGGGGAGCCAGTACAATGAAGATAAGCGGATGAATTCCGGTTATATCAAAATCTGAACGAAATTTAGGCGAAATAAGGGTAGGATTTCCGGCTAATGTCATGAAAAGCCCGCATTTTAGCGGTTTTTCAGCTCATAGCCGGAAATCCTCCGGCTATTGAGGGCTTTTTTAATAGGATTTTTTCAATAAGCGGAAAACGTCCGTCTATTTTTGAAAATAAGTACCCCCCTAAGAATCATCATCCAGCCCAATCGTTCTTATCGCACAGCTACTAAACTGTCTGTTTATGAGTTATTTATTTTTACTCCTTAACCTAGTCTTATAGAGATGGACAGGAGGAACAGCAGTGAAAAAGTTTGTAAGAAGAGCGAGTTTGTTCAGCTTGGGGTTATGTACGATAGGTGTTCTAGTGATTTTGAGTTATCATCATATTCAACTGCAGAAAGAAGAAGAGTTGTTTGAGGGAAAGGGGAAACTGATAGAGGCAGCTGATACGAAGATCAATGTATATGTTGAAGGCAGGGGGACAGATACCTTTGTATTTATGTCTGGTGCCGGCATTGCTGCACCCGTTTATGAACTGAAGGGACTTTATTCCAAATTTTCAAGAAGCTCCTCCATTGCGCTTGTGGAGAGGGCTGGCTATGGATATAGTAACGAAACGAAAGATGGAAGAGAGATTGGTGAGATCCTGAATCAGACGAGAACAGCTCTTGCGAAAAGCGGGCTAAAGCCGCCATATATACTGGTTCCCCATTCCATCTCAGGCATCGAAGCAATCTACTGGGCACAGTGTTATCCCCAGGAGATCAAGGCAATTATAGGGCTTGATATCGGACTGCCTCATGAATATGCAAACCATCCGCTTGAATTTTCAGAAAAATTACAGATTGCTAGCATGAATTTTCTCCCGAAGCTTGGGATTCACCGGCTGTTTCCTGAAGCGGTCTATGACCCTGAAGTTCTAAGGCAATCCTTTCTGAATCGAGAGGAGAAGGAAATTTATAAGGCAATTTCTTATAAAAAAGCAATGACAGATAATATGAGGCAGGAGATGTTTATGAGCAGCAGAAATGGTGAAATCTCAGCATCCTTGCCTTATCCTGTACATACTCCTATGCTGTTACTCTCTGCATATAAAGAGAGTAACAGAAGCAATTTTGAAAAAAGGAAAAAAGAAAACTATGTCAATTTTGCTGATCATCTCCTACAATCAAAGGTAGCTGAGGTGAAAGGCAATCACTCTATCTATCTTTACGCTCCTGAGGAAATTCACCAGCTCACCTTGAATTTTTTAGAGACTATTGAAAAGGAGCAGTCCCATGAATTACACAGCAGCGATGATTGAGGATGATGAAATGATAGGAAGCTTTCTTAAGAAAATTCTTGAAAAAGAAGGCTTTCAGGTACATTGGGCAAAAAGCGCAGAACACGGAATTTCTGTTCTTAAAAGGGCTGACATCGGGATTATAGATGTGATGCTTCCCGGAGAAGACGGTTTTTCCTTGATAAGAAGAATGAAAGAAGGAGGATACAACATTCCAGTGATCTTTCTAACCGCACTGGATGGGATTGACGATAAGCTGGCTGGCCTGTCAGCAGGGGACGATTATGTATGTAAACCGTTCGATCCGAGAGAGCTTGCAGCCAGAATGAGAAATCTTCTTGCACAGACATATGGAACTTATACTGATATAGGCGGCGTTTTTATTAATGCCGAGACATCCAGGGTTTTTGCAGGAAAACCGTCCACCGAGGTAAAGTTAACGGCCATTGAAAGGAAAATCTTCTTTTATTTGTATCACAATAAAAATCACATTCTCTCAAAAGAACAATTTCTTACTTATTTATGGCACCTCGAGGACCGGAATGATAATCTGCTGAATGTACATATCAAAAAAATCAGGGCCAAATTAGGTGATCAACAAGGCAGATTGATTGAAAATATATATGGAGAAGGGTACAGGCTCAATACCTATAGCAAGCAATGAAATTAAAACGAAAATATCAGCTGATTTTAGGGATTGTCCTCATCTGCATACCTTTATCATTTATCGTTATTAACTTGGCTGTGACAGCGATTTATCAGCTGATAAAACCTTCAGAACCTTTTCATGAATCAATTTACTATGTTGTGATGCACGTATTGTTTATTATTTCTTCTCTTACGATTGTGGCAGCATGCTCACTGACCATCAATTCACTGCTCCATAAAATCAATAGACTCAAAGAAACTGTCAGGGAGCTTGCTTCCGGAGATACAATACCTGAAAAATTATCTGGAAATGGCAGAGATGAAATGGACGGGTTAATAGAGTCTGTGAATTTACTTATAGAAAGAACAGCGTTTAGAGAACTGGCGGCTGAACAGGAGAAGAAACTGCAGGAGGAATATTTAAAAAAACTACGGCATGACATTAATACGCCGCTGACGGCCATGCAGCTGCAATTGTTTTATCTTGAGTACGAACGGGGAGATCTGCCCTTGAAGTCGATACATTCTCAAATAGAGTATATTGGAGAACTTACGAGACAAATTCAATTAGAATCCACAGTTAGTTTGAAATCCTCCCATATACTAAAAGATCCTGTACACATAAATGAGCTTCTGCATAAAGTGGTGCAAAAGTGGAGCTATTTATTTCAATTAAACGGGATACGCATTTCAATCCATGAGTCTTCTCAGGATGAACTGATTTTGAATAGCAACAATGCCTGGCTGCACAGGATGTTTGATAATGTTTTTCAAAATACGCTGAGGCACTCAGACGCTGAGAATTTGCATATAGTCATTTCAAGAAGTTTGGTTGAGATTGAAGACAATGGGAAGGGATTTCAAAGCGGCCGGGAAAAACAAGGCCTTGGGTTAACGGTTATTGATGACATTGCTACAGCACTAGGCATCCCATATACCTTGTCCTCTGATTTTAATGGTACAAGATTTACATTTATATTCAATAGTCAAGATTTCTGAGATAACAAAAAACCCTTTAGGCAGCTGCTCAAAAGGGTTTTTTTGCTTTGGACTTTTATTTTCTGGATTGAGCTGCAAGCCACTCCATTAAAGACACTGTTTTTCCGTTAATTGTTGTTTTTACTTCATTGTTGTATACATAAATCCATGACCAGTGGCCGTCATATTGATAGGGAGTGCCATCTGCGCGTGTGTATGTTCCAGTCGTGTCTCTTACGTCATCAAACAAAGTCAGTACTGCATTCTTTGCTCCCGCAGCAAGTAAACGGTTGTGTGCAGGAATCGAATTATTCTGAGGCCGCAGCGTAAGGTCATTTAGTGCGTGAATCTGCCAGATTGGTGTGTTTGCTATTCTCCGGATATCCTCGTCGCTTACATACCTGTTATCAAGCCCCTGGCAAACTGGAAAGGCTGCAGCAAACGTATTCGGATAATCTCTTATCATCAGCATGGTCATGTAGCCTCCATTGGAAGCGCCGCCGATATAGATTCTGCTTGGGTCAATATCAGGGTTGTTTTTTACATGGCTTTGGATCAGTTCCATCAGGGCCTCTGTGTATTTGGAGGTGCCATCAGCATTCCCGGTCAAGCCATCCATCCACCGTGTTGGTGTTTGAGGCACCAATACATGTGCACCATTAAAATGGCTTTGAATGTCTTTGGTGATGAAATTGACCGCTTTGTTTGCGGCAAGGGGAATCGTAGGATCTGTACCGCCTTCTCCGCCTCCGTGAAGCCAGACAATCAAAGGGTTTCTTTTAGAATCTTTTACAGGAGAAAATGATGCATAGGTAAGGGACTTCCCTCCATGCTGAAAAAATCCTGTAGAAAAGTCTTCAATTAACAGCTTTTTGTCCCCATTGGATTTTTTCGCCGTTATGCCTGTGATTGTGCCTTTTTTCCCCGGGTTGGCTTTTATCTCTTTCGCCTGAGTGATGGTATAGTCAGTTTCAATCCAGTCATTGGATCCACCATAATAGTTTAAAGGGGAACCGATGGATAGCTGAGGACCAACTTCAAGCTCAAGCACTGCAAATTTCCCCCGTACTGCGGGACGTCCGTGCTGATCACCTGCATAAGCTTTTACAACTTTCCGATAGCCTTCTTCTAAGAACGGATTGGGCTTCCTGCTGTCATTTCTTTTGACAGACACTTTAAAAGTATCCTGGGTGATTGAATTCTTAGGAACAGGAGTACCGAGATCAATGATGACCTTGCTGATGCTCGCTCCCCAGTCATACACTTCTGTCACCGTAGAATAAGTTGTATCACGATTGTTCTTTTCTTTTGCTCCTGCATCTTCCAGGAAAAAGAATAGTAGGAACAGTGTTGTAACCATACTGATTAGTATTCTGCTTCTTTTTTTCAGCAAATTCATCTCCGCCTTTCATTATTTATGTAAGCAGTTACATTGATATTTTAATAAAAGAATAGAGAGAGAAATATGCAAAAACTAGCATTTCTTTAAGAAATTTCTGCATTATTTTATGATGGTGACTATCGCCTCAGCAATAAATAAGAGAAAAGCCCCTGCTCCATACAGACAAAGTACCAACCATGCCCACCTTTCATAAAGTGTAGAGAGAATTCTAGGCAGGTGTGGAGTGATCCGGAAATGACAGATATTTTATTGATATCGGGAAGCCCTTCGGCGTTTTCCAGAAGTGATATTGTTTTAAGTTATATTGGAATGCTGCTGGAGGAAAGCGGGCGCAGTTTTGATATAGTGAGTGTTCGTGATTTTCCTGCAGAGGTGCTGGCTCAAGGACTGTTTCAGCATCAAAGTATTAGCGAGTTCAGCAAGAAGGTTGCAGAGGCGGAGAAAATTGTAATCGCAAGCCCGGTGTATAAGGCATCCTATACAGGTGTTCTTAAAGCTTTGCTGGATCTTCTTCCCCAGGAGGCTTTTCTGGATAAACCGCTGCTGCCTGTAGCGGTCGGCGGAACAGTGTTTCATCTGCTCAGTATTGAGTACTCATTCAAGCCCCTGTTTTCAAGCCTCGGATGTACTTCCATTCTAAAAGGTGTGTATGCAGTTGACAGCCAAATTCACAAAGTTGATGGTATAACAGATTCAGCACTGGCTGAAAGAATTTCTGGAGAAGTGAACAAGCTGCTAAGTGTGTAGAAGAGCGGAGGAGCGCAGCATGAAAGTATATTGGTTTTTGCCAACGGCAGGTGATGGAAGATACCTGGGAACAAGCGAGGGAGAGCGGTCATCATCTATCGGGTATTTAAAGCAGGTGGCGATCGCTTGTGATGAAAACGGTTTTGAAGGAATATTGGTTCCCACCGGCAGAAGATGTGAGGATGCCTGGGTATTGGCTTCAAATCTCGCAGGTGAGACGGAAAAGCTTAAATTTCTAGTCGCGATGAGACCCGGCTTAATGTCACCTGCTTTATCAGCGAGAATGGCGGCGACTCTTGACAGAATCTCTAACGGAAGGGTGCTGCTGAATGTCGTTCAGGGAGGAAATCCCATCGAGCTTGCCGGTGAAGGGCTTCATTTAACAAGAGATGACCGCTATAAAATGGCCGATGAGTTTCTAACAGTCTGGAGAAACATGTTTACGGAAAAGTCGGTGAATTTTCAAGGAGATTTTCTTCATATTGAAGGTGGCGGGCTGGATCATTTTCCTGTCCAGAAGCCGTACCCTCCGTTGTTTTTGGGAGGTGCATCAAGAGCTGCGCAGGAGGTTGCCGCCAGGAATGTTGATGTGTTCTTAACGTGGGGTGAACCTGTAGATATTGTGGAAAAAAGAATTGCCGAAGTAAAGCAGCTGGCAAAAAAAGAGGGCCGGGAATTGCAATATGGTCTACGCATTCATGTGATTGTGAGGGAAACAGAGCGGGAAGCATGGGAAGCTGCTGAGTCGCTGATTAAATATGTAGACGAAGATATCATTGAAGAAACAAGAAAGAAGTTCTCTGTTTTTGATAGCAAAGCACAGACAGAAATGACCAGCCTCAGCATGAACCATGCAAATTCCCTTCAAATCAGAAAAGGACTTTGGGCAGGAATCGGCCTTGTGCGTGAAGGAGCAGGAACTGCCCTGGTCGGGGATCCCGATCAAGTTTTATCTTACATGAAAGAATACCAAAAAGCAGGGATCAGCCATTTTATTCTGTCAGGCTACCCGCATCTTGAAGAAGCCTACCGTGTCGGTGAACTGCTGCTGCCGCGGTTGAAGGATAGTTAAGGTTGACCTGGCACCTGATCGGGAATGTATCTTCTCCGGATCAGGTGCATTTTAAAAAGTCTGTTCCGCCGGTGCAGTAAGGTTTATCTATGCTTGATGGTTCTTATCATATGTAATGTTACATTTGATACTAAAGTACCCAGCACCGAAATTAATGCATAAAAGGGGATATAGATATATACGTCTAAATTGTTTAGAAATTGAAATCTTAGTAACAAGTAAGATAATAAAGAAGAAATGATCAGACTATAAAAATAAGTTCTTTTTTTGTTCTTACTTATTAAGTACAGAATGATTCCAATACAAAAAAACAAAATTGGATTGATGAAAAGCAGATTTAATATTTCCATTGGAGCGCTCCTGACTAAACCTGCATTACATAGTTTTTTAGTTATAATTCTATCTGAAACAATCATTTCATTATTTTACAATTTTAGTAAAGGGGTCATTTATACTGAAATAGAGAGTATTTGCTTTTATACGGAGTTTAGATTGCTTAGCTTATTATGTTACTACTGTTCAAACTGTACGTTACAATAGTAAAGGCACTAATCCTTAGCTTTTCGTCAATTTGTCAAATATAATTTGCCGCTCCTTTTTCAACTGCTGAAAACTTATCATAAGACCTGTAAGTCCAGCAGAAAGAGACGGAATAATACTGTATATTAGATAATTCCACTCTCCAGTAAGTAGAGAAGTTATTAGAAAAATAACTGGTAATCCGACTAATACAATTAAAGATACTGACACTCCAAGTTTGGGATTATTTTTCAATTGTTGTCACCCCTGTTCCTTTATATATCCATATTATACCATATTATACAGAAACCTTCTTTAACTAAACTGCCCTTTTAGCTTAAGAAACTTTTTTCATTTACATCTATTATGTTTACTAATTCATCTAAGGTGCCAATGCACTTAGTGATTTCAGGCAATTGATAAAAAGTACTAGTGGTTTCAAGATTATCTACTTCATTATCTGATGAATAAAGATAAATTTTCTTACTATTTCCAATAGCAATACCAAGTTCAACGTGGCTGCCTTTTCCTGCTGGTAATAAAACTACTACAAATTCAGCATCTATTACAGCATTGGTCTCCTTTTGACCAATCTCCTTAAGTTCCTCTAATGTAGTAATGTTTTCATTTAGAGTCCAATCATATGTATGGGTGAATCCTTTTTCTATCAACATTTTACTAACATACTTAACCTTTTCTGTGTTCTTAAAGCTGGATGCAATATAAAATTTCACTCTTTTACCCCCTTTTATATTCCTTCTTTCACTTAACTGTCCGTTTGTTAATTAAGGACTTCAACAAAAAAGGTGGTTAATCCTTCCTAGAGTAATAGCTGCAGTGCATTTTCTCGAATTTTACAGGAATGCTGTCTCATTAGCTACTAACAATCAAAGGTAAAAAAAAGCAATAGGGAATTTTTTTGACTACCGTCACGTACTACTCCTTACATACAAGACTAATGTGGTTTCGCTTGCTGCAAATAGAGGAATTTGATTTCCTGTCTTATCCCTTGGTAAAACAACGTTCACACCTAAAAATAGGATCTGGGAGGTATCGGCAGGAACTATGGAATGAGTTTGCAATAGCCAGGGACAAATACAAGTTACATGCTGAGATACCCTTTTCTTATGTAATCAATAGGATTGGAAATGAAACTTAAAAGTGGCAGGTCAGAAAGGAGTCTGAAAGCAGTCGAACTGAAAGATTTGGAAAATGACATAATTGAAAGCTTGCTGAACATTTGGGAAGTCTCTATATGGCAGAACCACTCGGCATTCTGGTTCAGATACAGCACTAATTACAGTATTTTACCTAGGTAAAAATACTATTACATAGGTAAAATCCTGCGTTCTGTTCCTTGCCTGCCTGTCAGCCTGCGGCTTGTCACTTATAGTGGATAACGTGTGGCCATAGTCCGGGCTGGGACGAGGTACCTGTCCCTGTGTCCCAAGCAATATCATTGCCAAACGGAGTGATGAAGCCTATAATAAGTTCTTATTCCTACTAATACGATCAGAAAAGGAGTGATTGAGTTGGCACAAACTCAATTAGGGCAGAGCCCTTCAAATAAATGGATATCCGCTCCAACAACGGTGGTTTCGAAATTAAATCCGGTTCAAAAGCCGTATGTTGCAGCAGGGGCTCTAGCAGCAGTCATTTTGTTTCTCGCTATTATTTCAATTGTCAGTACGGCACAGGGAGTTCTTTTTCTTATTGGTATATCTCTTGGTGTTACGCTTCTTCATGCCCGTTTTGGGTTTACTTCAGCATTTCGCCGCTTTGTTTCTGTAGGTAACGGGCAGGGGCTGCAGGCTCATATGCTGATGCTGGCAATTGCCAGTATCTTGTTTGCGATCATACTTAGTACAGGCTTCAGCTTCACAGGAATTACGCCCACAGGTTATGTTTCACCTGTGGGAACCAGTGTGATTGTAGGTGCATTTTTGTTTGGAATCGGCATGCAGCTTGGGAACGGCTGTGCATCCGGCACGCTCTATTCAGTTGGCGGAGGTCAATCTTCCATGATCTTGACGCTTCTTGCCTTTATCGGAGGTTCCGTGCTTGGGGCTTATCATTTTTCTTTTTGGATGAATGATACACCATCTCTGCCGGCGATTTCTCTTGCTGAATCAACAGGCCTTGGATATGGCGGTGCACTGATTCTTCAGCTTGCATTGTTTCTGCTCATTTACTGGGGAACCCTGCAGATTGCGAAAAGAAGAAAGTCTCCGAACATGAAAGCATTGCCGACTACGAACGGGTGGAAAAAGATTTTCAGAGGCTCATGGCCGCTGTTTGCAGCAGCCATCGTTTTGGCAGTTCTGAATGCGTTGACTTTAACTGTACGCGGAACACCTTGGGGAATTACGTCTGCCTTTGCTCTATGGGGCGGCAAATTCCTGATGATGCTTGGCATTGACGTGTCAGCCTGGGGTTATTTCGCAACAGAAGCCAATACCGCCGCTTTGAACAATACCGTACTCGCTGATACAACGAGCGTCATGAATTTCGGTATTATCCTTGGAGCATTTATTTCGGCTGCAGCACAGGGTACTTTTAAGCCCGGCAAAATCAAACTCGGAACTGCCGGTGCCGCTATCATCGGTGGCCTGCTGATGGGCTATGGTGCACGCCTTGCATTTGGCTGCAATATTGGTGCCTATTTCGGCGGAATTGCTTCCTTCAGCCTGCATGGCTGGGTGTGGGCAGCAATGGCTATGCTTGGTACAGGTGCCGCGCTGTTTATTCGGCCGCTGTTTGGAATGAGTAATCCTAAACCAACAGACTCTGTCTGCTAATCTATCAATCTGTGCTCGGTACAATATGTACCGGGCATTTTTTTGAAATCCCTGATCATCAACTCCACCTCATGCCTTTCCTCCTAGAAATCTCTCTATCATAAGTGTTGGAAATATATTGAATATTAGTAATATTTAATCTATTAATCTTTCTTCTATCGGAATATAATGTTATTGAAAAAGTAGAGGAGGGATCTCATGAAAAGAAGGAAGCTGTTAAACGCCGCAGCATTGATTGCTGCGGTTTCTTTCACACTGTCACCTTTTAACTACGAATCAGCAGCGGCAAAAACGCAAGTCTCCAAGGAATCAAGGGAAAGAGTAAAGGGAGTGTCTCAGGCACAGTACTCCTACAAAGATGCAATCCGGGAAACGGTATTTGTTGAAACGAAACTGGACTCAGATGGAGATGGCAAACCCGACAGAATTGCGGTTGATATTATGAGGCCAAAAGAAAGTGACAGTGGGTTAAAGGTTCCTGTGATTATGGACGCAAGCCCTTATTATGAAAGCATTGGAAGAGGAAATGAAAGCGAAGTAAAAGACCGTGACAAGGATGGAAGAAATGAAAAGTTTCCTCTTTTCTATGATAACTATTTTGTTCCAAGAGGATATGCAGTGGCTCTTCCTGAGATGGTAGGCACGAATAAGTCAGACGGTTGTCCGACGACTGGGGGCTTTGAAGAAATTGAGAGCATCAAGGCCGTGATTGACTGGATGAACGGCAGGGCAAGAGCGTGGGATGAGAACAATGGGGAAGTAAAGGCTAGCTGGACGACAGGAAACGTGGGCATGATTGGTAAATCTTACGATGGAACACTGGCAAATGGGGTAGCCGCTACAGGCGTTAAAGGGCTGAAAACGATTGTGCCGATCGGCGCGATCAGCAGCTGGTATCAATACTACAGATATGAGGGACTTACATATTATAACAACGGACCGGGCGGACTTGCCGGCAGAGTGGTCAGTTCAACACGCAAAGAAGTTTGCAAACCTGTGTTTGACCGCCTGAATGCAGGAGCTGATGATGCTTCCGGAGATTATAATGATTTTTGGGATGAGAGAAACTATGTGAAAGATGCGAAAAAAGTAAAAGCGAGTGTATTCGCAGTTCACGGCCTGAACGACTATAACGTAAAAATGAATCACTTAGAAAACTGGTGGTCAGCCCTGAATAAGCATAACGTACCAAGAAAGCTATGGCTCACCGAAACGGGACATGTTGATCCATTTGACTTTCGACGTGCCGAATGGGTTGATACGCTGCACCGGTGGTTTGATTACTGGCTCCTTGGAATGGAAAATGGAATCATGAAGGAGCCTGCGGTTGATATTGAAAGAGGAGCTGATCAATGGGAAACACATTCTTCCTGGCCGGATAGAAAGGCGCAGGCGGTAAAGGTCCGCTTCGCTCCAGGGAAAAACAGCACAACCAGCGGTGTGCTGACGACAGGTCCGGTAAAAGGAAATCCTACCCAGTCCTTTACAGATAACCCAAGACAGACTGAACAGCAAATGGTTTCCAATGAAACCAACGTCAAAAGTGACAGGCTCGCCTTTTTAACAGAAGAATTAACAGAGGATGTCAGAATCAGCGGAGTTCCGGAAGTGTCTTTAAGAGCATCCGTCAACAAGGAAGACGCGAATCTCGCGGTGTATCTCGTTGACTATGGGCTCGATACAAGAGTGCATCACGAGAGCAGAGGCGAAGGTATCAGCACCCTGAACACCGAGAGCTGCTGGGGAGAGAGCACACCTGAAGATGATGCATGTTACAGGGACACTGTGAAAACTACTCACACCGCACCGTATGAGGTAGTCACAAGAGGCTGGTTCCATGCGAAAAACTGGCGGTCAATTGAGAAAGAGAGCCTGTTGAAGCCTGGCAAAAGCTATACATTTCAATGGAGCGCACTGCCGGATGATTATGTATTCAAAAAGGGACACAGAATCGGCGTAATTATTGCAGGCAGCGACTTTAGACGGACAATTCCCTCCACTACAGGAGCTTCATTTGACGTGCAGCTTGGCCAGAGTTATATTGAGCTGCCGATCGTCAATGGGAAAAAGGCAGCGGGGTTTTAATGTTTAGAGAGAAAAATCTTACATGATATCCAATTTAGCATTAGGAATAACATTGTATGTAATTGTAAAAACTCAGACCTAAAATGCTCTGGGTTTTTTACGTTTTTATTAACTTCATAATCAGTTAAAGGACCCATTAGTATAGCATAGGGCATGTACATGATTGCTAAAACATTAGCTTATTCACTTTCTTTATACTTTAACTTCTCTAAATTTTCTTCCTTAGTTGAATAGCCTGTTTGGTAAATGTTATTCTTCTCTACCCAATAAAGATAGGTTACCTCTGGCTCGTCTTTGAATATCACCTCAATGTAATACGGATTAAGATGCTTATAACCATCTTCTCTATGAGGAATCGTTGTAATCATCCATTCGGCATGTGGATACTGTTGTTCTAAGTATGGTTCTAACATTTCAACTTTTTTCTCAATTTGTGCATCAATCCAAAAGGGTCTAGCTGTAAAAAATAAGCTATATGCGATAAGAACGACTGTGGCGAACACCAATCCAAGCTTCCTCAGCTTACCTTTCAAAATAAATGAAATAATGATGATTACTGCAATAGCCACACCTACAACCATAAACTCTATAACTTCTTTTGAGTGCATAATACCCTCCACGTTTTTTCTACTTCTATTTTACCGCCTGAAGAACAGAGACGGGTTGTATATGTCGTTTGTTTCTCTCTTGAATAACGATTTTTGATGTAATGGGCAATAATTCAGTTAAAGTTTTGGAAAAGTATGAAAATGATAAAAAGATAGAGGGATTTTCCCCTCATACTTTGAAAGCCTACCGACTTCAAGCGACTACACCTTTTTTTTGAATCAAGCTATTCTATAAAATCTATCCTTCAACAAATCGACTTCTCTACTTGAACAAAAAAAGTTAACTGCTTGTTGAAGTTAAGCTACTCGTTAACGCAATAAGAGTTAATTCTTTTTCCATCTCAATTGTACGAAATTAGAAACAAACCGAACAATTAACACTCCAATTAAAATAAAAATACCAGCAATATTCATTCCAAAAGGATTAAACCAAGAATTATTTGGAGGAACTACAAATTGTGTCCCCAAAGTTTCATTCACATCAACTATGTTTACTAAATCTTCTAAGGTGCCATTTCACTTGGTGCTTTCAGGCAATTGATAAAAAGTACTTGTGGTTTTGAGACTATCTACTTCATTATCTGTTCAATAGTAATACCAAGTTCAACGTGGCTGCCTTTTCCTGCTGGTAATAAAACTATGTTATTTTGTTTGCGGCTGGCTTATGGATATTGAGCTGATGGGGCAGTTTTATTCCCAAACAAGAGAACATCCATAAAAACTTTAATACAATAAAAAAGTAAAAATGATACCAAACAACATTTGTAATAGCATTTGCTTGAATTTCTTATCATCATTTTGGGCGCTTGATTATCCTTTTAAAAAGATACTAGTCCCGATGTGAAAATAGCATCCCACAGCTTCCAATTTTCTTTTTCTTTATTAACTTTGTTATTGTTATTGTCCAAAAATCTCCCTACCCATTATCAGATTACTTTTAACAAAGCCTCTTAATGAAATATCCAATATTTTCAATTGTATCACGTAATTCTTTACTGGAGGCTTAAAAGAATTTACAGGATGAGGATTAGCCCTTATGATTAACTCATTTTTTAGGTGCACAGTAATTATTGTAGGCTTGATCATTAAGATGCTATTTCAACACTAATTTGTTATAACAACAAATAAAGCAGGTCTAATTCATAAGTGAATTATCCTGCTATTTTTATGGCTATTTGTCACTTTTTTTTCGGAACCTCTTCATGTGCAGTGCAGACTCTTTGCTATTCACTCATGCTGCAGGGACTGTACAGCTTCTCCAAACAGAGTTTGAAAATTGCTGACCATGACATCAAGGGACCATTTTTGCTTTGCCCATTCTCTGGCATTCTGGCCCATGAGGATTCTTCCTTCATCATCAGTGAGGAGAGAGAGCAAAAGACTGCTGAGTACAGAGCTGTTTTCAACAGGAAACACCAAGCCGTTGTTTCCCTGACTGACCATTTCCGGCAGACCTGCTGCATCGCTCACAACAACAGGCAGGCTGCTGAGCTGAGCCTCCATGACGGCATGTGGCTGCGTATCCTGCAGGCTGGGCATAACAAATATATCAGCCTTGTTCAGGTAGCTGTGGATGTCTGACGTAACACCCGGAAAAACAACGAGGTTCTCTATTCCAAGGATTTTACATTGCTCCTGAAGACTATTCTTTCTTTCGCCGTCACCTACTATCCAGCACTCCCAGTTTGTACTTACTTTACTGAGAATGCCCAGTGCTTCAATAAGTGTTGAAATTCCCTTCAAGTAAACAAGGCGCCCAGTGTACAGAATGATTTTTTTCCTGCTGCTGTCATTACTGTGCTGAGGGGTTGCAGCGCTTAGAAATGCATCAATGTCCATTCCGTATGAAAATAGGGCAATCTTTGCGGTAGGTACGTGAGAATGCGTTGTGAGGATGTCTCTCATCCAGAAGGACTGAACATGAATTTTTTGGCTGAGTGCATACCCCTTTTCTTCCAAACCGTTGAAATAGGCATACTCAGCACTATGATGGATCTCATCGTCACTAGGATATTTTCCGGTGCTTTTCAGATAATAAAAGATTTCTCCCAGTAAATAACCATGTAAACTCGTTACGACAGGTACAGCAGGGGGCCTGATTTTTCCCAGCACTCCTGCTGAAATGATATCCTGAGCATAAATCACATCATACTGTTCCAAACCGTAGTGTGCTGCAGTCATCTCAAGCAGGCAGCACATGGATTCTGTATTATACATAAAAGAGTAGGGGGGAAGGGGAGGAACTTCTTGCGAAAGCCTTGCAGCGATGTCATTCCGAAACACTTCTTCTGTTACAGCTTCAGGCTGACCGATGATTCTGTAATTTAACGTTTGCTGATTCAGTGCAAGAATGTCAACAGTATGTCCTGCTTCTCTCAGCCTGTCTGTCAGACGGGACACAAACGTCCATATTCCCCCTGGGAATGGAAGTGGATTATAGGATACGACTAAAATTTTCATCTGCTTCTCCTTGAGGAGGCATGGAATTATTCAGCAAAGAATGAAGCCGCCTTGTATAGTGTATGCCGGCAGGAATTTCATTTGACTTTTTTCCGCAATCATCATGATATAATTCTCATCAATTTCATATGAATAGTGTAGGAAGCAGCCGGCGGAAAAAACTGGCTGAGAGAGGATGCTGATGATGGAATTGCCTAGAATTTCAATTGTAATTCCTTTTTATAACTGTGAATATGTGGGAAGAGCCATTTCCAGCGCACTCAACCAGACATATCCCAATATTGAAGTGATTGTTGTTAATGACGGTGCTACGCTGCACACTGAAAAAATTAATCCATACAGAGACCGTATTTCCTATCTGAAAAAGGAAAACGGAGGAACGGCAAGCGCGGTCAACCTTGGACTGCAGCATGCGGGAGGAGATTACTTTTGCTGGCTGAGCTCTGATGATGAATATGAGCTGAACAAGACGGAGGTTCAGCTGAGAACCATGCAATTGCTGAATGCGCGCATGTCTTATACGAATTTTAACATTATTGATGAAAACTCTGTTCTTCAAAAAGCAATGGCAGGACCTGCAAGTTCCAGTCCCAAGGACTTTTATTCTGGCATGTTAACCGGCTGTCCCATCAACGGCTGTACCGTCATGATTCAGTCTTCACTTTTTGAAGAGGCAGGCAGCTTCAATGAAACCCTTCGTTACACGCAGGATTATGAAATGTGGCTGCGCTTGCTGCAAATAGAAGAATTTCATTACATTCCTTATCCTCTGGTAAAACACCGTTCTCACCAAAGAATGGGATCTGTCAGATATCAGCGGGAACTATGGGATGAGTTTGCAGGAGTCAGGGACAAATACAGAGACTACTTGGAAGGTAAAATAAGGACCAGTTGAATAAGGTTTCAAAGAAAAATCGCCCTGTTCTATGATGAGGCGATTTTTCTTTGGGGTATGTGTTCTGTTAGGCAGGTTACAGTTATGATGGGGAAACTAAGTTATATTATCATATATTATCAGACAAAATCGCACACCTTTTAGCAGGGTGACAGAAGTGATTGTCAGTGTGATAGTTTGTATGCAAATGAATATGCGTATTGGTGTGTTAAAAATAGTAAGAGGGTTTTTGGAAATTTTTGTTGAATGATTAAGGAGACTTATTGTACTTGGGGGACGGGATGGTTCAACAAGAAGAAGTAATTATTTCATCACGAATGAAATCTATAACTCAAAAATTAGGAGGTTATTGATGAATCCTATTTTAAATTCGATTGGTACTGTGTTTATTCCCGTAAGCAACATTGAAGAAGCGCGTAATTGGTATTGTGATATACTAGGCTTGCCAGTAGATAGTGAAATATTATTTGGTCATTTGTACGTATTACCTATGAACGGTACAGGAATTGTATTAGACAGTAGAATTTATTCAAAGGACAATATATTCAAAACTCCACCTTTTCATCTGAACACTAACAATATAGAACAAGCCTATGAGTATATGAAGAGTAAGAATGTTGAATTCACCACAGAAATTGAGCACAACCACTGGTTTACTTTCAAGGACCCTGATGGGAACCATGTAATGGTTTGCCAATGTTAACCTGTTGTACGAAAGGGTGCTCATGTACAGCAACGTAGTTTATAAAAAAGCTCAGAGCTGTTCTTTGAGCTTTTTGCGTGCTAATATTACCGCTATAGTGTCTGCTAATTCATTGGAAAATTGTATTGCAAAAGTAACTGCTAATTCAAATACTGTACTTCAAAATAAGCCGTTAAATTATTCTCCCAGCTACTTTTAGAAAATCACCTAATACGACTGCCCCCATTTTAATTCATATTTCTCTCTTTTGTCATTTTCAGTTTGTTGTGTGCTTCTGTCTTCTCCAGCATTGTTGACTCCACAGCCCCATAAGAAAATCATGGAGGAAAGTACTAGGGTGCTGAGTACTGGTTGTGTGTTTATATGAATTTCTTCCTCTCGTCATATTATAAAATAACAGTTTATCATGCTGCCAGCGGGAAGCTGACGGATTGGACAAGAGACTGTCCCTTCGTCCCGCTTTATGGTAAAATAAATGGGTAAAAATGAGAAAATCTGGAGATGAAAAATTGACCATCACATTCATTGCTACCATTGCGATACTCAGTGCCTTGAAAGTTGCTGTTGCGAGCATTCCGACCTCTACGGTTGACTGGCTGCTACGCAAATTTGAGCTTCATCATAAATTGAGTGAGGAGAATGCAGATATTTCTTTTGAAGGAAGAGCAGTGCAGGGAGCGGAGAAAGCCAACATCATCACTGCCTGGAATGAGTCTCTCTTTTTAGAAGAGTATTATGTGCATAGTGGAAACAGGGAATATTATTCCAATCCCTCACACGGCATCTCTCCAATTGAGATTGTCCTTGATACAGGAAAAACACCTGTCATGTTCCATGTCTATCAGCATGCTGAATATGTGGACGTTGTGAAACAAGTGAAGAGCAAAGTGAGAGCATACAAGATCAAGGCAGAAATGCTCCATAACAAAGCTTCCGGGAAAGCAGTATAACAGCTTCTAATGGATAGAGAGGGTATCTTCAGCATGCTAAGATACCCTTTTTTTATAGAGTTTTAAGGAAATAAAAACTGTGTTCTGCTCCTTACCTGCACTGTAAGTTTGAGGATTGTCACTTAATAGTGGGTAACGCAT
The DNA here is from genome assembly GCF_009674805.1 of Metabacillus lacus. Lineage (GTDB taxonomy): Bacteria > Bacillota > Bacilli > Bacillales > Bacillaceae > Metabacillus_C > Metabacillus_C lacus. The sequence goes on along the minus strand of NZ_WKKI01000026.1, from coordinate 34,285 downwards.
GGTCACAGTCAGGGCTGGGACGAGGTACCCGTCCCCTTGTCCCGGTTTTTTTTTTGCTTTTCCTCATTCTATGCTTCGTCAGATTATGGTAAAATATTGAAAGGTAAAGGAGATGAAGGTATGGGAGCAGCATTAGCCATTTTAGGGTTTTCTATTTATTTTGGGTTTTTGCTCAGCGGAGGAAAACCCATTGGGGACATTATGATTATATGGGGTTATAATCTTATGATTTTGATTGCTCCATTTTTGTCGTGGAGCGTTTCCATGTTGGCCACCATTTACTGGGGAGACGACTTTCAAGGAATGAAGCTGCTGACAGTGATGGCTGTGATTTTATTTTGTTCGGGACTGTTTCTGCTCCTTGGAGGACTGTACAAGAAGAAGAAACAAGTTAACATATCCAATTTGCAGGCGTAATGTCTATTACATAATGTTGAAATGATGATAAGAAGGGAGGAATGAATGTGAAAGGACCAGCCAGACACCGTTTTGAGAAAGCAAGAATGAAGATGCAGGAAGCAAGGGGACTGGAGAGGGAACGTTTTGAGTATGCTTTTGGAGATGGCAGCAAAGAGCTTGTGATGAAACAGCTTGCTTTCTTTCAAAATGACGATGGGGGCTTTGGCCATGGAATTGAACCTGATTTTTTGCTGCCGCTGTCTTCTCCGATGAGCACTTGGGCTGCAGGACAAATATTGCTGGAAGTAGGAGCAGATAGTGATGAAAACATGGTTCAGAAAATGCTGGGCTATCTTGTGAACACCGCCAGTTGTGATACCGGCATATGGGAAGCAGTCATTCCTGAGGTAAACGAATTTCCGCATGCTCCCTGGTGGCACTGGGAAGAAAACAATCAAGAAAAATGGATGTTCAATCCTGGCGCAGAGCTGGCAGCTTTTCTTGTACATTGGGGAGAAGAGGGCAGCAGGCATACTTCCCTGGGCTGGATCTGCCTCGAGCGAGCAGTGGATTATTTGATGGAGAAAACAGAAATGGACAAGCATGAAATTCAAAATTTTCAACAGATGCTGAAAATCATGCACCCATACGCTGAACTCTTTCCGGGCAAGGTGTCCTTCTCACATGAGCAGGTTGCAGATAAAGTGCTGTATCTGGCAGAAAAAGCAATAGAAAAACAGCCTTCACGCTGGTCAGAAGGGTATGTAGCCATGCCTCTGGACTTTATTGATAGCCCTGACCATCCTCTATGTGAAAAATTAGGAAAGTTAATTCAGGAAAATATCCGTTTTTATATGGAGCAGATGAGTGATCAGGGAATGTGGGATGTCAACTGGGACTGGGGAAGCTATCCGGAAAGTGCTTCGACAGCGAGAAAGCACTCGCAGGGAATTCTTGCTGTGAACAGATATAAACAGCTGAAGGCTTTTGGATATTTGGATTAATGGTACGATGAGTTGGAGAATCCATATAAACTATTTCCAGTGTAATTGGAGGAAAAGATATATGACTGCTTCTGAAATAATCGTGTTGTCCATGATATGGGGAGGATCCATTGCCTTCTTTCTCATGCCGAGAGATACCCGGAGGAGAGGAACACTCCGCACTCTTACTTAAAAGAATTAATGGGGAACTTCACAATAGTGGGGAGTCATAAAAAAGCACTGGGTGCCCTTGTTTTATATATTGTGACTGTTGTTTTCATCTGGTCCTATTTTTCACAGCTGAAACACTATCATCAACTGCATGCCATATCTCAGGGAGAAAGCTTTGGACATATGGCTGTATTCTTAATCATAGGTGTGACAGTATATACGCTGCTGATTTATTGCGCTCTCGTATTGTATTGGACGAACATAGGAAGAAAAAACATTCGAGTACGATAAGAAAGGATAGGCGATAAGAAGCCTATCCTATTTTGCGTCCGGAAGCAGCAGTTTAACGGCTGCCAATGCCTGCTTCATGGAAGAGTAATGTTCTATTTGAATGCCATCTGTACCTGACATCACCCAGTGTTTTGCCATGTTGGGCCGAATGCCGCTGACGACCATTTTGACCCCGATGAGACTGGCCGCAGACTTAAGCTTTGTCATCGCTTCAAAGAACACCGGGCTGGTTTCCCCCGTTCTGACGGATCAAGTGTGTTTGTACATTTAAGTACTTATTGTATTTTCCCCATCTGAGCGGAACCGCTTCCAACACAATTTCTCTTTGATACTTTACCGTATTTTCCACATGCCGATAATCCTCCGGTGCTTCCGGAAAAAAATCATACATGCTTATTCCCAATGCATCATTCTTGTCCACCTGCAGCAGCTTCTCACTGGCAGGATTCATATATGTAATGCGATAGCTAGTATCAATCGCCAGTACCGCACTGTTTAGCTCATCCAGTATCCCAACAGGTAACCATTCCATGTCATTTCTCCTCGCCTGGGTATGCTTACATCTCTCACTTCCTTCATACTATCACAAAAATGTTAATCGTATATGTATTAATTGTTTCAATTTTCTTTATAGATAGAAAAGAATTCATAGAGTGCTCCAATTGCGTTTTCTTGGTACGTTTTATTAAGGTGTAAAGCAGTTCACCAAGCTTACAAGCTTCACAAAAAAGAGCCGGCTTCTTTGAAAAGAGCCAGCTCCACACGCAAGTTATCGATCTCCATAAGGGTCGATTGTCTGAATTGTACCATCGGGATTATAGGTGAGTTCTGTAAATTTAACCGAGCGCTTATGGTCAACGCCTCCGGACAATGAGCAATCATGGTAAAACAGATACCATTTGTCCTTAAACTGAACGATAGAGTGATGAGTCGTCCAGCCGCTCACTGGTGTCAGAATCGTGCCTTTAAACTCAAAAGGTCCCTGCGGATTCTCACTCACTGCGTACACAATCTTGTGAGTTGTACCGGTTGAATAAGAAAGATAGTAAAGACCATTGTATTTATGTACCCAAGGTCCTTCAAAATAGCGGCGGTCTTCGTCACCAGCCGTGATAGGCTTCCCGTTTTCATCTACAATGCTAATTTCCTTCGGCTCTTCTTTGAACGAAAGCATATCTTCACTCAGCTCTGCCACTATAGGTCCTAAAGCAGGCTCATGTGCAGCAGGTCCCTCTGCCTCAGGAGTAAAGGTGCCAGTCTGCCACTTTTCAAGCTGGCCGCCCCACAAGCCGCCAAAGTAAACATAAGACTTGCCATCTTCATCGGTGTAAACAGCCGGATCAATACTATAGCTTCCTTCTATATAATTCTCCTGTGCTGAGAAGGGGCCTTCCGGCTTTTCGCTTGTCGCTACACCAAGGCGGAAAATCCCATCTTTGTCTCTCGCAGGGAAGAACAAATAGTATGTATTGTTTTTATAAGCAGCATCTGGTGCCCAAAGCTGCTCACTGGCCCAGGGAATATCCCGTAAATGAAGCGCTTCCCCGTGATCCACACAAGGAGCCGTCACATCATCCATCGACAACACATGATAATCCTCCATCGCATACTGATCACCATTATCGTTGGAAGGTCCGTCATGATCAAGATCGTGGGAAGGATAAATATAAAGCTTATCATTGAACACATGGGCAGAAGGATCTGCGGTGAAAATATGGGTAACCAAAGGTTCGTTAGGCTTAGAATTTTTAGTCATAATGTACCTCCACATAAGTAGTCTGATAACTTGTAATTTTATTATAATGGAAGTTGGGGGACTTTGTACAATGGGGGGACTAACTATTTATTTATAGTTCGAATGTTTTTTACTTATTTGTTTTTCCTGGTTTGAACAACAATTCTGGAAACCAAACAACAGAATAAGCCAGAGTTGGATCGGAAATACTCAGATAGCCTGGGGCCGTTCAAATATAGCTGGACCATTTGTTCTTAAAATTCTGCAGTGAATGTTCGACGCTTTTATTTGGGTCATGGCTGGTTCTCCCCTAATGTATTAGTAATAGTCTACTTGAACCTAAAATTTCTGTCCAACTAAGTGTAGCCTATCCAAAATCCATCAAAGACATATGGAGATTGACCAGCTTATAAATAGCTAAGAAATTAATAGCTTGGGCATACCAACTAAGGATGGGCATCCTAGACATCCAATATACCTCTCAAATGACATAGAACTTTTTCTGTATAAACGGCCCGGAAAAAGAGTACAGAAATTGGGCAGAACTGTTCAAGCTATAGAGCATCATGGTCAAGATTTTAAAGTTCTTATGGAGATATTATCATTTAAGTTAAAGCTCAGTTAAGAATTTATCGGTGACTTGATTTATTTTTTGATTTTATTAAAAATCCATTATGCAGTCCTCCTTGGTTAACTAAGTTAGGGGTCAATTCGTGCAGATTTGACACTCCGTATCATACCAAGATGGCTCTTTTTTGTTCAAGTGCCCGTAAGTCCTTTTAAAGAAATGCTCCTATTATAAAGATTTAAAAACCATTAAATCCTCTTCAGTAATTAAATGAGAAAGAGAAAAGCGTATTGTATTTCTAATTTCTTCCAATGGTAATCCAATTGAAGACAGTACATGGCTTGGTTTACTCGAACTGCAAGCAGAACCAGTAGAAACAGCGATCACAGGGGCCAACTTTTTTACTAGTATTTCGTTGTTGACACCCCTGAATTGAACGTTCAAAATGCCAGGAACTTTATTGATTTTATCATTGTTAAAGACAATTTTTCGACCAAATTTTGCATTTAAAATATTTGTTAGTTGTTCTTCCAGCATCTTTAACTTTAAAATGTTCTCTTCTAGATAATTATTTGCTAATTCCGCTGCTTTACCCATGCCTACAATATTATGTACCGCAAGGGTGCCGCTTCTTATTCCCCCCTCCTGTCCTCCACCATGTAGAAGGGGAGTAAGAGGAACCGGAACTCCATATTCGTCTCTTCGAATAAATGTGACCCCTGTTCCCTTGGGACCATGAAATTTATGAGCAGAGCAAGATAAGAAAGAAATACCAGGCAAATCTTCTAAACTAAAGTCTATTTTTCCAACAACCTGAGTTGCATCAGTATGAAAAAATACATTACTTTCTTTACATAGAGCTGCTATTTCCTCAATAGGATTCAAGGAACCAAGTTCATTATTTCCCCACATAATCGAGACTAAAATAGTGTTATCAGAAAGAGCATTTTTCAAATTATCCAGGGATACTCTTCCATATTTATCTACATTTAAATATGTAACTTGAAAACCTAGGTCCTCCAGGTACTTGCAGGTATCCAGGATAGAGGGGTGTTCAGCTTTTGATGTAATAATATGGTTACCTTTAGTTTGGTAGTAATCAGTTACCCCTTTAAGAACCATATTATTTGTTTCTGTTGAACCGCTGGTAAAAGATAATTCTTCTGGCTTGCATCCTAGAAGATTTGCAACATTTTTACGAGCTTGCTCAATTGCTTTAGTTGCATTAATTGCTTTGGAATAATACTTACTTGAGGGATTTCCAAATTCCTCAAGTAAGTAAGGAAGCATAGCCTCCCGGACTACAGGTAGCAGGGGAGTGGTCGCACTATTATCTAAATATAACAATTGAATCACCCTTATGCATCAATTTTGAAAAGATTATTCAGGAGTTTATCGTAGTTTCCAGCGTGACGGTATTCGTTTTCAAGTAACTTAATGCCCCTGTCTAAGTGAGCATTAAAGTAGTCTGGAAAGTATTCTTCATCTGAAAGGTTTTTTTTTGAATGCTGCCTGATTAAAGCCTTATAGATATAATCATTCTCACCAGTCATAGCATTCCTATGGATGTCTACACCACTTTTGTCTTCAACTAAATCAGGAATTTCTTTGATTCGTAGAGATAAGCCAACAGCCAAACGTGAGAGAATATTCCAAGTTAATCCTGTTGAAGCTTGAAGGCTTTTTAATTTTTCCCCAGTGTCTTTTGATGTTTTGATTCTGAAATTCATCTCTTAAACCTCCAAGCTCTTAAACGTGAAGTAATTAGGTACCACAATAGTTTCTTTTTTATTAACATCAAAGTTCAAAGTGAATTCTCTAGCGGTATAAGAGTGTAATAACTCGTAATTATACTCATCAATTTCAGAATCAGTTGAGAGAATTATTACTTGTTTTCCGCTATTAGGAATAAAGTGAGTTAAAATACTAGTTTTATGAGTTCTGTCTAATCTTCCTAATAAAGTATCAAAAATGAACGGAACATTTCTTCCAGAGCATTTGAAAATTGCCCAGATGATAGAGAGAAGTAATATCTCTTTTTCCCCAGCAGAAAGTGTGGACTTTTCAATAGCTTCTTTATTTTGGTCAAAAAGAGAGACCTCAAAAGTAGATGAATCAATTTTCATTGACGCAATATAGTTTCGTTTTCTCATTAACTTGTTCAACATACGTAAAGCTTCCATTTGTACTTCCTGCAATTTCTTCTTTAATTGAATTTCACGGAATTTCTGGCTCAATGAAATGATCTTTTGAGATTCTACAAAAGAGTTTCTGCTTTTTTCTTGGTCTCTAAACAGAGCTTCAATAGTTTCAATGGAGGAATTAACTTTTAACAAGTCATTCTTAACTTCATCTTGCATTTCTTTTTCTGTTTCAATTTTTTTAAAGGCTTGTGAGATTTCTTCCGTGTATCTTTCCATATCCTCCAACATCTCACTAAATTCGGAAGAGGAGTCATTTACTTTCAGCTTTTCTCTCAGTCCCTGTGCTTCTATTAACTTATCTTTGTTTTCTTGTATAAGCTGTTGATAAGATATTAACTTTTGCCCTTTAACTTCTTGATAGACGTTTTCAACTTGCCTACTTTCGGAAAAAGAGGCCCTATGGATGATTCCCGTTTCATCAGAAGGTTTTACTGTTAAGAGGATCTCATCCTTTAAAAGTTGGCTTTTAATTTCTTGATTATCCACTTGAAGCTTCTCTAAAATTGATGAAATTTTTTGATCTGTAAGCTGCTTGTTAAGTGATGAGTACAGTTGAAATTTTTCCTCATTAACTAATTGCTGTCGAGTATCAATTACGAGTTCTTTAGCAATGAAGAAAGGGAGAGAGTTTGCAACAAATTGCCTTATCGTTTCATGATTTTGTTTTCTCATATTTTCAATGTTATTAATTTCCTGATTTAAATGTTCCCTCTCATCACGAACCAGCCCTCCATACACTTCAAAATCTGACTTTACATTTTTGAAATCTTCCTCTAACTCTTCTTGCTTTTGGAATATGGAGTGTAATCGTTCCTCAATTTCGTTTAAATGACTATTTAGTTCTTTTCTTTTTTCTTTTAATTCAAACAATTCCTTTTCTTGTTTGTTAAGTGAAGATATCTGTGTATTCTGGTGACTGTATGATTCCAAATCTATTTCCAAAGCCTCAAATAGGTCTAGATTAAACAGCACATGAGACAGGTTTTCGATATAACTGGATAATAAATTATTATTAATAATTCTTGATATTTCTTCACCATCAAATAAACATAAATCTAAAAGTTGGGGGGGCATTATTTCTCTTAGTCTTGAGTTGAATAAATCTTTTTCATATTCATTCAAATGCTTTCCATTCTTTAACACGTCAAATGCTTCCTTGATGTTTCCATTGAGGAATCTCCAGCTACGATATAGTGAATATTCAGCCTTAGAAAGTTCGTCTGTGATATCAAAATCTAATTTTAAGCGAAAGTTATTCTCACCAACGGCTTTTGCTGCATGGTTCAAGAGTGATTCCACTTTCTTGAAGTATTCCTTGTTTTCTGTCTTGTAACCATAAGCAAAAGAACCAAAAAGCCCCATCTTGATTGAATTTAAAAAGGTTGTTTTTCCCGCACCGTTTTCTCCGCCTATTAAGATGGTGTTGTTTTCTTTTGTTGTACTCAGGTCGATAGAATGCATTCCCCGGTATGGCCCTATATTAGTAAGCTGAATTTTTTTGATATACATTGTAAAACCTCACAATAATTATTAAAGATGTAGGTAATCCTGTTTAAGCGCCTTCGAGATTTCATCCATTAATCCACGGCGAACCTTAAATCCTGAAAAATCTTTTTCTATAGCTAGCAGTTTTTTAACTACTTTAATATCAACCTTAAACTCATCACATAGAAGTTCTAAATCTGAAACTTGATCCTTTTTGAATAGGGGACGATCATCCACTTCCCATTCAAGGTCATAGCCCATAACTTTATTGAAGATTTGAGGGACATGATCATCCCAGTCACCTTTTTTATACCAAACTTTCCTAATGGCCTTTAGTTCTTCTTCTTGAATTAATTTATAATTAGGGTCATTAGGGTGCTGCAATTGCTTTTGTACTCTTAAAAGGTTTTCTAAGATTTCTCTTCTTGTTTCCATGGTGAATGGTCCGAGGCCGAGCTGGGCAAGATTTTCATCATTAGTATCTTCGTCAAAATAGCTAACTAAAATCATATGATCACCATTTACACTCAGGTCAATCTTATTATCTTCTAAATACTCTTTAAGCTTATCTTTTTCTACAATAGTATATTGGTCCAAAGGAATAAGCTGCTTAGGTCTGCTGCCTTTTTTGGCGATCAAATGATGTGGAACCCCATCTACATCTTCAACTTTAATGTCCTTAAAATAAATTTGACCATTCATTCTATATTTCATTCGTCTGCTGCGGTCATCTCTAATAGATGAAAGCCAGTTACGAAAATTCAGTAAAGGCTTCATCCAATCATGTCCGCTCTGGATAAATCCTGAGAGAGCCTTATCTTCGTTTACAACCGTACAAACCCAGCATCCGAATCTGCTGTTACCGCATGAGCCAGCAGACTCTTTTACAGTCTTATCTACTACTAAAGGACATTCTCCGCTGCTTGAATCTTGATATAGTCGATGGAGTTCAAAGTTATCGTCACCCCAAGGAGAAGGGTTACTAAGTAAATAATCCCAAACATCATCTAAAGAGAAACGCTTGATAGGCGCATAAACATAAGCATTTGATAAAGTTGAATGACGCATAAGAACTTTACCTTCAACGGTGTGAGAACGAATAACATTAGCTCTTGTAGCACTTTCGTCTTCTCTAACACCCAATACCATAATTACTTCTCCAAATGAGCTGACCTTGTCTGTGATGAACTGATTGGCAGGGTCAATTTTTAATCGGTCTGTACACCATCTGAACTGTTGGTTAGGGGAAGGGTAACCCTTGCCGATAATATTCAACCAGAATGACTGTTCTACAACAGGTTTTACTTTATGTGTTTCTATAGGGAGCCCTAATTCCAGTGCTTTTTCCTGGATCTTTCTTAACGTTTGGTTAATCGATTGGATAATCAATGGTGTTTCCACAAGTGTATCGGAAGAAATAACATATATTTTCTTTGTTAACTCTTCAGCAGGCAGCTCTTTAAGTGCTTCAAAAACAAGCTGCACTACAACAGTGGAGTCTTTTCCGCCGCTATAACCGACAACCCAAGGACGTTCATCAGATAGATATATTTTTTTAATCTCCTCTTTAGATTCCTCTAATACTGTTTTTTCTTCATTAAAAAGACTTGAGATGATTCCTTCGCTCATATTACATTTCTCCCTGCTTAAATTTATTCTCAATAGTCTGTTCATTTTCTAAAAGTGGCAAGCCCAGTAAGTTCTTAATCTTATTCGTTGTCAGTTGAATTGTAAGGTTTGTTTTTTGAATACGGCCGTTCGAGTTAAAAGCTCTGCCCAGCCAAGATTCTGTGTTTTCTCTGTTCCAATCTATATCTGATAGTTTATGAATATATTTTTTCCAGTCTACCTGGTGATACTCTCTTAAATATCTTCCTAAAACACCGATCGCTTCTATAAAAACTCCATGTCCAACGATAAAGTTAGCTCTAAGTTCTCTAGGGGATAACTCTTTATTTAAAACCTGATTCCATTCCTTGATAGAATCAGTTAGTACTTCCCAGAATTCAAAAAGAAACTTCTGGTCATCATTTGAAATCTGATCTCCTTTGCTCTTCCCCAATAACTTAAGGTTCGTGTTAAAAATATGGTTCAAAGCTAATATTTTTGGAGAGTTTTTTGACAATGAAACTCTTTCTCTATCTGTATAGCGTTTAAGTAATGGAATTTCAGTAACCAATTCTTTAGTCACAAGTGATAGTTTATCACGATGGTCATATAAGATACCAATAGAAGATGTCGTATTTACCGCATGACGATTAAGGTCTGAAAAGATCTGTTGTGACTTAGTCAGCCCTTCATCATGATAAAAAACAACTGATATTGTTTCCGATCCAATTTCTGGAGATACCTTCAACGCTTCTTCAATTGCGGCCCGGCGATGCTGGCCATCATTAATTAAAAATCTTGAATCTAATGATATTCTTAGCTGACCTAAGTCCTTAGATGATGGATCTTCACTGAAAGATATAAATTCTATTTCTCCATCTATCGAAGCAGTAAGGGATGAAAAGACATAATCATGGTTATTTTCAACTATGTAGTTGGTGATCTCAGGAATCCTTGATTTGTTTAATATTCTTTGAGCTCTGTGTTCTGGCGGGATTTCATCTTCATCAAACAAGAAAATCTTTGGGATTATTCTCAATGGGCACATTGCAACATAATACTCTTTATTAGCTTGTACTCCACGAATGGCTGAAAAACTATAACTAAATGCTGCATCCATAGTAACGCCTCCTGATTACGTACGTAATGTGATGAAATGATTATATACTTTTTAATTTTTATATACAATAAAAAATGCCGAACTTTTATTCGGTTTTTGCACGATTGGATATTATTTTACATTCCTAAACATCTTTGTTAAAAATTCATTAAGATTTTATGTTAAAATCATGTTATTAGAATAGCATTCGGAGTGATGAAATATGGAAAGTCAAACTTTATACTTTTTAAGTTTTCTCGAAGATATAAATCAAGTTGCAGCAAAAAATGCAAAGAAGATGGAAGAGCTGTTATATGAGGATCCAGCTAGTTCCATAGTGAAGGCTAGGCTCTTTGCTGAAGCTATCCTCAACGAAGTATTTAGGATAGAACAAATTGATGCTCCTTACATTTCTACACTTTTTGAAAAAATCTCTCATCTTGCAAGAGAGGATTATATTAAGAGGGAAATTCAACAGTCCTTTGACACTATACGGTTATCTGGAAACAAGGCAGCCCATGATGGAGATTTTGATGATATAAGTGAAGCTTTTAAGTTACATAAAGAAATGTATAATATAGGTCTTTGGTTTTATGAAGTGTATTCTTCTGAAGAATTAAAAGTTCCAGCTTACGATACTCCTAAACCACCCAAGAAAGAAGAAAAGATCGAGGAGTTAGTAAGAAAACAAATTTTAGACCTTTTAGGTTCTAATCATATTAGCGGGACACAGGTTAATACAGAAAAAGAGGAAGACATCATTGAAAAAATTGTTCAACCTGACTATATAGAAAATGAAGGTGAAGTCTCCCTTATAACAAAAGATCTCCCAAATGGGCAAAGCTATCTATTACGCGAATTGAAAAGATTAAAAGATTCATCGCAGGAAGCAATTGAAAATGCAAATCAATTCAGTGCCTTCAAAGACTACTTGCATGTAGACCGTAGAATTCAGTTAGACTTAGAGCGTATTTTAGAAGAACAATCCATAAAGGAGAAAGGGAATCTTATTTTACTTTGCGGAAGCGTAGGAGACGGTAAGTCGCATTTACTAGCTTACCTAAAAAAGAAAAAGCCTCATTTAATTGGTAAATATACAATTTTTAATGATGCTACAGAAAGTTTTTCTCCAAACAAAAATGCGATGGAAACTCTTGAGGAAGTATTGGAAAATTTTTCAGACCAAAACATTCATGACTCAAATCAGAAAGTTATTCTGGCCATTAATATGGGTGTTTTACACAACTTTATTAACACGCAGCATGAAAAATATTCCTACCAAGTGCTAAAGGAATTTGTCGAAAAAAGTGATTTGTTTTCGCAAAATATAACAACATTGTTTAGTGAAGGGTCTTTCGGTTTATTAAGTTTTGGGGATTACCATTCGTATGAACTAACTGAAAAAGGTCCCACTTCTAGTTTCTTTTCAACATTAACGGAAAAAGTTTTTTCTGAAACTAAGGAAAATCCATTTTATGCAGCATTGAGAGAAGATGAGGCGAACGGTGTAAAAACCATAGTGCATGAAAATTTCCAGTTAATGCAGAATGATTTTTTGCAGCAGCAAGTAGTTCAATTAGTCATCAAAACTATAGTCAAAAGCAAATTGGTGATTTCGGCAAGGGCTTTCTTGAACTTCATCGCTGATATCTTAATACCTGATGAAGTCAAAAATATTAAGTTAGTGACAGAATTTGAGACATTGAAGGACTCATTGCCAACACTTCTATTCAATAGAAGAGAACGATCTGTTTTACTAAATGCATTAAATGAAGTCGACCCAATACACAATAGATCTATATATATAGACCAGGTGGTAATTGACCTGAACACTCTAAGTAACTGGGAATATTTAATAAATATTAATATTCAAGACAGCACTCCAATCGAATGGCTGAAACCGTTCATAAGCAATGAAAATTTAAGTGATTATTCATTCAATCTGTTCTTTGAGTCTTTTATAAGGTTAGCATACTTAACTAACGAGGAGTTTGCCTCAAAGCTTTCAGATTCAAGTTACAGTGAGTTTACTAAAAATCTATTTTATTTTAACGTAGGTGAAAAGAGAAAGATTAAAGGCTTTTACGATGAGATAAAAAGAGCTATTTTCAATTGGAAGGGAAGTCCAAAGAGGGGATATATATACCTGAATAAACCTGATGAAAAGTTTCGTCTCGCACAAAAACTAAATTTGAGGCCTACAATTGAGCATTTAACGACTAGAACTGAGGAACAATTAGATTCTTTTAAATCATCTATCCTCTTAGCATACCATGGCGGTAATGCTGAAGATAAAATTTATTTAGATATAGACTTTCAACTGTATCAATTACTTGTTAAAGTACAGCAAGGGTACCGTCCCAATAAAAAAGATGAAGAAGATGCTATAAAATTTGTAGAATTTATTGAGAAATTAATGGCGTTTGGTGAAAAGAGAAGTGAGTTGTTAATACATTATCCAAATGACAAGAAATATTACACGATTAAAAAAGATGACTTTGGCAGTTTCGTATTTGAAAAGGAGTAGTAAATGGTGATTGAGAATCTATATCGAGAATTTTTAAAAGAACATTTAGTAAATAAAAATAAACATGATGTAGGAAAGGTTCTCGATGTTTTGCCTTTTTTGTCTAAGAGAACCAGGGCAATCAGAGGAAACTTCGGTAAAGTTCTTGGAGAATATATTCGCTTGTTATGTCAGGTAGAGATTGATAAAAAGGCAATCAAAAAACAGGATTTCTATACTTCAGCTGATGAAAATGACTTGAGTGAACATATTGCTTCTAAGGTGGACTTTATAGAGGACGAAGAGGCGTCAGATGATTTTATTAGGTTTCTGGATCAGTACTTATTCAGTAAAGAGGAAATAAAGCCCATTCATCCCTACCTGTTCAATTATATTACCTATGAAGATAAACAGAAAAATGAGTTTAAAAAGTATGCACAATTTATGGGGGACACTTTAGCCTCGGGTAATAGGGAACTTAGGGAAATATTTAAAAATAAAAACACAGAAGACATTCTTACTGAGCTGATACTAAGTCAGCTTGATGCATTGAAAGAGGCTAAGCCATCAGATAAACAGTACCAGCAGCTAGTACAACCTTTAATAACATGTTATCAAGAAGATCTTTTATATTTGAGTAAGTATAAGGATTATTTCCTGGCTTCTTTTCCAGTTCTGACTCACTTCTACACTTTAATATATTCCTGTCAATTACTGTTAAAATTCGAACAATTCACTAAAGCAAACTTTGACGAAGTGCATCCATTGTACTTTGCATTGGAATGGGAATCGATTAATAAAAGAAGAAAAGCAGCAGATGATTTAGAAGGATTTAAGTTTATAAAAGAAAAAGCTAAAAACTTATTTCCTCATATTCATACAATTTCACACTTGAGCCATAATGCTCTAAACAAAGAATCATCCAACGATAGATTTCAATTTATCCCATATAGTATTCTTTATAAGAAGATCCAAGACAGGGGAGAAGCATTTGAAAAGGCATTTCTCAGGGAATTGAAAAATTGGATAGAAGATTATAAAAACCTGCCATTTACAGGAGTTTCTATTCCTGACAATTCTGATTCAATCCCCGAAGCTTTTGAAGTCTTATTTGAATGTTTAAAGGATGGAATGAGTACCGGGGTTTGTGAAAAATACGGTAGAAACATTGAAGATTTGGCGTCTAACCAATTCTTGAAAAGCAGGGGAAGCTTAGGGCAAGTGCTAAATATTAAGCATGATTTTCTGCTTCTGATAACAGCGGTATCCGTTAAGGATAAGAGAATTCCATTGAACGATCTATTTAAAGAATTTGAAAAGCGCGGGATAGCGTTGGACCGTTATTCCAAAAAGGAAGTAGTAAAGTTATTTGACAACTTAAATATTATTGACAAAAAAAGTGATAGTGGTGATGCTCAGTATGTCAAACCAATTTTATAATTATATAGCTTCAATACTTAAAAATTTCTTTAAAGAATCCGGTATAAACAATGGGGATAGATACTATCTGCAATTAGACAGTCATTCAGATGTGGAAGCTCTAGTTGACTCGTTAAAAAATATTGAAAGTGCTAAAAAGTTTGAATATAAACATGAAATGGGAGAGAAATACGTAACATTTTCTATCCCGTTTCAGGAGAGACATCTAGTTGTAGCTCATACATCTGCTTCTGTGAAGCCTGATTTCTTAGTGACTCTAAGAAATTTAGTCGGAGAACAGACTGGAGAATGGAAAGACACAGCCTTACTAAGTATAGTTTCGGAACAGTTAGATTCTATTCAAGGAGGAAGCAGTGACCTGCAAAAGGAAGGCATGCCCTTGCATCCTTCTTCCATCTTTAAAAATTTGAAGTTTGAAATTGAACACAGCGTTCTTGAAAAGGTAGATCGGATAATTCTGATGGATAACTTGGAATATTTAATGAAGGAGCAGTCCTTCCAGCAAATTACTATCTTTGAATTTGAAGATATTTTTTCTACTTTAGAAAAAGGGTCAATCAATGATAATGAATACTATAAATACGGAATTTTTAAGGATCCCGATTTGGATTCTTTTAAAGGAAAAGAGCAACAAGCGAGAATAAACGAGAATAGAGAGTTATACGATTTTGTCCGGAAGGTTCATGACTTTGGCTTGGGTGAAGATGAATTGGAGAAAAGATTTACTCCCCAGGCAAAAAAAGGCTTAATGGATGAGGATTGGAAGCAGCTTACCTTTCCGAAAGTTCATAAGTATCATCAAGACTATTTAGATACTAAGAAAGGGGTCAAAGTTGAATTAGAAGCGATTAAAATTAGTGATAGACTCATTAATTGGAATAGACCTCTTAAAGAAACTGCTGCCGGTAACAGAAAAAGACATATCATTATCTTTAATCCAGAAAACAAAGAAAGTATAAATCTTCAAATTAGTTTTGAACTAAACGGCGGTATAACAAGTTTATCGAAAGAATTTCTTACGGTTCCTAAAGAGTTTGATGGATCGTCAACTATTGAAGTAAAAAAAACGAATATCTTTGCAAATATAAAAACCAAACACGAGGAAGTATCTTATCTTAAGTTGGCCTATAAACATGATAAGAAGTCTACCCTGGGGGCAGAACTTTCTATAGCAGTTTTGCCTATTGATCCAATTTATCTAGATAAATACAAATCGACATATACCGTTGACCCTATTCTAAAGACAGTCGGATTACAGTATGAGGAAGAAGTATTAACTTTTGGTCAAGGAATGGAAAGCAAAAAGCTTCAAATAGAATCTCAATTACAAACAGTAATGTTTACCCAAGATCAGCAGGTTACAGTTGAGCCACTCCCGGAGTCCTTTAATGACGAGGATGAATTAATAATAAAAGCTCAATTTGATAATACTGTTGTGCTACTAAAGTTAAAAAATGAACTTCCAGAGTCAATGCCGATTACCGGACAGCGTCTATGGAAGTTAATTCGTGAGACCAGCCATGACGTAAAGTGGATAAAAGAAAATAACCGACTTATTCTGGAAAACAGAGAGTTTTATTTCCATTCTGAATATAAACAGTACTTTGAGTGGGAAAATCAATGGGTCGAACAAGGGATAAAACATGCATATTTCGAGTCCGACCAGTTAATTGAAAAAGATGTTGTATTAAAAGATGAACTAAGAGAAGCATTCAGCCGATTTATTAACTATTTTAAAAGGACTGAAGGTATTCCAAGTTTATCAGCAGTTTCTAATGAATTAAGAGATAGGTCTATCGCTTATATTAAGGCTTACCTAGAGGAAATCAAAGGCTTTGTCACAGGAACACCTGCTGGAAAAAAAGGAATGGACTTATTCAAGTTAGGAACTCTTCATTCACCAAACATGGTTTACTTCACGCCTTTTCACCCCCTTATGGTTGCCTATAAATTAAAAGTATATAACCTGCTGGGTCATGAGGAAATTGACAATAGTATTTTGAATCGCTTAAGCCCAGATGCGCTTGTTCCATTTCTATATAATGAAAATGAAAGATTATACAAACCGGATTATCAGCAATCAGCCATGGAGTGGTTGACTTTTAAGCCTGTAAACCAAGTCTCTGTCTCTGATGCTAACCAATACCTTGCAAAAGTAGTTAGCGATAAGATATCCCAATTCAAGGATCACTTTTCATATTTGTTTATAGAGAGTTCTATGGCTCCATTGCAGATTAATATTATTAATATTGTAAACGATAAAGAAGTTCTCAAAGGGATCATACATTGGATGCTGAAGGTGATCGAGCGTGAGGGAATAGATTATTTAAAACCAGTTGAAGTAACACTATATAATGACCAAGAAATAGAGAGTGCTTTTGATTTATATGCTCGTACGGAAACGGTTGAAAAAATGGAAGAGCTTTTTGATATTAAGTTAAAAAAGAAGGACTTAGACGAAGAAGATGTACTAAGAAAAATAAGGCAAAATTTATTCTTCTATAAACAACTGATAGGCGAGGAATATAAATATGCTCATATTTCTTTTTATAAGATGAAAGCTCAAGAAAAATATGCAGTCCAGCCAATGAAGGATATGACTTCTGGTATCGCACTTGATGGGCTGTACTCAAGTGTTCCTTCAATGAAAGATCAAGAGAATTACAAGAGTGGATTCGGCACCCAGGCTTATTCCATTGACCAAGAGAACTTATTGGCATCCACTTCTTATTATGTTAATGAACTGGCAGCAAACCTGCGAAACAGTGGGAATGACAGTTACCGAAAGGAAGAAGTGATATTCTCACGAACAACAACAACCGATGAAGAAAATCTGGAAAAAATCTTTAAATCTTCTTATTGGGTTACTTTTGTAGACCCATCTATCGATTTAGAGTACTTCAATCAATATGATGGCAACCTTGTGGTAATTCATTACAGTGACCAATACTCTTCATCAAGCCGTTATGATGCTATTACAGTAACAGATAAGTCACAACAATATTATGCCGTTATTAAAGAATTTCTTGCTCAAAAGAATGTTGAAGGCACAGATGAAAATGTTCTAAACACTATTAAAGCTTTTAATACGTTTAATGGTGAATGGTTGTTAAGGATTATAGGAAGTAAAGGACATTATGACAGGGAGAAATTAAGCATTATCTCTGCTATCAAATTCTCGGTATCCTATTTTGATCACCCGAATATTACATGGGTGCCTATTTCATTGGAGGAAGTGCTGAGAGTAGCGGGTGCTGTCAGTCTGAGTAAATCTGATGGAATCTTTACAGCAAAGAATTTAGGCGTTAAGGGAAGCCATAGTGACGACCTATTATTGATCGGACTTGAACAAAAAGGTGAAAATATATCACTTCATTTTTACCCTGTAGAAGTAAAGATTGGTTTCAATAAAGGAACAGTACTTGATAAAGCAAGAAAACAGGTAAAACAAACGAAACAGCTGTTCGTTGATACACTAACAGGAGAGACTGGAGAAACTTTCACCGGTAAATTCTATCGTAACTTCTTTGCTCAACTTCTTATTTCTAATGCACAAAAGCTGCAGCAAAGTGACTTCTGGACTGAAAAGGGCTATGCCTTGCCTGAATCTTCCCTAGAGAAGTTGTTAAAAGACGACTACACAGTGTCAAATAGACTTTCCAGTTATATTGGAGATGGTGCAATCCTGTCATTCCAAAAAGATGCCCATCATCGAAGTGCAGCAGTTGATTCTGAAGTTCTTCTGTTAAATTTAACAGAAAGTGATGGATACGAGGGACTCGTCAGGCCTATAAAGGAGCTTCGTAAGTGGATTCAAGAAGAGGAAAATGATTTTGTAAAAGAGGATATGTTATCTTATAGCTATAAACAGAGTGTTTCAACAGAGGAGCAGGAAATTTCAGAGCAACCAGAATCTACTTCAGAAGAAACTGTCAATTATGAATCTGCAGACGAACATGTAGCTGAAAGTTATACTGAAGAGAATAATACAGAAAATGAGCCTGCTGATGAACACTCGCAATCAGAATCAGAAAATCCTCCCGCAGACCAAAATGTAGAAGAGGCGTTAACGGGTAATGATACAAGCAGCGATCTAGAAGATACAAGGATCTTGTTGGGGAAGGCAGAAAACTCGAACCGGAACATTTATTGGGAGTTTGGGAATAAAGGTCTTGCTAATAGACATTTACTGATATCAGGAAAATCAGGACAAGGTAAAACCTATTTCATGCAATGTCTGCTTCTGGAAAAGTCAAAAATGGGCATTCCGAGCATCATCATTGATTATACAGAAGGCTTTTTGCCAAACCAGCTGGAAGAAGAGTTTGTTACAACTTTGGGGCCTAAGCTCAAGCAAAAGATTGTATACAGCGAGAAACTTCCTATTAATCCTTTTGAAAAGAATGTCCGGGATATAGGAGGAATTCAACTTCCAGAATCAAATACAGATATAGCTGAAAGAGTGAAGAGTGTATTTGCCTCTGTATACAAATCACTCGGTATTCAACAACAGAATGCCATTTATGAAGCCATACTGAATGGGCTCGAACGTTATGATGATAAAATGAGTCTTGTTAAGTTAAAGGAGATGCTCGAGGAAGATGGAAGCAATTATTCCAAGACAGCTTTATCCCAAATCAGGCCTTTAATTGACAGGGATCCTTTCAGTACAGAAAATACTGTGAACTGGAAGGACATAGTGAATAGCAACGGAGAGATATACATTATTCAGTTAACTGGTTTCCCGCGAGATGTCCAATTAATGATAACGGAGTTTATTTTATGGGATATGTGGAATTACTCTGTGAAGCATGGTTCTAAAAATCATCCAATGCCAGTAATTATGGATGAAGCGCAAAACTTGGATCATACTGAAAAATCTCCTTCTGCGAGAATACTGACGGAAGGTAGAAAGTTTGGCTGGTCAGGGTGGTACGCTACTCAGTTTTTGAAGTCTCAATTGGATCCTGATGAGTTAGCTAGGTTGCAGAATTCGTCTCAAAAAGTATATTTCTCTCCACCAGAGCAGGAAATATCCAGTATAGCCGGCAGCTTATCTAAAGATAATAATGAGAAAAAACAATGGGAAAATAAATTAGCTTCATTGAAAAAAGGGCAGTGTATTGTACATGGACCGGTCTTAAAAGATAATGGAGAACTATCCAATCCAACTGTTACGGTAGTAGATATTACTTCACTTTCAGAGAGATTATAATTAAATACCCCCGCCAAATCAGCGGGGGTGTTTTGTTATAGAATCATTAATCGGAAATCTTCCATGGAGGTTTTGTTTTTATGAAGTTTCTCAACTAAACGAAGTCCATGTTCTATAAAGGTTAGCATATATTTGTGAAGTTCTTCGTCTGATAGTGGTTGATTAAGTTCAGTAATAATGAGATGTTTGAAAAGAACATATTCTCTATCCTTAATAATATTATCAGGGATTGGCCATTTTTTACCTAAGGCATAATTTGCATTCAATGCACCATTGGATTCTGAAATTCCTTTTGCCAAAGCGATCTTTATCGCCTGCGGTCTGTCAACTTCCAATAAATCTACAAACTGATCTAAAATTTTCTTTCCTTCTTCAGAAAGCGATATATTTCTATTTGACATATTCTCACATCCTTACAAAATCAAAATACCCATCTCTAATTACAGTATATTTTTCTTTTTCGTTATAATCTAACATGTATTGTTTATAGGATGAGCTTTCCATTAAGTCTACATATTCTTCCGTAATCTCGGTATCAGTAGATAGAATAATTACTTGTTCGCTTAATTCTTTATAATAATGGTTGATCAAATGATTTCGGTGATAGCTGTCCAACCTTCCTAATGGAGTATCGATTACCATAGGAAGCGACAAGTCCGACGCTTTAGTTAGAGCCCAGATCAAAGCAGAGGAGATCATTTGCATCTCACCAGCTGACCTTTCCTGGATGCTAATCTCCTGCATGCGGTCACTATAAAGCCTGATAGAATATGTGCCAATATCAAACTCAATTTTACCAAACTCATCCTGCTTTCTGAAAAGAACTTTGAGCATCTTGGAAAATTCTTCTCTTATGATTTCAGCTTTCATTTTTGTAACCTCGGAAATGTAATCATCCATAGCAGCAAGTGTTTTTTCAATATTAATAAGTTGCTCCTGGAACTTTTCTTTATTTCCATCTTTGTTAATTAGGCGCGTAAAATTATTTTTAAGCTTTGCTCTTTCATCAAGATGTTTGTTTAGTTTACTTACTACTACTTTAAACTTTGTTTCGATTTCTCCCAAGGCTTTAACTAACATATCTATTTTTTCGTTTTCTTTATCTAGGTTAACTGCTTCTGGAGCATTTCGTATGTCAGTTTCCAAAGCTTCAAACTCTTGTGTAAGTCTTTCAATTTTGTTTATATATTGTGTTACTTGATGCTTATCCTTTCCTGCCAAAGAGATTAAGTAGTTGTAATCTTTATTAGAAATATCATGGATCTCTTTATATTCTTTATCCACGTAGTTTCTAATATCGTTTTCTTTAATCCATATTTCCTCACCAAGTTCTCTTATTTGCTTTAATTGCTCCTGAGAAAGGGGGGGAGTGATCGATGTATTTAATAATTGATTAATAAAGTTCCGATAGGGAGACAGGGAAGCATCCTGTAATATTCTCTTATGACTTACCTCATTTTCTTTCTTCAATCGTGTCTTTAGTTTACTGATCTTCTCACTTAATATTACATAGAGAATATTACTCGAATAGAAAGAGCTATATTCTTTTTTTATTATCTCTAATTCTGTTGCAACCCGGGTTTGCTTCTTCACAATTACTTCTCTAGATTTAGAATTTTGGGTTAGTTTTTCGTTTCTCTGTTGTTTTGCAGCTTCTATTAATCTTAATTGGTGTAGCCGTTTTGTCTGTAGTCTTTCTTTCTTTTCTTCATATTTAGCAATATCTTCATTAAGCTCAATAAGTTCTTTTTCAGCATTTTTTAAGCTGGCATGATTAACAGAGCGAGCCAGTTGCTTTTCGATAGACTGCTTTAATACTGTAAGATCTTTTAGAAGCTGCTTATACGATTCCATACCAGTGATTTTTTGAATAGCCTCTTTCATTTCCTGGCTGTTTTGTCGAAGAATAATATCTTTTATCTCTTCACCATCAAAGATGAAGAAAGGTGCGGCATGGTAGGGAATTATTCTATCAATAAACTTATTAAAAACCTCAATATTGTCTATTTGAGCATGTTTAGGTCTACTTGAACGAGGCGTTTTAACTTCAAGGGCTCGCTCTTCATGAGATAATCTTTTTAGCTGGTCAAAGTGCCATTTTACCTTTAAGTGCCATTCCTCACCCGTGTCAAGTTCAATAACTAACTTAACGCCACACTTGCGACCACCTTCGTTAAAGTATGTGTTATTAATGATATTGGAGAACAATCTTTTGTACTCAGTCTCAGACATTCCTCTTTTACCAAAAAGGACGTATAGAATTGCTTTGAGGATTGTTGTCTTTCCGGCGCCATTTAATCCACCTAGTAAAATTATATTCTTCCCGTTTTCTCTTCTTTCGTGTTCAGGTATATATAAATCAACTGCTTGTACACCATAATAGGTTTTATAATTGTCAAATTCTAATTTTTTTAATAACATATGTACTCACCTCAATTCTTTTCCTTAAAGTGAAAATCTATTAAATTTTGGTACTCCTTGACTCTAGTAGCTTGAGTGTTATTTTTATAAGCCTCATTTTTAGCCATTTTTAATAAAGCTTTTCCAAGAGTAGTTGGAATTTCATTCCTAGCACAAACTTTTGACATAAGCTCTATTTCTCTAATTTTAATTTTATTCATAAATAACCACCTACTTTTATCGATTAAAGTCATAAATTGTCTATTTTATTATTTTACTATATATAGAATTGGAATAGTAACTACTTATTCAAAACAATAAATTACAGCTCGCATTTAAAGTGTATGAATTTATACCACTATGATTAAAAGTTTGGTAAACTTTATAGTTATAAAGGAAGGGAAGAATCAAAGAGACATGAGTTGGGATTTAAAAATAGGGGAAATTAAACACTCATATATTAGCGATATTGACATATGGCAAGCAATTAATCATTTCTACTTTCATTCACAAGTAACCACTTCTTATAAATTTGGCTTTTTCAAATCTTTATTGGAGAACTTATACAATGTTAATGATGAGCTTGTTCTAAATTATAATTATTTATTCTACTCTTTTACAAAAATTTATTGGAACTTGGTTGTGCATCATGGTCTTTGGCAATCTAATAACAGGAATCAACATTCTGTAATTCAAAGGATATTAGAGACATACAGTGAGAAATATGCAATACCAAAACAATGGAGTTTTGACAAGTTAGATAATGAGTTGCAATTAAAAATTGTAAAAGCAGTAAAGACTAATGGAAAAAGGTATTTTATTGGAGCATTCTACGGAGACACGAATGGACTTTTTTATGAATTTAATTTAAAAGCAGAACATTTAAAGTTTAATAAACCAGTTTATGAGTTTCTACAACATCACCAAAGGACCTTAATTCAGCTCACTAATTACCAACTGGCTAAGTTCTTAGAAAAAAATAATAATGTGCCACATGTTGATTATTTGTTAACTAAGGTAGAGGTTATATCTAGGAGAAGCTCTTTAGATAAATTTTACCAAATAATAAATAAGTACGAAAATAATAATTGCTTTTATTGTAGTAGTAAGTTGAAGCAGAGATCCGTTCACCTTGACCATTTTATTCCTTGGAGTTTTATTCAGACAGATGATCTTTGGAACCTAGTGTTATCTTGCCAAAGATGTAACTTGCAGAAAAGTGATAAAGTCGCAGAAAGTAATTATTTGGATCATATTATTAAACGAAATGATATCCTATTGGATAACTTAATTAATGAAGAGGAGCATTATTTTGAGTACTATTTAGCTGAAAAACTCATTACTCTTTACGAGTACTCCCGATTTAATGGATACACAGGAAAATGGAAACCATATAGTATTTAATTAATTAGATGTCAACCAATATTCACTTTAATTGGTTCCCTATAGAATATTGGGGAGGTACCAGTATAGATATCAAAAGCCCCTAACATCTCCATTTGAGTTCTAATCGGCGTATGAATTCTTAGAAATAGATACAATATTATCATCTTTTATACAAGAATCAAGCACACCTTTTGACCCTGCTAAATCTAAAACTGAATACGTTCCTACCCAATATATAGCAGAGTTGATTATGTCAAAAGGATATGATGTTACCATATTTGACGAAAATGACTTAGAATTAATAGCAATTGAGACTATACTGGTAAACAACATAATATACAAATACAAAAGATCAGAATTTTCATATATCGAGCTTTCTTTTATAACAGTATTGTTAAGGTAGTGTTCTTGTCGTTTAGGCTCCTAATTCAAAATGTTATTTTTGTTGTCATATATTGTACTAATTAACTTACTTTCAGTGTGGTTTGTGAGAGTCGTTTTTGTGTGCAGATTTGTGTGCAATCCTATTTTCCCACATTAAACTGGACTTGAAGCTTTTTTAAATCCTATTTCTTCTTGTTATATATTTCAAAATGAATGGGCGAGTCGATATGGTGAGTGCAATCAATACTAAGTTAATAAGAATCCGAGCATTTTTAAATTATATGGTAGGATGTGAAGTAATTAAAACTAGTCTAGCTAAGAAAGTAAAAAAAAAGAAAAAGATGTAAAGGTTGATGTTTTCAGTGATGAGCAAAACCGCCAGATGTTGAATTTCTACAGAAGTATAAAATAAACAACGTGAAGTAGCTATGTAGCTTATTGAGATTATATTCTTATCGTTACAATAATCGGTACTGGGATTAGAAGAGGTGAAATTATTTATCTTCATCAGTGGTCTAACATCGGAAATAAGCAGGATGAGTTTAATATACATCAGCTACTTTTAAAGTTATGAGTATTTTAGATATATCATTAATTAATAAGGCCCAGACAAATCCTGGTTAAATTAAAGATGCCCCACGACACGAATCAAAGTTGTTCGAAGGGGCATTATAAATTTGTTATGTGTTAAATTTAATAATCTTTCTTATACCACTGCTATTTATCTCTAACCTAGCCACTCGTTTAAGATACCCATTAGTTACTGTAGCCATCTTAAGAAGAACCACTTGTCTCAATCCACTTTCCTATCACCCATCGAAGGTTTTCTTCTTTATCCTTTACGTCATCCATATTTAAAAATCTTACTACAGCCCTATCATTACTCTGCCATTCCAAGATTCCAGTGTGGTCATCAAAAAGAGGCAGGGGCAATTTAGGTTTTACCTTTGCTCCGCAATGGAATACAAGGCGGAAAAATCCTTTTCCTTTCAGATTAAAGGTGATCCGGTCCTCATTTCCAATACAAAAACTAGGGGCATTCCATTTTATATGTTCTGTAAATCTCTCATCGGCACTTAGGATTATCCTACGCACTTCCTCTATTTCTTCTTGTAAAGGGTGTTGGAGTTTGTCCAAGAAATCTAAAACTTGCTGATTGCCGGATATTGTCTTTTTGGTTGAATTTCTTTGGGGCTTATCACTCATCCTTCATCATCCCTTCTCATAGTGTGAGGAGTAAAGTTAGTTCAAATGGTTGGTCAATTTACTGATAAGCGACAGTAGGTGTTCCAATTGTTTTAGTAATCTGCTCTGCTGCATTGCAGTTTCGTACTCTTGCATGCTGCACAATGGTTATTTTAAGCCAATGACCATCCATCTGTTTATGGAGCAACCAGTTAAAACCGAAAACGAAATACTTTTGCAAATTATAAGGGAAGGTTTTCCTTACAAGCTGTTTAAAATCCTTCCTTATATGATTTTTTGAGTATATAGTCGGAATGTTTCTGCTTGCTGATTGAGGTACTTTTTGAGGAACATTGCCTAGCAAACGGAAAAACTCCTGTATTGGAAGATTGAGAGTTTAACACGCTTTCCCAGCGGGTTTAAGCTTAAATAATTAAACTTTGCACTCATAACCAGAACTTTCTAATCCAGGAAAAATTGTGTAGGTAATTCCTTTGCTAAGGTTTATAATTGTAGAATGATGAAAGGAAATAGGAGAAAAGTATGATGGAAGATGGATGGATTTATTTGCTGTTGATTGGAGTCGCGGGAATTTTAAGTTTGGTGTTGAGCCTTTTCTCCCACTTTGCATTAAAAGATGCTCCGGGTGCCAGGCAGTATGCCATGGCTGCGTTATGTTCAGCTGTCTTTTCGTTCGCTTATCTTTTTGAATTGAATAGCAGCAGCTTAATAGAGGTGAAATTCTGGCTGGGGATTGAATATTTGGTGATGCCGTTTATTCCTGGTTTTATTCTGTGGATGTGCATCGATTATGCAGCTGTTAAACTGGGGAAGAAGTCTCTCTTTCTGCTGTTTGGACTGCCTGTACTTACCGTTTTTCTGCATCATACCAATGATCTTCATAATCTTTACTATACATCGATCAAACTGAAGGAAGGGGTTCCTTTTGAGGTTGCAGAATTCACGTATGGACCTTTCTTCTTCTTTCACGCTTTATATTTGTTTCTATGCTTAATCATCAGCATGGTGATTCTGCTTTTTCAGTTAGCAGGATCAACACTCCGGTTTCGGGTTCAGATTTCTTTTATGATTGCGGGATTGTTTCTGCCCATTGCCGCCAATCAATACTATTTGAATGATTCCAGTCCATATGGCATTGATCTTGGTCCGGTTTCTATGAGCATTTCATTTGTTTTTCATGCTCTTTCTTTATTCTCTTACCGGATGTTTCATGTTCTCCCCATTGCGAGGGAAAAGGTGTTTGACAGCATGAATGAAGGAGTCATGGTCCTGGATCATAAGGGAGCACTGGTTGATTATAATAAGGCGCTAAAAAAGGTGATTCCTCATGTCACATCCTCGTCTATCGGAAGTACAATCTCTCATGTTATGAAGCAAAATCGATTATTGCTGGATATCATTGGCGGAGGCAGAGATTCAGATTTTGAGCTGGAGCCGGACGGAGTAACAAAGCATTATCAGGTGACATTTTCCTCTGTATTTAAAAAACATACAACCATCATCGGCAGCATCATTACGTTCACTGATATCACAGACAGGGTGATTCTTCAGAAAAAGCTTGCAAGACTCGCAGCCTATGACGGACTGACGCAAATTTATAACCGCACCCACTTTCTTGAAAAAGCAGAAACAGCGCTTATAAGCCTTATGAAAAAAGAAAGCAGTGCAGCTCTCATTTTGTTTGATATAGATCACTTCAAATTGGTGAACGATACATATGGTCATCAGATGGGGGACACGGTCATTACCCATGTAATTCAGAAAGCGCAGGCTTGCCTTCAACCTCAGGATTTGATCGGACGCTATGGTGGAGAAGAGTTTATCATCTTTCTTCATGAAGCGAAGGAAGAGGAAGCGATTGCTGCGGCTGAAAGTATCAGAAGTTCTATTGAAGAAAGCCTCCTCAGCAGTGAAAGCTACAAGCTGCATGTAACCTCCAGCTTCGGTGTCTCGGCGGTTTCCTGCCATTCTGTTTCGCCAGGTGAAGCAATCAAAGAAGCTGTCGAACATGCAGATCACGCCCTTTATGCCGCCAAGAGAGCTGGCCGTAACAATGTTCAGCTTTTTGAGGAGAGTGAGCTGTATAGCGTGTAAGAAGAATTTCGAAATGATCAGCTTTGATGGAAAAGCTCTTCAAGCCCCTGGGAATCTTGTCCCTCGACAAGCCCGCTATTTGAATTCACAACCATGCTTTGAAATAATAGGAGCAGCACCATTATGGAAAGGAGTATGGTTATGAAGGTATTAATCGTTGGAGCTAACGGCCAGATTGGAAAGCACTTGGCAGCATTGCTGAAGGAGAGTCAAGGTTACAGCCCCATTGCAATGGTCCGCTCAGAGGAGCAGGCAGAGGAGTTTGGGAAGTCCGGAGTAGAGACGAGGCTTGCTAATTTGGAAGGCACTGTTACTGAGCTTGCCCAAACAGCTTCCGGATGTGATGCGATCGTTTTTACTGCCGGATCCGGCGGGCAAACGGGAGCAGACAAAACACTTCTGATTGATCTGGATGGAGCCGTGAAAATGGTTGAGGCGGCTGAAAAAGCGGGCGTTGTGCGGTTTGTAATGGTAAGCGCTCTTCAGGCTCACAACAGAGAAAACTGGAATGAGCACATCAAACCGTATTATGTGGCGAAACATTATGCTGACAAAATGCTGATCAACAGCAGCCTTCACTATACAATTATCCGCCCGGGCGGCCTGCTCAATGAACCTGGAACAGGAAGGGTATCAGCAGCTGAGAACCTAGACAGAGGCTCCATTGCCAGAGAAGATGTTGCGAAAACCATCCTTGCCGTTCTGGACAATGAAAACAGTATCCGCCAATCTTTTGATTTGATTTCCGGAGATACAGAGATTGCGAAAGCAGTTCAAAATCTGTAGAAAGCATAACAGCCCCTTTCACATGGAAAGGGGTTTTTTATGTAACTTCATAATGTGCATGATCATTGCTGCGCTGACCCCAAAGCGGCAATAGCCAGTTCAATCCTCGTGATACATTATCCCCGCCGTTTCTTGAAAACAGCAGTCCCATTGGTCATGATGGTGTTCAACAATGCCAGCCAAACACTATGGTCGGGATTGGGAGATTTTCCATTCCCCATTCGGGCCAGCTGCTGCTCATACCAGACAATCTCTAACATGGAAGCAGATTTATCGAGCCATTTCAAACCTGTTTTCGTCGGCTTTAACTGTATGGTTTGGTAGGTTCCTTGGAAAATTTGCTGAGGAAGGTCAGGCATCAGGGCAAGAGGCTTGGCAATTCCAACCATATCAATTTCTCCTTCAGCAACTGCGTCTGTCATCGCCTTTTCAGAACGAAAGCCTCCTGTGACGACCAGTGGTGTGGAAACGATATTCCTTACCTTTGTGGCGAATTCCAGAAAGTAGGCTTCCCGTTTTTTCGTGCTTTCTTTCACATTCGACCCCTGCATCATGGGATTCTCATAATTCCCACCTGAAATCTCAATAAGATCGATTCCCGCGTCGGCCAGGCTGCGAATGACTTCCAATGATTCTTCTTCCGTAAAACCGCCTCGCTGGAAGTCAGCAGAATTCAATTTGATTCCTATTGGGAAATTAGCGCCGGTCTGTTTACGAATTTCCTGATAAACTTTCAACACAAATTTCATTCGATTTTCCAAACTGCCGCCCCATTCGTCAGAACGCCGGTTATGAAAAGGAGATAAAAACTGACTGATCAGATAACCGTGGGCACCATGAATCTGCACTCCGGTAAATCCGGCTTTTTGAGCCACTCTGGCCGCGTTTCCAAACCGGATGATCAAATCCTGTATTTCCTCTGTGGTAAGCGCCCTCGGTTCATTAAAGAATCTTTTTAGATTGCCGGAAAGCGGTATCGCGCTTGGAGCCACAGGCTTTTTGGACAGCGTTCTCGGTGACTGCTTTCCGGGATGATTTAACTGCATCCAGAGATGAGTATCATTCTTTGTTCCAGCCTTCGCCCACTTCTTGAGCATCTCTAGATCTCTTTCATCCTCAATCACAACGTTGCCTGACTCTCCAAGAGCACTACGGTCTACCATGACATTTCCTGTCACAACAAGGCCTGTCCCGCCTTCAGCCCAGGTAGTATATAGTTTGATCAGAGCGGGAGAAGAGTTGTGATCTTTCGTTCCAAGCGCTTCGCTCATTGCAGATTTGAAAAAACGGTTTTTTATTTTGGTTCCATTCGGAAGTGTTAACGGTTCTGATAAGGGATGTACGTTGTTTGCCATTTGTTATCCACCTCAATTTTTTAGACCTTCTCTTATTATTGAGGCTGAAGGAGATTAAATCAACCAATTCAGTGTCTATGCATTCTGAGCTAGAGTTTGAATTTCTTCTTCGGTAAGGTCATAAATTTTTGGAGACAAAGACTAAGGTGTTGATATTTACGCAGACCGGAGAGTTAATTAAGTATCTGTGAATTAAACTGAATCAAAGATACAGTCACTTCAACATAAGAATGGCTGTTTTTTTATATCTCAGGCAAAAACTTCGATCTTGATACGATTAGAATTTCGACAGGTACTGAGTAGCTTTAAATCATCGTTGGTAGATCAAAAAGACAGCCTTTTTAATGTCTATAAAACAATTCCAACTCCTTCGGGCAGCAAATTATGTAAATTTTTGTTAATAAAATTGTTAATTTCTTTAAGGAAAATAGTCTGAAACTGGAAGTTTATGACTGAACCATTTTGCACAAGTATGCTTACATAGGTGCTCGATATTTATTAAGTATTACGAATGGTCCGGATAAATGGACCCTTAAGGAGAATATTTCCTTTACATATCTTCACACCAAATTCAAAAATGTTTTTTATACTTTCGTTGTACCAATATTTAGGGAGGGATAATGAATGAAATACGATAAAGCGTTTGATGAGGCGGTTAAAAGTTGGAGTGAAACAGCTTTTAGTAGAAATATGGACCGAAGAAATTTTATAGCGGGTGCCAGCAAGCTTGCGGGTTTATCACTTGGTCTTGCTCTTGCGCAATCTGTAACAGGGATTGAGGTTTCTGCAGCTCCAAAATTCAGTGATTATCCCTTTTCCCTCGGTGTAGCTTCAGGTGATCCGTTGTCTGACAGTGTCGTTTTATGGACAAGGCTTGCTCCGGATCCGCTGAATGGAGGCGGAATGCCAAATGAAGCGGTAAAGGTGAAATGGGAAGTTGCCCGAGACGAGAATTTCCGCAGAGTCGTCCAGGAAGGCAAGGTGGCAGCAAGGCCTGAATTGGGGCATAGTGTGCATGTTGAAGTGGACGGACTAAAACCAAATCAAGTTTATTATTATCGTTTTACCTGCGGCGGGGAAGTCAGCCAGACTGGAAGAACTAAAACACTGCCGCCAGCCGGGGCTAAGGTTGACAGACTCAAGTTTGCATTTGCTTCTTGCCAGCAGTTTGAACATGGTTACTTTACGGCATATAAACATATGGCGAAGGAAGACCTTGATTTGGTTTTTCATCTTGGGGATTACATATATGAATATGGCCCGAATGAATATATAGCATCAACCGGAAATGTCCGGGTGCACAGCGGCCCCGAAATCATAGCCCTTGAGGATTATCGAAACCGATATGCGCAATACCGCTCCGATGTCCACCTGCGCGCTGCACATGCTGCTTTCCCGTGGGTAGTTACGTGGGATGATCATGAAGTGGAAAATAATTATGCGAATGTGATTCCGGAAAAAGGACAATCTGTTGAAGCATTTATTAAAAGAAGAGCTTCTGCATATCAAGCTTATTATGAACACATGCCGCTGCGGAGATCTTCTTTGCCTAAAGGTTCTGATATGAGGCTTTACAGAAGCTTTACTTATGGAACTCTTGCTGATTTCTTTGTATTGGACAGCAGGCAGTACCGTGATGACCAGGCGAACGGTGATACCAGTTCTCCACAGACTCCGGAGTCACTTGATCCCACAAGAACTCTTCTTGGAGCAGAACAGGAAAAATGGCTGGCAGATGGTTTGTCCGGTTCAAATACAGGATGGAAAGTGCTTCCGCAGCAAATCTTTTTTGCAGAACGCAACTATGGTACACCTGAAGCACCTAGGTTCAGCATGGATTCATGGGATGGTTACCCGGCTGCCCGCGATCGCTTAATGGAAGTAGTCAAGAGCAATGACATTACAAACTTGGTTGTCCTTACAGGAGATGTTCATGCAAGCTGGGCATCCAACTTAAAAGAAGATTATAAAAACCCTAGCAGCAAGACGGTTGGAGTGGAGTTTGTTGGAACTTCCATCACGTCAGGAGGGAATGGTGCGGATAAGCGGGCAGATACCGATAAAATTCTTGCTCAAAACCCTCATATAAAATTCTTTAATGATTATCGCGGATATGTCAGATGTACAGTAACACCGGAGCAATGGCGGACAGATTATCGTGTTGTTCCATTCGTAACCGAACCAGGGGCAGACATATCAACGAGAGCTTCATTTGTTTATGACAAAGATCAAATGGGCTTAAAAAAGGTTTCTTCTGTACAAGTGCCTGACGGTGTGAAGCAGACAAAAGAAGTGGAAGAAGATAGAAATAGCGCCCAAAACCGTGCACATGAAAAGCAAAAGCACAAAAAGAAACAGAAGAACAAAGAAAAAGAAAAAGTAAATAATTAAACAATAAATTCTACAAAGAAAAGGAGCTGTATTTATGCTTTCAAACATAGGAGTGCCAGGGTTAATTCTTGTCCTAGTGATTGCCCTAATCATTTTTGGTCCTTCCAAGCTTCCCGAACTGGGGCGTGCAGTAGGATCAACGCTCAAAGAATTCAAAAGATCAACAAGAGATCTTGTTTCAGATGATGACGAGCCGAAAGAGGAAGATGCTGTGCCTTTAAGGAAAGAAGGATTGTAGATGCAATACTTGAAAGAAGATGTGAGCAGATTGCCTACATCTTCTTTCAATAAAAAAAACATAAAGACTGGGAGGGGTCGAAGATTGCAGAACAAAGATACTCTTCTTATTGAGCATTTAGAGGAGCTCCGGCGTCGGATTATTTTAACTCTTTGTGCATTTATCTTTTTCTTTATCATAACATTCGTTTTTGTTACCGATATTTACAACTGGCTGGTAAGGGAAGTTGATGGAAAACTGGTCATCCTAGGACCAAGTGATATTTTGTGGGTGTATATGATTTTATCAGGTGTATTTGCGTTAACCGCTACGATTCCTGTAGCTGCCTATCAGACCTGGAAGTTCGTCGCACCGGCCTTAAATCCCGAAGAGCGTATAGTGACTTTGAGATTTATCCCAGGTTTATTTGGACTTTTTATCACTGGAATTTCCTTTGGTTATTTCGTCTTGTTTCCGATTGTATTAGGATTTCTAACAAATCTCGCTGGGGGACAATTTGAAACGATGTTTACCGTGGAAAAATACTTTCAATTTTTGATTAGCATCACCCTTCCTTTTGGATT
This sequence comes from Metabacillus lacus, assembly GCF_009674805.1. Taxonomy (GTDB): domain Bacteria; phylum Bacillota; class Bacilli; order Bacillales; family Bacillaceae; genus Metabacillus_C; species Metabacillus_C lacus. The sequence continues at coordinate 1,778 of NZ_WKKI01000026.1, read as the reverse complement.
TTTATTTGAGTTGCCTTTGGTAATCATGTTTCTGACCAGACTCGGAATATTAAATCCTAACAGACTCATCAAAGCAAGAAAATTATCGTACTTTGGGCTGGTAGTAGTATCCATATTGATTACACCTCCCGACTTCATTTCAGATGTGCTGGTGATTATACCGTTGCTGACACTTTATGAAATCAGTGTATCACTATCTAATATCATTTATAAAAAGAGATTGAAAGCTCAAGCTATGTTAGAAGTGTAAGTGAACGTGTAAAAGGATTTAATATAGTGTTTTCGTAATCTCTGTATCTTCAGAGATTACATCAAATGATTAATGGATACTGTTTTCAATGTTAATAACTACATTTTAAAACCTCTAGGAAGATCAGCAGCCCCTTCCAAATGAATAGGGGCTTTTTGGTGATAGCTGAAAAAGCTGATTGGATATCGAAATACTTTGACTTTTTCCGCTCTCCTTCGTTTACAATAGAAGCAGTACATCTTATGAGGAGCGGCACTATGAAAAATAATTCACTCACACTGTCGATATTATTGCTGAATCTGTTTATCGCTTTTTTGGGAATTGGACTGGTGATTCCCGTGACACCAACGATTATGAATGAGCTGAACCTGTCCGGTGCTATGGTGGGCTACATGATTGCAGCTTTTGCCGGAACACAGCTTCTGCTTTCGCCCCTTGCTGGCAGGTGGGCGGATCAGTATGGACGTAAAATCCTGATTATCATTGGTTTATTCATCTTTAGTTTTTCTGAATACTTGTTTGGAATTGGAACTTCTGTTGAGATGCTGTTTTTGTCCAGGATGCTTGGGGGAGTAAGCGCCGCACTAATTATGCCCGGCGTGACAGCGTTTATTGCAGATATTACAACTTTGGAAACGAGGCCGAAAGCACTTGGCTATATGTCAGCTGCCATGTCCACCGGCTTTATCATTGGACCGGGCATCGGAGGTTTTATGGCTGAATTTGGGACACGCCTGCCCTTCTTTTTTGCTGCAGGATTAGGGGCATTGGCAGCAGTACTGTCTATTTTAATTTTAAAAGAGCCGGAGCGTAATCCGGAGAATGAAATGATAGAGTCCAGCATTGCAGGTAAGGGCATCGGGAGAATACTTACTCCTTTATATTTTCTGCCGTTTCTCATTATCTTAATCTCTACTTTTGGGTTAGCATCTTTCGAGTCTCTGTTTTCCCTTTTTGCAGACCGGAAATTCGGATTTACCCCAATGGATATTGCAATCATGATTACAGGCGGCGCCCTGATTGGTGCCTTTGCGCAGATTGTCCTGTTTGCCAGGCTGGCAAAACTTCTTGGAGAAATAAAGTTGATTCGCTACAGCCTGATTGTTTCAACCATCTTGGTGTTCTTTATGACCGTTGTGAATCAATATGTCAGCATCCTTTTGGTGACGATTACGCTTTTTGTAGGATTTGACTTGATGCGTCCGGCCGTTACCACCTACCTATCCAGAATTGCGGGAAGCGAACAAGGCTTTGTCAGCGGAATGAACTCCATGTTTACGAGTATCGGCAATGTTATGGGCCCGGTCATTGGCGGCCTCCTGTTTGATGTGAACATGAATTATCCCTTTTACTTCGCTACCGTTACTTTATGTGCAGGAATTGGACTGACGCTTCTGTGGAAAGTCCCGGCGCCAGTGAAAGCAAAAATATCAGACTAGCAGACTGGGCGGGGGAGCAAATTTTTTTTTTCACCCCGACCGGGCGATTTTAAACAAAAGCGCGCCCACGAGACAAGGCAGGGGCGCGG
>NZ_WKKI01000025.1 GCF_009674805.1 Metabacillus lacus | reverse complement strand
TTAAAGGGTATTTGTCTGAACCTTCAACTCAAAATAGTTATATCTATGCCATAAATAACCCAGTTAGTTTTATTGACCCTGACGGGGAAATGGCGAAACATGTGCAGACTGAGACAGCTGGTTTTGGGGGTTCGGCAATGGGGCGAACCATTAGAGTTCCTAAAGCAAAGGTTCAGAAGGCTCAAAATAAGGGTACAAGTAAAGCTATTAATTTACCTTCTTATAAAAAAGTAAGCATTGATATGGGGCATATTATGTCAGGGCACTCTAAAGCAGGTGGAAGAGCAGCACAAAGTGGAATGAAAGACTTATTCCCTAGTAATATGAGTCAAAAGCAAATAGAAAATGCTATTAGAAATGCTTATCAACATGGAAAGAAGGTAAAAACACAAGGAGATAGAGTAAAAGTACAAGGGAAAAGCGGTGGGATAACGATAGAAATGTGGGTTAATACCAAAACTAAAGTTATAGAAACTGCGTATCCTAAGTTTTAAGTGAGGTGAATATTGTGGATTTGGTAGAAATTGAAATTAACATATGTTTAGATACTTTATCTATAAATAATCGCAATGTTATTACTGGTGAAATCTACTTTTCATATAATGACCACTATTTTCCCGAAAAAGGTTGGGATGACTTTATTGTTGTGATTTTAACTTGGTGGCACAAAGCAATGATAAATTTAATTAGTAGTCGTCAAAATGGAATTGTTCAAGAATTTGAATTTATGGATGGACCATTATTAGTTAAAGGTATTAAATTATCAGATGATATTGTAGAATTGCAATTTATCAAAGAAAAGAAAGACTCTGAACACATTTTTTTTACATGTCAAACTAGTATCAAGAAATTTAAAAAAACTTTATTAAATAGTACCAAACAGTTATTGAAAGATATAAAAAAAAGAAATTGGCAATCAGACGATATCGAAGAATTAGAGAAAATGTGGAATATTTTAAAAAAATAAATAATAGTTACTCCAAAGGGTTTCCTTTGGAGTTTAATTTTTTATGGACGGAGTGCCGAATGAAGGATTTCATCGGGCGGTAAATCACATAACCAATGCTCCATTTGTATAGAGTATACTAAACTATCCTGAAGTACATTACTTTGAAAAATATGCCCTAATTCAATAAACATTTACTGCAGTTCCACCCGAAGCCGTTTGATACAATGGTGGTAGCTAAAATAACAGCTACCGCCATTACTTTTTGTAAAGAGTACGTTTTACTAAGGGTACGGGTAAGGTTACAAAAAACATATTTGGTATGGATGCTTCAAAAACTATTAAGGCTTCAGATTTAAGAAAATACGCTGAGTCACGTGGTTGGAAAAAAACGCAAACATCTAATGGACCAGAGAAATGGGTAGATAAAAATGGTATTGCAAGAATTACTATAAAGGGTGGTAGTGACAGAGCCCCTGGAAGTGCAGGACCTCATGTAGAAATAAAAAATTCTAGTGGTCAAAGAATTGACCCATTTGGTAATCCGGTAACACGGAAGAGTGCAGGTAACCATACTCCAATAATTTTTAAATAGAGGGGGTTTAGTATGGACTTAAAATGGTATTTATTTGAACATAGTTATTTGACAGGTATTATTATTGATCCAATTAGTTGTTCATTAACACTTCACATTGATGCCAAAATAACATATGAGCACCCTAAAGCAAATAGGGACAGTGGCGAAGAAAGTTTTGAAAATATAACTATTTTTTTTGAAGGTGTACAATATATAAGAATGATTAACAGTCTAAATTTACTCACCAATCCAAACGAGGATCTTGGTAGTATTGAGCAACTCCAATTAAAGAGTACAAATTCAATTAGTCATGGTTTATCAATTATTGAGAGTAAAAATAGAAGAATAATGTCTCTCGATTTATCAGAAGGTAATATAATTACCATGATTTCAACTTCAAAAAAACTATCTTTTCTCAACTTTGTTTCTGAATTGATAACATTTGAAATTGGTTATGAAAAATACGCTATTTTTTTAAGTGAATGATGTGATTTGAAATAACTACATGAAACCTTGAAGGGCTATTAGTCTTTCAAGGTTTTTTAATTTAGAAAGTAGCTTTTGGTTAGAAGAGGTATATGAGATTGCCATGATGTGATGAATAATAATTAAAACATTTACTACCCGACTTATATTTGCACACGAGAATGACAAAGAATGTAATGCTAAAGGTGGTAACATACGGGAATCACAAGGCAGGAGAGAAAAGAAGGGAAATAAGGATTTTAGAGTGGGACAAATAGAACCATTATTTATAACTCATGATGGTTGTACCGTCATGGAGTAACATGTTAATACGTGGATTGGCTGACAAATACGATAATTGGGCGAGATGACAATTTACATGGCAGGGGTAGCTATGACATGGAATAGCTGACAAACTAACGAGAATGACAAAGCTCGTGGCGATAAACAATGGGTAACGTAAAAAGTGATTCTTATTCTGCGTTGGCTAATAAATTTTTGGATTGTATTTTTACTAGAGACGGTCGTATAATACTCGCTATTCGTATAAAAAGCGTTACATAAATTGTAATTTTCGTAACGGGAGGGTGAAAAGTTGAACGTTGTTGGGTATTTACGAGTTTCAACACAAGGTCAAGCAAGAGACGGATATAGCTTGAAATATCAAGAAGATGAGATTAAAGCATACTGTGAAGAACAAGGCTTGAACTTGATACACATATTTAGAGATGAAGGAATTAGCGGTGCCAAATTGAATGAAGAAGCACTAGAAATAGACAGGGTGGGCTTACAGGAAATATTGGCTCACCTTTCGTCTATCCAAATACAGTATGTGGTGGTGCTAAACACAAGCAGATTATGGCGGTCGGATATTGTAAAGGTGTTGATACAACGAGAGTTGAAGAAATATGGCTGTGATATTAAAAGTATTAAACAACCATTTTACAGTATCCATAAGAAAGATCCAAATGCCTTTTTGGTAAACGGCTTAATGGAGTTATTAGACCAATATCAACGGCTTGAAATAGCACTCAAACTAACGAAAGGTCGAAATAAAAAGGCAAAGGAAAATGGATATGCAGGAGGACGGGTAACATTTGGCTATACGAAACAAAAGGGTGAAAAGGAATTAAAGATACATAACGGTCATGCAGAAGTAGTTAAACGGTTGTTTAAGCTTAAACAGCTACATAAGAAATGGTCACTATCTAGATTGGCAGAAGCATTAAATGATGAAGGGTATAGAACTACTCAAGGTAAGGCATTTACAAAAGTACAAGTGAAGCGAATATTAGACCGAGATAGCTTTTATCAAGGGGTGTATGCATACGGACAAATACAAGCAAATGGTAAACACGAAGCAATTATTTAATAAGCTAACTTAAAAAAAGCGCTTATTTTCTTTTATATTCTTATGAGGGCATGAAAATGGATAGGCTTTCGTACCAATGCGCACCGGATGGTGAACGCTCGAACTAAGGTTGCCGGCATTTTCATTTAATTGAATAGGGGATGAGAATATGCATGAAAAACAGAAACACTTGTATGTTGGAGTAGACTTGCATAAGCAACATCATGTGGCAGTGGTCATTAATTGTTGGCAGCTAGGGGAAATAAAGTTTGAAAATAAACCGTCCGCTTTCTCAACATTTTTACTAAATATTGATAAACTGATAGAAGAGGGATTGACACCTGTATTTGGTTTAGAAGATGTAGGTGGCTATGGACGAGCGTTGGCACAGTTTTTAACCGACCATGGACAGGTTGTGAAAGAAGTGAATCCAGCTCTATCATACGCTGAACGAAAAAGCCACATGACCACACAAAAAAGTGACAGCTGGGATGCGGAATGTGTGGCACGCATTTTGTTGAACAAACTGAACCATTTGCCTGACGCAAAACCGCATGATTTATTTTGGTCGATACAACAATTGGTCACTAGAAGAAATGCATTAGTAAAGGCACAAGGTGCTTTAAAGAACCAACTGCATATTCAATTGAGCCATCATTACCCGAGCTATAAAAAGTTTTTCTCAGAAGTGGATGGAAAAACGGCATTGGCATTTTGGAAACAATACCCGTCACCTTCAAGTTTAGACGGTGTAAGTGTGAAGAAATTGACCACTTTTTTATTAGAAGCCAGTAACAATGCATGTTCAGTGAAAAAGGCTAATGACATATTGAGGCTAGTGAAAGAAGATGGACATACAACAAAAGAACATCAAGAAACGCGAGACTTTCTAGTAAGAAGCATCGTTCGAGACATTGCGTTTAAAAAGAAGGAAATGAGCTATGTGGAGGGCGAATTAAAAGAGTTAATGAGTTTATTAGACTTTCAACTAGTCTCCATGCCAGGCATTGACCTCGTTACAGCATCTGCGATTGCGCCTGTTTACTTTGGCTCTGGTGGGAAAGGCAAGGAACAAAAAAGCAAGCAGGGAAATCGGGCGTTGCATGCGTTATTTTACAATTTAGCAGTCCAACAAGTGCAAGTAGCAAAAGAAGTAAATTGCCAAGGAACCCAGTATTTCATGCTTACTACCAACGCAAACTAAAAGAAGGTAAAACAAAAGGGCAAGCATTGGTTTGCATAATGAGAAGGCTTGTGAACATTATATACGGCATGATGAAGCACAAAACAGCCTATGAATTGCCGATAATGAAAGAGAAAGAAGTAGTTTAATAAGGTTTTAGACTGGCTGTTTTATTATTTAGTAGCTTTTAAGATTACAACATAGGGTATAGGTAATGCTGTACTTTCGAGTGGAAAAGCTAAGCATTTTTTAAACAGACATGGTTTTAATAATGTTAAAAATCAACTAGGGTTTGAATTGTCTAAGCGTTCTAGAAATGATGTAGCAAGAGATATAGCAGAAAGAAGTTTCTTTAATAAGAATTGGTCAAATTCGAAAATAACAGAGGCTACACAAATGGCATATAATCAGGCTCTACAAAGAGGAGCTACAAATGGGAGACATACTGTAACAGTTTTTGGAGAAAAAATAACTGTACAGCTAAATAATGGAACTTTCCAAACAGCGTGGGGGCAACATAAATATAAATTGTCTGATTTTGGTTTTTAGGAGTGAATTGATTGTTTTTAATAAAGTATAATATTCCAAATGAAGGTATTGATGATATCATAGAATTAGATGAAAGTAGTTTCGATGACGAATATGGGGAAATATATGGTCAATTTGAATTAAATTTTAACGAATACAAACAAGGATTTGTTCATGAAGAAATTCCATTTGGAAATGAGCTATTAATTTCATGGTTTAAACTCATAAATAAAGTAGTTTTAACGCTTAATACAAATGATTATGTTGCTTTTCCCATAATGGAAACTGATGACTACTGGATAGAATTAATTTGTAAAGAAGATTTAATTTCAGTAAAAAAAGTGAAAGATAACCATCATAAAAGAACTCTATATGAATTTATTATCACAAAGCCATTCGAAGAGTTTTCAGATGAATGGAAGACAACTGATATTAAAAGATTAGAATTTATCAATGAAGTTAAACTTAAAACTAAACAGTTTATTAAAGACGTTGCTACAATTAACAAAAATTTATTAAAATCGCAAAGTTTAAATGAATTAGTTTTAATTAATCAAAAGCTTTAAGTTGTTTTCCCTTTTTATTAAGTGGTAGTTAAATCACTTTTAAAGCCTTAGGAGATATACTCTTAAGGCTTTTTACATGGGGTGGAGTGCCGAATGAAAAGCACTAACCAATAAAAATTCACATAACCGATGCACTATATGTATAGAGTATTCCTAAATTATTCAGACGTACAAGACTTTGAAAAGTATGCCCTAATTTAATAAACTTCTACTGCAATTCCATCTCCAATATCATCAGTTACGTCCACGTTTAAAGTAAAATACCTACCCTTCACTTTCCCCCTGTCTAATAAAATACTTTTAAATTTATTCGCAACTTTCCCCCACATAGAACGATTACTAGCATGTAAATACCTTTTCCCTTGTTGCTATTCGATGATAATCAGTTCTTCCACCTTGATGTCCAATGCTTTACACACTCTTTCTAGCGTATCTAAGTAGACCCTATCCACCTTGTCCGAACAAAGGTGACTAATTGTGTTGGGGCGTAGGTTTGTTAATCGTGCCAATTCTCGCTGTGACATGTTTCGTTCTTTGATAATTTCATTCAGATTTAGCCGTATTGTCATGTGTTCCCCTGATACGATGGGACAGGTACATTGTCCCAATAATGAAGACAGCCAACTTAAAGGGTATTTGTCTGAACCTTCAACTCAAAATAGTTATATCTATGCCATAAATAACCCAGTTAGTTTTATTGACCCTGACGGGGAAATGGCGAAGTTCGTGCGAGCTGAATCAAGTGGGGTTGGGTTTGGGGCTCCTGCAATGGGGCGGAGCATTAAAGCTCCTTTAGCAAAGGTTCAGAAGGCTCAGAATAAGGGTACTAGTAAGGCTGTATCTGATTTAGATAAAATAAAGTCATTAATAAAAAATGGTAAAATAAAAGGAAATAATATTATAAGCAAGATTGATGATAATACTCAGGTAATATTTAGAAAAGATACAGGTAAAAATGCACATCCAATAAAGCCGAAGTATCCTAATGCAGTAGACCATTACAATGTAGAAATACAAACTAAAACCTCTGCTGGTAAATGGAAATCTAGAGAGTCATATCATATTATAGTGGATAAGAATGGAAATATTATTGATAGATTTTAGAAGGGGGATAATGTTGTGAAATATTTGATTGATATCGAAAACGATGAAAATGATGACTTTGAAAGATTTGCAGATAATGTAGGTGTTTTACAAGTTTTTGATAGCAATGGAAACGAAATAACTAAGTCATCAAAAATATCATTATTTCTAAGCAAAAATGCCCTAATAGGCTTAGGAACTGAGTTGATTAGATTGGCTCATAATTACAAAGAAGGAAGACATTATCACCTAGAACCAGCAAGCAAAGAGATGACAGTTCAAACATTGGGGGTTTTTCTTACACCAGATAGTTGTGAACTTATAGTGGGTTGTAGTGATGAAAAAGTTATTGATGAATATTTTAAAGATTAGAGGATTAAAAATTTAAAATAGACCCTAAACCTTGATTGGCTAAATGCCTTTCAAGGTTTCTTTTTTGTTAGTAGGGCTACCGAGTGACGAATAATTCATATTTTATACAGAGAATATGAGTAACCCCTGTAAGCCCCATATTATGTTTTTACGAATTATATAGTACGTACAACAACTGTAAATTTTATGCCCTACTTTATGTAATGTATCTTCTGAAAATAATCACAAAATCATTAGTTACCACCATTTCTATTTTTCAAAACTCTACCTTCATTTTCCCCCTGCCTTTTAAATTTTTCGCAACGTACATAGAACGATTACTAGAGAGGCTACTCCACCTCGATTAACTCCTGAATGTCGATGTCTAACACTTTGCATACTGTTTCTATTGTTGAAAGATAAACTCTGTCCACATTGTCTGAACAAAGATGACTGATTGTATTTGATCTCAGCCCTGTCATTCGTGCCAATTCACGCTGTGAAAGGTCACGCTCTTTAAGGATTTCCTTGAGTTTAATTGATATTGGCATGGTAATACCCTTTCTCCTCTTTATGTTACTTTTACGATACACAATAAATTTGTATCGTTAAAGCCGCATACAATGAATTTATATTAAATATAGCGGCTAAGCGTTACGTTAATCTTAAGTGGGACGAAGGGACAGGTACAATGTCCCAAACGCTTTTTAAAATATTTTTACCCCTAGATGAACAGTAGAAGCAGAGTGATGCTCTTAATTTAAAATGAGAAGTATTTCCGTTTTTAGCTGGTTGAACCTTTGCGGGAATGCAGTCTGTATGCCGCATTCAATATTGAGGAAGTTTTGAGCTTTTTGAAGAGGATAGAGACGGATTTCCTCCGTCGAGGTAATTTTTACCCCAATCCGGTGCTTAAGCAGAAATACTCCATCTATTCCTTCGTCAGCATCCCCATCAACTGAAGATAAGCGGAGAAATTCCGGTTAAACTCAAAATGAAGCTCTTTTGAGGCAATATAAGCGGAAGAATTCCGGTTAAGTCAATAAAAACCGTCCATTTTGAGCTTTTTGAAGAGGATAGACGGAACTCTTCCGCCTATTGAGGTGATTTTCACCTCAATCTGCTGCTTAAGCGGAAACCCTCCGTCTATTCCTTCGTCAGCATCCCCATCAACTGAAGATAAACGGAAGAATTCCGGTTAAAGCTAATAAAACATTTATTTTTCACTCGTAACTAAAAACAGGGCATCCACCAAAGCATGGAAACCCTGTTTTATCATCTCAAGAAACCCCTCACACATCCTTCAAATTCACCCAGCCTGTTTTGCCTCCTGGGGCTGTTACCTTTATCCAGAAAGGTTCAGGCTGATTGTAGGTGAAGTAGACGTCAGTGACGGTTACGGGTGTGCCCTTGGTGAGGGTGGCGACAGTCCGGTAGGTGTCGCTCGCGCCCGACCTCAAGGCGGCCTTGCTGGATGTGATGGTGTATTGCTTGTTCATCATATCACGGTAGTAATGGGCGGTGACCTCATAGCCGGTCCAGCCGGTTTTTGTAAAGCCCGGGCCGTATGAGATTTTGGCTACTGGGTGGTCGTAGCCGGGACCGTCAAAGATAGCGGTAATTTTTACGGGTGTGCCATAAGCAAGGCTGTCTACTCTCTCCATCAGAGCAGCAGTTGCGGATACTTTTGCCGGATGCTGCGGGTGAGAATACACGACTTTGGTCGCGACTTCCGTTTTCACCTGAGGAAGGCGCAGCCCATCCAGCCTGACCCATCCCGATCCAGTAAGACCTCTCAGCGGATTGGTGACTTTGACCCATTTTTCGCCTTTTCGATTGGTAAAAGAATCAATTACAAAAGCAGATGTACCGTTTGATAGCGTGCCGGAAATCCTATAAGAAGTATCGGCACCCCGTCGGATATTCACATTGCCGGATAATGGCTGAACCTCCACACCGTTAATACCAAAGGCACGCAGATGAGCGGATTTTATCCAGCCTCGCGCAGATTTTGACTGAACCTGAAGCCACTTTTCACCTCTGTTATTAGTAAAGGACGAAATAACCAGCAGTTCTTCATTAGCCTTCAACGTCGTTGTCACAGCATAGTCCGCTGTGGCCCCCCTATGTAAATGAATTGATGAGGCCGTTCTCCCAAAAAAAGGCTCAGCGGCAGCGCTTGCTGAACTGACTACACTGAAAAAAAAGACAGATATAAGAGACAATAGCAATAATATTTTTTTCAATATGCTCCCCTCCTCCTCTCACTAAATACCCAATTCCAATATAATTAAGCTGTTTATCCTAAAGAAAATATAAAAAAGGAAAAACGGGGAATATGGTAGAAAAAAGAAAACATATGGAGCAGGAAGAAGAGCAGGGTATGCGATAAGCAACAGCAGAAACAAGGGAGACAAGCACCATTTTAGGTTAATTTTACCTTTACATAACTGACTCGCTAAATTAATAGGGATGCTATAAAAAGTTAATAAATAACCTTTAAGCTTAAGACTGCAAGAAAAATTGAAAGGGTGACATATAATGAAAAAGCTTCAAGGCGGGTTAGCAGCACTTCTTCTATTCCTCACATTATTCACAGGTATTGGACAGGCAGCGGCATATGAATGGAATATGTACAGCTCCAGCATGCAGTATATCGCAACGGGCCAGCAGTATTCTTACAAGTCATGCGGCAGCGTCAAAAATTCCGCACAGGGACATTACCGTCTGCCCAACACAACTTCCGCACAAACACTTGCAACATGGAAGGTAGGATCCGGAAATATCGCGCTGGACTTTGGCGACTGCTCTACATACGGCATCACGCACATTTTATCCCGCCATGTTCCTGAACAATTTATAGGAAATATCACAAGGACTCAGTCATTTTTCAGGCCGGGTCAGTCTATCGCATCCATTCAAACTCTGGTATCTGACACAATCAATGCCAACAAAACACAAATCGCAGCATCTGGATACACGAGCAGCGGCACAGCGGTTTACGGATCCTGGAATGGCAACAAAGTGAAGCTTGTGATTAAAGGCGGAAAAGTGATCACCATGTATCCTGACGGCTGGGGCCTTGGCCAGGATCTTCGCTGAAGACAGTAGATTGTGCTCGCCAGCCGGCGGGCTTTTTCTTTACAATAGCAGAAAGGGAGTGATGGTGATGATTATAGTGGAAAGTTATTTCCTGAAACCGAACACTGTGGTAAAGTCTCTATCTTCTGAGTACTTTATCTCTCTGGATCAAACAGAGCAGCTTCAAAAACAGCTGAACTTAAGGCAGCCAGTTTATCCCGGCTACATTTCTTTACATGATGAACATCACCAGGCGCTCGGCTTGGAGTATCATGATAGTGTGGACGGATTGTGGCTGGGGATACTATCTATATTGGAGAGCTTGGCGGAGAAGGGGCACGGCTATGCCGGCTTTACTTATCAGTCGCTGATTCTGCAGATGAAAATCAGTGAAGAGGGGATGCTGATGACGGAAATTCTATTTAAGGATTCTGTTCAGCAGCGCGCTGAATTTCCGGGAAGAGAGGCAGTCAGAGGCCTGATAGCAGGGGCAGAAATCTTTTTTGAAACAGTTTTTTCGCTTCCGCTTCAATTGTTTGAGTTTGAGAAAGAAGAAATCAGAAACAGGGTACACAAGCTGAAGGAGCTGACAGCAAAATAACCGGGGATAGGCCCGGTTATAATGTGAGTGTATAAAAGTAAGTTTCTTTCTCTTTTTTATATCCGAGAGACTCATAAAGTGCCTGCGCCCGGGTATTATCCATCGCAGTCTCCAGCTGCAAGCCCGCAGCTTCTGTAAAGATCGCGTGCTCTTTTGCTGCATTCATCAGTGCTTTTCCTGCACCTGTGCGGCGGTGCTTGCTGTTGACAAATAAATCATTTAAAAGCCATTTGCACTGCATGCCTATTGAAGTGAAGATGGGGTACAGCTGCACAAATCCAATTGGTGTGTCCCCCTCATGGGCGAGAAAAATCACAGATTCATTGTTTGCGATTCTGTCAGTGATAAAAGCCTTCGCTGCCTTCACATCAGACTCCTTGTTGTAAAACACTCTGTACTCATCGAATAACTGTGCAACAGCGTCTAAATCATCCAGGCCCGCTCTTTTTATTTCCATAAATAATCGCCTCCTATACACTTCGTCTATTCTACAAATTCGTATGTAATCCTCTAATTTTCATCTCTTTTTATGTTTTTGCAGGAATAGCCCTGCTGCTGGAGCATGTCGGCTATGTGATCGTAATAAGGCTTTTCATAAAAGGAAGCAACGCGCGCTGTCCATGATGTGCCAAGCCTCTCCTGCATTGTGTGGTTGTAATTGAACAGATGAAGCTTTGTATTGGAGCTGTCATACTGCTCTTCATGATAAACTGCTTCTCTCGGCAGCCTTGGTTTTTGTCCGGGATTCTCCGCCGGATAGCCAATGCACAGGCCGGCAATTGGTATCACATATTCCGGCAGCTTTAAGAGATCTATCACCTCAAGCGGATTTCGCCGGATTCCGCCAATCGGCACTGTTCCGAGACCAAAGGATTCCGCAGCCGTGATGGCATTTCCCATGGCCAGCCCGACATCCGTCGCACCGACCAGCAGTGCATCCACATCATCAAGAGCCTCCAGCTGAGGGATGCCTTCCATTTCACCTGCCAGCTTGCTTCTGTAAAAATCCGCACAGAATATGAGGAAAATCGGTGCCTGCTCAATGTGAGCCTGATTGCCGCACAGTTCAGCAAGCTGCCATTTTTTTCTCGTGTTTTTTACAGCAATGATAGAAACCTGCTGCCCGTTAATCCATGAAGGTGCTGACTGGGCAGAGTCAATAATGGAATGAAGATAAGCCTCTTCAACAGGCTGATCCGTGTAGGACCGGAAAGACCGGTGATTGCTGATCATCTGTATAATATTATTCATATTCTTTCCCCCTTGAATCTTTTCAGCAGCTTCCATCCAATTGCAGCAGCCAGAACTGCGCTCATGGTTCCAGCCGTAATCACGATGACGGCCAGATGGTGTTGATTTACGATCAGGGCAATATAGCCCCATATAAATACTGCAGGAAAAATAATGTCGTCATGAGCATGCATGAAAAACAGTGCGATGACTCCTCCAACACCGATCATGATGCTGGCCCAGGCAAGTTCGCCAAGTCCAAGAATCTGGTTAATATTATTATGCTCCAGAACAATGAACATGTCTACAATGGCGGCTACAGACATCCAGGCAATGAAGAAAGAAAATGGCACCCTGAAGAAAATGGTGGTGTTTTCCGCTCGTTGAATAGTCGTGTAAATTACCATCAGAACAATCAGGGCCCCCGTTATAAAGAAAATCGCGGCCGTCGTGCTGACCGTGAGACTGAGAGCGCTGATGACAAGGCTGATCGGTACCAGCCAGCCGACTCTGCGATAAGCGCGCAGATCATGTTCCTTGGCGGTAAACATTTTGATGATCCAGATCAAGATCAGCAAATAAATAAGGCCCCAGATTGAAAAAGCGTAAGGGGCAGGCGTAAAGATGGTCTCCTGTGTTTCATCCTGACGCAAATCTTCTCCCTGTGAAGAGAAAAAGGAAATGTAGATGATGAAAAGAAATCCTCCGATGTTTGCAGCTTTTATCCATAGATCCTTTTTCATAGCGGCTCCTTTCCGTTCTAAAAAGATGTAGTAACCCTTACCCCAACAGCAGAGCAGCTAGTCAACATTTCTTGGGAAATATGCTGATCAATATATAAAAAAGTTGTCAAAACATAGCATGCATACTAAAAAAACCTACAAAACCCTTGTCCCTCTTGACATTTGTAGCATATATCCCGACACAAGCTAATATGATGTTACAAACCTAACAAAGAGAGTGTTTGAGGTGAGGGATCGTGGTTGTTTATTGTGGACACAGCATAGAAGGCATTTTCAGACGTATCAGCATACATACTGCTAAGTTATATTGGAATACGAGTCTCATTTCACACTTCTCACATCCATATAGGGAGGTCGAGTGGTGTGCACGATTACATCAAAGAACGCACAATCAAGATTGGAAAGTATATCGTGGAGACAAAAAAGACAGTTCGTGTGATTGCGAAGGAGTTTGGAGTTTCCAAAAGTACTGTCCATAAGGATTTAACAGAGAGGCTGCCTGAAATAAACCCGGAACTTGCCAATGAAGTGAAGGAGATCCTCGATTATCATAAATCAATCCGCCATCTGCGGGGAGGAGAGGCCACGAAAATGAAATACAAAAAGGAAGATATCCTTCAGGAGGAAGTACTGAAATAAGTGAATATCCTCAAAAGTAAGAAAGTTTTCACATTTAATTGTAAATTTCATACTTTTCCCAAAAGATTATGATACAATATGAAATTAGGGTAGAGAATGGATTTTTCGTCTATTGAATGTGAAGTTTGCAAGGAGGATATAAAAAAGATGTTTGCTAGGGATATTGGAATCGACCTTGGTACAGCGAACGTGTTAATTCACGTGAAAGGAAAGGGTGTAGTTCTAAACGAGCCTTCAGTAGTAGCAATGGACCGCAATACCGGGAAAGTACTGGCGGTCGGAGAAGAAGCACGAAGAATGGTTGGACGTACACCTGGGAATATAGTTGCGATTCGTCCGTTGAAAGACGGTGTGATTGCTGATTTTGAAGTAACAGAAGCGATGTTAAAACACTTTATCAACAAATTGAATGTGAAAGGCATTTTTTCAAAGCCCCGCATGCTCATTTGTTGTCCGACAAACATTACATCTGTAGAGCAAAAAGCAATCAAAGAAGCTGCTGAAAAAAGCGGCGGAAAAAATGTGTTTCTTGAAGAGGAACCAAAGGTAGCAGCCATCGGCGCCGGCATGGATATTTTCCAGCCAAGCGGCAACATGGTTGTGGACATTGGCGGCGGTACGACAGATATTGCTGTATTATCCATGGGCAGCATCGTCACCGCCTCTTCAATTAAGATGGCAGGGGACAAGTTTGATGCTGAAATTCTCAGCTACATTAAGAGAGAATACAAGCTCTTAATTGGGGAAAGAACCGCAGAAGAAATCAAATTGAAAGTAGCAACTGTATTCCCAGGCGCGCGTAACGAAGAAATATCCATCCGCGGGCGCGACATGGTCTCAGGTTTGCCCCGGACAATCACAGTGAGTTCACCAGAAATTGAAGAAGCGCTCCGTGAATCTGTAGCCTTTATCGTGCAGGCTGCAAAAAGTGTTCTCGAACGCACACCACCTGAGCTGTCAGCAGACATCATCGACCGAGGCGTGATCCTAACAGGCGGCGGCGCACTCATCAGCGGAATCGACCAGCTTTTGCAAGACGAACTTAAGCTCCCCGTACTGGTTGCTGAAAACCCAATGGACTGTGTAGCCATCGGAACAGGCATTATGCTTGATAACGTGGACAAGCTCAGCTCCAGGAAATTTGCATAAAAAGAAAACAGCCGGCGACTGCACGGCTGTTTTTTTTACTAAAATAATTGCGCTAGATTTTCCTGTGTATTGTACTCTTTCAGCAGCTGCTTCAGCTCTTCTTCATTCTCAATGGAGGAGAGTTTCTTTTTGAACAATGCTTCCAGACTCTTTTTCTCTACTGTGTATTCATCATGCGGAAATTGAAAGGTGACCCATTCTGCGTTTTGTATCAGCGTGAACAAATAGGAAGCGTTATTGAATGCAGTTTCCTTGCTTTCCTCTTGAAGATTTTCAGCTTGAAGTTCCTTATATTGAACAGTGATTCCATATGGCTTTTCGCTGGTATGGAGAGATATTTTGTCCAGCTCCCCATGAGAATTCAGCTGGCGCAGGATACTCCCAACCGCACTGTTGTCGCCAACATAAGAATGCTGATATTGAAACACATCTGTTTTTGCGTCAGCATCGCTGCTGCAGCCGCTGATCAAGGCTGCAAGCGTAACAGCTGACAGAATCGTGATAGCAAATTTTCTCATGAATTTCCCTCCCCGTACTTTTCAGCTTTAGTTTATCATAAAAGTAACCATTATTTTCCGGAAAAGTAAGATCAAGTCCGAAAAAATACGAAGGGTTATTTTGTTCCTCGTTGTATTTAAAAGTCACCTTATCCTAAAAAAATAAGCGTAAGGATTCCGGTTATTTTCAAATTGGCCCAATCTTTAGGGGAAATAAGGGAGTGAATTCCGCTTAAGCTGTGAAAATACTCCATTTAGCTGTTGTGTAGGTGCATTGACGGAATTTCTCCGTTTATTTGAGACTTCCTTCGTTGTTACTTCTGAATAGGCTGAATTCCTCCGTTTATATGTGTAGGGCGGCTCTCCATCCTTTCATGAAAAATAACTAAAAAAAGCCCGTCCGGTTTCCCGGTTCAGGCTATATGTTTATTATAGTTCTTTCCAGCTCCACATATGATGAACGGCATGGCCGTAATAGCTTCCGGTCTGCTGAAAAGCTTCTTGCACAAGATTGAGTTCATTGTTCAGCTTATTCTGCCCGTGCTGATAAAAGCTCAAATAGTCACCTTCGGAGGACTGCATCGTTTCGACACCAATCTGGACACGTTTTCCGTGAAGTGCAGCACTTTGAATTTCCTGCTGTGCATGCTGAATGATGCCGTTTGGCCCTTGAGCAAAATTGCGGTAGGCCATGATGGTGACAAAATCTGTGTTCATAATAATCCATTCTGCAAGATTGCCGGTTCCGTATGTGTTTTTGTAAGTATGTTCGTCAAACCAGAAGGGAATGTCAGCGCCAAAAGAAATTTGCAGGCTTTTTGCTGTTGTGTAAGCTGTTGAAATGATCTTCTGGTAATTTAGGATAGCTGTCGCACGCTTGGAATTCCAAGTGGTTGACAGGTAAGGTTCGACATCCAGATGCAGTCCGGCAAAGCGCTGATGAGGCTGCGAGGCTGCCTGATAGGATTTCACCCAGTTCAGATAGTTGTTAAAAGCTGTTGTATTTTCCACCCAGCGCGGCGCACCGTCAAGGGCGTGAACAGAGATACCGAGCGAAGACGCTTTAGCAATAAAGCTTTGATATTTGGAAACGGCGATGCTGGAGTTAATTTGAAGATACACATCAGTGACATTTTTCTCTGTGAGAAAATTAAAAATCTCAGCTTCTTTTGTAGTAATTGAGGCAGTGTCCCAAAGCCAAGTTGCGACAGGCTTTGAAGTAATAGCTTGTGATGTTGCAGGCATAGCGGTTAAAACTCCCAACGACAAAAGTACTGAAAGCAGGGTACATAACAGTTTTTTCATTTTCTTCTCCTTCTTGAAGCCCAGCAGCTCAAGAAGAAGAGCTCTGGCAACCTGGCAATCATGCGGGAATGCACCCGTTTAGACCCATGGCTTTGCGTCCCTGCCTTTCAGCAGGTTTGCCTTTTTCAGTTGTTATTTTTGTAAATTAAAGTAATTATAGCGAAAACAGTGAGAATGTTAATGGGTCAAAAGTAGCTAAAAAAATAAAAAAAAGGCACCTGATATTCTCAGATGCCATCAAAAAGAGAAGCTGACGGGAATCAGCCCTCAACACAATTTGAAAAGGGACAATTTCTTGTCCCTTATAAAGATTTCGTCATTTCTGCCGATTTTATGGGTATAAGGAATAATTTTTATCGACTTTTTTAAAAAATAATTACTGTGTCTGGGAAATATGTACTTTATAATAAAAGAAAAACTTTCCAAACTACTAAAGGTGGAACAATCATGCTAAAAGGCTTCTATACCGCTGCTTCCGGAATGATTTCACAGCAGCGCCGCACGGAAATGCTCACAAACAACATCGCCAATGTGAATACACCGGGCTACAAAGCAGATCAGAGCAGCATTCGCTCTTTTCCGGAAATGCTGCTGCAGCGGACAGAGAGCAGCAGTCTGCCTGTTAAAAACGGTGCTTCCTTCGGGTCTGCCTCAAGCCTTGGACCCATACCGCTCTCGACAGGAGCTTATATGCAGGAAATGGTTCCGTTAACTGCGCAGGGTGACCTGAGGGAAACAGGTTCAAATTCTGACCTGGCTCTGCTCGAGCTGAATGTTCCCCTGTTTCCAGAAACCAATCAAAAAGGAATGCTGTTTTTTGAAGTTCTTCAGGACGATGGAACGAGGGCTTACACAAGAAACAGCCACTTTGATATAAATAATCTCGATCAGCTTACCTCGGGCGGATTACCGCTGCTCTCCACAACAGGAGAGCAAATCATTGTAAAAGGTGATTTTGAAGTAACAGCACAGGGGGAAGTGCTGTCAAACGGCATCAGCGCAGGCAGAATCAATGTTGTGCTTGCTGATGATGTCAGATTGCTGATGAAGAGAAATGACGGGCTGTATGCAGTTGAAAATAACGGTGTGCTGCAATCTGCAGTGAATAATCCGGAAGTCAGCTACAGCATCCGCCAGGGCTATGTGGAAGGTTCAAATGTGGACGTGACGAAAAACTACGCTGATATGATGACGGCCTACCGGGCTTTTGAGGCCAATCAAAAGGTGCTTCAAGCTTACGACAGAAGCATGGAAAAAGCGGTTAATGAAATCGGACGTTTAAGATAATAGGGGGAAAACAGTATGCTTCGGACGATGGTCACAGCCTCTAATACCATGTATCAGCTTCAAAAGCAGCTGGATGTTATCGGAAATAATATCAGCAATATTGATACGCAGGGCTTTAAAAAAGAATCAGCGAGCTTTGGGGAAATGATCCGCCAGCAAATGGACAACCAGCCGCAGGAGAAAAACGAGCTTGGGCGCTCTTCAGCAATGGGACTGCGTGAAGGCAATGGTGCGCACCTGAACATCAAAACGGTGTTCTCGCAGGGAATTGTGAAAAAAACGGATAGAAACCTTGATCTTGCTTTTGCCGAACAGGATCAGTTTCTCCAAATCAGTACAGAAAACGGGATCCGTTACACGAGAGATGGAGCGCTTTATCTGTCGCCGGCCGCTGATGGCAGACTGATGCTGGCGACAGCAGAAGGGCTCCCGGTTTCGGACAGCGAAGGCAACCCAATTCTTCTTGAAGAAAATTTTAAAGATATAGTCATTTCAAAGCAGGGCGTTCTTACTACAGTTCCGGCAGTACCTGGAGGCCCTGTGCAGACCGCTCAATTAGGTATTGTGAAAATAACTTCTCCTCAGCACCTTGAAAAAACGGGCTCAAATTTATATGCTATAGATAACAACAGACCGTTAGATGAAGTGCTTCAACTGTTAAATGGCCCGCTCCGCAATGAAGTGAATGTGCAGCAGGGTTTTCTGGAATCCTCCAATGTGGACTTATCCAAGGAGATTTCTGATTTAATGATAGCTCAGCGCTCCTTTCAGATGAATGCAAAATCCATCAGTATTGGAGATCAAATGCTAGGGCTCATTAACAGCGTAAGATAACGGGCTCAAAGGGGAATCCAATATTGTCAGCTAAAGGTGCACTAAAAACACGAGAAGAACATAAAAAAATCAAAAGCAGCGAAAGAAAAGGGAAAAAAACACGCACAAAGCCTGTAAAAGAAAGCTATAAGGTGCGCCTCATCCCAATTCCGGTACGTGTTTTGCTTGTGCTCCTTGGCATGGCTGCTGCAATCGTCCTTGGTGCAATCATCGGCTATGGCATCCTGGGGGAAGGCGAGCCTCTTGATGTGTTTAAAAGAAGTACATGGCAGCATATCATTGACCTTGTCGTTAGAAATCAATAAAATACTATACGTGATGAAAAAGGAAGGGTTTTCCCTTCCTTTTGCCGTATAAACAGAAGTACATATTCCATGTAAAGGGGTTATAAAACATGCTGGACATTCAAGCTATTCAAGAAATCATTCCGCACCGCTATCCGTTTTTGCTGGTGGATCGAATTTTGGAAGTAGAAGAAGGAAAACGCGCAATTGGGATTAAAAATGTATCAGCCAATGAGGAATTCTTCAGCGGCCACTTTCCGAACTATCCGGTTATGCCCGGAGTGTTGATTGTAGAGGCGCTCGCACAGGTGGGAGCGGTCGCCATGCTGAAAATGGAAGAAAATCAGGGCAGGCTTGCCTTTTTTGCGGGTATTGATAACTGCCGTTTTAAAAAGCAGGTGAAGCCCGGCGATCAGCTTCGTCTGGAAGTGGAGATTCTCCGTCTGCGCGGCTCTCTTGGAAAAGGAAAAGGTGTCGCAACAGTAGATGGCCAAGTTGTTTGTGAAACAGAAATTATGTTCGGACTTGGTGAAAAAAACCAATAAAGTACTGCTAATTACATTAAATTTTAAGTAATAAGGACAATTTTTCCAGTTATCTAGGAAAATTGTCCTTTTATTCTGTGGTCGAGTTTACTTCAATTGTAAGACGGATATATAAAGGGTGTAGCGCTCACAAAAGAAAACAATTAGAAAACTATAGGTGAATGTCCGAGGATGAACAGGGCACCCTATAAAAAGACCGTCTAAACTATAATAATAAAAGGTCGCGAAAGGAGAATGGAAAATGAGTAAAAAATGGACACTAAAGCTTACAGGTTCTGTGCTTGCAGCTATGTTGGTAGCGGGTTGTGCGAATGATCAGGATCCAGCGCCTCCGGAAGACAATAACAACATGGAGCAGGAAACTCCTCCAGCAGATGACGGCGGTATGCCTGGAACTGAAAATGACATGGAAAACGATATGGAAACAGATATGCAAGATGGTACAGATGAGGACGGCATGACAGAAGAGCCGATTCTTGAGAACGACGATGACGAGAACAACAACTAATTAGTGTGATAGTTGAAAAAGCAAAGCCTCCGGGCTTTGCTTTTTTGTGTGAATTACTATGATTTAGACATGACTCGTTTTTCATAATAAAGTTCGTTGAATGTTTCGAGCAGGGCATCGCCTGACAGGCCGTCATCCACAAGGGATTTTAGCAGTTCTTCAGGGTCAACGTTGGAGCGGGATGTGAGCATTTTGCCTTCAAACAGAATGGATACATGGTTGTCCAGCGTCATCATGCTGGAGATGGTTGCTTGCAGTTTAGCAGGATTGTTGCCTTTTTTAGAGATGGTTACATACAGGCAGAGATCTTTGTTTTTGGCGTGATAGGGGGCAAAGTCTGATTCATAGGTTTTATCGAGAAGCGCTTCGATCATCCAGCGGTTTTCTCCGTCTTCGCGGTTGATGATGAGTCCGTCTGACAGAGGGTATTCTTTTAGGGGTTTGTCTTGCTGTTCGCTTTGTTCTACTTTTAGTCCAACCAGTTTGAATGTTTTCATGAAGGCCACCTCGTTTTCCGTGGAATTTTCCTTATTATAACATAGATTGGGGAATGTTCTACCTTGAGAAAAGCCGGAGTGGTTAGGTTGAGCATAGTTCGTTCCATTTCGCTGCAGACACTTGCTTTCCGCGGGGAGGGAGCTGAGCCTCCTCGGCTTTGCCTGCGGGGTCTCAGCCTTCCCTCATATCCCGCAGGAGTGGAGTGTCTTTCGCTGCATTGCACTTTTGGTTGGTAGTTTGCTTGTAGACTCTATCAGGACCGTTCTACCTTGTCATTAAAGATTGAAAAGCCAAAATAATTACATTGAACATGTCCGTTCCATTGCGCTGCAGACACTTGCTTTCCGCGGGGAGGGAGCTGAGCCTCCTCGGCTTTGCCTGCGGGGTCTCAGCGTTCCCTCCAGTTCCCGCAGGAGTCAAGTGTCTTCCGCTGCATTGCACTCTGGTTGATTAGCTAGTTTTGTGGTTCTAGGGGAAGCGTTCTACTTTGGCTGAATTAAGAGAATGAAAAGCCTGAGTGATTAGGTTGAACAAGTTCGTTCCATTGCGCTACAGACATTTGCTTTCCGCGGGGAGGGAGTTGAGCCTCCTCGGCTTTGCCTGCGGGGTCTCAGGCTTCCCTCATATCCCGCAGGAGTCAAGTGTCTTCCGCTGCATTGCACTCTTGGTTGATTACAACATTTAAGAGCTCTATGGGTCGATGAAGCACAAAACAGCTAGAAAAAGTCAGCAAAATGTCCTTCAGGAGGGCGATGAAGGACAAAACAGTGAAGAAAAGTCAGCGAAATGTCCTTCATAAGCTCGATGAAGGACAAAACTGGGTGAAAAGTGAAGCGAAATGTCCTTCATAAGGGTGATGAAGGACAAAACTGGGTGAAAAGTGAAGCGAAATGTCCTTCATAAGGGTGATGAAGGACAAAACTGGGTGGAAAAGCCAACGAAATGTCCTTCATAAGGTCGATGAAGGACAAAACTGGGTGAAAAGTGAAGCGAAATGTCCTTCATAAGGGTGATGAAGGACAAAACTGGGTGGAAAAGCCAACGAAATGTCCTTCATAAGCTCGATGAAGGACAAAACTGAGTGGAAAGTTAACAGAAATGTCCTTCATGAGCCCGTTGAAGGACAAGTTTGAGGCCTCCTCGGCTTCGCCTGCGGGGTTTCAGCAAGCCCTCTGTTGCCGCAGGTTATAGTGTCTTCCGCTGCTTGCACCGTAATAACCCAGCCCCCGAACAAAGAAGCATAAATCACCCAAAAGTTAATATATCACCATGCGATACTCCATAAAAGTCTTCCAAAATAAGAATACCCCCTATCAACTAATGCAATATGATCCAAAGAAACAGGATTACCTTCATTTTTCGTATTGTTCATCTTCATATACAATAACGGGGAAGAGAGAGGAGGTGCAAAGTGTTTAATACTGTTATGCTGGTTGGGAGGTTGACTCGCGATCCCGATATTCGCTATACCGCAGAGGGTGCCCCTGTTGCTCATATTACGCTCGCTGTCAGCCGCCCTTTTAAGAGTGCATCTGGTGAGATTGAGACGGATTTTGTTCAGTGCACGCTTTGGCGGAAAACAGCAGAAAATACCGCAAACTACTGCAGAAAAGGCTCCATTGTCGGCGTGTCAGGCCGCATTCAGACGAGGAATTATGAAAGCAGTGACGGCAAGAAGGTGTATGTAACAGAAGTGATCGCCGATTCCGTCAGATTTATGGGAGGTAAGCCCCGCGAGCTTGCCGAAGTTCAGCCGTAAGAAGAGTTCCCCCTCTCGCCTCTATTTACTTCTTAGAGAAAATCAATTGTCATCCCTCGCACACCCCTCATTTTGGCCAGCCCTAAAACAGCTGGCATTTTTCAGAAGTGGTTGTTCTTAATAACGGTCCTCTCTACATAAAAAAAGGATAGCTCTTAGTGCTATCCCTGTTTACCCTTTAGCTTTTGCTGTACTCTTTTGTACAAGGCTTCCCACTGAGGCGCCTTTTTTGGATCTGTTGATGTTTCTTCTTTCTTTTTTGCTTTTCTTGCCATGGTTCACGCCTCCTTTAGGACAGCGATAGTGTGAACAGCTCTTCCAGTTCGTCGGAGGAGAGCTCGGTGATCCAGTTTTCGCTGGTGATGATTTCGTCGTTGAGCGACTGCTTTTTCTGCAGCATTTCATCGATTTTTTCTTCAATCGTTCCGATCGTGACCAGCTTATGAACATGAACGAAGCGGTTTTGCCCGATTCGGTAGGCTCTGTCTGTTGCCTGATTTTCTACAGCCGGATTCCACCAGCGGTCATAGTGAATGACGTGATTTGCCGCCGTCAGGTTGAGGCCGGTACCGCCGGCTTTCAAGGAAAGAATCAGGATGGAGTATTCCTTGTTTTGAAAGGTTTCGACCATTCTGTCACGCTCTTGCTTAGGAACACTTCCGTTCAAAAACAGTACTCTTTCACCGAATTCCTTCTGCAGCAGTGAGGAAATCATTTCGCCCATTCCGATATACTGTGTGAAAATCAAGCAGCTTTCTTTCTGTTCACGGATGGCGGTGATGAGCTCCAGCAGTTTTTCTGTTTTATGAGAGCGGCTGACAATCTCCCTTGCCTGCTCTTCTTTCAAATAAAGAGCCGGATGATTGCAAATTTGCTTCAGCTTGCCGAGCATTTTTAGGATCAAGGCCTTGCGCTGCATGCCTCCGACAGTGAGGAGCTGATCAAATGTGTCCTTAACGAGCTGCTCATAGAGAGACGCCTGCTCCACAGTGAGCGGAATAAATTCTTTTTGCTCCTGCTTTTCAGGCAGATTCAGGGCAACCTGCTCATCGCGTTTTGTGCGGCGCAGCAGGAACGGCTGAATGAGCTGCTGCAGCTGCTGAATTTTTTTCGTTTCGCGTTCTTTTTCAATCGGCAGCACAAACTTTTTATGAAAGTGATGAAGACTGCCGAGATAGCCGTGATTGAGAAAATCATAAATGGACCACAGCTCTGACAGTCGATTTTCCATCGGTGTGCCTGTCAGGGCAATGTGATGCTGCCCTTTCAGCTTACGGATTGCCCGCGACTGTTTTGTTTGGGCATTTTTTATATTTTGCGCCTCGTCCAGGCAGACTGTCGCCCATGTGACAGAGGACAATTCTTCATAATCCTGATGAGAAAGCCCGTAGGAGGTGAGAATTACATCTGCTCCAGATAGGGAGTTTTCAAAAGCGTCAGCCTTGGCACGGTTCGGACCGTAGTGCAGCCTGACCTCCAGATGCGGCGCGAATTTTTGAAATTCCTTTTGCCAGTTGCCAAGCACAGAGGTTGGCGCAATAATGAGCGACGGCATGTTCACGGCTTCATGCTGCTTTATATAAGAGAAATAAGCGATCATTTGAATCGTTTTTCCGAGTCCCATGTCATCGGCGAGGCACGCCCCGAAGTGCGAGTTCCTTAAAAACAGCAGCCAATCCACACCTTGCTGCTGATATGGGCGCAATACTCCCTGAAATTCAGGAGGAACGATAGTGGCTGGAATGTCGGACGGCTGAGTGAGCTGCTGCAGCATTTTTTTCATTTGCTGATTCATTTCAATTTGAATGTTTGCAAACAAGCGCGGGTCGAATTCTTCTTCCTCTTCTTCGTCATTTTCCGGCAGCTCCTGCAGCAGAATGTCTGAGAAATGAAGACCTTCTTTTTCAGCTCTTTTTAGCACAGATTTGACATGCTGAATGAATGCAGGATCGAGCTTGATCCACTGTCCGCGAATGTGGACAAGGCGCCTTTTGTCAGAAACAAGCTGCAAAAACTCTTCCTCGGAAAGCTCGACGCCATTCGTCGCAAAGCGCCAGTTAAAGTCGATGAGAGAGTTCATGCCGACATAGGACGGCCCTCTTGGAGTGGAGGAAATTTTCGCCTTCATGCTGGCCTGCGATTCTTTCACCACCTGCCACCATGAAGGAAGGAGAATTTCGATCCCCATGTTAACGAGAATTTCGCTGGCATCTGTCAGGAACATCCATGCTTCTTCCTCTGACATATATGTTGTGCCTCCTGAAAAGCTCAGCCAGGGCACGAGATCCCGCAGACGCGACTGCTCTCGCTCAATTTTGCTGTAGTAAGGAGTGTAGGAACTTGGCAAATCTTCAAAACCTTGAAAAACCTGAAACTCAGCTCTTTCATCCTTGCTTCGCAAAAACAGCTCTAATCTCCAGTCATCTCCGTCGTATTCCGGCTCATTGAGGCGCAAGCCAATACTGAACGGTGCGTCGTCACTGTACCAGCCGATCTTCTCCAGCCAGTCCTGCTCATCGAGAAAATGTCCTTCATATGTTTCCAGTGTCGGAAACTGCTCCAAAATATCTTTCCAAAGCTTTTTTAATGAAGGATCTTTTGATATCAAATCTTCAACGGCTGCTGAAAACCATTCCCCTTCATAGCCGATCAGCTCCACTGACTGCGGTTTCCAGTACCTTTCTTGAACTCTCCACGAGTCGAAGTCTGGAAGAAAGTCTCCGCTAGCCACCAGCTCATAAATTCGCTGAGCAGCGTGCTGTAGCTTTGCCGTTTCTTCTTCAAACGAAATGTCTGCAAGCGAGTTTCCTGTGTTCTTCGCGAACAGCTCTACAGTCTGCCACGGCGACAGAAGAAAGGCAGGAATGCCGATATAGCTGATATCTTCAAGAAAGGTTCCGTAGTAAGACGACTCATGCCAGGTGAACAGCAATCGTTTCATGTGCGGGAGAGTGAGATGCTCTCCTTCTGACGTGGAGCACCACACATAATAATGAAAATTTTCTACAGCCTCTGTGGTCACGGTGATAGAGTAGTTATGCATGTATCAATTTTCCTTTCTTCAATTCCTCCTGAAAAGCACGCAATCTGCGGTGCTTTTCTGACAGCTGCAACATAAAGTTTTCAAATTCTTCTTCGCGCTTCAGCTTTTTATATAAAGTGCGGAGCTTTTTCAGCTGACGGACAGCCTGGCGGTAATTTTCCCGCGTTTTGAATGAAATTTCCGAAGCGATGCTTTGGTGGTAAATCGGAATCAGCGACTCCGGCACCTCCTTGGCTGCTTCTTTAACTGTAACGGCGTCAAGATCATGGATGCTGTAGCCGAGCAGAGAATGCAGCTCCACCCACGTTTTATAATCCCGCTGATCCAGCAGGAAGATGGAGTACTCACCATAGCTGTAAGGCAGCATGCTGCGGCAGGCTTCGGCAAATACGGTGTTTGCTTTTGAGAAATCAGTGTAATCACGGATAATCGGCAGCAAATTTCTCACAACGCTGCGCTTTTCTTCATAGCGCTTTTGCCTGGCGAGATAGCTTCCCGCGTTGCTGATGAGATACTCAGCCCAGGCAGCACTTCTTTTATAATCTTTTTTCGCACTCAGCTCTGAAAACCAGTTGAGCACAACCGGGAAAGCTTCATC
Source organism: Metabacillus lacus (assembly GCF_009674805.1). Classification (GTDB taxonomy): domain Bacteria; phylum Bacillota; class Bacilli; order Bacillales; family Bacillaceae; genus Metabacillus_C; species Metabacillus_C lacus. The sequence continues at coordinate 26,159 of NZ_WKKI01000025.1, read as the reverse complement.
ACTCAGTTTGTGCAGCCTCTGAAACAGCTGCTCATCTTTGCGCTGCAGAAAATCCATGTGCATCAGTGCCAGCTGATACACTTCATCATCTTCCTCTTCTGCTTTACTCAAGAGCCAGCTGCGTTCCTTGGAGATCCATTTGTCTCTATTTAAAAGAGCGGTCCAGAGCATTCTGTAGAGAAGCAGCCTTTCCTTTTGAAGAAAATCCGAAGCCGTCAAGAGCTCGCGAAAACGATCCACACTATCATCCAGCAGCGGATCCAGCGCAAATGGCAGGGCATAGCGCTTCATTTCTGTTAACTCTCTCGATATGTTATCAAGGAGCTGATCAACATAAGAATACGTGCTGTGCTGTAACGTTTCTTTTCTGGGCTCCGACTTATTCAGTATCATTAATATATAGAGAAACACGGCGAGCGATGTATGAATACTATAAAACCGCTGCAAATCAAATGAGCGCGGTTTTTTATCTTTCAGTCTTGGATAAAGCCTGTGGTACAGGCTGCTGGACGCCATACGCAAATTATCCGGATTGGACGCCCAGCGCTGATGCTGATAGTCAAAATAGGAGAGCCAGCTTTGAAGCGAGGAATCTGTTAATTCGGGCTCAGCTCCAAGCGCCCCTTTTTTCAAATGGGCCAGAATATCCGGGCTACTTTCCTCTTTCCAGGCTTCTATATACGTGCCAACCCGGTCCACGCCGGCATATACATATAGAAAAACAGCGATCAAATGGCGGCATGGAAAGCCATTGGGGCAAGAGCATGTACTTTTGTCCACGGAGGGCAGATGCAGCTCCACATGCACAGGCGTCACATCCTGCACTTTCGCTGAGACAAGGGAAGGATGAGATTTTACATTATACACACTGCCCCCGCGGTAGAGCAGTAAACCTTTCTTAAAAAGATTCCGGTCACTTTCAATATCAGGAGACAGCACCTTCTTCAGCAGCTCTCCTGCCTGAAGCACATCGTCTTTGTATAGTTCCCGATTCAGCATCGTCATGGCTCCTTTAACAAAGAAATTCAATTCCTTTATTATACCCTATTTAAAAAGCTGTGATAAAAGGTTTAAGAAAAAGAAAAAGCGGGCAGTTATACAGAAAACGACAGTAAACAGGAAAAATGTCTAGTTGTGAAACTGGCAAACTCTTATTATAATCAAAATATGTTTTGCAAAAATTGTAAAACGGAAGGGTAAAATGAAGATATGGAAGAGAAGCGGATGATGAAACAAGAACAATTTCTTGAAATTCTCATGAATGCCTATAATAAGGGCGAACGTTCCAATGTAACCACGAAGGAATTGCTTGAGGACCTGATTTTGGAGATTAGAAAAGTATATGCAACTTAGATAAATGTGTAAGGCCGCAAAGGGATTCTTTGCGGTCTTTGCGCTTACTCAGGACTTAAAGCCTATTCATGGGTATTCCTTCCTGTCGATATTACTGGTAGAAAAACTTCTTAAGACAGTATTCGACAACATCTGCAGGAACCGTTTACATAAAAGCAACCATGCTGAAAGGCATGAGGCGCAAAGCTAGAGGGGCTAACACCGTGAGGACATGCCAGCCAGCTGCTGAAAACGAAAGGGGTATAGAGAGAGATGAGTAATTGGCTTACACCGGAGGAAATGGAACGCAAACGAAAATTCAAGAAAAGAATGGGGCTTGTGTCACTGCCATTTGCAGCCATCCTGTTCAGCGCGTTGATTACAGTGCTGTTAAATAAGCTATAGAAAGAAAGCGGCCAATGGGGCAGTTGACAATATTTTGTCACAGTTCCAGAAGCCGCTTTTTTCTATTGTACACACATCCATCTTCCTGGGAAATATGAAGGAGAAAGGGGTTATATTGCAAACAAAGAGATAAATTGTAGAAAAAATTCAGGAGAAATTTGCTATGTGGTGTAGATATATGATAAATAACCGTTTATAATGAACAAGTATTTTTATATTTAGACAATTTTCCCAAGCGGAGGTACATATGGAAGAAACAATCAGCCTGAAAGAGCTGTTTTCAACACTAAAAAAACGGCTTGCACTCATTATCATTATCACAGCACTTGCAACAGCAACAAGCGGTATCATCAGTTACTTTTTCCTAACGCCTGTTTATTCCACATCTACTCAAATCCTCGTCAATCAGTCGAAAGGTGAACAGCAAATCTACAATGTTAGTGAAATACAAACGAACATTCAGCTGATTAATACGTACAGTGTGATTATAACAAGCCCGACAATTATAGATAAAGTTCGAGAGCAGTTAAACACGAATATGACAAATGAAGAGCTTAGAAATTCGATCTCTGTAGCAAATGAACGGGATTCACAGGTATTTAGAATTACAGCAGAACACCCAGATCCAGCCCTTGCTGTACAAATTGCAAACACTACGGCAAGTGTATTTCAAACTGAAATTCAAACTATTATGAATGTAGACAATGTCAGTATCCTGTCTCAAGCAGATCTAGGAGAAACTCCCTCACCTATTAAGCCAAGACCGTCGATGAATATGGCAATTGCCCTGGTAGTTGGATTAATGGCAGGAGTTGGATTGGCATTCCTGCTGGAATATCTTGATAACACTATTAAAAATGAAACAGATATTGAAAAAATGCTGGAGCTGCCAGTGCTGGGTGCAATTACACAGATTGATCATGAATCAGAAATGACCACTAACGTACCGGAACCAACAGCTTCAAGAATGAGAGGTGAGTCAGTTGGCTCGTAAAAACCGCAAGCAGATGTTTCAAATGCAAAACCGAAGTCTTATTTCGTTGACCAGCCCAAAGTCACCGATTGCAGAGCAGTATAAAAATATACGGACAAATATCCAATTTTCCCAGGTGGATAAAGAGCTGCGTTCGTTGATTGTTACTTCTTCTGGTCCAGGAGAAGGAAAATCCACCACTGCAGCAAATCTGGCTGTTGTGTTTGCTCAGCAAGGAAAAAGAGTGCTGTTAATTGATGCTGATTTAAGAAAGCCGACGGTTCATTATACGTTCAGGCTGGAAAATCATCAGGGTTTAACAAACGTGCTGACAAGGCAATTATCATTGCTTGATGCAGTAAGCACTTCTATGCAGGATAATCTATATATTTTACCAAGCGGGCCAATTCCCCCAAATCCATCAGAGCTGCTGGGCTCGAAAAATATGACCTCTTTGATAGAAGCAGCTAAGGAAGAATATGATGTGCTGATCTTTGACACACCGCCTGTTCTGGCAGTAACAGATACACAAATATTGTCCAGCATGGCAGATGGTGTTGTGCTCGTCGTAAGTTCAGGAAGGACAGAAATTGAGTCTGCAATGAAAGCGAAAGAGCAGCTGCAAAATGTGAATGCAAAAATCCTTGGAACCGTTTTAAATAATAAAAAACAAAAAGAGAGTCAATATTACTACTACTACGGGGGAAAAAAGTCATAATTCGACAGATTTCCCCCCTTTCCTTTTCTCCGGTAACGTGTTATATTTCTTCATGTATGTTTTACCAAAATAACGCAATTTTATGCAACATAACCATTTAATAGAATTATATTTACGAGGGAAGGATGACCAAAATGATCGACATCCACAGCCATATTCTTCCCAAGCTTGATGATGGCGCACAGACAATGGAAGATTCCCTTACAATGGCAAAAGCGGCTGTTGCAGAAGGAATTTCCAGCATCATTGCAACGCCTCATCATCAGAATGGAAGATACAACAACAACAGGCGAAATATTTTAGAAAGTACTGATACATTAAATAAAACACTATTGCAGGAAAACATTCCTCTGAAAGTCCTCCCTGGCATGGAAACAAGAATTTACGGTGAAATAGTCGAAGACCTAGAGAATAGTCAAATTCTGTCACTCAATCACTCAAACTACTTGTTTATCGAATTGCCTTCCGACTCTGTCCCAAGATATACCGAGAAAGTACTCTATGACATTCAGTTGCGAGGATACACGCCGATAATTGTTCATCCAGAGAGAAATGCCGGGATTACTGAGAATCCGGACAAGCTATACAACCTTGTGAAAAAAGGCGCCCTCACCCAAATCACCGCATCAAGTGTGTGCGGATATTTCGGTAAGAACATCAAAAAATTCTCACATCAGCTCATAGAAGCAAATTTAACGCATTTTATTGCATCTGATGCTCATAACATTTCAAATCGAACTTTCAAGCTGACTGAAGCAATGGATATAATCCATAAAGAATACGGAAATGACTTGGTATATCTACTTACGGAAAATGCAGCGCTGCTAGCAGAAAACAAGACTGTGTATAAAGAAATGCCGCAGCACATTAAGAAAAAGAAATTTCTCGGAATCTTTTAAACTACTATATATGTTTCAGGCTTACATAGCCTGTTTGGCAATGTCTCCTCGCCATTATCAATGGAGGCACTCGGTTATGCTGTGGGCAAGATATCTTGCCTTAGACGCGTGTTGTCGCTGGTATGGCGTGAGGATGGGTTAAATGCCCAATTTTAATTTTAACTCAATCTATAAAACACTATAAATAGTTAATGATAGATCGTTCAGAGAATGATTTATCATTAACTATTTATTTTAAAAATCTTTATTTATATGGAAGGGGAACGTTGCGTTGACGTACCGAAAAAGAATTACAATACTATCACTGCTCGACTCGCTGATTGTGTTGACCGCCATTTATTTCAGCTATTGGATCCTTCATCCTCACTTTGGAATTTTCAAGCTTGAAACCCTTCTGTTCAGCTCACTTATTCTGCTGGTAAGCCACCATGCTTTTGCGGCCGTTTACAGACTGTATAATAAGGCATGGGAATATGCGAGTGTAAGAGAATTGGTTTCAATCGTGAAAGCTGTCAGCTATTCCATTTTAGCGACAGGTATCGTTCAAATGGTGTTTTTTGGAGACGTATATGTACGAACACTGTTGATTGCCTGGATGCTTCATGTCCTGTTAATTGGAGGATCAAGATTTTCGTGGAGAGTATTTCGTGACCGTTATATGAAGCCTCACTCAATTAAGAAACGAACATTAATCATTGGAGCAGGTGCTGCAGGGACAATGGTTGCAAGGCAGTTGTTGAATAACCGTGACGTTGAGCTAGAGCCTGTTGCGTTTATTGATGATGATTTTAGAAAACATCGTTTGCATTTTCTTGGACTGCCGGTAATAGGGGATGCGACTTCTATTGAACAAACAGTTGAAAAACTCCAGATTGATCATATCGTGATTGCAATTCCTTCACTCGGAAAAGAGGAATTAACCCGGATTTTTGAGGAATGTTCAAAAACGAATGCTAAAATAGAAATTATGCCGAGAATTGAAGACCTCATGGTTGGCACCATATCGGTTAATGCGTTTAGAGATGTACAGGTAGAGGATTTGCTTGGGCGTGAGCCGGTCAAGCTTGATATTGATAATATTTCAGAAAAAATTACAGGGAAAACTGTCCTGGTAACAGGAGCAGGCGGGTCTATCGGCTCGGAAATCTGCCGGCAGATCTGCAGGTTTTCTCCAGAGAAACTTGTTTTGGTCGGTCATGGTGAAAACAGTATTTATGCGATTGATATGGAATTGCGAAACAGCTTTGGAAAAACAATTGAAATTGTGCCTGTGATTGGGGATATTCAAGATCGCGAGCGGATGTTTTCGGTATTGTGTGAACATAAGCCAAAGGTTGTCTATCATGCTGCTGCTCATAAGCACGTGCCATTAATGGAATATAACCCTCAGGAAGCTGTGAAAAACAATGTGTTTGGAACGAAAAATGTAGCGGAAGCTGCGGATGCAGCCGGCACTGACACATTTGTCTTGATCTCTTCTGACAAAGCAGTCAACCCGCCGAATGTAATGGGTTCTACAAAACGGATTGCGGAAATGATCATTCAAAAGCTTGATCAAAGCAGTAATACCAAATTTGTTGCAGTTCGCTTTGGAAATGTACTGGGGAGTCGTGGAAGCGTCATTCCGCTATTCAAAAAGCAAATTCAAAACGGCGGACCGATTACTGTCACTCACCCTGATATGACACGCTATTTTATGACAATTCCTGAAGCGTCGCGACTTGTGATTCAAGCAGGATCATTGGCGCGCGGTGGAGAGGTATTTGTACTAGATATGGGAGAGCCTGTTAAAATAACGGATCTGGCTAAGAATCTGATTAGACTATCCGGCTATACAGTAGAAGAGATTGGTATTCAGTATTCCGGATTGCGTCCTGGAGAGAAGATGTTTGAAGAGCTTCTTAACGAAAAAGAAATTCATCCTCAGCCAGTTTTTCCGAAGATTTTTATTGGGAAAGCTTTGCTTGATCAGGAGCAGGAGATACAGTTTTTGCTGCATAAGTTTGAGAGCTTCACGCAAGATGAACTGAAAGAATTTGTCGTGAATATTGCGAATCGAAGAGAAAATAAGATACTTGCACTTGTTGAATAGAGAAAGACTAAGATGAAGCGAGTAAAGCAAGGGATAGTACGGCGCGAGAATTTCACAAAATTTCTGCCGGCCACAAAAGCTATTATTGTTGATAAGCTAACTTTACAGTTTGTAGTGGAAAAACTTTAGCAGTTGGCATAGAGAATATTATTATTGTAACGGCGCTAGAGCATTGGTCAGCATCTGTAATTGGATGCAGACAGTCTCAGATAGTGGGATAATAGATTCTTCTGTACTGAATGGTCGCAGTTTTCGAGTGGATAACTTAATCCAACTGGTGTGTGCTTATGATTCTGAAGGTAAGTGAAAGCAAAAGTTTGAAAGATAAATACATTATACCCCGAGAATTGGAAATAGGTTGTGTTCTATTCGAGGGGTATTTGTAGTGCGGAAATAGATTGGTTAAAGATTAAACTTAATTACCAACTACTAACTACTCATATTGGGTAACATCTTAGATCTGCTTTGTTGCTAAAATTTAAGGAGGTAGGTCTAGGTGGAAACTAATTTAGGCAAGAGAATTGGTAAAGCGATGAAGGATAGTCGTGGCTTAACGTTGGTAGAGTTACTAGCTTTAATTGTTGTGCTGGGTGTTCTTGCAGGTATAGCAGTGCCTACTGTGTTAAGTCTGATTGGAAAAACTGAGGCAGATGTGTGTTTGAATAATAGAATGGTGCTTAAGAATGATTATGAGAGGGAGTTAGTTCTTAGGGATTTGGCACATATGGATGTACTGTTTGAGGATTATTTAATAAATGTTGGCGTAGTTTGTCCTGTAGGTGGGATTGTTCGTTATAATGATGGAGAAGTTTTATGTAGTGAGCATTCAGAAGCAGGGGATGTTGAGGAAGATGATGTTGTAGTGCCGTTTTTGTGAGGACTTGAACTTGCGGATCAGGTGATAATTGTTTAATTATTGGGAAGTCTTATTGGTAAATAAAGAACCACAACATATAGTCTTAAAAACGTGAAAAAATACAAGATAAAGTTCATGTACTATATATGAGGTTTTATCTGTGTACCATACTGGTCTTCTGACGATTAGAAAAAGATAAAACGCTAAAATTGAATTTGAAAAAGTTGATTTATCAGTCTTTTCCAGCTTGTAAAACATGGAATAATATTGAATATACATTGGGAACTGAGTATCGTAATCAGATAAGATGCTGAAAGTCTTGGGGCATATGGTTTCCGAGTGTTTTTGGTAGTTTTTAAGAGTTGATTGAATGGTAGTTTAACAGGAAGAAACAAGGTTGAAGTTATAGTGAAAGTGAAAAAACAACGTGATTGAATGTTGTTGATTGAATAGATATTACGAAGTGGGGATTGATTATAGATTAGTTATAGTAGGTTAGTAGTTGGTTGAAAGGAGCTTTCAATTAAGTACTAACAAACTTTCAAGGAGTGTAACGGTTATGTACATGAAAATAAAAAGATTAATAGATATAGTTCTTTCTTTAGTAGGGTTGATCGTGCTGTCCCCTATTTTTTTAATTCTTATTTTAGGAATTAAATTAGGCTCAAAAGGTCCTGTCCTGTTCAAACAAAAACGTGTCGGAAATAAAAAAACACATTTTAATATTTTAAAGTTCCGTACGATGAGGATTGATACTCCAAAAGATACACCGACACATCTATTAGATAATCCAGATCAATATATTACTAAAATGGGCAAGTTCCTTAGAAAAACTTCGTTAGATGAATTGCCTCAGATCTGGAATATCTTTGTTGGACAGATGAGTATTATTGGTCCTAGGCCTGCGTTATGGAATCAGTACGATCTTATTGCTGAGCGTGATAAGTACGGTGCAAATGATGTGCCCCCGGGATTAACAGGGTGGGCGCAGATTAATGGTAGGGATGAACTTCCTATTGATATTAAGGCAAAGTTAGATGGGGAGTATGTTGAAAAAATTGGATTATGTATGGATATTAAATGCTTTTTTAAAACGATTGTAAGTGTTGTAAAAAGTGATGGCGTTGTTGAAGGTGGAAAGGGCGTAAAAAAATTAGCAGGGAATAAGGAGAAGGTTAATTAAATGAAGAGGATTTTAATAACTGGTGTAAACAGCTATGTCGGTAAAAGTTTCAAAAAATGGGTGCAACGTTACCCAGATGAATATTATATAGATTCTATAAGTTTAAGAAAAGAATCATGGAAGGAAAAAAAATTTTCCAGCTATGATGCAGTTTTACATGTAGCAGGAATAGCACATGTCTCATCCGACCCTAAGATGGCAGGTCTATATTATAAAATAAACCGTGACCTTACAATTGAGGTTGCTAAAAAAGCAAAAGCAGAAGGTGTAAAACAATTTATGTTTATGAGCAGCATAATTGTGTATGGTGATGGTAGCAGTGAAATCAAGGTAATTGATAAAAATACAGTACCTAAACCAAGTAATTTTTATGGTGATAGTAAGCTGCAGGCTGAAGAAGGTATAAAGCCTTTAGAGAGTGATGAGTTTAAAGTTTTAATTATTAGGTCACCTATGATTTACGGAAAAGGTTCAAAAGGGAATTATCCAAAGTTAGCAAAGGTTGCAAAGAAGTTACCTTTTTTCCCTGACATTGATAATCAGCGAAGTATGCTTCACATTGATAATTTATGTGAATTTATTCGAATAATGATTGAGAATGAAGAAAGTGGACTGTTTTTTCCACAAAATAAGGAACATGTGAAGACAAGTGAAATGGTACAGTTAATTGCTGAGGCGCATGGGAACAAGATTAAATTAACGAAGCTCTTTAATCCAGCTTTGAATATTTTAGCTACTAAGCTTAATTTGGGTATTATGAACAAACTATTTGGTAACTTAGTATACGATTCGGATATGAGTGATTATAAATTTGAATATCGAATTAGGGATTTAAAGGATTCAATAGTTCAGTCTGAAAACTTCAAATAATTTTGTGAGGGATGTTTTATGGCAGATTTAACAGCAATTGTATTAACGAAAAATGAAAGTAAAAATATAGTAGCATGTCTAGAGTCTATTAAAGGTTTTGCTGAACGAGTAGTAGTTGTTGATAGCGGGAGTACTGACAAAACTGTTGAATTAGCACAAAAACATGGTGCAGATGTTTTTATTAATAAATTTGATTATTATGCTCAGCAATTTAATTGGGGAATCGACAATACAAGTATTACAACAAAATGGATACTACGCCTAGATGCTGATGAAAGATTTACCACAGAACTATGCAAAGAAGCTGAAATGTTGATGGCCCAACATGCAGATGAAGATGATGTTAACGGTATAACAATGGAAGCGTGGTTATACTTTTTAGGTAAACGTCTAAAATACGGTGCTAGTAAAAAGAGAAAACTAATGATTTTCAAGCGAGGAATTGGTAGGATAGAGGACCGAAAGAGGGATGCTCATAGCGTGTTATCATATGGTCGTTCTGTCGCATTAAAAGAACGTTTTATCCATCATGATTTTAAAGATATTAATAGTTTTATAACAAAATATAATTATTACGCCACTCGTGAAATGGAAGATTATATAGCTTATAAAAAAGGAAATACTAGCGAAATTCAAACGGATAAAAAAATCCAAAGTACAAGAAAAAAGAAATTTGGATTATACTATAAGGCACCAAGATTTTTTAGAGCATGGTTATGGTTCGTATATAATTACTACTTTAGATTAGGTTTCTTAGATGGAAAAGAAGGCTATATATACCATTACTTTGAATGCTATTGGTACAGATATTTAGTTGATGCAAAAATATATGAATTTGAAAAGAAAAGTATAGAAGAATTGGAGAAGCTTAAAGCTTTTAATGATTGAATTAGTATATAGTGGAGGATTTATATGCATAAACAGTTAAAAAGAATATTATTAACCCCGGTAAATGTTGTTTATAAAATTAGTCCTAAAGCAGTGTTTCAGGCTCTTTTTTATATTAAACATAAATATAAGCTAAATATAGATAATCCTAAGACATATAACGAAAAGTTAAATTGGATGAAACTCTACTATAAAAATGAATTAATGCCGTTATGTACTGATAAATACACTGTTCGTCAATATGTGAAAGATTGCGGGTGTGAGGAAATTCTTAATGAGTTATTATGGGAAGGGTATGATGCACGTGATATTCCTTTCGAAGACTTACCTCAACGGTTTGTTATTAAAGTCACACACGGATCTGGTAATAACATTATTTGTACCAATAAGGATAGTCTAGATAAAAAAAGAACTATCAAACATGTAAACAAGTGGCTAAAACAGAAATACTTACCATGTTATGGCGAGTGGTTTTATGGAGTAATTAAACCTCGGATTATCATAGAGAAATTCCTAACGGAAGATAATTCAAATGTGCCAGTTGACTACAAAATGTTTTGTTTTAATAATTTTGGAGGAGAGCATGGAGTTGCATTGACAGCAATAGATACAGACAGATTTACATTTCATAAAAGGAAAGTTTATGATGGCGACTGGAACATACTTGAAAATCAGTGTATAAATTTTCCTTATGACGATGCAAATAGTTTTGAAAAACCGAAACAATATGATAAGATGAAAAATTATGCAAAAAAACTTTCAAAACCGTTTCCACATGCAAGAGTTGATTTCTATGTTATAAATAACGAGATATACTTTGGAGAAATAACATTTATTAGTGATGCTGGATTTGGAAAAATTAGTCCTTACAGTTTGAATGAAAAAATGGGTAGTTGGATTAAGTTGCCTGTAAAGTAAAGAAAATGAATAAACCTTATAAAATTTTGTTTCTCTTCACATGTGGAGGGTTATAGGTACATTGGTTAAAATATTTAGAAGGTAATTAAAAGGATTTAAAGCAAAATTAAAACAAATTGGAGTTTTAAAATGTTGAAAGTATTAGTTATATGTACTGTAAATTTTGGGTTTGGTGACGGAATTTCAAATGTGATAATGAGTTATTATAATTCAATAGATAAATCTAAAGTTCATATGGATTTTGTTGTAAAGAGGTGTACTGACGATAAATTAAGGCAAGAGATAATTGATAATGGAAGCAAGTTATACGAATTAAATTATCGCTTAAAATCTCCGTTAAAATATATGAAGAAAGTCACAGAGATTGTGAAGTTGGGTGACTATAATATAGTTCACGCTCACGGAAATAGTTGTACACTTGCTATTGAAATGCTTGCATCTAAAATAGGCGGTGTAAAAGTTCGTATTCCTCATAGTCATAATACAACAACTAACTATAAAATAGTTCATAAATTACTGAGAAAGACTTTTGACAAAAACTATACAAACGGGTTTGCTTGTGGCGTTAGAGCTGGTGAGTGGCTATATAATGGAAAGTCTTTTACAGTTATTAACAACGGGATTGATGTTAATAAGTTTAAGTATAATGACGACCATCGTAAGAAGTATAGAAAAAAATATGGATTAGTAGGATGTAAGGTAGTTGGTAATGTAGGTGCATTTAATTACCAAAAGAATCATGAATTTCTAATTGATGTCTTTTCTGAGTTATATAAATATGATAAATCATATAGACTTTTGCTAGTTGGTGATGGTGTACTTCGAACTGACCTTGAAAATAAAGTTAACAGTTTAGGGCTAAATAATGCTGTTATCTTTACCGGTAAATCAAGGGAAGTACCAAATCTTATGCAAGTTATGGATGTTATAGTCATGCCCTCACGTTTTGAAGGGTTACCACTAACTCTATTAGAAGCTCAATCAGCTAGCCTCCAGTGCTTTGTATCTGATGTAATAACAGAAGAGGTAAGGGTAACTGAATTAATTGAATATATTTCTTTAGAAAAAACAGCTGAAGAATGGGCGAAATTAATAAATGATACTGTAAAGGTAAATCGAGAAATAATCAATGAAAAAAACGCATTCCAAGTTACTGATTCAGGATACAATATTGAAGAAAATGCAAAGACATTACAAAGTTTATACTATAAGTTTACTAACAATTAATATTATTACTATTGTTGTTAGATAAAGGAGAGTGAAAATGTGGTTAGTCTTGAAGGGCTTAAATTAAGGTTAAGAAGGCAGTACATTAAAGAATCTGCAAAATTGCGAAGAAAATCATTGGAATATACTAATTTTACAATTATATCAAACAATTGTTGGGGTGGCTTTATATATCAAAGTTATGGAATTTCATATAATTCTCCAACAATAGGTTTGTACTTTATGGCAGAAGATTACATAAAATTTGTATTAAACTTAAAAGAATATATAGAGTCGGAGTTAACCTTTATCGATCCCAAAGAATCTCGCTATTTTGAGATTCTTAAAAAAAGTGAAAAATTTGGTGAGTACCCTATTGGTCTATTAAAAGATATTGAAATAATATTTCTTCATTATACTAGTGAGGAAGATGCTTATGAGAAGTGGAATAAAAGATGTAAACGAATTAATTGGGAAAGATTACTAATTAAATTCAATGATCAAAATGGTTGTACAAAGGAGCACTTAAATAGATTTGATAAACTGAAATTTAAGAATAAAATTTGTTTTACTTCTAGTGAATTTCCTAATTCAAATTCAATGATATTTATAAAATCAGCAAAGAAACAAAAATATGTTCTTGCTTCTCAAGAGCCATTCGGTAAGTCAAGATACTTAAATGTAACTAGGCTAATAAATTCAATATAAAAATACTATCTTATACTAGTATTTTTTGTAAAGGTAGGTATCTGTATTGAAAGTTATATTTATTACTAGAAGTATGTGGGCTGGTGGAGCGGAGCGTGTAATTACAGAACTTGTTAAGCATTTCACCAAAATACAAATTAATTGTGAAATAATAACTATTGACGATGAAAAGATATTGTACGATATTCCTAAAGGAGTAAAAATACAGCCTATAGGGAAGCAGTCTTCAAATGCATCTATTGATAAAGTTCTTAGGTATAAGAAGCTTAGGGATTATGTGGTGAATTCAAAACCAGATTTAGTATTAACCCTTCCTGAAGATATAGGCATTTATGTAATACCTTCACTGTTAGGTACTAACATACCTGTTGTTGTTTCAGAGAGAAATAATCCCTGGGTTATGCCCTGGAAAAAAGAGACACGTTTTCTTAGGAATATATTCTATCCTTTTGCTAAGGGATTTGTCTTTCAAACAGAAGGAGCCGCAAATTTTTTCTCAAAGAAGATAAGAGAAAAAAGTGTAATCTTACCGAACCCATTGGATTTAAATCAAATCCCAGTATTAAAAAGTGAGAGGAGAAAAGAGATCATAGGAGCTGGTAGGTTAGATAAGCAAAAGAATTTCCCGTTATTGATAAAAGCTTTTGCAAGGTTCTATGAAACTAATAAGGACTACGTATTAACAATATATGGAGAAGGTACTTTGAGAAATGAACTAAATGAGCTTGCTTCTTCACTGCTACCACAAGGTGCTTTCCAATTTCCAGGGAGAAAAGAAGATTTATTAGAGCGGATAAATGGGGGAGCAATGTTTGTACTTAGTTCAGATTATGAAGGTATGCCTAATGTAGTAATAGAAGCCATGGCAATGGGTGTACCAGTTATCTCCACTAATTGTCCAACTGGAGGACCAGCAGAACTAATTGATGATGGTGTAAACGGTTTGCTTGTACCAGTAGGAGATTTAGATGCTATGATTGAAGCTATGTGCAAAGTAGCAGGATCTAGTATTCTAGCCAAAAAACTAGGAAGAAATGCTTTGAAAATTAGAGAACGGTTGGATGCCACTGTTATCGCAGAGGAATGGTTGAAGTTTATTAAGTTTGTAGTGTTTAACAAGTAAGGATATTGGCTACATTTTTATTTTAAATATTAACACAATAAGGATTAGATAACTTATGAGTACACTAAGGAAAAAAATTGGAATAGGAAATGTAGCAGATACTTTATTCTGTTTATTTCTAGTGATGTCGTTTCTCTCAGAACGTACGAATCTTGGTCGGCTTACTATGCTTTTATTTATCGTTATATGTATATTTATGATTATAATACGTGCAAGGATAGTAAAACTTCCGACTTACTTTGCCTTAGAAATTATTTTTATCGGATATTGCATTTTGCAAATTTTAATTGGTGTAACAGTAGATAAAAATGTATCGAAGGATATGATACAAACTCTTTTAGTGTGTACTCTAGTATATATTTGTGTATATAACTATGCAATCTTCAGGAACAATTTTAAGCATGTTCTAAAATTATTTTTCTTGTCTTTCGTGTGGGCAATTTTGATTAACCTATTAATTGACGTAGGAACACTCTTTGAAAACCGTAGTGGTAACGGAATTCAAATAGGTGGCATTAATATTGGAGGAGTTATATCAATTAGTGTTGGTTGGATGGCAGGTATATGTATGGTACTAGCAACTATTTTATATAAGAACGACAAGAAGAAATTTTGGATAATCTTTTTACTATTGTTACTTGCCCTTGTTTCATCCGGTACGAGAAAAGCATTTTTGTTTGTACCTGTTGCGATGTTGGGTTGGTTTTATTTTGGGCAACATCGTAGGAATATTTTTAAACTATTCGCTAATATGATCGTAGTTCTCACCTTATGTATTATAGGTTACTATCTAACTATTTATAACGCTACTTTATATTCAATTGTTGGTTATCGGCTCGAAAATGTGGTTGAGTATATAACCAATGATAAGAATGATATTGATGACGCGTCATTACTAACAAGGCTTTCGTTGATTGAAGCTGCAAAATCTGCATTATGGGAAAGACCACTTATGGGATGGGGGCTGGACAATTTTCGTTATATTTTTAACAATGGAGGATATTACTCACATAATAACTTTCTAGAGATTCTTGTTAGCGGAGGGTGGATTGGATTTGTAATTTACTATCTTAAATATTTATATATAATAGTTTCTTTATGGATTTACCGAAAATATGCGGGAGATAGAGATAAGAACATGATTAACGTATTCTTGTTATTAGCAATTGTAATGATTACGTTGGAATATTGGCAAGTAACATACTATTCGAGGAAGTTCATGATGATATGGGTCTTAATGTTGGTATATTTACAGAGTCTAAGAGCTTTAAAGAAGTCGAAACAGCTAATCATTGAATAGAGGAGGAATTCAGGTTGTTGATTTTATATGTTGCTCCAAGATACCACACAAACCAGATTCCAATTACTGAAGGACTACTTAAAGCTGGATATCAAGTTCGGTTTCTTGCCATGTACAAAGGGGTCTCAGAAAACTACGAAGCATTAAAACCTGATATTCTAAAAACTCCAATAATACTGAGAACAGTATACAAAATAATCCGTAAACGAAGAGGGGAGGTATACGCTGAAAACTGGATGCTTCGTAATTATAAGCCAGGATATATTCAAATTCTTAATTACTTGAGAACTTCTAAGCCTGATATCGTGATTCTTCGTGAACGTTCTAGACAATCACGGATTGTACATGCATGTTGTAAATTATTAGGTATACGAAACGTGATATTATATAACCAAAACCCTATAAATGCGGACGAGTGGAGAGGGAAAAGACTTAAACAGATGTTGGCTAAAATAGTGTTTCCTAAAGTTAGGTATTCTCCTGTGAAGTATGTTAATTTACTAAATAGTTCTTACTCTTCTCCTACAATACCTGTGAATTCGCATGCATATTTCGCTCCTTTTGTTCAAGAGGTTAATATAATACCTGAAGAGAAAAAATACGTTAAAGATGGAATTATTCGTATTTTAGATGTAGGAAAATATAGAGATTATAAAAATCATAAAATCCTAGTAGAGGCAGTTTCTTTGATAAAAGAACGTAAAAATTTCCACATTACTATAGTTGGCCAAGTTTCAAACGAAGATGAGCAAGAATATTTTGATAGCCTTGCTAGTATGATTCAGGATTATAACTTGCAGGGTAAATTCACATTATTAAAAAATATTCCATATCGTAGAATGAAGGAATTATATACAGATCATGACATCTTTGTTCTCCCAAGTAAAAAGGAAGTAGCCAGTATTTCTGTCCTTGAGGCCATGTCAAATGGTCTTTGCACAATTAGTACAGATAATAATGGGACAGCGTTTTATGTTTTAGAAGGAAATGCAGGTTTAATTTTTGACAACACTAGCGCCAAAGATCTTGCCAGTAAGTTAGTATATTTCTTGGGACATCAAGAAGAGATAAGTTATTATGGGAAGAATGCTTTAAACTATATTCGAGAAAATTGTGGTTTCGAAAAATACCTTGAAAGGCTAAGGCATATTGTTCGAAAAGAATTTAAATCTGATATTTAATGTAATGCAAATAGTTATGATAAAAGTTACCATAAGCACGAAATATACTAAAAATTCTTAAAATAGGTGGAATATTATTGGAATGAAGATAGGTAATTTCGGAAAAAATGTTTTCATGCTTGCAGGAGGTACAGCCTTTGCTCAGGCTTTAAGTTTTCTTCTAATACCAATTATAACAAGGGTTTATACTCCCCAAGAATACGGAGTACTTGCAGTTTACGCATCGATTATAGGTTTATTGGGCATTTTGGGATCAATGAATTATGAATTGGCAATTCCAATAGCAGAAAGTGAAAAAAAGGCGATAAATGTACTATTCTTGAGTATACTAACTTTGACTATATCTTTTATGGTTTTGGTTTTATTGTTTGTTTTTATTGGTGATCAATTTCTAATACTTTTAAATAGTGAAACCCTTATTGAATACAAATACTTATTACCAATAGGGTTTTTTTTTATTGGATTGTATAATATTCTTACACAATGGGCGTTTAGGAGAAAAGGATTTAAAGTTATAACAAAAACAAAATACAAACAAGCTATATTACAAAATCTTAGTACTATAGGGCTTGGGGTAATTGGAATAGGTTCAATTGGCCTATTAATAGGGAAAATAGTTGGACAAAGTGCTGGAATATCCTCCTTACTTAATCCATTAGTTAAAAAGGAAAGAGGATTATTTACAAAAATTAATAAACGTTACTTAATCTGGGCAGCAAAGCGTTATAGTAAGTTTCCTTTATATACAACTCCTCGGAGGTATTTAGGAGATATAACAATAGTACTTCCGGTATTATTTATTACTTCTTTATATGGGGCAAAAGAAGCGGGTCTATTTGGGTTAGCTAATAGTGTAATACAGTTACCAATGAATTTAGTAGGCACTTCTGTTAGTAGCGTTTTTTATGCAGAGTCTGCATCATTAAGGGCAACAGATCCAGCCCGATTAAAAAAAATTTCAAATAAGCTATTGAGAAATTTAATCTTTATCGGATTTATTCCACTAATAGTTTTATTATTATTTGGACCATATTTATTTTCTATTGTTTTTGGGAGCAAATGGAGTGAAGCTGGGATTTATGCTAGCTTACTATCAATTGCAGTTTTTTCAAGATTAATCTTTAAACCTATTAGTAATATTTTTGATGTTTTTGAAAAACAAAAAACAGCATTAATACTGAATGTACTTAGGCTAGTTCTTGTTTTAGCAGTATTTGGAACATCCAAATACTTATTATTAAACACTTATTGGACTGTTGGTTTATACAGTTTAACTATGGCTTTAATTTACTTTATTCAATATTTATTAGCCCAAAAAATTCTAAATGATGCTGTTGAGAATTTCGAAAAAAATATTTTGGTTGCGAGGAAAGGTTAAAATTAAGTAAATATATGATATTATTCATTCTTTTCACAAACTAAATATTGGGTGCTATTTACCAATTAAATAAAGACAATAAGTTAACTTGAACATTAAAAATGTCTCAAGTGATTTGCTGTAGAGATAAGTAAGTTTGGTCCTAAATAAGGTAATATTGTTTCAGACGTTGAATTATTTAAAGTAAAGCAGGATTTTCATTATTCCAGTTAGCATAGATAATTATGCTCTATAATCTATAATTATTTTAGAATTAACTTTATATAGGAAGGGATTACAATTATGTATAAAATAGCAGTTGCAGGAACAGGCTATGTTGGTTTGGTCGCAGGGGTTTGTTTTGCCGAAGTTGGCCATCAAGTTACTTGCGTAGATATTGATGAAAATAAAGTTAACCTTATGAAATCTGGAGTCTCACCAATATATGAACAGGGTTTAGAAGAGTTAATGCAGAAAAACTATGCTGTTGGAAGAATTGATTATACAACAGATTATAAGTCTGCCTATAAAGATGCAGATGCAATCTTTATTGGAGTTGGTACTCCAGAGCAGCCAGATGGTTCTGCGAATCTTTCATACATTGCAACAGTAGCAAGGCAAATCGCGGAGTCGATTGAAAAGGATTGCTTAGTTGTAGTAAAGTCCACCGTTCCAGTCAGAACCAATGATAAGGTTGAGCAGTTTATTCAGGACTTTCTAGTAAATGATGTTAAGGTAGAAGTGGCATCAAATCCTGAATTCTTAGCACAGGGGTCTGCTGTACATGATTCACTTCATGCAGAAAGAATTATTATTGGTACAGAGAGTAAATGGGCTGAAGAGTTGCTTATGAAACTCTATGAGCCTTTTAATTTACCTATCGTATCGGTTAATAGAAGATCTGCTGAAATGATCAAGTATGCATCAAACGATTTCCTTGCTCTAAAGATTTCCTATATGAATGATATCGCTAACCTATGTGAACTAGTAGGGGCGGATGTACAAGACGTTGCAAAAGGTATGAGCTATGATGCACGTATAGGAAGTAAGTTTTTAAACGCAGGTATCGGTTATGGCGGTTCATGTTTTCCTAAGGATACGAAAGCGCTAGAGAATATTGCAAAGCAGCATGGGTATGAGTTGCGAACGGTTAAGGCTGCAATTGAAGTAAATACAGATCAAAAAACAATGTTATATAAGAAAGCTAGCAAGAGACTTATCACTTTTAATGGCTTGAAAGTTGCAGTACTTGGGTTAACATTTAAACCTGGAACTGATGATTTAAGAGAAGCTGCCTCTCTTGAGAATGTACCTTTATTACTAGAGCAAGGTGCAGATATCTATGCATTTGATCCTGTTGGCGCTGAAAACTTTGCAAAAGTCCACCCTGAAGGAAAGCATGGTAAAGGTAACATTACGTATGTTTCTAATATTGAAGAAGCACTAGATGGTGCGAATGTTTGCTTTATCTTTACTGAGTGGGGCGAAGTAAAATCAGTGATTCCTCGTAAGTATAAGGAATTAATGAGAACTCCGTTAGTATACGACGGAAGAAATATCTATAATGTTACGGAAATGCAGGAAGCTGGGGTAGAGTATCACTCGATTGGAAGAAAAGCTGTAGAGAGAGAAGTTGTAAAGGAGTCGAGAAATCTTGAGTTACAAGCCGTTAGATCCTAGTAAAGTTTATCTTATTACTGGAGCTGCTGGTTTCATCGGATATTATTTATCTAAGAAACTACTAGAAAGTGGCTGCAAAGTAATAGGTATTGATAATGTAAATGATTACTATGATGTGAAACTTAAACACGCTCGTCTAGAGCAACTTCAACCATTTGATAAGTTTACTTTTATTGAGGGCGATATTTCTGACAAGCCCATGAATAATAGTGTATTTGAAGAGTACAAGCCTAATATTGTAGTAAACTTAGCTGCTCAAGCTGGAGTTAGGTATTCAATAGAAAACCCGGATGTATATATCCAAAGCAACATTATCGGTTTTTATAACATCCTTGAAGCATGCAGACACTACCCTGTTGAGCACCTTGTATATGCTTCATCTAGTTCTGTATACGGAGCCAATAAAAAGGTTCCATTTGAAGAAATCGATTTTGTAGATACCCCTGTATCACTTTATGCATCTACTAAGAAATCTAACGAATTAATGGCTCATACGTATAGCCATTTATATAAAATTCCAGCCACAGGTCTTCGCTTCTTTACAGTATATGGTCCAATAGGAAGACCAGATATGGCTTACTTTGGTTTTACAGATAAATATTTTGCTGGTGAACCAATTAAGATCTTTAATAATGGTGATTTTGATAATGACCTCTACCGTGATTTCACGTATATTGATGATATAGTCGAAGGAATAGAGCGACTTATCGGTAAACCGCCGGTTGATGCCGTTCCTCACAAGGTGTTTAACATCGGTAACAATAATCCGGAAAAGTTGATGACGTTTATTAATACATTGGAGAAGACTTTAAGTAAAGCTTTAGGAAGAGAAGTGCACTTTGAAAAGGTGTTTGAGCCAATTAAGCCAGGAGATGTACCTGCTACATATGCGTCAACTGATTTATTGCAAAAAGCAGTGGGTTTTAAACCAAAAACATCAATTGAAGAAGGATTACAGCAATTTGCTAATTGGTACGTGGATTATTATAAGAAACGGTAATGTTCATTTTCATATTTAAAACTTAGGTTAATTTTAATCCTTTTTTTAAACAGAAATTAAAAAGTTTGTAAGTCTATGAACTTTGGTAACCAGCTATGCTGGGTATCTGGCGTTAGAGATTATATACATGTTATGGATTTAGCTGAAGGCCATGTAGCAGCACTAGACAATTTAAATGAAGGTGTTCGTATCTACTATTTAGGCACAGGCCACGGAGCTAGTGTATTAGAGTTAGTATACGCTTTTGAGGTGGCAAATGATGTAGAAGTAGCCTATGAAATTGTCGATCTCAGACCCGGTGACATAGCATCAAGTTATGCTGATGCTTCTAAAGCTGAAAGAGAACTAGGATGGACTGCTATGCGTGACATTGTTGCAATGTGCCATGATGCATGTCGGTTTGAACAAATCTGCGAAGTGAAAAGTTAAAAGTAACTTTATGACTAGACAGATTTTGATTAATCATTACCCTTTTCTCTGGCGAACGACTTATTGAGTAGCTCAATGAATGGAATAAAAACTCACTATTAATTTTAGGTTAACTTAACTTTTGTCTTCTGCCAATAAGGCAAAGCTATCATCTTGTAATAGACAAAGTGGTGTGTAATTTTACACACCACTTTGTTTGTTTCTGGAAGGCAGGGGGATTAAGGTCACAGGAGCTAGTAATTACAATAAAGGGTGATTAGACTAAAGAAAAATTGATGGTATAGGTTCAACTTTTCAGCAAATTAATCATGCGAAGGTAACAGAATGGGCAAACAACTATTTTACATAAGTAAGCTGAAAACAAGTTCAATGCTTGTATCAATTGTTAACTATGTAGCTTTTCTTAGCAGAAATGTAGAAATAGCCAGTGAATAGACTATTCCTGCTTATCTGGACATGTTTGCTCTTTATCTTTACGTTTAACTCTGACTTTAAAGGATTATTAGTAGATAGAAAGGTGCGCTTTCAATTTGAAATAATACCTAATTTGTCACATGTGTTTTATTTTTATAGCCTTAATACCATTGGTTCCTTTACCGTATTGCAAAAAATCGGCCATTTCTTCTTTTTCTTTGTGCTAGCCTATTTACTGTTCCGTGTGTATAGTAATTTAAAGCCTACCTTTGTTATTGGTATGGGCTATGCTTTTCTTACTGAATTTGTCCAAGCTTTCTTTAAGAGGGAGGCAAGGGTTCAGGATGTAATGGTTGATGTGATGGGTGTACTTGCTTTTATTATCCTATATGTTGTTATCAAGGACTTGAGGAGATTATTAAAACGAGATAAGGATGCGAGGGTTATTTAGAGGAGGTAATCGGAACGGTCACAGTGACCCATTTAATTGAATTAGGGCCATCATTTGTTTGTTGGAGGGTCCTTGCCCTCCTCGAGTGTTCACATTGGCAGGACACACTTTTATTACCAAGTTTAAAGCCTTTGCGTTAATAGGGAGGGAGGCTTCTTTTTCTATACATTTTGCTAAGGAAAGTAGAATTAGTTGTATATGTATTACTACAAATAATTGTCCTTAACTTGCTTTTTTATTTAGGAGATAATCACATATTTATTATTATCTGTTAGAAAGTGTGTCAAAAGTATTTTGATACAACAATATCTATAGAGGGAGTGTTGAGAATGCAAGTACGTAAAGCAATTATTCCTGCAGCAGGTCTTGGAACACGATTCTTACCAGCAACAAAAGCACAGCCAAAAGAAATGTTACCAATAGTTGATAAGCCTACACTTCAATTTATTATTGAAGAGGCAGTTAAATCTGGAATTGAAGAAATTCTTATTATTACGGGGAGAAATAAGAAAAGTATTGAGGATCATTTTGATAAATCCGTAGAACTAGAATTTGAGTTAGAAGCAAAAGGTAAATATGAGTTATTAGAAGAAGTGAGAAAAATATCTGATTTGGTAAATATTCATTTTATCCGCCAAAAAGAACCTAGAGGATTAGGGCATGCAATTTATTGTGCTAAAAGTTTTATCGGAAATGAACCATTTGCTGTTATGCTAGGTGATGATATTGTAGAAAATGATAAACCTTGTTTACAACAAATGACGGAAATGTATCAACAATATAAGACTACTATTTTAGGCGTTCAAGAAATTCCGATGGAAGATGTTAGTAAATATGGGGTAGTTGATGGAAAACAAATTGAGGATTCAGTTTACAAGGTTAACGGATTAGTAGAAAAACCAGCAGTAGAAGAAGCTCCCTCTAATATAGCCATTCTCGGTAGATATGTCATTACCCCTGCTATTTTTGACATCTTAGAACAGACTGAGCCAGGAAAAGGTGGAGAAATTCAACTTACCGACGCTTTAAAGGTACTAGCTCAAAAAGAAGCAATGTATGCCTATATTTTTGAAGGAAAAAGATATGATGTAGGGGATAAGCAAGGATTTTTACAAGCTACAGTTGAGTTTGCACTTCGAAGAGAAGATTTGCGTGAGGACTTTTTAAACTATCTAGTTAAAACCATTGAAAAGGAAACAAAGAATGAGAAATTAGAAGAGCCCGTTGGTTTATAAAGATTGTATTTATATGCCGTGTTTTTCCTAATAAAAGGTTGCCCGCTGGGCCAGATTTGGCCTGGCGTTTTTTTCTTGATAATTGAAGTGGGAATCATGGGTAAGCGGACAAAAACGCAGAACGGGTATGTATCCAAAAGTGATGATTCGCGACTGGATCGACAATTTTTCCGAGCCATCCACGTGCTTTGGCGAGCCATTGTCGTAAAGCAACAGCCGACAGGATAGATCGACTGCCGGAGTCTCATTCTGCTCAGGCTGAATCAGTAAGTAAATAACCAGTAAAACCAATTGATTTCCTCCACCTGTAAATCGGAGAATCATCTGCTGCCACCGTCAGCTGGGTAAATGGTTTCCTCAATAACATCTGCAGCGTATCGCTTATATGGGATCATTAAATCAGGAAGCTCGTGGTGAATCTACTTACATTGCTGGCAACGCAGCATCCTGATGATAATTGTTCTGTCATGCCTCTTTCATCTTTTAACTTTCTCTCCCTTAAACACCTGATGATTACAACAGGGACAAGGAACCTTTTCTGCACATTTAATAAAAAACCCCTTAATCGGCAGCTTTCAATATGATATAATTTGTTTACAACAATCATATTTTTTGAGGGACGTCTTCCGTCGCGCCACTGGTAATGGCCGACATTATGGAAGGCGTCTTTTCCTTTCTTCAGGGTGATGAAGGACATTATATCCGTCAATTCCCGGTCAGACAAAACCGTCAATATCTGGACGTATTTAAACAGCATTAACAACTTCTAATAGCTAGGATACATTATGGGATACATTAAATAGGTTATACGTTTTATAGTTGTTGTACGTACTTTATAATTTGGAAATACATCATAGAGGGCTAATATGGGTTATCTCTTTCTTGCAGCTAGAATGCTGTTTATTCGGCACTAGGTAGCCCCACCCAATCAAGGTTTTCTAATTTATTGATGGATACTAATCTTTTAGTAAATCTTCGTCTAAGAAGAGTTCGATGTCATCTAAATTGACATTTTTTTTTCTTTCATGAAATGAAAACTTTGAAATAAACTCTTCAAATGAGTTTGCTATAAGGTAATAATATTCTTTTCCACCTTCATCAGTCGTTTCGTTTTCATGATACCAATAATAAATTTTACCCCTGTATTTATCTTTTAAGCCTATACATATTAAATCTCCCCCATCTGCATCTGCGATAGGCATTACAATATTTCCTAAAGTTCCTTTATACGTTTGAATTATTGATTCAATATTATAAGCACTATTACTAATACCATAAAAGCCACCTATCGAATCGAAACCATCCTCTGGAGTTACAGGGGTAGCTTCAATTGGCTGATACATTCTGTTTTCTTTAACAAAACATCCTCCATATTCAAGTAAAAACTCTTTATAGTCTAATGGTAAATCAACTCCATACAACCTTTCAATTGTTTCGATTGACTTATATGAATTTTCTTTTTTTGATACAACCACTTCTGAATCAATTATTACATCTAATTTTTGCTTTATTATTTTGTTCATTTTTATTTTCCTCCTCTTAAATCTGATGCTGAACCTATATGCGGTATATTAGCATGTAAATCTGTTGGAATTAACTCAATTTCAGTAGAACTTTTATGATGAGGCGTTAAGCCTTTTTCCTTTAACCAGGACTTTGCTTGATTTTGTGACTTAAAACCTTTTAACTGCATAATTTTTTCATACACTAAATTAAAATCATTTTTAGAGCCATCTAACATACCTTCTTTAAATTTAATAGAACCTTTACTCCAAGGTGTGAAGTTAGGTCTACCATTAATAAATTCTACACCCTCACCATTCGTTATTTTTTTAACTTCAGGTTTATCAGAATACCATTTCCCATTACCAGGTTCTCCTTCCCATTTACCATTTGTTCTTGGTAACCTTGTTTTGGGATTATCTATACCCTTAGTACTCTTACTACCCCCATCACCATCAAACTTCACATTGGGCTTCAAATCTTTCAAAACCGTATTTTCAATAGATGTGTTATAAGGAATATCATTCATTCTTTCAGGCAATCCCGAAACTGCCAGTTGCCTAGCAGTTTGAACTTCAGGTATTGTCTCTTCGTCAATCGTACTCGACTGCTTGCTGCCTTTTACCTGCTTATCCACTCCTTTTGTTCCAACAACAGGAGCTACAGATTTTGACAGATAGAATTTGTTCCTTAATTGATCAACAGACACTCCCGATATTGCAGACTGCATCACAGCTTGACCTTCAGGTCTTTCTTTTGCAGTATTACTCGGCTGGTTGCTGCCTTTTACCTGCTTATCCATCCCTTTTGTTCCAACAACAGGAGCTACAGATTTTGACAGATAGAATTTGTTCTTTAATTGATCAACAGACACTCCCGATATCGCAGACTGCATCACAGCTTGACCTTCAGGTCTTTCTTTTGCAGTATTACTCGGCAGCTTGCTGCCTTTTACCTGCTTATCCACTCCTTTTGTTCCAACCACAGGAGCTACAGATTTTGACAGATTGAATTTTTTCCTTAATTGATCAACAGACACTCCCGATATTGCAGACTGCATCACAGCTTGACCTTCAGGTCTTTCTTTTGTAATCGTACTCGGCTGCTTGCTGCCTTCTACCTGCTTATCCACTCCTTTTGTTCCGACGATTGGAGCTGTTTCAGTTTTTGACACATTGGATTTGTTCCTATATTCATCAACATTAGTTTTACCGGCATCATTCTTACCTGCTTTAACCGGACCCACTGGACCCTTATTACCACCATCCCAAGCAAACTTCACAGTCAAACCGTTTCTCAAATCGCTCAAAAAGGTATTTGAGTTAAATGTATTGTATGGGATCTTATAACCATATGCAGGCACTCCCGCCAGTGCAGGCTGCATCACGGTTTGACTTTCAGATTTCTCTACCTTTAACTTTGGCAGCTTCACGCTTGT
>NZ_WKKI01000024.1 GCF_009674805.1 Metabacillus lacus | reverse complement strand
TAGGCACGCCGCCAGCGTTCGTCCTGAGCCAGGATCAAACTCTCCAATAAGATTGTTTGACTTGCTCATAGTAAAAATTTTAAAACTAGATTTAACGTTGACGTTCTGCTTTGTTTAGTTTTCAAAGATCATTTATAGCAACTTTATTATCATAACATATTGTTATTGACGATGTCAACAACTTTTTTAACTGTTATTGATAAGCTGTTTTGATATTGCTGTGCTGTTTTTTCAGCAACGAATATTAATATACCACCCTGCGGTACAAAGAGCAAGATGTTTTTCTGAAATATTTATTTTCAAGGAATGGAAGCTTCCAGAAGGTGTGCTTCAGTCATAGCGCTTTTGTGCAAAACACAGCACTGGAGCCAAGCCAGTTCACGGCACGGTTCATAAATACAGCGATGCTTACTGAAGTTTATTAAAAAATAAAAACATCCCTTCGCTGTGAAAGGATGTTATTCGTTTCATTTAACGGTGTCTCATATGAGGGAAAAGCAGTACATCTCTAATGGATGGCGAGTTCGTCAAAAGCATCACCAGACGGTCTATTCCGATTCCAAGTCCGCCTGTTGGAGGCATTCCGTACTCTAATGCTTCAATAAAGTCTTCATCCATCATATGGGCTTCGTCATTGCCCTGCTCTCGCTCTTTTAGCTGAGCTTCAAAGCGTTCCTTCTGATCAATAGGATCGTTAAGCTCAGTGAACGCATTTGCATGCTCCCTTGCTACGATAAACAATTCAAAACGGTCCGTGAATCTTGGATCGCTGTCATTCTTTTTGGCAAGCGGAGAGATTTCAACCGGGTGGCCGTAAATGAAAGTAGGCTGTATCAGTTTTTCTTCGACTTTTTGCTCAAAGAATTCATTGATAATATGGCCAACCTCCATGTTCTTTCCAACTTCAACACCGTGCTCGGCAGCAAGTTCCCTCGCCTCTTCCACGCTCAGTTCTTTCCAGAAGTCGGCTCCTGTTTCTTCCTTAATAGCATCTACCATATGAAGTCTTGTCCATTGAGGTTCAAGGTTTACTTCGTAGTCTCCATACTGAACGACAGATGAGCCTGTCACTTCTTTGGCAATGTGGGCAATAACGTTTTCTGTCAGCTTCATGATATCTTCATAGTCAGCATAAGCTTCATAAAGCTCAATCATCGTGAACTCAGGGTTATGCCTTGTGGAAATTCCCTCGTTACGGAATACGCGGCCAATTTCATATACTTTTTCCATACCGCCGACGATCAGCCGCTTTAAATGAAGTTCAATTGCAATCCTCATATAAAGGGACATGTCCAGTGCATTATGATGGGTCACGAAGGGACGGGCTGATGCTCCCCCAGGGATGGTGTGCATAGTCGGAGTTTCTACTTCCAGGTAGCCTTGATCATCGAGGTAGCGTCTCATGGACTGAATGATTTTGCTTCGCATAATAAACGTATCCTTGCTGTCCTGGTTCATGATCAAATCAAGGTACCGCTGACGATAGCGCTGTTCGATGTCTTTCAAACCATGATATTTGTCAGGAAGCGGGCGGAGCGCTTTTGTTAGAAGCTCAAAAGAGGTTGCCTTCACGGAAAGCTCTCCTACTTTTGTTTTAAACACTTCACCATTTATGCCAACAATGTCTCCCAGATCTGCGGAGTTGAAGATTTCATATTGCTCTTCCCCGACTGAATCCTTGCGAACATAAATCTGAACCTGGCCTGAGAGATCCTGCACATGTGCAAAGCCGGCTTTTCCTTTTCCGCGCTTCGTCATAATTCTTCCCGCAATTGTAACGGAAATGGCTTTTTCTTCAAGCTCTTCTTTGCTTACCTCGCCGTATTCTTTCAGCAAATCAGCTGTTTGGGCTGATCTTTCAAAGCGTTTTCCGAATGGATCCAATCCCTGTTCGCGCAAAGTATATAGTTTTTCTCTTCTTACTTTCAGCTGATCATTTAACTCTTCCTGGCCGCTATTCAACTCTTCTTGGCTCATGTATATCACTCCGTTTTAGGTTATTATCAAAAAAAATGCAGAAAAACTGCCAGCTTAGCTGGCAGCAGGAACAATGGGGGTTTATCTAAGGAGATTGCACAGCTCTCTTATCCTGCTTGAGCATTGCTCTGCTGCTTTGCTTCTATTTCAAGAACGAATTCGTCTAGTAAAGAAACCATGTCATTTCTAGTATTGCAATCATTTACCGAGTTTCGGACTGTCGCATTTCCCCGCGTTCCCTTAAGGTACCATGCAGCATGCTTTCTCATCTCGCGGACGGCAACATTCTCTCCTTTGAGGGCAATCAGCCGGTCAAGGTGAAGCTTGCAAACATCCATCTTATCACGAACTGACGGTTCATCAATCAATTTGCCGTGTTCCAGGTATTGCACAGTACGGTAGATCATCCAGGGATTTCCGAGAGCTGCACGTCCGATCATGACGCCATCAACACCCGTTTCATCCAGCATGCGCTTTGCATCCTGAGGAGTCTGTACGTCACCGTTACCCATGACAGGTATTCCAACGGATTGCTTTACTTCTTTAATAATATCCCAGTTGGCTGTCCCTTCATACATTTGAACACGGGTACGGCCGTGAAGAGCAATTGCTTTGCCGCCGGCAGCTTCTACAGCACGGGCATTATCCACTGCGAAAATATGTTCGTCATCCCAGCCAATACGCATTTTCACAGTCACTGGTTTATCGACTTCGGAAGCAACGGCTGAAACCATGTCATAAATTTTATTGGGATCCAGCAGCCACTTTGCCCCAGCATCACATTTGGTAATCTTGGGAACCGGGCAGCCCATATTGATATCAATAATATCCGCTGTTGTATGTTTATCTACGAATTTAGCAGCCTCTACGAGCGTTTCTTTTTCGCCGCCAAAGATCTGCAGGCTTAACGGTTTTTCGCGTTCATCAATATACAGCATATTCATTGTTTTGGCATTTTTAAAAAGAATGGCTTTATCGCTTACCATTTCGGCGCACACCAGGCCTGCGCCAAATTCCTTCACAGTCAGGCGGAATGCAGAATTGCAGACTCCAGCCATAGGAGCAAGGACAACTTTGTTTTTTATTTCTATATCACCTATATGAAACAATGCAGCACCTCCTTTTTTCAGTTATCAGGCGGAGCCAGCTCTTTAACGGATACATTCAGTGCACTGGCTACTTCCAATAAGAAATCATCACTCGGAAGCCTATTTCCCCTTTCAACTTCTCCCAGCACAGAAACGGATACACCCAAATCCTTAGCAAATGATTCTTGTGTATAGCCTTTCAGCTTTCTGTAAGCACGGATCCGTCTTCCCCATTTTTCTGCTTCCATATGCGTACCCCTTTTTTATCTATTAATTTATCTAAAGTATCTGTTATCTTAACATGATTTTGAGGCAACTGAAGCTCTGGTGCCACCTCAGCCAGAGGAATAAGCACAAAAGAACGTTCCAGCATTCTTGGATGCGGAACTTTTAATGTCTCTGTTTCAATATTTTCATGATTATAGAGCAAAATGTCAAGGTCTAAC
Organism: Metabacillus lacus; assembly: GCF_009674805.1. Taxonomy (GTDB): domain Bacteria; phylum Bacillota; class Bacilli; order Bacillales; family Bacillaceae; genus Metabacillus_C; species Metabacillus_C lacus. The sequence continues at coordinate 52,026 of NZ_WKKI01000024.1, read as the reverse complement.
GTTCGAGGGCCCCATTTTATTTCTCTTTTTCTTCCAAGTGATGCTTCAATCTCCTGAGTTTCTGAAAGCAATTCTAACGCTGACAAATCAGTCTTAATTTGTATGACCTGGTTGAGAAACTTCCCTTGATCCGTATAGCCTACAGGATCAGTTTCATAGATTGAAGAAATTTTTGTTACTCTTATACTCTCATGGTTCGCGAGTTTTTTTACAGCTGAGGCTAAATGCTGTTCTCTGTCTTCAATATTAGAGCCCAGCGCCAGGAATACGGAGTGGTTCATTCTCTCCCTCTCCTTATGACCACCGCTACCTCTTTATAATAACCGGGAATCGGCGGATCCGGCTTAATCAGTTTGATGGTACAGTACTGAACGGATGGAAAAGAGTCCAGAATTTTTCGGGAAATTGCTTCCGCCGCAGCTTCAACAAGCTTGTACGGCTTACCTTCGATAATGTCTCTGCAAATTTTATAGATGTCGGCATAATTGACTGTAAAAGCGAGGTCATCTGTTTCACCTGCTTTTTTCAAATCTGTCTCTACCGTCACATCAGCTCTAAACCGCTGGCCAAGTTTATTTTCTTCTTTATATACACCGTGGTAGCCGTAAAACTCCATTCCATCCACTACTATTTTATCGATTGGAAACATCCCCTTTCCCTAACATAGCATCCATCATTTTTGCCATTCTTGCGATCTCCAGAACATCATGAACTCTGACAATACTGCAGCCTTTCTGAATGCCCATGCATACAGTAGCTCCTGTACCTTCCATCCGTTCATCCGGCTCTGTTCCTAACACAGTGCCGATAAACCTTTTGCGCGAAGTTCCAAGCAGAACCGGATAGCCGAGAGAAGAGAATACCTCAAGATTTCTCATCACTATAAGATTGTCTTCAAAATTTTTGGCAAATCCGATACCGGGATCTAAAATGATATGTTCATCCATCACTCCAGCAGACTTGGCCAGTTTCACACTTTCATTCAAATCTGTTACCATATCCTCAATCAGATCATGATAATCCCTTTCCTGCCTGTTGTGCATGAGAACAATCGGAACTTTTGCCGCTGCTGCCACTGTCAGCATCTGGGGATCAGCTTTCCCTCCCCATACATCATTAATCATGCTGGCACCCGCATTAACAGCCTGGCGGGCAACCTCTGCTTTGTATGTGTCTATAGAGATAGGAACCTTCAGATGCTCTGAAAGAAGAGATACAATGGGAACCACCCTTTTCAGCTCTTCTTCTTCCGAAACAGGCAGGGCGCCCGGCCTTGTTGACTCTCCCCCGATATCTATGATATCTGCTCCGTTTTTCACCATCTCTTCTGCATGTATTAATGCATGCTTAGGATCCATATACTGTCCGCCATCGGAGAAGGAGTCAGGCGTGATATTTAAAATACCCATAACCGCTGTTTTACTGTGTAAATTCAGCGTGTATTCTCCGCAATTGACCAAAAAGCCGCTGCTGGCCGGCGCGATAATCATGCTGCATCATTCCTTTATGAATTCTAATCTTGAATGGAGGGTAAATCTCGATCTTTGATAAAGGGATAGGCACACTTTCGCAGTCTCCCCATTTCTGCCGGGGAAGACTGCTCCCTCCGCCTTGCTGACAGGAACAACTTCCTGAATGGAATTTGTAAGAAAGATTTCATCCGCTGACAATAGGTCTTCCTTTCGGTAAAGGCCTTCAAAAACCGGGATATTCACAGAGGCAAGGCCGTCTATGATAAACTGCCTCGTAATTCCGTTTAAAATGCCCGTCTCTACAGAAGGCGTAAACACAACTCCATTTTTTACCCAGAAAATATTAGACACAATGCCCTCCGCAACAAAGAAATTCTCTGTCAGAAAAACCCCTTCCAGATCGGCTCTGCTGCCGAGTTCTCTTTTGGCAAGGACATTGTTCATATAGTGATGAGACTTCAAACGCTGATGTCCTTCAGGTGTGTTTCTTTTCAGATTCAGGATTTTGATCTCTTTTTCAGGAACACCAGCGTTTTCTGGAATCTCTTTTATAAAACACAAAATAACAGGATCCGTATATGTTTCGGCAGTCAGGCCTACAGGGTGTGTTCCTGCCGAAACATTCAAGCGGACATACGCATCTTTTTCAAGAAGATCGTTTTGAATGAGCAGCTCTTTGATCATTTCCATGACATCCTGTCTGTTTACAGCCGCGTCTATTCCGATTATTCCCATTGAGTCGTTCAGCCGCCTGACATGGTCATCAATTAAAAAAGGGAAGCCTTTGTAGACACGAAAGGTTTCAAATACACCGAGTCCATATAAGTAACCATGGTCAAAAGGCGAAATGACGGCTTTGTTTTCTTCTACAAACTCCCCGTTACAGTAGATTATCAACCGCTACACACTTTCTTTCACAGGCTTGTACCGGCTAATAAAATTTCGGAGCAGCTCCCTGCCGCTGGAAGTCATAATAGACTCCGGGTGAAATTGAACTCCCTCTACAGCTAGTGTTTTATGCCTGATCCCCATGATTTCCCCTTCCTCTGTCCACGCCGTTACTTCCAGACAGTCTGGAAGAGTTTCTTTCTTTACAATGAGGGAGTGGTAGCGGGTGGCAGTAAAAGGCTGCTGCAGTCCTTCGAATACACTTTTACCATCGTGAAAGATAGAAGATGTTTTGCCGTGCATCAGCCTTTCAGCTCTGATGACATCTCCTCCGAATACTTGAGCTATAGACTGATGGCCAAGGCATACTCCAAAGATGGGTATTTTTCCTGCAAACTCTTCTATCGCTTTTAAGCTGATGCCTGCTTCATTAGGCGTGCAGGGACCTGGTGAAATCATTAAATAGTCCGGATTCATCTCTTTTATTTCATCAGTATCTATTTGATCATTTCTCCTTACCGTCAATTCCTCGCCAAGCTCTCCCAGGTGTTGAACCAGGTTATAGGTAAATGAATCGTAGTTATCGATCATTAATATCACTCTGCTCACCTCATACTCATATTTTTCTCTGCTTCGCTCAGCTCTTTTGCTTTTAGTATTGCCTTTGCTTTCTTCAGAGATTCTTTATGCTCATGCTTGGGGTTCGAGTCAATTACGATTCCTGCCCCTGACTGAACATATGCCATCCCATCTTTTACAAACATTGTTCGAATGACAATGTTTAACTCCATATTTCCATTATAACCTATCCAGCCGATTGAGCCTGTATAAATTCCTCTTCTTGTCGGCTCTAATTCCTCAATTATTTCCATGGTCCTTACCTTTGGCGCGCCCGTGATAGTACCGCCCGGAAAAACAGCCTGAATCACATCAAATTCGTCGGTGTTTTCCTTCAGCCTGCCCTGTACATTGGAAACAATGTGCATCACATGGGAATATTTTTCAATTACCATAAATTCATTTACTTCGACAGATCCATATTCACAGACTCTGCCAAGGTCATTGCGCTCCAGATCTACGAGCATCACATGTTCTGCACGCTCTTTTTCATTATCAATTAATTCCTTCGACAGCCGGATGTCCTCAGCTTCGTCCGTACCGCGCGATCTTGTTCCAGCAATCGGCCGCGTACTAACAACGCTGCCCTGCCTTTTTACCAAAAGCTCCGGCGATCCGCTGACGATCTGATATTCCGGAACATGAAAATATGCCATATAAGGTGAAGGATTGATTTCCCTCACTTTTTCATACACTTTTAGTGGATGCACAGTCAGTGGAGATGCTTGCCTGACCGATAAATTCACCTGAAACACATCACCGTCCGCAATATAATTCTGGATTTTGGCTACAGCCCTCTCAAAGTCTTCCGGCGAGAAAGCTTGCGGAGCAAAAGAAGACTGAGGGCTCTCCCATTGCAGCTCGTAAGGCTCAGAGATTTCCTCTGTCCACATCTGCTCATGAAGCTCTAGCACCGATTTTGCTTCATCTTCATTCATATTTGCTCCAGTGTGGGTAATCAGCCAAAGCTCTTCCTTTTCTTTATCGAAAACGGCAACAGTGTCAAAAATCAAAAAATATAAATCAGGCGTGTCCAAATCATCGACGGATATTTCTGGAAGATTTTCAAAGTGCCTGACACAATCATAGCTGAAGAAACCGATTGCCCCTCCTTGAAAATCAGGCAGGCTGCTGTCCTCAACGGTTCGCAAAGATGAAAACCAGTTTTTGAAAAGGGGGATGATGTCACCGTTCAACGTGGAGGTTTTCCCTTTTTCCTGAATATCCAGAACCGTGCCTTTGCCTTTTACAATATAATCAGGCTGTATTCCTGCAATTGTATATCTTCCGCCTCGTCCGCTCTCAAGAAGTACGTGCTGATCTGAATGCTGACTCAAATGCTGATACTGCTTAAAAAAGTCTCTTTTATATGATATTGATTTCCCTATGGGAACTCGATTGAAAGGCATATATATCACCCCTGTCATGAAATGCTGATTGCCTGCTTTACTTCAGGCAAAATACCTGTCTATATTCTACAGGATGTTTCACAAAGTGGCTATCATATTAGCCGGCTGCAGAACCTTGAAAGGAACGCGGTGTGCGGTCCCACCTGATGCAGGCGCTTTTTCACAACCATAAATAGGCAAAAAAAAAACAACCAGCCGGTTGTTTTTTACTCAAATTGATACAGTGGTGTGCTTAAGTATCTTTCTCCATTGCTCGGAATAACAGCAAGAACTTTTTTGCCTTTCCCAAGTTTTTTCGCAACTTCAAGAGCTGCATAGATAGCCGCTCCGGATGAAATGCCGCCGAGAATGCCTTCCTCCCGCGCTGCTCTTCTCGCATATTCAAAAGCTTCTTCATTTTTTACTGTAATTACTTCATCATAAATGTCAGTTTTCAGGATGCTTGGGACAAAGCCGGCTCCAATTCCCTGAATTTTATGCGGTCCCGGGGTGCCGCCGGATAATACAGGTGAATCGGAAGGCTCCACAGCATATATTTTTATAGATGGAAAAGCTTCCTTCAGCACTTGTCCTGCACCTGTAATGGTTCCTCCGGTTCCAATGCCGGAAACAAATGCGTCGAGCCCGATTTCCTCGAATTGTTTCACAATCTCAGGACCTGTTGTGTTTTTATGAATTTCCGGGTTGGCTTCGTTTTTAAACTGCTGAGGCATAAAAAGACCTTTTTCCTCTGCAAGTTCTTCTGCCTTTTTGATGGCGCCTTTCATTCCTTCGGCTCCTGGCGTCAAGATCAGTTCAGCACCATATGCGCGCAGGAGGTTTCTGCGCTCCATGCTCATTGTTTCAGGCATGACAAGCAGAGCCTTCAATCCTTTTGCGGCGGCTACCATTGCCAGGCCGATGCCGGTATTGCCGCTGGTAGGTTCAATAATCGTATCTCCTGGCTGCAAGTGTCCTTTATGGAATGCATCTTCAATCATAGATAAGGCAATCCGATCCTTTACACTGCTTCCCGGATTCATAAATTCAAGCTTAAGATAAATGTCAGCACTATTTTCATCAGGAATGCGGTTCAATTTGACGACAGGAGTTTCACCTATCAGGTCTGTAATAGAATTAGCTACACGACTCATTCCATCCACCTCTATTTCCGAGTATTTTTATTGGTATTAGTCCAAATGTACCAAAACGTATTTAGAATTGTCAATTTATTTACTCTCTCCATACAGCCAGGAAACCCCGGATTCTTCCCACAGCTTTTTTGCATCCATATTCCCATCCATTTGCTGCAGGGCAATTTCTCTTCTAATCCTGCTGCGTGCTTCTTGAAAAGTTGTACTGCCGGCCTTTCTTTCTTCATTCAGCATAACAACGGCAAATCCTTCCGAAGTTTCGACGGGTGTGACTGTAAACTCTCCGTCCTCTAAGCTCTTTATTGCCCGCAAGTATTCCTCAGGCAGCTTTTCGGCCGCTGCATAGCCCATATCCCCGCCTTTGCCGGCTGTAGAACCATCTGTAGATTTTTCCTTGGCAAGGACTGAAAAGCCAGAGCCCCTTTTTAATTCTGAGATCGCTGTTTCAGCTTCTTCCTTTGTATGTAACACTATGTGGGAAAGATGATAGAAATGCCTGTCCTCATATGAGGAACGATGGTTCTCATAGAATTCTTTCAGCTCAGCTTCGGGTATTTCAACATCTTTCGTCAAAAGTTCCTCAAGCAGGATGCTGTACTCTATTTGCTCCCTTAAGTTATCGAGCTGAAGGGAAGAGTCTGTATCTCTATAGAAATCATAAATCACATTGTATTCTCTTTCTATTTCTTCCTCCGGCACTTCAATGCTGTATTTTTTGGCAAGAGATCGGACCACCCTTATTGAGATCATTTCTTCAAGCGTTTCTTTCCCATACATATCTTCAAGTTCCTGCAGCCATGCTCCTCTTGAAATACTGTCATTGTCCATAGAGGCAACAATTTCCTGATCCGAAAATTGAGCCGACGCCGGAACAGATTTTTCTGAGATTAGCAGGCTGATGAACAGGACATTAGCCGCAGCCAAGCCGAAAATAATCAACCATAAATGCTTTGCTTTCATTGCGCATCTCCTTTTAAAGAAAGCTCGTTTCGCGAGTATCTTTTTTAGCAGCTCTCAAAAATGAAAAGAAGAGGCAGCTTAGCGCTTCGCCTCTTGAAGTAAACCTTCCAGTTCTTCCTTAGAAAAGGTATAGGTCTCATTACAGAAGTGGCAATTCGCTTCAGCTTTACCGTCTTCCTCAATCATCTCTTTTATTTCCTGGCTGCCTAGGCTGATGACGGCAGTTGAAAATCTCTCTTTTGAACATTGACACTGAAAGCTGACAGGCATGCTCTCAAGAATTTTTACATTCTCTTTTCCCAGCACCTCGTGAAGAATTTCCTCGGGAGACAATCCCTTTTCAATCATTTTCGAGATTGGCTCAATAGAACCCAGCCTTTTTTCAATCTCATCAATGACCCTATCCTCAGTTCCCGGCATAAGCTGGATAATAAATCCGCCTGCAGCCAGTATGGTGTTATCAGGGTTCACCAGAACGCCTACTCCTACTGAAGATGGTACCTGTTCTGAAGAAACAAGGTAATAAGTAAAATCCTCTCCAAGCTCGCCAGACTCAATCGGCACCTGTCCAGTAAAGTGGTCACGCATGCCCAGATCCTTTACAACCGACAGCATTCCGCCCGTTCCTACTGCCCTTGCTACATCAAGCTTGCCGTGCTGATTTAACTCAAAATGGGTTTGCGGATTTGTGACATACCCTCTTACTTCGCCTTTTGCATTGCTGTCTACGAGAATAGCGCCAATAGGGCCTCCTCCATCAACTTTAATCGTCAGCTTGTTTTCACCTTTCAGCATTGCCCCCATTATGACGCCTGCTGTCATTGTTCTTCCCAGCGCAGCTGATGCAGTCGGCCAGGTCTGATGTCTTCTTTGGGCTTCGCCAACTGTTTCTGTTGTAAGTGCAGCGTAAGCTCTAACTTGTCCGTCAAAAGCCAGCGCTTTGATTAAATAATCCATGTATGAAGTCTCCTCCGTATCTTTAGCTGTTGTTTCTTTCATAAATTAATTGAAGTCCCTTTAAGGTCAAGAACGGCTCAACAGCATCAATCACGCTTGATTCGTCTGCAATCAAGGGCGCGAGTCCTCCTGTAGCGATAACCTTAGGGGTTTCTTTTGCATGCTCTTTCATCCTTCTTACAATTCCCTCAACTTGGCCAACATAACCGAAGAGAATACCTGCCTGCATCGCACTGACAGTATTCTTTCCAATCACATGGTCAGGCCTGTTGATTTCAATTCTCGGAAGCTTTGCGGCTTTTGTATAGAGCGCTTCAGTTGAAATATTGATTCCAGGGGCGATGGCTCCGCCCATATATTGTGAATGTTCATTAATATAGCAATATGTTGTGGCTGTGCCGAAATCAACGATAATTAAAGATCCCCCGTATTGATGAATGCCCGCAACTGCATTGACGATGCGGTCTGCACCCACTTCCTTCGGGTTTTCGTATTTAATATCCAGTCCAGTCTTGATTCCAGGACCTACTATAAGCGGCTTTTGATGAAAATACTTATGGCACATTCTTTCCAATGCATACATGATGGGTGGTACAACAGTAGAAATAATAATGCCAGTGATATCTGTAAAACGAATATTCACATGTTCAAAGAGGGATTTAATGAACATGCCAAATTCATCTTCTGTTTTATTTCGGCTTGTTTCCATTCGCCAATGATGTTTTAGTTCTGTATCTTTGTATACTCCTAATACTGTGTTTGTATTCCCTACATCCAATACTAGTATCATTCTTATCACCTTTTAGCTTGTCATTTATTCTGCACCCATCATAACACAATTTCTATCAGTAATTGAAAGAAATTAACCTCTGGCAAGAGGGGAACACACTATGTCCTGAACTTATAAGCTGTTCTTTTTCACCTATAAAAAAAACGCCGAAGAGACTTCGGCGTTTTCGCTTATTTATTTTCTTCAGAATCAGACGTGCTGACAGCAGAATCATCCTTTTTAGGCTGGATGTTCACTTTCACATCATCCTTGTCTCCCTCTTTGGGAGCTGCAGTTACCGGCCGTTCCGGCAGCTTTCCGTGGTCTGATAAATGCTTAATTTGGTGCGCATCCAACGTCTCAACTTCCAGCAGGGTAGTAGCAATCAGTTCCAGCTTGTCGCGGTTATCAGTAAGAATCTGTTTGGCACGCTCATAGCTGTCTTTAATAAAGCGTTGAATTTCAAGATCAATTTCATAAGCAATTGCATCACTGTAGTTTTGCTCATTGTGAATATCACGTCCAAGGAAAACCTGCCCTCCTTGAGACTGGCCGAATTGAAGAGGTCCAAGTTTGTCAGACATCCCAAACTCAGTTACCATACGGCGTGCAATGCCGGTCGCGCGCTGAAAGTCATTATGCGCTCCCGTACTGACTTCACCGAAAACAATCTCTTCAGCCACACGGCCTCCAAGCAATCCTACAATTTTATCAAGAAGCTCCGGCTTGGTCATAAAGTAGCGGTCTTCCTTAGGAAGCATAACAGCATATCCGCCTGCCTGGCCCCTTGGAACAATTGTTACCTTGTGCACCATCTCTGCTTCATCAAGTATCAGTCCAATCACTGTATGCCCTGCCTCATGATAAGCAACAATGTTTCTTTCCTTTTTGGAAACAACACGGCTTTTCTTGGCAGGACCAGCGATGACACGGTCTGTCGCTTCGTCAATGTCAAGCATATCAACCATCTTCTTGTTGCGGCGGGCCGCGACGAGCGCTGCCTCATTCAAAAGGTTTTCAAGGTCTGCACCGGAAAAACCAGGTGTTCTTGCAGCGATTGCTTTCAGATCGACCGTATCTTCAAGCGGCTTATTTCTGGCATGAACTCTCAGAACTGCCTCACGTCCGTTAACATCAGGGCGGTCAACAGTGATTTGTCTGTCAAAACGTCCGGGACGCAGCAAAGCAGGGTCCAAAATGTCAGGGCGGTTTGTCGCAGCGACAATGATAATTCCTTCATTGGCACTAAAGCCGTCCATTTCAACCAAAAGCTGGTTAAGAGTCTGCTCGCGCTCATCGTGTCCGCCTCCAAGGCCTGCACCACGCTGGCGGCCGACAGCATCAATTTCATCTATAAAGATAATACAAGGAGCATTCTTTTTTGCATTCTCAAAAAGGTCACGAACACGGGATGCACCGACACCCACAAACATTTCTACAAAGTCAGAACCACTGATGGAGAAAAACGGTACTCCCGCTTCCCCTGCTACTGCCCTTGCAAGCAATGTTTTACCGGTACCAGGAGGTCCAACAAGCAGAACGCCTTTTGGAATTCTCGCACCAAGTTCAGAGAACTTTCGAGGATCTTTAAGGAAATCAACCACTTCCACAAGCTCCTGCTTCTCTTCGTCCGCACCTGCAACATCTTTAAATTTCACTTTCTTCTTTTCTTCACTGTAGAGCTTCGCTTTGCTTTTTCCAAAGTTCATGACACGGCTTCCGCCGCCCTGAGCCTGATTCAGCAAGAAGAAGAACAAGATAAAGATGATAACAAATGGAATGATTGACGTAAAGAATGTCACCCATCCACTGGTTTCTTCAGCGGGTTCGAAAATAACGTTTGTATTCTGAGCCGCTGCATCCACCCTGGCCATACCCTGCTGGTCAGGAATATGCGTCAAAAAGTACTGGTCGTTGTCGTAACCCTGCAGCTGGCCTCTTACTTCGTAAACACCGCCGACAGGCTGGACATCTATCGTTTCAACGTCTCCATTTTCCAAATGGGAAATGAATTGGCTGTAAGTCATTGGTTCAGTTTTAGGATTGTTACCGTTAAAAAAGCTGAAAATACCAATAACCACTAGAAAAATAAGTAAATAAAATATTGTATTACGGAAGACCTTATTCATTCCTTACCTCCTCCCACTGTCAACACAACTATATTAAATAGTATCATAGTAAATCATTCCAATACAAGAAATTAGCAGTTTGCTCACAGATTGTCCACATTAGTTATTTTGATACACTTCAGGCTTCAGTACACCGATATATGGAAGATTGCGGTACTTTTCAATATAATCCAGTCCGTAACCTACTACAAAAGCATCCGGAACCTCAAAGCCGACATAATCTGCTTTAATATCCGCTTTCCGGCCGGAAGGCTTATCAAGAAGTGTTACGATCTTAATGGATTTAGCCTTTCTGTAGCGGAACAATTCAACCAGGTAGCTGAGAGTCAATCCGCTGTCGATGATATCCTCAATGATCAGGATGTCCCTGCCTTCAACGGAGGTATCCAGATCTTTCAGAATCTTTACTTCTCCAGAAGAGACCATGGCTGTTCCGTAACTTGATACATCCATAAAGTCCATTTCCAGATATGTATCAATATGTTTGATCAGGTCGCCCATGAACGGCATGGCACCTTTCAGGACGCCTATCACAAGCGGGAATTTCTCTTTGTACTCAGCAGTCAGAACTCCGCCGAGCTCTTTCACTTTTCGCTGAATTTCTTCATCAGAAATTAAAACCTTTTCGATATCTTGCCTCATTTGCTTATTAGCCCCCTAGAAGATCATTGCATTTGATAGTGTAATACGATATTTTCACCCTTTGGATCACTCACTGCAAAGGCTGATTTTTTCAAACCAGGAATCCAGACTATATTGCCTTCCGCATCTTCAACAATAGGCCAGCTTTCTCTTTTGTGAATGGGAATCTTTTCATTAATAAATATATCTTTCACTTTCTTTGATCCATTCATGCCCATTAATTTCATTTTGTCTCCCTGTTTCCTGGATCTGATTACAAGCGGCAAGCTAATGGACTCAGGGTTCATTGTAATAGAAAAATTGCTTCTTTCCAAATAATTGGACTTCAATTCAGCTATTATCTGATACCCATTTTCCAGATCCATTATTCCTGGGACAGAAAGCTCTTTCATAAAGGGAGTGTGCTTTTCTTGCTCAAATGTAAACAAACATTTCTGGTATGATTTTATCACCTTTAAACCTTTTGGGTAATCCAGAGAACCGGAAGGATGTTTTTGAGAAATCAGCGCGCGCAATTTCTCAATATGTATAGAAGATATAGATGGCGGAACCTGTTTATAAAGATAGTTTAATATTAGTTGAATCGCTCTTCTTTGTAAAGGCGAAGCCATGTTATTAAAACCTGTGCTATCCAGCTCAGCTTCATGCTTCCCTTTTCTTTTGAATACTTTATGTAGCTCTTTTTCTGTTAATGCCTCCAAATAAGCTTCATCTTCTCTGAGATTTTCACTGAAGTGCTGAAATCTTTCATGTACACGGGGATTTTCCTGCTTTAAAAATGGCAAAACGATCTGCCTGAATCTGTTTCTTGTATAAGTGTCAGAATCATTGCTGGGATCAAACCGCGGCTGAAGACCATGCTCTTCACAGTAAGAGAGAATGTCACTCTTCGGCGTTCCAAGCAGCGGCCGGATCAGCACTCCATTATGAAAGGAACGGGATACCGGAATACCTGCAGTTCCCTCTCCTGTACTCCCTCTCGCCAATCTCATCAAAATGGTTTCCACCTGATCATCCGCATGGTGGCCCAGTGCCAGAAAGCCGGCTCCATGCTTTTCCATCGCTTCCTTATAAAAAGCATATCTGCACTCTCTCGCTGCAACCTGGGAACTCAGTCCGCGGGCCTCCTGATATGCTTTTACATCAACTTGTTTTGCTTCACAGGGAATTTGAAGTTTCTTGCAAAAAGAGATAACAAAATTCATCTCCCTTTCAGATTCTTCTCCCCGGAACATGTGATCGAGATGAACCGCTGCCAGCTTCAAATTCTTCCGGGTTCTCATTTCTGCAAGCAGATGCAGCAGAGCAAGTGAATCAGGCCCTCCTGAAACGCCGACTGTAATGGTGGAGAAGGGAAGTATCAGCGAATTGCGGTTTATAAATTCATAAAAACTGTCCATGTTTTATCCGTCCTTATAACAACCAAAACTATAAACATCATCCTAACACTTTTTATAGGTTATGCCTACTGAGAAGCTAAAGCAGATAGTGATATACATAAAGGGAATATAAAATAAAAATTCCAATTACAATAATCGCAGTCTCGACAAGTCCAAGCAGAACACTTCTTCTTTTCCTTTTCCTTGTCTTCTGTCTGCCGGGGTGCTTGCTCATTTTCTCAGAAGCAGGCTCAGTATTGCTTTGGTGCAGCTGTGAAGCTGCAATGAAATCCAGCCTCATCTCTTCAGCACTTATATATTTGCCCATTATTGCTTTGGACAAAACCACTTTATACTGTTTTAAGAAGCTGTTCTGGCGAATCGCTTCGTAAAGCTGTTCCTTTCCGCCTGTTCCTTCTTTTTTAGTAAACCTCCTGGGATAGGCTGCGTTAATCACAACCATCGCTACGGCAAATAAATCATAGGAAGGCTCTGCTTTTCTGTCACCGAGGCCCCAGTACCCTCTATCAAAAAATTCCGTAAACTCTTTTACTGCTCTGCCTGCCTGAGTCGTTCCTCCCACATCTATACATCTGATTTTCGTCGGCTTATCCGTCACAATGAGATTCTCAGGCTTCAGGTCACCGAATATCCAGCCGGCTTTATGAAGAGTTTCCAGACTGAACAACAGCTGTATAGCAAGGACAATTGTCCACTCCTGCCCTTTTTTCTGTAAAAAATCTAAAAACAGCTCGCCCCTGATGTATTCCATCGCATAAAAAGGGATTGCTTTCACACCCTGCCGGGGCACCCAGTCATCCGTATCAAACAAAGAAGGTCCAAGAGAAGACCCCCGGACCTTGGAAAAATGCTTTAGAACGTTCACTTCTGAAGTGATGGACATGCTGTTGCTGCTGATTTTCAGAGCTGACAAGCCTCTCCTTCCTTCTGCAAGATAGACGGTTCCGTTTGCTCCTTTCCCTAAAAGTGTGATTACCCGGTAGGTTTCTCCGTGCCACTTTCCACTTATAACAGTTCCAGGAGTAATGTTAAACTCCTGTTTCATCATAAAAGCCTTCCTCATCTCTATAAGACTCTCTCAGCCTGCTGCTTCCAGTCTTAAAAGATTGCAATGCTGCTCTAATGGCAGGTCCTGTCGGTGTAAGCCCTCCTGTAGTCAGCTTGGGAAAGATAGACGACAATGACTGCAGTCTCGGCGTCCAATCCAGAATGCATTCTGTTTCGTCTTTTTTCCCAGGAAATATTGATACAGAAAACTCGTTATCTCCAATTCTGGAATTCAGGCTGATTGATAAGTCCAGCAAAGCCTCTTTTACAGTGGGGAGCTTAGGTTTCATGCTTGCACTCAGGTCGACCAGTATGAGGATTTCAAGTGCAACTGTCTCTCCAAGCTCGTCAACTACCTCCATAACCTCTCCCCGCTGTTCAGGCGGCAGCTCTTCCATAGATACCTTCTTCCCAAGTATCTGCTGAAGCTCCTTGTTTACTACTCCCTGAAGTGTTTGAGTCATCGCTTTTCTTGTGACCATCTGCACTGTATGAGACAGCTGCTGTGCATAAACAACCTGGCTTACCCCGTTTCCTGAACTTGCTATATTTTCGATTTCATTCATCGCTTCCTGATCCATAACAGTTTCATCCATCACCCCAATGACATTCACAGTGATATTTTGTGCTGCAGCGAGCGCTGCCATCGCAACTGGATCTTCTCCATGATTGGAACAGCCATCAGTAATCAGTAAAATTTGCTTTACATTTCCTCTTCTCATGCTTCTCCCTCCATCCGCTTAAGGTATTACCATCCTCACCAGATAGAGCAATTTTTATACTAAGACTCTTATTTTCATCATGCCCATTTTCAAGCTATGCTGATTGTAACTAAGACGCTGCTGCCCCGGGGAGGGAGACTATCCCCCCGGCTTTCCGATTATGAAACGACCTTTCCGCTTTTATAGTAGGAATCGACGGGTATAGATGCCCATTTAGGCGTATTATGCTGGATACTTGATACAACAATCGTCATGTCATCCTCAATTTTGCCTGATCTAGTTCTGATTACTTCCTCCATAATCAAATCTGCTATTTCCTGCGGCTCGCTCGTTTCAAGCTCTTTTATTTTTCTCTTCATCCACAAATCATGGTTTTCAATATGCTTCGGCCCTTCAAAGATGCCGTCGCTCATCATGATCAGCAGATCTCCAGGCTTCAGCTGCTCTCCGACAACCTCCACATCAACCTCGTCCAGGATTCCTATCGGAAGATTGCTGGCTTGAATTTTATAGATTTTATCTCCCCTCTTAACAAAGCTCGGGGTGGAGCCTATCTTGAGAAACTTGCAGTTGGCATCCTGCAAGTCTATGATGGCAAGATCCAGCGTAGAGTACATTTCATCCGTTGTCCGCAATGACAGAATAGAGTTGACTGTTTTAATGGCAACCTTCTCATCAATGCCGGACTGAAGTATTTTTTCAAGCAGCTTAATGGTTTCATTGCTTTCAAAATGAGCCCGTACACCATTGCCCATTCCATCGCTGATCGCCACAGCGTATTTTCCTACACCAAGATCAATTGTTGAGTAGCTGTCTCCGGAGACAAGTCCTCCCCCTTTAGCAGCATGGGCGACGCCTGTTTCCACCTTATATCTCCTGGTCGAACCAAACGACACGTGGCAGTAACCATTAGGGTAGCAGCCGCATTCCTCCTGCTTTACAATGATTGATTCTTCCAATATATCAGACAGCATAGGCGCGATAATCTTTTCGCACTCACCGTGCCCATTGCAAAACGGAATGCTCATTTCAATATCAACGCTGCCCGGATCCAGGCTGTAGACTTCTACATGCCCGATTTCTATACCGAAATTCTGCAGAGCATCAATAATTTGTTCTTCTTGCACAAAATGATTTTCCCGCTCCTTTTTGATTTCCTTTGAAAAGTCCTCCATTACCTGAGAGACTCCCAGCAGCTGCTCGGCAACAAGCTTTCTGCTGTCCTCCACTTGCTGCTTCAGCTTTATATTGGATTGAAACAGGTTCATTTCCTGTTCAAAAACTTCCTCAACCTGCTTGGCCTTTGAACAGTGCTTCTGCAGATCTGATCTCAGCCTTCTGTTGGAAAAATAGGTGTTTTCCTCAGATTCATGCATAATCTGCTTCATGAGATCATAGGTTGTATCAAAGTTCTGCACCCAGCACTTCTCTTTTTTATAACAATTTTGACAGGATCGTTCTGTCACAGCACTCAAGAACGTATCAGTTTCTATGTGCAGATTTTCCTTGTCCTCATTTTTCTCATAAAAGGTTGCAAAGCTTTCTGAAAGCGCATAAAACACTTTTGAAAATTGATCAACCCGCTGAGAGGTTACATCCCTGATTTTCCGAACGTACTGCTGCTGTTCCTGAGAATGTTCAGCGGTTCCGGGAATGTGCTTGGCAAGCTTGGCTGTAATACTCTTAGGCGTGAGCAAAAACAGCGTGATGGCAATTAATGATTCCATCAGATTTTTCATCATATCGGCTGATCCTTCTCCATAGAGAGAGATCAGGAGCGATCCAATTAGAAGGCCGGCTGCCGCACCAATCTTTCTTCCTTCTTTTAAAAGGCCTCCCAGCAGTCCGGAAAAGGCAAGCAGGCTCATTTGATAAAGATTCCCCACATTGGCGAGGCCGAGGATAAGGCCGGTCACAACACCTACGGTACAGCCGATGCTGGAGCCTCCTATGAAAGCAAATAGAAGAATGATATAGCGGGAAAAAACATGTTCCGCTTGAAGACCTTGATAGGATACACCTACCAAGCCTGTTAAGACGGATGCCATGAGGATCATAATGCAGATAATTTCTTCAACTTTTAAACTGCTTCTAAATTTACGTGCAGAAATAAGCGGAATACTTTGCAGAAAGATAAGGGTCAGGATAAAGGCAAGGCCCGCCTCCACTCCAGCCATCATATAATCATAAGTCATCAGCTCTCCCGCATATAAAAATGTATAGCCCAGCCGTGAAACTGCCATGGTAGCCAGAACCACAAAGGGAAGAGTCTTCACCTTGTCTTTTATAAAGTAGCTGCAGACTTTATTAAACATTAAAAAGAATACAACTGAAGAGAATGTTAGAAGTGCGAGTTGAGGAGAAATTGTCAGGCTTCCTGCAATGAGTGATAGTGCGGCAAGAGGAGCTTTATCCTTCTTCATCAAGAGGACTGCACTGAAAAAAGGAACAGCAAAAGGAATGATTTCCGTCAAAATAAGGGCTCGTCCCAGTAAAAAACCGATAATAAGGTAGATCAAGCCTTTATGAAAGAACAGCAGCTGAAGCCGGCCCAACATTCTCTGGTACCCCCGGTTCATATATTCCTTTGTTTTCTCCATACTCAACCCCGGCTCCATTAACTCTCTCTCTACTTTTTCCATTCTGCTTCCCCCTCAAAAACTTTTAGTTGTTTGTTATTATAAAGAAGGGCTGAAGGAGAATTTGTCAAAACAAGTTGCAGTTCTCAAAAAGAGTTCGACTGGTTTCTACCAAACCGGCAAATGAGAGGACGGAATATCTCTTTTCAGGAGGAAATGACGAAAACTGTAAAAGTCTCTACTGGAGGCTGTTTTTAAGAGCTGCCATGGTGCATATCAGGATATCTCTATAAAGAAAAGCCCCGTCAATTGGCGGGGCTGATGGGTGAGGACTTGCTGAAATGTATAATAAAAAAACCAGCCAAATGATGACTGGTTTTTTCCTGGATGACCCGTACGGGATTCGAACCCGTGTTACCGCCGTGAAAGGGCGGTGTCTTAACCGCTTGACCAACGGGCCGTAAAAGATGGTAGCGGCGGAGGGGATCGAACCCCCGACCTCACGGGTATGAACCGTACGCTCTAGCCAGCTGAGCTACACCGCCATCTATACAATACTTTTATAAGCACAAGTTATATAATACAAAGAACTTCAACATTCGTCAATATCTTTTTAAAAAAATATCTGTTTTTAAAAAAGCCCCAGTGAAGAGCGGAGACTGCTATTTACATAGTATGGAATATACACGATCATCATGCAGACGCTGAACTTTCATCTCAATTTCTTTTATTGATCCATATAATAAAAAAAGCACCTGCTTGCACAAGTGCTTTCATATTATGATTCAGCAGCAAATTACCCTCTTTTTGCTCCTCTGCCTCCGCGCTTGGACTCAGTGTTGCGCTTTAGGGAAGATAAACGATCTTCGCTGTCTTTCAAAAATTTATTCATTTTTTGCTCAAAGCTCTCTTTCGGGCGTACTTCGTTTCTTCCGCCTCCTCCTCCACGCTGAGGCCTGTCAGTACGGCGGTCAGGGCGGGAAGGTCTGTCTGGGCGCTGTGGACGATCCGGGCGGTCAATAGCTTTCTTAATAGAAAGGCCTATTTTTCCATCCTTTTCTACATTAATTACTTTTACTTCTACTTCGTCACCAACTGTTAAGTGATCGTTAATATCCTTAACATAATTATCGGCTACCTCACTAATGTGAACAAGGCCTGTTGAGCCACCGGGAAGTTCCACGAATGCCCCGAAATTTGTAATCCCAGTAACCTTACCCTTTAACTTGCTGCCAACTTCTATCGACATAAAAAAAATGCTCCTCCTTAAACTTAAAAACAAAAGTTAACTCATTTACTCAATTATACATAATCGAAAAATCGAGTGTCAATAAACCCTACTCTTCATCGGAAACTTTAAAGATAATTTCATTCTTGTCCGACAAAAAATAATCCCGACGAGCAATTTTTGCAATATACTCATCATCATTTAATTTCACAACTTCCTCTTCCAGGAGCTTTTGCTCCCGTTCAAGCTCAGCAAGCTGCTGCTCTAAATTTTCCTTCTCTTTCACCTTTTTGTCAATAGCACTTGACTGGGAAAAGAGTGTGGAAGCCATTACACCAGTTGTCAGTATAACAAATATCCCAAAAACTGTCAGCCTTCTGATCAGGCCTTTTTTCCGTTTCTTCAATATCTGGTCTCTTCTCTCCTGCTGCTGGATGTACTGAGACTGTAGCTGGGTTACTTTTTTTTCCTTTTCCTGCATGTCTAAACGGTCCTCCTCATTTCTTCAAGAACTGTTTTGTCCACGACCATAATCTAACAAACATATTCTTTCTCCGCTTAAGAAATCCTGCACAAAATGAAAGGGTTCGCAAAATATATTTTTTTAGAAACCCTGGAACAAAGTTCCATAAGAGCATCATCATCCATTTGAACGGAAGCAATAAGATCTTCACTATAGAATATATAAAAAGCAGCAGGCCTCTTGCAAGTTTCAGCAGCATTCCCGCTATGCCTGTTACGATGGCTAAAGCAAGCTGAAAAAGACCAAGGACCGGCTTTAATATCACAAGCTGCCCCAGATTGATGACACCTCTGTATAGCAAGACAAACACTCTTATGGCAAAATCAAGAATTTTCAGGAACAGCGTTTGAATTAAGCTTCTGTAAGCTGCATACCCACAAAGGATAGCAAGAAACAGATAAATACGCAATTCTCCTTCATTTACCAGAAGCAGCACATAGAAAAAGGCGAGGCCCTGCAGGACCCAGAACATAATATCATTCAGAAAAACAAACCATCTCGCACGTTTGGGCCGCTGTAAAAAGCGGCCGTACATATCCAGGGCCGCCCCTAGCCAGCTGCCCATCCCGATCATGGCGAGCATGGTGTAAAACTGTGTTGTCAGCGTCATTTGAAGAGCTTGCCAAAGAGTCCTTTAGCTTTCTCCCCGGATTGTTCATCTAGGTACACCATATCAAAAATCCGGCCTTTAATAGAGACAATGCCTTTTTCAACATCCAAATTTTTCATCTGAAGATTCTGGCCCCTAATGGCAAGGCCTCCCATTACTGTATCAAGCAGAAACTCTTCATTATCAAAGCTTTCCACCTGCTTCACTCCGGTAATCTCCAGAAGCTTTCTGCTCCTCATGATAATGTCATGTTCCGGCCCGCTCACCTTGCTGCCTGATTGCTGATCGTAGTATTGGCTCAACATTGATCCCCCGCATTCATTATAGAGATTTCTATTATCACTCTATGATTTGCGGAGGGCATTTAGAACAAGCCCTAGTTCTCCGGAATTCTTTCTTCGCCTAAAAGGGTATACATTTCCCCGGCTTCTTCTTTTCTGGTTGTTTCTTTCAGCTGATCCACTTTCACGCGAACGATTTTCTGGCCGAATCTCACTGCCAGTTCGTCGCCTTCCTTTACATTTGTACTTGCTTTTGCCTCCACACCATTAATGGAGATTCTTCCCTGTTCGGCTACCTCTTTTGCCAGCGTCCGCCTTTTGATTAAACGTGACACCTTAAGAAATTTATCCAGTCTCATGTCAGTCTCTCCTATTGCTCAAATGTTTTCGCTTTCTCCCATAATTCGTCCATTTCCTGAAGTGTCATATCTTCCAGCTTCCTGCGGGTTACAGCTGCCTGTTCTTCTATATAAGAGAATCTTTTGGAAAATATCTGGTTTGCAGAAAGCAGTGCTTCTTCGGGTTCAATTTTATAGTATCTCGCCATGTTAACCAAAGAAAACAGAATGTCCCCAAACTCTTTCTTTGCACGGCGGGGACTGCCATCAGGCTTTTCGATCTCTTCCCGGAATTCATTCAGCTCTTCCTCTACCTTACTCCAGATGGGAGCCGCTTCAGGCCAGTCAAAGCCTGCTTTAGCAGCCTTTTTCTGCAGATGATATGCCTTGGAAAGGGCAGGAAGCGACGCTGCTACACTGGAAAGAAGGGATTCTGTCTGACCTTTATCCCGCTTCTCTTGTTTTTTTATTTCATCCCAGTTGCTCAGAGCTTCTTCGCTGCTCTCCACCTCTGTTCCATGAAAAACATGGGGATGCCGCCTGATCATCTTCTCCGAGACAGTCCTGATCACATCTTCTATGGAGAACATGCCGTTGTCCTCGCCTATTTGTGCATGCAGAACCACCTGAAGCAAAACGTCGCCAAGCTCTTCAGCGAGGTGCTCCTCGTCTTCCTCATCAATGGCCTCAAGCACCTCATAGCATTCCTCAATCATATATTTTTTCAGGCTTTCATGAGTCTGTTCTTTATCCCATGGACAGCCGTCAGGTCCCCTTAGCTCGGCAACAATCTCCCTGAATGAGTCAAACTTATGATATAGAAGGCTTTCGTCCTTTACAGGGGGCACATACACACTAGTTAAATTATTGACGCCGGCAGCTCGGTCCAGCTCATAGAGCGGCACTCTTTGAAGCACTTCTCCGCTGCTGCCTGCAGCAGTTACAATCACAACCTCGTATTCATCAGGCAGCTGTTCCATCAGTGTCAGCTTTACTTCGGAAGCGACCATCTGATCGTATACCTGGCAAATCAGAATATGGCTGCGCAGATTAAGTTCTCCAGAAGAAAATGACATGGCATCCAGCAGTTGAAATCCTTCCACCGGATCGATTTTCAAGGCTGTAAAGCTTGCATCAAGAAAGCTCTGCCCTCCGGCAATTTCCACTTCAATAGAAGGGTTTTCCTCGTGCAGCAGAAGCTGTACACTCTGCTCTGCAATAAGAGGATGTCCCGGCACTGCATATACTACATTGTTTTCTTCTGCAGCAAGTAGAAGGATCTCTTTTATTTCTTGATATACTTCCGGAAAGCCGCTGTGCTTTTCATATACAGCATCAAATGTCTGAAATTTTCCCATTTGCTGCTTCAGCTCTTCAACGACTGGGTGTTTTTCTGTTCTCAAATAAAGATGCTCAGCTGAAAGCAAGGTGTTATAGATGCCGTACGGCAGCTGATCAAGATCACCTGCACCCAAGCCAATGACAGTTATTTTACCCATTGCTTTTTACCCCTTTCCTAAGGATTTTAATCTGCTTCCCATAGGGACTACATCCAGTTCCTCACGGGTGAAGACATTTGTTTTTAATACAGCCGCCACGTATACAATCCCTCCGACACATACAGCGCTCAGTGCTTCAATCGTTGTCAGTGTCCGTGAAAACTCTCCTGTTATCATGTCAAAAACAATTATATAAAGCTGAAGTGCTCCATACAATATTCCCGCTGAGAGAATAATTTTCGATAATCCTCTGTAATCTTTAAACCTGAACTGCTGTTTTCTCAAAAAAACAATATTGAGGACTGCAACAACAGCAAAAGCTGCAACGGATGATACGGCCGCACCTGTAGTCTGATAGGCAGGAATCAGCAGGATATTCAGGACAATTTTCACAATCGCACCCGCCAGGACTGCAAGTGCGGGATAAATTGTTTGATTCAGACCCTGTAAAACAGCCGCAATTGTAACTGCGAGGGACGTGAACAGAATTGATACGCTTAAAATAGCCAGTATGTCAGATCCAAGCTCATTTCTAAACAGCATGATATTGGTTTGCTTCACGATGGCCAGCAGGCCCACTGTAGCTCCTGCTCCAACCACGAGGCACGCTTTTAGGGCAAGGTTGATTTTATCTTCCAGCCATTTATGGTCGTTTCTCTTTTTTGCTGTGGAAATCAGCGGAACCAGTGACAATGAAATGGATGTCGCTGCTACTGTTCCAAGCTGTATCAGGGGCTGCCCCCTGTCATAGACCCCTTTAAGCTGTTTAGCTGCTGTTTCTTCCATACCGTTTGATACGAGAAGAGAGTACAAATTCATCGCATCGACCAGCTGAAATAGAATAAGAAGAAGGCTGCTTAAACAAATGGTGAAGCTGTATATGAATAATTCCTTTAGTATCTGTCTGCCTCCGACGGTTGCCTGTCCCTGAAGATCATCTTGGATTCTGCGGTTTCTCACCCAGTAAACCAAAAGAACACCTGCCGCTGCAACACCGCCTGTCAATGAACCGATCAAGGCACCTGAACCAGCCTGATATAAATCATAGCCGAGCGACAGCATCAGATAGGAAAGAAAGATGATGGTAATCACTCTGATGCTTTGTTCTGTTACCTGTGAAACAGCTGTAGGCATCATATTATGTATTCCTTGAAAGTAGCCTCTCAGCATGGAAATAAACGGAAGCAGTAAAAATGAAAATGACACAACCCTGATCAACGGAGCCAGCTGGCTGTCTCCCATAAAATCTGCAATATAGGAGGCTCCTATATTCAGGCAAACAAAAAAGAACAGTCCAATACTACCGAAATAAAGCCAGCAGATTTTCATAATTTTGGCCATATTTACACGGTTTTCTTCCTGTCCGTGTTCTGCAATCAATTTAGAAACAATTACAGGAAACCCTGACGTAGCGAGCATAATCGCTATACCGTAGAACGGATATACCTGCTGATAAATATAAAAACCTATGTCTCCTACTATATTCTGATAGGGAACGCGATAAGCAGCACTTAATACTTTTGTAATCAGACCTGCTAATGTTAGAACAAAGGCCCCCTGCCACACGAGGCTTCTTTTCTTGGCCGTTTGGCTGCACATCTTACTTTCTCCCTCCATCATTGAACATAACGCACCTAATTATATCACACTGCTTCCGCTGCATTTGTAAAAATGAAAAAGGACAGCGAGTGCTGCCCCTTTTGCAGAGTATAAAAGTATGAAAACCAGTCTTAATGTTCCATTTGTCTGGCAAGAAAGCCCGCAGCTGTTTCTACTGCTTTGTGTTCCACTTCGCTAAGCACTGACTCTTTGGAAGAAATCACTACTGCACCAATCGGATCGCCGTTGGCAACAATCGGCCCTACAGTATAAGATTTCAGCTCCTCTGTCAATCCTTCAGCCAGCTGAACATCTCCGCCGGTCGTTTCAAGAACGGAGGAACGTTCTTCCATGGCTTTTTCAATCACATCACTGATGCTCTTATTCATGTACTCTTTTTTCGAGCCTCCTGAAACAGCTATAAATGTATCTCTGTCACAGATCAGTACTGGATGGCCCAGGCTGTCATACAAAGCATCTGCGTATTCTTTTGCAAAATCGCCCAGTTCACTGATTGGCGAGTATTTTTTCAGGATTACTTCACCGTCGCGATCTACGAATATTTCTAAAGGATCTCCTTCACGGATGCGCAGTGTCCTCCTGATTTCTTTTGGGATGACCACACGCCCTAAATCATCAATGCGACGAACTATTCCAGTTGCTTTCATCTAGTGGTGCCTCTCTTTCATCGGATGATTTGTTGTTGATGTTTGCTGCAGACATTGCCATAAACTTGCAACAATCACCAATGTTAAACCTAGTATCTAACACAACACTGTTTCTATACGCAGTGTTTGTGAATTTTTCCGATGAAGAGTAAATATCCCTTAACAGCATAGCCAATGAGGCCTTGCAGCAAACCCTTAATGGGCAAATTCTTCTTTTTTTACTTTATATAAATTTTGAAGCAGATCCAATACGGTTCCTACCCATTCATCTTGCTGGCTCTTCTTGATTTGCACAGTAATCTTAAGTCTCTTCCCGTCCATTCCAAGACCTACTTTTCTGCCATATTTAGTTGAGAATTGGAAGAGTTTATGTCCGTCGATACGATTGCTGTATTCTTCTGATACCAGCAGGTTCACCTGCTCTTTTTCCTGCTTGATCGTTTCAATCCGTTCCTGAACGGCATACACTTTCATTTCAGCTGCCTTAAACAATGCGCCTGCCTCTGCCGGATAATCACCGAAACGGTCGACCATTTCTTCCTGAAGCTCTTCAATTTCCTTTAAGGAAGATATATGTTTAAAGCGTTTGTACATATCAATTTTCTGCCTGCCGTCAGAAATGTAGGATTCAGGCAGGTATGCATCAATCTCCAAGTCAAGCTCCACTTCAAACGGCTTTTCCTTAGGAGCATCCGGCTTTCTCTCTTCAATCGCTTCTTTCAGCATCTGAGAGTAAAGATCAAACCCGACAGAATCAATAAATCCATGCTGCTGTGCACCGAGCAGGTTTCCTGCTCCCCTGATAGACAAATCTCTCATTGCAATCTTAAAGCCTGAACCAAGCTCTGTGAATTCTTTAATGGCTTGAAGGCGCCTTTCTGCTACTTCTGTTAAGACTTTGTCTTTCCGGTAAGTAAAATAAGCATATGCGACACGGTTGGAACGCCCGACACGCCCTCTGAGCTGGTACAGCTGGGAAAGTCCCATTTTATCCGCATCATGGACAATCAGAGTATTTACATTGGGAATATCGACGCCCGTTTCTATAATGGTGGTGCTGACCAAAACATCAGACTGGCCCTCCAGGAAATTCAGCATAACAGATTCAAGCTCATTCTCCGTCATCTTCCCATGTGCATACGTTACCCTGGCATCAGGAACCAACGAAGAAATCTCCTGTGCTTTCCGGTCAATATCTTCTACCCGGTTGTACAGGAAGTAGATTTGCCCGCCTCTGGACAGCTCACGCTCAATTGCTTCTTTTACCAGTCCGCCATTATATTCAGCAACATATGTCTGAACAGGGAACCTGTTTTCTGGCGGCGTTTCGATGACTGACAAATCTCTTACCCCCAGCATGGACATATGCAGTGTCCGCGGAATAGGTGTTGCAGTCAGTGTAAGCACGTCTACATTCGCTTTCATTTGTTTAATTTTTTCCTTATGGGTCACTCCGAATCTTTGTTCTTCATCGATGATCAGCAGGCCCAGATCCTTGTAAATGATGTCTTTTGACAAAAGCCTGTGGGTACCGATTACAATGTCCACCGTGCCTTCTTTCAGACCTTTAACTGTTTCATTGATTTCTTTTCGGGAACGAAATCGGCTGAGCAGGCCAATATTGATTGGATACTCCTGATATCTTTCCCTGATCGTTTCAAAATGCTGCTGTGCCAGAATGGTGGTCGGAACCAGGAGAGCCGCTTGTTTTCCATCGGCGATTGCCTTAAAGGCGGCCCTGATTGCTACTTCTGTTTTACCATAGCCTACATCACCGCACAGAAGCCTGTCCATAGGGCGGCCTCTTTCCATATCCTTTTTAATTTCATGAATGGATCGAAGCTGATCTTCTGTTTCCTGATATGGAAACGCTGATTCAAATTCTCTCTGCATTTCACCATCAGGAGAAAAGCCATAACCCACGCTCGCCTCGCGCTCTGCGTACAGCTTGATCAGGTCATCGGCAATATCCTGTACAGAAGATTCAACCTTCTTCTTAACCCTTTTCCAGTCACTTCCGCCCAGCTTGTAGATTTTCGGCTCTTTTCCTTCTGAGCCTACGTATTTCTGAACCTGGTCAATTTGTTCGACAGGAACGTACAGCTTGTCGTCTCCATGATAACGGATGTTAAGGTAATCCTTATGAATGCCGTTTATTTCAAGGGTTTCAATTCCGAGATATTTCCCGATTCCATGGTTAATATGGACAACATAATCCCCTACTTCAAGCTCTGAATAGCTTTTTATTCTTTCAGCATTTGTAAGCTTTTGCTTTCGCGGCTGTTTTTTTACACGCTTTCTGAACAGTTCTTCTTCGGTGATCACAGCAAGGTGCTGCAGCGGCAGCTCAAATCCTGTCTGAAGGTCACCTTCCATAATGTGAAGCTTACCCGGAGTAAGCTGTTCTCCAGGCTTGATATAGCTTGCGGTGATTTCATAGTCGTTCAGTACCTGTTCCAGCTTTTTTACCCT
Source organism: Metabacillus lacus (assembly GCF_009674805.1). Lineage (GTDB taxonomy): Bacteria > Bacillota > Bacilli > Bacillales > Bacillaceae > Metabacillus_C > Metabacillus_C lacus. The sequence continues at coordinate 26,083 of NZ_WKKI01000024.1, read as the reverse complement.
GTCTTTATTGGCTCCGAGGAAAACGACAGCAGTTTTGGCCTTTTTCCAGCGTTCTGCTTCTCCTTTCAGCACATGCATCTGCCCATGAAAATTCTGCATCTGCTTACAGGATATATTCAAAATGTTTTCCGGACTGGTGTGCGGTACATGCCTTAAAAATAAAGACAGGTAGAGAATTGAATGCTTCTTTCTGGAGATCACATCTGAATACTTGTTTGAAAGCTTTACATCGTGTACAATTTTTCCATCCTCCAGCAAGCTTACATACCAGTCAGCTTCTTCCCTTTCAAGCTGTTCATTCACCTCGAGCACCCGGCTTACTTCGTCAATCAGCACAAGCGTTTCCCGAGGGAAATAATCTAGCAAACTAGCAGAGCTCTCATAGAAAAACGAAAGATATTTAAACATGCTTTGGGTGATTTGGCCATTTTCAAGAAGGTCTATTTCTTCTTTTATATTTTCAAGGAGAATCTCTTTTTGTTTTTCATCCTTTAATTTCTTCAGTGACCTTGAGAGGCCCTTTTCCAGTTCTTCAATACCCCTTTCCACATGTGAAGGCTGGACAAGAAGCTCTTCGGCAGGTCCGATTTCTATCTCTTTCAGCATTTGTATTGATCGCTGATCCTCGCTGTCGAATTGCCTGATAGAATCAATTTCAACATCAAACAGTTCAATTCTTATGGGATATTCCTCAGTGAGAGGATAAATATCGATAATACCGCCTCTAATACTGAATTCGCCAGGAGAAGCAACCATATCTGTCCGAACATAGCCTGTGGAAATCAGCCAGAGGGCAAACTCCTCATGATCCAGGTCGTCTCCTGTTTGTATTCTCCGCTTGCTGCTTTGCCAAAGCTCCTTTGGAGGAAGTATTCTTCTCAATGCAGCAATAGGTGTAACTACCACCAGGTTTTCATTGCCGATCAGTGCATTCAGCACTTCAACTCGCTGAGCCTTCAATTCAGGGCTGGCAATTGCGATCTCAGAAGATATCAGCTCATTCACAGGATAAAGATAAACCTTTTCACCAAGCAGGCTGCTCAGGTCTTCGTATACCTTTTGCGCCTGATAAAGGTTATGAGTGACGACCAGTATCGGTTTGTTAATATCTTTGTACAGGGCTCCCGCAAAAACAGTTCTTGCTGAACCGGACAGTCCGGCTACAAGCTGTTCTGAAAGACCTTCTTTAATGCCGGTTACCACCGTCTGAAAATCATCATTTGAATGAAAATAGTTTTTCAAACTTCTCAAGCTGAACCCTCCCTTCTCTATAAAAACACTTTTTCTCTGTTTTCTATCATGTTAAAAAGCAGCACATTGAAAAATGCTTTGGTTCACCGGCCAAAGCAGTTTAATGTATGAATTTTTCATGTTGGTGCAAATCCGGATTTCTTTCTAATGCCTCCTGGCAGTCCTCACATATTGTTTGAATATGAATGTGCCCGTCATCAGAATAAGAGACCATTTCCTGCCGTTCCTGTGGAGAGAGCTGGTGCAAGCCCAGTTCTTCGCTGTGAACCGCAGACTGCTGTAGTGTGCCTACCTTTACACCGCAGTGGCGGCAGTGATAATGCAGTGCCATAAAAGTCCTCCTGCAAGGTTTTTTTACAGTATGGCCCCTTGCAGGCATTTTTATACTTTATCTGAGTCAATTATACTCATTCATCACTGTCAGAAACGGTTTTTGAATCCATTCCTCGCATGCAGAGGCTGACTTTTTAATTACTTCCTCTATAGATTCGATATCCTCGCCTTGAAACCTTCCGAGAACGTAATCAGGCACCTTCATTCCTGCAGGCGGCCTGTCTATGCCGATTCGAATCCGCTTAAACTCCTGCGTCTGCAAATGCTGAATCAGCGACTTAATTCCATTGTGGCCTCCTGCGCTCCCTTTTGTACGGAGGCGGAGCCTGCCTGCAGGCAAATCCAAATCATCATAAATGACTGCCAGGTCTTCTGTGCTGATTTGGTAATAATCCATAAGGGGGCGTACACACTCTCCCGACAGATTCATATAGGTTAATGGCTTTGCCAGAATGACCTTTTCTCCAGCAATATTGCCAATGCCGTAGATACCATTAAACTTGGATTTATCAAGTGGAATATGGAGCTGCTTTGACAGCTCGTCAATGACCAAAAAGCCTACATTATGTCTTGTTGATTCATATTGTTTGCCAGGGTTGCCAAGCCCTACAATTAATTTCATTCAATAGTCCTCCAATAGCAAATATGCTTCCCCCGTCCTGCTGAGCAGAAGCTGAAACTTTTATTTAGCAGAAAAGACGTAACCGCTGACGGTTACGCCCTGTATCTATTTATGCTTCTTCCCGGCCTTCCTCATTTTCAGGCTGGCCTGGTTCCTGTTCTTCACCTGAATCGATCTCCTCTTCCTGTCTTGGAGGAAGAATGGATGCAATTACCTCATCTTCTTCCTGTGTAATGGAGTAATTCCCTGTAACTTTTACATCTTTTACAGTAATTGTTTCATTTACATCAAGAGAAGTGATGTCAACATCAATGGTTTGCGGGATATCAGCAGGCTTTGCTTTCACAGAAAGTTCATGAATGGCCTGCTGCAGAACACCTCCATCTTTGACACCTTGAGCGTCTCCTGTCAGGTTAACTGGTACTGTTACCTCAGTTTCGGCTCCCATGTCAACCACTAGAAAGTCTGCGTGGACCAATTCATTTTTTAAAGGATCTCTCTGCATATCAGTCATCATGACAGGATGTGTTTTCCCGTCTACCTCGATATGAAGTATTGCATTTCTGCCTTCGTCTCTCAACGTTTTAAGAAGCTCGATACTATCTACAGCAATAGATTGACTGTCAACTTTTTTACCGTAGATCACAGCCGGCACCAGACCCTGTTCTCTAATCTCACGTTTAGCTGAGCTGGTAAATTCATTTCTGCCTTTAGCTTTAATTGTAACTGCCATAATAACACCATCCTATGTTAAAGTTACTCTCTCTCATAATTCCCCATATCATAGGTGATCTAAACGTCACAGCACAAAAGCAGAGGCAGGCTGTAAACTTTTATTAATCGAACAGGGTGCTGACAGACTGCTCTTCGTGCACACGAATAATCGCTTCCCCAATTAACGGTGCAACAGAAAGCTGCTTGATTTTATCAATTTTCTTTTCCTCTGCAAGAATGATTGAATTGGTTACAACCAGTTCCTTGATCATAGAGTTTTGAATTCGGTCAATTGCCGGCCCTGAGAGAACAGGATGAGAACAGCAGGCATAAACTTCACGTGCCCCGTTATCAATCAATGCATTTGCAGCAAGAGAAATTGTTCCGGCAGTGTCAATAATATCATCAATCAAAATAGCAGTTTTTCCTTCAATATTACCGACGATGTTCATTACCTCTGCTACATTCGGGCGCGGTCTGCGCTTATCAATAATAGCAATAGGCGCTTTCAGCCTGTCTGCCAGCTTTCGCGCTCTTGTTACTCCACCGTGATCTGGAGAAACAATTACGATGTCATCCAGATTTTTTTCTCCAAAGTAGTCTGCAAGGATTGGCACACCCATTAGATGGTCAATCAGGATATCAAAGAAGCCCTGTATTTGAGGGGCATGCAGATCAAGAGTGATGACACGCTGTGCTCCGGCTGTCTCAAGAAGATTTGCAACCAGTTTTGCTGTAATCGGTTCGCGCGCTCTTGCTTTCCTGTCCTGGCGGGCATATCCGTAATAAGGCATCACGATATTGATGGTTTTGGCAGAGGCTCTCTTTAAAGCATCGATCATGATCAACAGTTCCATCAGATGCTCATTTACCGGGCCGCTTGTAGACTGAATAATAAACACATCGCAGCCGCGGATGCTTTCCTCTATATTAATTTGGATCTCACCGTCACTGAACCTTGTGACAGAGCATTTCCCGAGGTCCACTCCCACCACATCAGCAATTTCTTTAGCGAGGCCGGGATTGGAATTTAGAGAAAAGATTTTCAGATTTGAATCACCATAACGATTAGCCATTTTGTAAGGGCCCTCCACATAACTATTTTTTATTTAAGTTTAACCGGTCTACATAATCTTCTTTTGTTACTTGCCTTGCTCTGGCAATAGACAAAGCTTTGCCTGGAACATCTTCCACAATTGTGGAACCTGCAGCAACGTATGCACCCTCGCCAATTGTGACAGGTGCCACAAGATTTGAGTTGCATCCTATGAAAGCTCCGTCTCCTACTTTGGTAAGATGTTTGTTTTTTCCATCATAATTAACCGTGATAGATCCGCAGCCCAGGTTTACGTCTGAACCAATTTCTGCATCGCCGATGTAGCTCAAGTGGGATGCTTTGCTGCCTGTACCCATAGTCGATTTTTTCACTTCCACAAAATTGCCGATTTTCACATCATCAGAAATGCTGGAAAGCGGGCGGATATGTGCAAATGGTCCGATAGCTACATTATTTCCAATTTCACTGTCGTGTACAACAGATTGTTTGACGGCTGTCATGCTGCCGATACTGCTGTCTTTTATTTCTGTGCCTGATCCAATGATACAGTCTTCCCCAATGGAAACCTTTCCTTCCAGAACAGTCCCCGGATAGATGACAGTATCCCTTCCAATAACCGCGTCAGATGAAATGTAAGTCTGCTCGGGATCAATGAGGGTTACGCCATTTTTCATGTGCCCTGCATTAATTCTCTTTCTCATCGTTTTTTCTGCCTGAGACAGTGCTAAACGGTCATTTACACCGAGTGTTTCCTCAAAAAGAGGCGTCTGATAAGCAGATACGATTTCTCCGCCATTTTTCAGGATTTCAATTACATCCGGAAGGTAGTACTCACCCTGAACATTCTCATTGGATACATTTTTTAAGGCATCAAATAACTGTTTATTGTCAAAGCAATATGTACCTGTATTAATTTCATCAATCTTATGCTCTTCTGTACTTGCGTCTTTATGCTCAACAATTTTTTCGACATGGCCTTCGCTGTTTCTCACTACCCTGCCGTATCCAGCAGGATCTTCAGCTTTGGCTGTCAGAATCGTTGCCATAGCCCCTGTCTCAGCATGATGGCTTAGCAGTTCTTTCATCGTGTCTGAAGTAATCAGAGGCGTGTCGCCGCAAATGACGATCGTCGTGCCCTCTTGCCCTTCAAGAAAATCCGCAGCCTGCATGACGGCGTGTGCTGTGCCTAACTGCTCGCTTTGAAGAGCGTACTCGCTTGCACTGCCCAGCTGTTCCTTTACAATCTCTGCTCCATGGCCTACAACTGTCACGATTTTTTCAAGATCAAGCTTTGAAACTTCATCTACTACGTGCTGAACCATTGGTTTTCCACAAACAGGATGAAGAACTTTATATAATTTAGATTTCATTCTGGTACCTTGTCCAGCGGCTAAAATGACTGCATAGCGATTGTTCATGTACAGGCCTCCATATCCCTATTTATCCATGTAAAATATATCTCAAAATCAGTTTTTTTTCAAGGAAACACTTAAAAGTACTTGATTTTCATTTATCTCCTCTTTAAAATGTAATGCTATTTATAAATTTTTCCTGCAGCTCTGCACCTTTCAGCACAACAGCTTCTGCTTTATCCTATCATATTTTATTTTTTAATTGATGAATCTTATGTATCAAAAAAAAAAGCCCTGCAGAGTAACCCCCGCAGAGCTCTTTTTCTATTATTATGAAGCTCCCGCTTCTTCAAATTCCATCACTTCTTCAAGTTCACCTAAACGGTGATATTCTGCTAAAACAGCATCTTGAATTTTTCCGCGGGTATTCGAATTAATCGGGTGTGCAATATCGCGGAATTCTCCATCAGGAGTTCTTTTGCTTGGCATTGCTACAAATAAGCCATTATTTCCGTCAATAACACGGATATCATGAACGACAAATTCATGATCCAGCGTGATTGAAGCAATTGCTCTCATGCGTCCTTCGGTGTTTACGCGGCGTAATCTTACGTCTGTTACTTCCATTATGTTCACCACCTTTTCCCAAATGAAAAAACTTTAGTTTAAATATTCAACTAATGTTTTTATTTTCCTGCAATTGCGGAAAACTTTTTTCAAATATTAGGGAAAAGGCCGATTTATTTACCAGCGATTGCTATTAATTCAATTTCAACAAGCGCATCCTTGGGCAGCCGCGCAACTTCAACACATGAACGGGCAGGCTGATGAGTTGTAAAGTACTGCTGGTACACTTCGTTGAATTCCTGAAAATCGTTCATATCTTTTAGGAAAACAGTTGTTTTTATAACACCTTCAAATGATGACCCTGCTGCTGATAATACAGCCTTAAGGTTTGAAAATACTTGATGTGTCTGATCAGAGATGCTTCCTGTTACCATTTCGCCCTGGGGTGTTAACGGAATCTGGCCGGAACTGTAGAAAAGGTTGTTCGCTATCACACCCTGTGAATATGGCCCTATTGCTTGAGGTGCCTCTTTTGTTTCTACCTTTTTCATCATTTCTCCCCCTGCTCTTTTAGAAACTGAAAGTAATTTCCTTCAATCACATGAATTTGTTTTTCCTTTGTATCCACATCTGTAAGTTTTACCATAGAAATGTATTCATCAACAAGGCGCTCTTCCGCTCCTTCAGACTCTACGAGAACCCCGATTCCAGCCACGTTGGCCTGAAATTCTTCCAGCAGGCTGATAACACCGTTGATTGTTCCGCCTGCTTTCATGAAGTCATCTATAATCAGAACATTTGAGCCTTCTTTTAAGCTTCGCTTCGCCAGCACCATTGTCTGAATCCGTTTGGAAGAACCGGACACATAGTTAATGCTGACAGTGGAGCCTTCTGTCACTTTGCTGTCTCTTCTCACAATCACCACTGGCACACTTAAATAATTTGCTGCAGCATATGCAAGCGGAATTCCTTTTGTAGCCACTGTGGCAATCACATCTATTTTTCTATCTGAGAATACAGCAGCAAAAAGTCTGCCAATCCTATTAACGAGTACAGGATCACCCAGGATGTCCGTCAGGTAAAGATAGCCTCCGGGGAGAAGCCTGTCCGGATTAGCCATGATACTGCACAGCCTGCCGATTTCCTCCATAGCATCCTGCTTGTTCACACCGGGAGCAAATCTTACTCCGCCTGCGGCTCCAGCCACCGTATTCAATGATCCAATACCCTGAGATTCAAAGGTTTGCTTAATGATCCCTAGATCCTCGCTGATTGATGACTTTGCCGACTGATATCTTTCTGAAAAGTATGTTAAGGGGACGAGCTCATGCGGGTGCTGTAATAGATAGTTTGTCATATCCACTAACCTGCCGCTTCGCCTAAACTTCATGGAATAACCTCCAAAATCCGAATGTTTTAAAGATAATATAACTTAATATACGTCTTTAATCAAGCTGATGTTGGTCCCCGAGCATTCTTACGGCAAAGACCTGGCCGCAAAAGCCCCTTAACCCGTTATAGACTCTCTGTACTTTAGACTCATATTGAACCAGGCCAAAGACGGTCGGACCGCTTCCGCTCATGAGAACAGCATCAGCACCAAACCGCTTCATCTGATCTTTAATCATGGCTACCTCTGGATACATCTCCAGGGTTACACTTTCAAGCACATTGCCAAGCAAGCTGCATATCTCTTCATAATTCTGGCTCTCAACAGCCCGAACCATACCTTTTACATCAGGGTGCTTCACATTCTCTAAAGATAGATTTTGATAAACATCCGCTGTTGATACACCAATAGTAGGTTTCGCAAGGATTACCCAGCAATGGGGCGGTGGACTGATATGCTGTATTTTCTCGCCTCTGCCTGTAGCTAAAGCCGTTCCTCCATACACACAAAACGATACATCAGAGCCGATTTCCGAGCCTATGTCAGCCAGCTCGTCAAGTGTAAGGCCAAGTTTCCATAGTTTATTCAGGCCTCTTAACGCAGCTGCTGCATCACTGCTGCCGCCCGCCAGCCCTGCAGCTACGGGGATGGTTTTGCTAATGGAGATGGAAACACCTTTTTTAATATGATATTTCTCTTTCAGCAGCTTTGCAGCCTGATAGGCTAAATTTCGGTAATCATCAGGCACGAAGCGGTTATGAGAAATAATTTTTATCGTATCAGCTGACAGTTCAGTCAGCTCTATATGATCAGCAAGATCAATTGTCGTCATAATCATTTCTACTTCATGAAAGTTATCTGGTCTTTTATATAGTACATCCAGGGAAAGATTAATTTTGGCCGGTGCCTTTTCTAGAATGCGCAAAGATTTCACCTACTCTAACGAACAAATTTATCCACATTGTACCACAACGCGGGCAGAAACTATAATCAGCTCAAGGACCGGTCCTATAAGCTGCCCGGAATACCAGCCGCAGCATCTCCTGCTCATTGCTGCTGACAGCAAATGTAAAAGGTGCCGGGATTTCTGCGCTCAAGTATAATCATGTTTCAATGCAATTATCTACATTATAAGGAATACTGCCGCAATTATCGACAAGAAACTTGTTTTTCAGGCAGTAAAAACCTTGTTTCACTTCAAAAAATGGCTGTCTTCCTTTACAACACTGCCTTCTGAGCCGCTGACGGAAACATGTCGAAATAAAAAAAACCGGGCATAATTTGCCCGGCCTGCCTCTTTATTCTGAGCGATGTTCACTTTGCTGTGCGAGCTGCTGTTCCGCCAGCTCAATTGCCCTTTTCACCATGTTCCCGGCATCGCGGGCCCGAATTGCTCCCCAGCCCTCATTCTTTACCGTTTCATAGAAACCAAGGTCTTTCGCCAGCTCATATTTGAAGCTTTCTGACATAACTCCACGGCGTCTGCCCATCGTTATCCAGCTCCTTTCAGAATCCCGCATGCAAAGCCGCATAACAAAGCGGCATTTATAGTGTGATTAGAAAGGAGTCCATTTATCGCCTGAAATTTATGTAAATTACTGCAGCAGCATTGGCGGGAGAAGAAGTCATACTCTCTCCCTTTTGCTGTATACTCTATATCATCAGAAAAAAATAAAGCAGTAAACCTGTTGGTTACTGCCCGCCTATCGCTATGTTAGATTCTTCGAAGGTAAGTTCTACTGTTTCAGTTAATATGTCGGCATAGCTGTATGATACTCTTTCAAAAGAATTTTCTTGCTGATCAAGTTCAATTACAAAAACAGCTGGATACGTCTCTGCAAGAACACCCGAACGTTCCACCGTTTTTCTGCGACCGCCGTTAGCTTTAAGTGTTAGCCGCTTACCGAGATTGCCGTCTAGAGATCTTTTAATATCGGTTAATGTTTTAGCCATTGCGTCCACCTCACTATGTATAGTATACATCCACAGCCCAGAGAAGTCAAATAAAATTTAAATTATAACAGTGTAAAAACTATATTGTCAATAAAATGTTTTCAACAAAATTCTTCTTTTTCCTCCTTTCATATTGTGAACATATAAAATAATAATATGTATGAAATTCAAAAAAATTTTGAAAAGGCAGGAAAACTCAAATGCATTCGTAACTCTTCACAAGGTGTCCCCCGGCCTCACCTTATGGCGCAGCTGAGAATACTGAGAGAGGGAAACTGAAGCTCCGGGATAATTTTCAGCAGAAACGAACTGCCGAGGCGCACCTTCCTCGCTGCGGTAAACAAAAGTCCCGGCGCAAGAAAGCAGATTTTGTTGAATTTCACCAAAAAATATAAAAAAAGAAACCACCTTTAAAGTGGTTTGGGGTTATTCTTTTCGATTATAAGGCATCCCTGTCCGGAGAACTCCCCTTGTTTCAATCCCTCCAAGCCCTCTTTCTCTTGTGAGTGTATTTCTAATTACATCCCATACATTAATCCGTTCAACAAATGGCGTAAAACTGATTTTCGCAACAATATAAACCGGATCTAAGGCATGAATATTCACCCTCGAAGGCGAGCTTGCAAAATTCGCTCCTGCCCTGATCAGTGATTCAAAATGAGACTGACAGGCACCTGCAAAGATCACCAGCTGATCCAGGCTTGGTATTTTTCTTCGTGCATTTCGAACAGTCTGAACAAAATGCCGCGAGTGTCTATATGCATTCAGATCGTTGATATCACCTTTATGCTTTGAGTAGGCATCGTGCCCTGTAATGACTAGAATGTCAGGACGGTATTTATCAAGCAAATTGTCAATCCGGTCTGCCATTTCCTTTTCATGGCAATGCACACCATAAACGGGTACACCAATCTTTTCATACATTGTTAAACACTTTTCTAAATAGGCCGGATCTCCATCCAGATGAAGGACCCTTCCGGGAATATGAAAAAAAGACTCATTATGGCTGTAGCTTCCTGTTGCATAGTATTCCTGCTTTTCTCTGAGCAGCTGGTAATCCTGATGAAGCAGGTACAATGACTGCTCAAGCAGCTCATCTTGCTTCACTTTTCTGCTGCTTCTCTCCTGTTCATCCATGATGACCAAGTCACTGCAGTCCGCATCAGCAATAAGCCTGACTTCTTCTCCATACAGGCCGGCCACGAGAGTGCCCGCTTGACTGGGTAGTATTTGGATGACGCGAAACAATATGTCACATTGATATGACTTCCTGGCAACAACATCTCCAATGTTAATTTTCATTTTCTCACTCCAAAAAGAAACTGGCTTAATCGCTGACCTTCATTAGTCCTTTTCTAGCCTATGTGGAGATTAAAAAAGTGTGAAAAGCAGTAAAAGCGAAAACCAACTATCATCAGGCGGGTGCTAACATGAAAAAAGAGCATAAAAAAGAGGCCGTTATCTCAGGCCTCTTTAAAGTGTGCATACAACTCGTCACTGAGCCTTGCGAACTCCTCAATGGATAAGGACTCCCCTCTGCGCCTTCCATCGATATCCGCTGAAAGCAGCGCCTGCTCAATCAGGTGCTTTTTCTCTTTTCCCTCTGTTAAAAAATGAACCAGATTATTTAATAATGTCTTTCTTCTCTGAGCAAAACTTGCTTTAACTATGCTAAAGAAAAAATCTTCGGAAACAATGTTCACTGCAGGCTCGCTTCTTCTCATTAACTTAATGATAGCTGAATCTACATTAGGCTGGGGAACAAAGACTGTTCTCGGTACATTCATAACGGTTTTAGCTTCCGTAAAATACTGGACCGCTATTGTCAGTGATCCATAATCTTTCGAGGAAGGGGCTGCGGACATGCGGTCAGCTACTTCTTTTTGCAGCATAACGACAATACCCTTCAAAGGCAGCTGGTCCTCAAGAAGCTTCATAATAATAGGTGTAGTGACATAATAGGGCAGATTGGCGACAACCATGATTTCTTCGCAGTCTGCCAATTCAGTTTGGATGACTTCTTTTACATCTGCCTTCAGCACATCCTGATGAATCACTTTTGTATTTGGATAGGGCTCCAGGGTTTCTTTTAAAATCGGCAGCAAGCGCTGATCTATTTCAAAAGCAACAACCTTTTTGGCCCGCTTAGCCAGTTGTTCTGTCAGGGCACCGATTCCAGGACCAACTTCTATTACGCCTGTGTTTTCACCGACTTCAGCATGATCCACTATTCTGTTTAACACATTCGTATCAATTAAAAAGTTTTGTCCCAGGCTTTTTTTAAATGAAAAGCCGTATTTCTCCAATATCTCTTTAGTACGCACTGGTGTTGCTATATCTTTATGCATCATCTTTTTCCTCCCGAATGACTTCATGTATAGCCTGTTCAAAAGCTGCCTTGCTTATTTGGAACATATGAAGCCTTTTTTGCAGCTGCTTTCCGTTCGCATAGCCAATTTTCAATAAGCTCCCCAGACGTTCCCTTCTTCGCTTGGCCATTGTTCCGCCCAGCAAGCCAAAGTGAAGCAGATCCTCTTTATGTATTTCGGAAGGAACTTCAATCATTTCTTCTTTAACAGCAGCAAGCGCCTCTCTAATTGCCTCATTACTAGCATGCTCCACTCCAAGCCCGCGCCCTCCCTTTCTCGGGCGGGCGTCTTTTTTCTCCAAAAAAGCATGCTTGCAGCCCGGCACGGATTCTGCGACTGTCTTCCTGATTTTTTCACCGGGAAAGTCAGGATCCGTAAAAATAATTACACCTCTTGTTTGCTGGGCAAGCTTGATTTTTTCAATCACTTGATCCCCCACCGCAGATCCATTTGTTTCTATTGTATCGGCATGAACAGCCCTTTTGATAGCTGCCGTATCATCTCTGCCCTCAACTACGATAATTTCTTTAATCTTCATTTTATCCTCCAAAGCCTGAAACTTTATCAGCAGGTTCTGCGTCTAATCAGTATAAGTCTTTATTGAACCATTATAACGAAAAAAACAGAGGGATAAAAACCCTCTGCCGATTAATTCAATATCTTTATTTTAACCTTTTTATTGCCCCAGCGATATGCTGTTGATTTATCAGGGAAGAATACATCAATTTTATTGCCTTTAATGGCTGACCCTGTATCTGCTGCGATGGCATAGCCGTATCCCTCTACATGGACTTTTGTCCCAAGCGGAATCACCCTTGGATCTACTGCAATGACTTTTGCACCCGGATTCGCTCTCAGGTTCACTCCTGTGGCAGTAATCCCTGAGCACCCGTTACAAAATGCCGTATATGCAGTTGACGTTACATAAAATTCTTTTGATACTGAATCATTGCTTCTCGATACCGTTTTTGGTGCGGCAGCTGCAGTTTTAACGAGAGCAGGAGCTTCCTGCTTTGTACCGACTGCCACTACACGATTCACACTTTCTGATAAGGTCTCTTTTTTAACAAGCGTTCTTGAGACCTCTTTTCCATTCTCAAGAATGACTTCATAATGGCTCGCAAGCTTGCCTTTTTTCCCTTGTTCAATCACTTCTTGCTTTCCTTTGCTGAGTGTATTGTCATTCTTCGTTACAACCGCAAAGGAAACAGGTTCTTCCACTACATCGGTGACTTTTTCTACCCTTGTTATTGCGATAACATCATCTTTTGTAACATGATGCTCCAAATTCGGTGTAATCTTGTCTAGATCTCCAAGTTCAACCTCATGTTCTTTCAAAAAGTCAGCGACAGTAGTCGAAGTTGCCCAAACCTGCTGTTCTTTTCCGCCAACATTCAATGTAAGCTGAAAAGCTTTTTCAATTTCAATGGTCATTTTCTCCTCTAACGGAGTATCCACTGAGGGATGAATTTTATCGTGTTCTGTAACAGCAAGCTGCTGCTCTTCCAGAAGGGCTTCTACCGTTTCCGCCGTGGTCCAGATTGTCTCCTTCTCATGATTCACAGAAAGGGCAACCGGCCTGGCAGCCTCATACACAATCTCCATATCGTTCTGGATTTGTTCATGTTCAGAAGGTGTAAGAGCATCCTCCTTCTTTACTTCTATATTCAAGTCCTCCAGTAAGTCATTTACTGTACTTGCATGCGTTCTTATTTCCTGTTCTTCCCCATTAAGAGACAATGTCACATTTGACTTCGTCGCCTCATGAGCACCATAAGCTGTTCCCGATCCTACTACTAGCAAACTGCCGGCAAAAAGAATAAGTTTGGTCTTGCTCATCTTTTCGGAAAACAGCTTTTTCAAGTTGTTAAAACTCACTATGAAAAACGCCTCCTTCTCCTCCGAGTGATTATATAGAGTATAAATTTGTCTGTCAACCCTCACTGGAATTGCGCAACGTAATCCCTATTATGCTTCGAAACTGTCAGCTTGTGAAGGAAGACTTGTCGACAAACCTATCCTATGCGAATGAGGAGACTTGTAGAACTCCCCATTTTCACAAGGAATTTGGACATACTTACCAAACATGCGACAACATTCCCTATCGGGATATGCCGAATAGTTTTCTTGCATTGTCGGAAGTTTGTTTTGCAATTTCTTCAAAGCTAACTCCTCTTAATTCTGCGATTTCTTCTGCAACAAACTTCACGTAGCCGGGCTCATTTCTCTTCCCGCGATAAGGATGAGGTGTCAGGTACGGGCAGTCTGTTTCAATCAAAAGCTTTTCAATCGGAATTTCTGCTGCTACCTCTTTAGGTTTTTTGGCATTTTTAAATGTGACAGGTCCGCCAAAAGATATGTAAAAATTCATTTCAATGCACTCTTGAGCTACTTCCAGGCTACCTGTGAAGCAGTGCATGATGCCGCCTACTTCTTCGGCGCCTTCTTCTTTTAGGATTTGTACCACATCTCCTGTGGCATCCCGGTTATGTATGATAATTGGAAGCTTAACTTCTTTTGCCAACGCAATCTGCTTGCGGAAAACTTCAGCCTGTACATCTTTAGGTGATTTATCCCAGTGATAGTCCAGCCCCATTTCACCTATAGCTACCACTTTTGGGTGAGCTGCAAGTTCACGAATCCAATTTAAATCCTCTTCAGTCATGTCAATTGCATCGACAGGGTGCCAGCCAACAGCTGCATAGATAAACTCGTACTCATCAGCAAGCTGGATGGCTTTTTCAATTGTTTCATGATCAAATCCGACTACAACTATTGTTTCAACGCCCTCCTGTAGAGCCCGGTCAATCACTTCTGCTATATCCTCTTTATACTGAATGGCATTTAAATGTGCATGAGTATCAAAAAGCATCGTGCTCATCCTTTCTTACCCTTTTTTAAAGTAATGAAACCTTTTTTTGTATTTTTCTCTTTCAAATTCTGAATCATTTTCTCTTTTTAATGAAAAAGAAAGAAGTGTTTGACATAATGTTACACGTGAAACACTTCTTTCGACAAAACTATTTAACTTTTGCTCCATTTGGAAGCGTTTGGTCTACAGTTGCGAGCGATAAAATGCCATTCTCTTCACCGGCCAGAATCATTCCCTGAGAAAGTTCTCCTCTTAATTTGACTGGTTTTAAATTTGTGACACAAATGACTTTTCTGCCAATTAGGTCATCAGGCGAGTAAAATTTTGCTATGCCAGAAACAACCTGTCTTTTTTCATAGCCTAAATCCAGCTGTATTTTCAACAGCTTGTCAGCTTTTTTCACTGGTTCAGCAGCAACTACCTCTGCTACCCGCAAATCTACTTTCATAAAATCATCAATGGTAATTTCTTCTGCCTCTGCTTGTTGAGGAAGCTGTTCTTCCTCCTTTTGAGGCTGTGTTCCCTGCATTTGCTCTTTGATATACTGAATTTCATCTTCCTTTTCTAAGCGAGGAAAGATTGGATCTGCTTTCTTTACTTTCACACCTCGGAGCTCTCCAAATGTTTCGATGCTGTCCCAGTTTTCCAAATCAGAGCTGTCAATGCCCAGCTGACTGAGTATTTCCTTTGGTGCATGAACCATAAACGGCTTTAAAAGCACCGCTGATACTCTGAGAGATTCAGCCAAATGATACATCACAGAGGCCAGCTCGTTCCTTCTTTCATCGTCCTTTGCAAGCACCCACGGCTGTGTTTCATCTATATATTTGTTACTTCTGCTGATCATCTGCCAAAGCTGATTTAAAGCAACCGAAAATTCCATATTCTCCATTGCCTGCTCATATTCAGAGATAGTCTGCTGAACAAACTCAGTTAAAGGCTTATCGAACTGAGTGACTGCACCGGCATATTCAGGAAGAGATCCCTCAAAATATTTATCAATCATGGCAACTGTCCGATTCAAAAGGTTTCCTAAATCGTTGGCAAGGTCATAGTTGATTCTGTCTACAAAGCCTTCCGGTGTAAATACTCCATCTGATCCAAAAGGAACTTCACGCAGCAAGTAATAACGGAGTGCATCCAGTCCATAGCGGTCAATCAGTGTGACAGGATCCACGACATTGCCTTTAGATTTTGACATTTTGCCATCTTTCATAAGAAGCCAGCCATGTGCAAAAACCTTTTTAGGCAGCGGAAGGTCCAATGCCATCAGCATAATCGGCCAGTAAATAGTATGAAAACGGACAATTTCCTTTCCAACCAAATGAACGTCAGCAGGCCAGTATTTCTTATATTTTTCTTCTTGATCTGTACCATAGCCCAACGCCGTAATATAGTTGGATAAGGCATCGATCCACACATAGACTACGTGCTTTGGATCCCCGGGCACCTTTACTCCCCAATCAAAAGAGGTTCTTGATACAGCCAGGTCCTCAAGACCGGGCTTAATAAAGTTATTAATCATTTCATTTTTACGAGACTCAGGCTGTATAAAACCTGGTTTTTCCTGATAATACTCCAACAGACGGTCCGCATATTTCCCCATCCTGAAAAAATAGGACTCTTCTTTCACAAGTTCAACCGGATGCCCGCTGTCAGGGCTTTTCCCGCCGACAATTTTGCCGTTTTCTTTAACAGGATCAACCAGCTGAAGTTCAGTGTAATAGGTTTCATCCGGTACTGAATACCAGCCTTCATATGTATCCAGGTAGATATCTCCCTGATTCACCAGCTTTTGAAAAATCTTTTCAACCACTTCTGTATGACGTTTTTCCGTTGTACGGATAAAGTCATCATATGAGATGTCCATCTTCTCCCACAGCTCTTTAATTCCTGTAACAATGTCATCTACATACTTCTGCGGGCTTACACCGAGCTTCTCAGCGTTTCTTTGAATCTTTTGACCATGTTCATCTGTTCCTGTTAAATACATAACATCATACCCGCGAAGCCTTTTATATCTGGCCATTGCATCCCCTGCCACAGTCGTATATGCATGTCCAATATGCAGTTTTCCGCTTGGATAGTAAATTGGAGTGGTTATGTAAAAAGTTTTCTGCTCCATTTTCATTCCTCCAGTATATTAGTAGAAAAAGCTCCCGCCCTAATGGACGAGAGCGCTTTGTATACCGCAAATAATACAAGTTCTAATCATATGATACCATCTTAGCCCCTAATATCAAGAAAATATACATATCGATGGACAAAAAATGGAATAAGCGACAGAATATATATAATGTTACTAGTAAACTGGAAAAGCTGTGTCGAATTTTGATTGGTTTATTGTCGAATGAGAAAAAATAATTCATTTGTATCATTTGTCAATTTGTTAGATAATGTATACTATTACTATTTACTTAAAAATGTTTATTCAGGAAAAAAAGGGGTATTGGTAAAGAGGAATTCAGCCATGGCAGAGTTCTTGCTATGACAATGTTTGTACACATATTATTCAAGATTTAATGATTGACGTTTATTGGAAACCTTGATATTCTTATAAGGTAAGTAGAATTTTGTCGAATAATGACGAACTATATATACTAGTTTTATATAGTCAATAAGATATTATAATCAGGAGGAGTAGACAATAATGAAATCTACAGGTATTGTACGTAAAGTTGATGAGCTGGGCAGAGTCGTTATACCTATCGAGCTTCGTCGTACACTTGGAATCGCAGAAAAAGATGCTCTTGAAATTTATGTAGATGATGAAAGAATCATCCTTAAAAAATATAAGCCAAATATGACTTGCCACGTAACAGGAGAAGTATCAGATGATAATATGACACTTGCAAACGGCAAGCTTATTCTTAGCCGTGAAGGTGCAGAGCAAATTCTTAGCGAAATCCAAAATTCTATGGTTCAAAAATAATAAGAACAACATTTTGACATTTTGTTGTTCCCCTTTCAGGGCACTCCTCTCGGGAGTGCCCTTTTTTTATTCCAAGCCGTGATATGCCTGATACACTTCTCTTTTTGGCAGTTTCCGGTCAACTGCTGTTAGTTTAATTGCTTCCTTTGCAGAATGATTTTCTTCTATATAATAGGCAACATGCTCTTCAAGAGAGTATGATTCCCACCATTTATCCTGCGTTAGTTCATGCTGAATGCTGCTGCCTTCTACCACCAGACAAAATTCTCCCCGAATTTCTTCTGTTTCTGCCCAGCTCAGCACTTCTGTCAGGGTACCGCGGATAAACTCCTCAAACTTTTTCGATAATTCTCTTGTAACAGAGATATTCCTATCTCCAAAGTACTCTTTCATCAGCTGCAGCGTTTCTTTCAGCCTGTGCGGTGACTCATAGAAAATCATCGTTTCCATCCTCACACTTAGAGCCTCCAGCTGCTTTTTCTTTTCTTTCTTTTGCCTGTCAAGAAAACCGAAAAAGTAAAACGGCTGGGGGGCAATGCCTGAAGCAATCAACGATGGCAGCGCAGCATTTGCGCCTGGAAGAGGAATCACATAACCACCGGCTGCAATTACCTCTTTGACAAGCTCATCACCCGGATCAGAGATGATTGGCATGCCTGCATCACTGACAAGCGCCACATTCCTGCCTTCCTTCAGCAGCTGAAGGATTTTGTAGCCTCCGCTCTCTTTGTTATGCTCGTGATAGCTGATAAGCGGTGTTCTAATCTCGAAATGATTGCAAAGTTTTTTCGTTTGCCTTGTATCCTCTGCCGCAATCATATCAGCACTTTGCAATATCGATACCGCTCTGTATGTCATATCCTCCAAATTTCCGATTGGAGTAGGAACTAGGTATAAATGCCCTAGATCACTCTCTTCTGTGTAGCTCTTCTGCCTATTCATCTTTCTGCCTCCCTTGGTTTTCAAGCAGGTACCGCTCTTTTGCCTTCCTGCTTTTCTTTTTAAAAGCTTGTTCCGCTTTCAGGGCATCACCCTTCGTTGAATGATGCTCCTGATACAGAAGGGATACAGGCCTTCTGGATCTGGTGTATTTTGCACCCTTTCCATCGTTATGGGTTTGAACGCGTTTTTCTACATTATTAGAATAGCCTGCATAGTAAGAGCCATCACTGCATTTCAGCACATAAAAAAAATGATTACTCTCCATAAAGAATTTTCCTTGTCTCTTCCGTATATTCATTTTGATTTTCATACACAAACAAGGGGGGCAGCACTTTGAGGTCAGGTTTTCCTGATTTGATACCTTCTATTAAAAGTGTATTCGCCTCTTTTCCCTTCTTTGGATAGACAAACTGAATTCTTTTCGGCTCCAAATCGTATTTCCTCATGAGCTCCACAATTTCCAGAAACCTGCCCGGCCTGTGAACAAAAGCAGCTTTGCCGCCCTGTTTAAGAAGCTGGCTGCTTGCCTGTATTACATCCTCCAACGTGCAGTGGATTTCGTGTCTTGCTATTGCATAGTGTTCATTTAGATTTTTCTCTTCCGCTCCTGGTGTTTTAAAGTAAGGAGGATTGCATGTGACAACATCAAATTTGCTGCGCCCCAGGACTGCAGGCATTTTCTTCAAATCTCCATGCACCATAGAGATTTGATCTGACAACCCATTATATTCAACACTTCTGCAAGCCATAGAATAGAGGCGCTCCTGTATTTCCACTCCAATGATGGATCCTTTTGTTCTCCGGCTCAGGAAGAGCGGGATCACACCATTCCCGGAACACAAGTCAACAATGGCTCCTTTTTGAATCGGCATATAAACAAACCTGGAAAGAAGAACAGCATCGAGCGAAAATGAAAACACCGATGGACTTTGTATAATTCTTAAATCTTCTCCCAGTAAATAATCCAGTCTTTCATCTCCAAGTAATTTCAACATCATATTGAAGTCCTTTCGTTTACGAGCATACAGTTTAGTATAAGTGAACTATGAGAATGCTTCGGCATCACTTTTACCTATAAAAAAAGCTTCCAATGCGGAAGCTTCACTTTTTATTGAGAAAAGAAAGACAGAACAGGCAATCTCCTTCTTTACGGACACTCCCATAATGAACATTGCAAATATGGAAGCCTTCTTGATACAAACGGGCCAGGTTATCATAGCCTTCCCCAATATCAGCAATAGCAGCAGCTTTTTTGCTCTGCCGCTTCTGCCTTTTATCCTTTACGGGGCTGACAGCAGCAGCTGTTGCTTCAAGCCGGCGCCGCAGGTTTTCATTTTCAAGCTTTAAATGCTGATTTTCTTCTATCGTCTCGGCAATATGTTCCTTCAGATCACCTAACTGGCGATAAAGCGAGCCAATTTGTTCTTCCAGACTGCTTACAGACTCAAAAATCTCTTTTTTATCCAAATTTTCCACCTCATTCTGTGGATTGCATTGGAACAGCGCCCTCTTGCGTAAGTTCTTCCCACGAAAACTCTACCACACGTTCCTTGTTAAGCAAATCTACCTGAATCAAACGTTCAAGAATATTGAGGCCGACTACCTTTCCAGGCCCGTTCGGCGTGGCAATCATCTCTCCCAAATCAGGGAGCTGTTCTTTAGCTGACTCGTACTCATCATTTTCGTACTTGAGGCAGCACATGAGACGACCGCACAGCCCGGAAATTTTTGTAGGATTCAAGGAAAGATTCTGATCCTTTGCCATTTTAATGGACACCGGTTCAAAATCTCCTAGGAATGTGGAGCAGCACAGCATCCGTCCGCAAGGTCCGATTCCGCCGAGCATTTTTGCCTCATCGCGGACACCAATCTGCCTGAGCTCAATCCGCGTTTTGAAAATAGAGGCTAGATCCTTCACCAGTTCTCTGAAATCCACCCTGCCGTCTGCTGTAAAGTAAAAAATCACTTTATTCCGGTCAAAGGTAAACTCCACGTCCACAAGCTTCATATCCAGCCCATGTTCAGACACCTTCTGGGTGCACACATGATAGGCTTCACTGGCTGCGTTTGAATTTTCTTCGACAATCAGTTTATCCCTGTCATCTGCCACTCTCAGTACCTTTTTCAGAGGCAGGACAATATCATGTTCCCCGACAATCTTATCGGCGAGCACGATCTTACCAAACTCCACACCCCGTACTGTTTCCACAATCACAAAATCCCCGTTCTCTATATGAAATCCATTTGGATCAAAGTAATAAATTTTTCCTGCTTTCTTGAAGCGTACACCAACTACATTGTACAAGCTTATCCCTCCTGCAACGTTAAAACAAGCTGCTCCATCAAAAGTTGCGGATTGACATTCGAATGAAGCCTTTTTTTGGCTTCAATTATAGAAGTGATCTTTTCAGCCGCATTTTTTTGAGTCATTTGAAGTGCATGCTGTTTTAACTGAGCCATTAAATCTTGATAGATCACTTTATTTTCATGACCAACTTGGACTGAAAGACAGTCCCGATATATATACATAAGCAAATCCAATCCTAAACCTTGCTGATCTTTATCTGTGAAAACCGGAAGCCATTCACTTTGGATAAAAAGAAGTGCCTGTCCCTTTCTGCTTTTTAACACTTCATACAATTTTATCACTTTAGCTCTGGCTTGTGCAAACCAATCATTTCGACTTAATTCGAGCGCTTCCTCCATATCGTTGGTAATATGGGCAGCCAGGGCGGAAATATGAACTGGAATATTCTGTTTTGCCAGTTCATTTTGAATGGCTTCAGGAGGCAGCGGCTGAAAAGAGAGAACCTGGCAGCGTGAAAGGATGGTGCTGATTATTTGGTGATGCTGTTCCGTTAGCAGTACTGCTACTGTATCAGCATGCGGCTCTTCCAGAAACTTCAGCAGGCTGTTTGCAGCATTCACTGTCATTTTGTCCGCATGCTCTATGATGTAAAGTTTATGGTTGGATTCTACTCCTGTTTTAGAAAACTCTTCCTGCAGCGCCTGAATCTGCCCCTTTTTAATGGATAAACCATCAGGCTCGACAACGTGCAGATCAGGATGATTGCCCGAATCGATTCGCTTGCAGTTTCTGCAGCTGCCGCACGGCTGATAGCTCACCCTGTTTTCACAAAAAAAACTTTTGGCAAGCAGAAAGCTTGTCTGTTTCTTGCCTGTGCCTTTTGGCCCCTCAAATAAATAAGCATGGGCCAGGCGCTGTTTAATCAGGGAATTTGAAAGCAATTTTTTTACTCTTGGCTGATACTGCTCCAGCTCTTCCCAACTTTTTTGTGTCATGCTCATATATCATCACTCTCTAAGTATATAGATTGATAAGAAGACCTTTAATCTCGCCTATTTTTGCAAGTATATCTACTGAATCGCTTTCTTTACCAAGGATAGACTCAGTCAGACTGATGAGCTCCCGGTCTATCTGCTGGACAATCGTCAGCGATCGTGTATGCCCGTTGTAATCCCAGCTGGAAGTTTGTTTCGTATCCATTCCAAACTCAACCGCTTCATGCACAAATCTTTTCACAAGACCTTTAAACTTTGCAAGATCCTGAAAATTTCTGGATTTGGCGACCCTGCTGCCTGCCGTTTCAATGTCAGCAATCAGTCTGGTTAATTGTGCAAGCCCAAGCTGTGTTTCCTGCTTTTGAATCATCGAGTGAAAGTTTTTGGTTCCTGGTCCGGCAACACGTGAATCCTGTCCCCTTTTCTCCAGGCTGCTTCTAATATCCTGATTAATTTTCATGATTCAGCCGCCCCATTAAAAATGATGGAATTGTTCTACTGGTACAACAAAAACAGTTGCTCCGCCAACCTTCACCTGAACGGGATAGGGAACGTAAGAATCTGCATTTCCTCCCATAGGAGATACCGGTGCGACCAGCTGGTCTCTTGACTCTCCATTTTCTTTAATAAGCTGCAGAGCCTTATCAACCCTTATATCCTCTGTTCCAATCATAAACGTTGTATTGCCCGACTTAAGAAATCCTCCGGAAGATGCAAGCTTTGTCACACGAAAGTTGTGATCTGTTAATGTCTTTAACAGCCTGTTGCTGTCCTGATCCTGAACCACTGCAATAATTAATTTCATTCTTTCTTCCTCCTATGAGTGTAACATGTAATATACAACGCTTCATTGAACGATATATGGTAAAAGATACATACCCCTTTTTGCCTAAAGAATAAGCTGCTACAGATATGCCTTTAAAATTTTCTGGATATCAGAGACTACTGCTTCCGCCGGCTGATCTGCATTTACCGCTTGAAAGCGCTCTGAAAATCGCTCCCTGAGAATATCATAGCCCTCTTTTACTTTAAGGTGAAACTCCAGCTTTTCCAAATCAAGCCTGTTCTGTTCACGGTTTCCCTGTGAAATTCTCTCCAGACCTTTCACCGGATCTATATCAAAATAAATGGTAAGATGAGGCAGCAATCCATCAATGGCAAACATGTTGATTGATAATACTTCTTCAATCCCGATCCCTCTCGCATGTCCCTGGTAAGCAAGAGAGCTGTCAATAAATCTGTCACATAGGACGATCTTTCCCTCTTGAAGAGCAGGAATGACTTTTTCAGCCAGATGCTGTCTCCTTGCAGCTGCATAAAGCAGCGCCTCTGTCCTCGCATCCATCATCACATGCTCTTTATTCAGGATCACTTCCCTGATTTCTTCAGAAATTTTGATGCCGCCTGGTTCACGTGTTGTCAAGACCTCATGCCCATCCGCTTTCAATGCTTCTGCAAGAGTAGTAAGAGCTGTTGTTTTTCCCGCTCCTTCAGGTCCTTCCAAAGTAATAAATTTTCCGCTCATGATGTCACCTCTCCTGATAGACTGCAATCTGCCCTTTTTTAATGTGCGCTGATCCCTGCAGCTTTGCTCCTGCCGCCAGCAGTTTTTCCATTTGCTGAATATGAGATAAACTGATGGGCTCCCCTGTCATTAACAAAGGAATACCCGGGGGATACGGAGTGATTTGCTGTGCATTGATTCTTCCAATGGATTCAGCTGCCGGTACCACCTCTATGCTCCATTTTTTCAACTGATCATAGGAATAAGGCAGGCTCTTTATTGCATCTGCATTCCCTTCAACCTTCTGTTCGACAGCCTGTTTATGAGTGTATTGCTTCAGCAGCTGCTCCAGAAGCAGAAGCTCCTTGTAAGGGGGGTTCTGCACGGCAAGCGGAAGCACCATCAGAAAATTAGCATAATCGGACAGTTCTCCGTAGATGCCTGCTTGTTCAAATAACGCCTGAAGCTCATATCCAGTCAAACCTTCTGTCGACTGAACAGAAACTTTGAGAGGATCATGAGACATTTCTTTATTATTCGAAATAACAGTCTTAATCCCTGGGATCCTGTTTAACTCTTCATGAAAAGCTTTTACTGCATCCTCGATAGCTCTTCCCCTGTCTTCATTCCTCAGCTCCTGAAGATAAGCCCTGGCTATATCCAAAGAAGCCATAATTGGATAGGACGGGCTGCTGCTCTGCAGCATGGCCAGGGTACGTGTAAGCTTGTTCTGATCCGCCAGCACGCTGTTATAATGCAAATACGACCCCATTGTCATAGCAGGCAGGGTTTTATGCGCTGACTGTACCACAATGTCCGCTCCGCTCTCAACAGCTGATCTCGGAAACGGTGCCCCCACTGCAAAATGTGCACCATGCGCTTCATCCACAAGCACCGGTATTTCTTTCTTATGTGCTGCTTCTACAACCGCAGTTAAATCAGCAGATGTACCATAATAGGTCGGATTAGTCAGGATCAGAGCCTTTGCCTCTGGATATTGCTCAAGCGCCTTCTCAATAGTAGTTAAAGGAACATGAGAAGCCACCTTCAGCTCCTCATCTAAGCAAGGCTCCAAAAAAATCGGCTGCGCCCCTGCCAATTCGAGCCCATTTAAAATCGACTTATGGCAATTTCTCTGAACGAGAACCTGCTCTCCCGCCTGGCTTAGGGACAGAATACCCGCTATATTTCCTACCGTCGAACCATTCACAAGAAAATACGTTTGTTGTACGCCAAAAAACTCGGAAGCCAATTGCTGTGCCTCCTGAATAATGCCCTCCGGCTCATGCAAATCATCAAGCCCCGAAAGCTCAGTAACATCTATTTTTAAAATATCCTTAAACGTCACAAACGCATCAGCAGGAAACACAATCCCCTGATGATGCCCCGGCACATGCAGCGACACTATCCCCTTTTTCGCATGCTCCACTAAAGACGTATATATAGGTGTTTTCATTATTAATCATCCTTGAATCACTTTATATCCCATTATAACAGACAACCATGCATCTTCACCTTTATCCCAAAAGAAAAAAGCCCTAAAGGCTTTAAGAATACAAAGGCGGGGTATTAACCCTCTTAAGTTTTTTTATAAAAAATTGATACTTGGGATCAAATGTCTGTGTCTGCACCATTTCTTGCTCACACTCGGTACAAACAAAACTTGTATAGAGATGAATTCCATCCTCTTTCCGGGCATCACAAACTACACACACTTCCCCAGCTGAGCTTTTATTCTCATTTTCCACTGCTTGCTCCACCTCCATACCCTTATTCTGCCCAAAGACTTCATTTGTATACAAAATTTAGAATAGACTATGCAAATGTTTATACCTATTGTATGAAACCCCTTCAACATGGGTGTATGTCTTCATCAAAACAAAATAAATTCCTTTTGGCATGCTGAGGCGGTGGGGTGGAGAACTGGGGGCTGGGTTTGGAATTTGTTTCGGGTTGTTGAACGGATGGCGGGACTTAGCTGGAAAGGTGTGTGGCTTTTGATTGGGGTTGTGAGTGGATTGTATTATTTAGATGGGGGGTTATAGGATTTTGTTTAACCACAGAAGGAGGGGTTTGGGATAGTATTTGGAAGATCGTACAACAAAGAGGGGGGGTTGTTATAGTGACTTTTAGAACGTATTACAAAGAGGGGGGGGTTGTTATAGTAACTTTGAGATCGTAGAACATAGCGGGGGGTTTTGTTATAGTAACTTGGGAATTTCGCCCGATAGTATAACAAAGTAGGGCGTTTTGTTATAGTATCTTGAAAATTTGGCCTGATAGTATAACAAAGTAGGCCGTTTTGTTATAGTATCTTTGAGATAGTAGAACAAAGTGGGGCGTTTTGTTATAGTATCTTGGGAATTTGGCCCGATAGTATAACAAAGCGGGGGTTTTGTTATAGCTTCTTGGAAATCGTATAGCAAGTCAGGAAAGAACAGTTAGAGTAAGATCATTTTTAAAATAACTCCTAACTACCATCGGCGCCGCTGAGCTTAACTTCCTTGTTCGGTATCCGGCTTCCGATGAGCTTTTAATCTCTTCGTCCAGTCGTTCTTTCGCCTTTCTTGTACCGAGTGAAATAAAATAGGCGTAGAGATTCCGCTTATTCGGAAAAAAACAGTGAAAATCGGCTGAAATAGAAGTAGGAATTCCGCCTAATCGGCTATAAGCGCTGAAAATAGACGACTATTAGCAACATAACCGGAAAAGCTTCCCTTATATTGCCTGAAATTTGCCTCATTTTTTATTTAACCGGAATA
This sequence comes from Metabacillus lacus, assembly GCF_009674805.1. GTDB lineage: Bacteria > Bacillota > Bacilli > Bacillales > Bacillaceae > Metabacillus_C > Metabacillus_C lacus. The sequence goes on along the minus strand of NZ_WKKI01000024.1, from coordinate 160 downwards.
TCTCCACTAGCATTGTAAAAATATCCACAAGGGTATACTGAGTTTACTCTATATGTAATTTAAGTATAATTTTACCATCCAAGCTTATTCGTTCAGAGCCAAAAAGTCTAGGGGGTTGTAATTGAACCCAGTTATCCAAAAATTGGATATTATTTTCTTT
>NZ_WKKI01000023.1 GCF_009674805.1 Metabacillus lacus | reverse complement strand
GTTAAGCTAACCACTACTACCGCCTTCATGGCTCGGGACTTGCACCCTATAGACTGCACCCATGCCGGGCGCACATAAAAAAGAGGCAGGCAAACGCCTGCCTCTGCTGACGATAAAGGCTGATTCAGCTGTTTATCCTTCCAGCAATAATCGCTCAGGATCTTCCAACAGCTCTTTAACTGTAGCAAGAAAGCTTACAGCTTCTTTTCCATCAACAATTCTGTGGTCATAAGAAAGTGCGATATACATCATTGGCCTGTTTTCAGATCGTTCAGCATCAATTGCCACTGGTCGAAGCTGGATTTTATGCATTCCGAGAATACCAACTTGCGGCCCGTTCAGTATTGGAGTTGAAAGGAGAGAACCAAATACCCCTCCGTTTGTAATTGTAAAAGTTCCGCCCTGAAGCTCACCAATACTCAGCTTATTATCACGAGCTTTCTCTGCAAGGTTTGTAATTTCCCCTTCAATACCTGCGAAAGAAAGACGATCTGCATCACGTACGACCGGTACAACGAGCCCTTCAGGAGCTGACACAGCTATTCCAATATCATAGAATTTTTTAATGACAAGCTCATTGCCCTGTATTTCTGCATTAAGCAGCGGGTATTTCTTAAGAGCAGCTACGACAGCTTTTGTAAAGAAGGACATAAAGCCCAGCCGCACTTCATTTTGTTTAAAGAATGAGTCTTTTCTTCTCTTACGAACATCCATTACTGCAGTCATGTCAACCTCATTGAAGGTTGTCAGCATAGCTGCTGTTTGCTGTACTTCTACCAGCCTGTTAGCAATTGTCTGCCTGCGGCGGGACATTTTTACCCTTTCAACAGGTTTGGCAGGATCAGCCTGTGCAGGTGCTGCCTGCTGCTTTGGTTTTGCAGCTTGCTGCTGTGGTTCTGCAGGGCTTGAAGAAGCACCTGAAAAGTTTGCAACATCATGCTGGCGCAGTCTTCCAAGCGGATCAGCTGAAGGAACCTGGCTCAAATCAATTCCTTTTTCTCTTGCAAGTTTGCGCGCAGCCGGGGAAGCAATTGGACGTGAACCTTTTTCTGCTTTTTCTGCTTTTTCACTAACAAGCTCCTCTTGTTTTAAGGAAGGCTCGCCTGCAGTTTTTTCCGGAATCGCAGTTTCTTCCGTTTTTGTTTCGTTTGCAGCAGTGGCAGCAGTTTGTCCGCCTTCATCAATCGTTCCGATGACTTCTCCCACTTGAACGGTATCACCGCTGTCTTTCAGAACTTCTTTTAATACACCTGATTGCTCTGCAGTCAGTTCAACATTTACTTTATCCGTTTCAAGCTCAAGCAGATACTCTCCCTGTTCAACAAAATCACCGGGCTGTTTAAGCCACTGGGCTATTGTTCCTTCTGATATAGATTCTGCTAATTCTGGTACTTTAATTTCAGCCATGATTCTATCCCCCTTAGTTTTCCACGCTTAATGCTTCTGTAAGAATTCGGTCCTGTTCTTTTTTATGAACATTCGGATCTCCCTCAGCTGTACTGGATCTTCTATCTCTCCCAATATATGTCACTGCTGTTCCCTCTGATGCAAGGCCGCGCAGGTGAGGATCAACAAAAGTCCATGCCCCCATGTTTTGAGGCTCTTCCTGCACCCAGACAATCTCGGATAAATTCGGGAATCTGCTAATAATAGATGATATTTCTTTTTTAGGGAAAGGATATATCTCCTCAACCCGAATAATATGAAGATTTTCAAAATCGTCTTTCTGTCTTACTCTGTCCCCGAGATCAATGCCGATTTTACCGCTGCAAAGAACAAGTCTCTTCACTTTTTCAGGAGTTCCTCCAACACCATGCTGTTCAATCACAGGCTTAAAGGAGCCCTTGCTGAGTTCTTGTGCGTCCGATACAGTGTTAGGATTCCGGAGCAGACTCTTAGGCGTCATGATAATCAACGGTCTTACTTCTTCCATTTTTAAAATTTTGGCCTGTCTTCTTAAAATATGGAAATATTGTGAAGCGCTTGTTAAGTTTGCAACAGTCCAGTTGTTTTCAGCTGCAAGCTGAAGGTACCTCTCCATCCTGCCGCTTGAGTGTTCAGGTCCCTGCCCTTCATAACCGTGCGGAAGCAGGATAACCAGACCTGACTTTTGCCCCCATTTTGCACGTCCGGCAGATATAAACTGATCAAAGAAAACCTGTGCCACATTTGCAAAGTCGCCGTATTGTGCTTCCCAAAGAACCAGTGTTTCAGGAGCAAAAACGTTATAGCCGTATTCAAATCCGATAACTGATCCTTCTGAAAGCGGGCTGTTATGAACCGCAAAAGAAGCTTTTGCATCAGAGATCTGGTGAAGAGGCAGCAGGGAAACTCCGTTAGCGCTGTCATGCAGAACCAGATTTCTTTGTGCGAATGTTCCGCGCTCTGAGTCCTGTCCTGTCAGTCTGATAGGCGTGCCATCCTGAAGGATGGAGCCAAAAGCCAGCGCTTCAGCAAGTGCCCATTCAGCTTTCTGGTCTTCTTCAAAAACACCTGCTCTTTTTTCAAGAATCTTTTTAAGCTTGCCAAATACATTGTACCCTTGAGGCCAATCCACAAGCTGCCGGTTAATGGAACGCAGCCTGTCAATATCAACTGTTGTATCTATTTCCGGAAATCCCTTGCTGATTGTTTCCGGAAGGTGAATATCACTTGTAACGAAAGTCTTTTTATCAGGAACTTTCTTATAGGCAGTTTCGAACATCTCCAGTACTTCACTCTCAATATTGCTGGATTTTTCTTCTGACAGGGTGCCTTCATCCATTAATAATTTTGAATAAAGTGTTTTAACTGTATCGTGTTTTCTGACCTTTTCATATAGTTGAGGCTGTGTAGTGCTGGGTTCATCCATCTCATTATGGCCAAACCTTCTGTAGCCGATCAAATCTATTAAAAAGTCTCTTTTAAACTCTTTGCGGTACTCTACAGCCATATATACAGCAGCAAGACATGCCTCTGGATCATCCGCATTCACGTGGACAATCGGTATTTCATAGCCTTTAGCAAGATCACTTGAGTATCTTGTTGATCTGGAATCACGGCTCTCAGTAGTAAATCCGATCATGTTGTTCGCGATAATGTGCACTGTTCCGCCGGTTTGATAGCCTGTCAAGCCGCCCAGATTCAGCGTCTCTGCCACAATTCCTTCTCCAGGGAATGCCGCGTCGCCGTGAATAATTATTCCGAGAGATGCCAGTGCGTCCTGTTTAGGGAAGCCCTGAACAGTCCTGTCTTCCTGGGCTGCACGTGTATAGCCGACGACAATTGGATCGACGTATTCCAAATGGCTCGGATTGTTTGCAAGTGTCAGGCGAGCCCTTGTTGTGTTTGCGTCTGTAATCTGTCTGTCGGCACCGAGATGGTACTTTACGTCTCCGCTCCAGCCGTAGTTAATGCCCGTCGAGCCCTCTGAAGGCACCAAATCTTTGTTAGGGGCATGCTGAAACTCTGAAAAGATAATTTCATAGGGTTTGCCGAGTACATGTGCGAGCACATTTAAACGGCCGCGGTGTGCCATTCCAATATTGACGGTTTTTGTACCAGCTTCTACTGAGCCTGAAATCAGCTCATCAAGCATTGGTACAAGCATGTCCAATCCTTCAATTGAAAATCGTTTCTGCCCTACAAAGGTTTTATGTAAGTATTTTTCAAAGCCTTCTACTTCTGTTAGTCTCTTAAGAAGCCCCAATTTTTTCTCAGGTGTATGCGTTCTGAAAATTTCGCCTGACTCAACTATCTTCCTGAGCCAGTTTTTTTCTTTAAAGTTATGCACATGGTGAAACTCGAATGCGATAGATTTTTTATAAACCTCTTTTAAATAACGGATTGCTTCCATACCGTTTTTCACAGTTTCCGGCGCTTCCGGACACAGGACAGAGACAGGAATCTTTCTCAAGTCCCCTTCTTCCAGACCGTAGTCTTCCAGGCGGAGAAACTCTTTCTTCTCTTCATGATTATCAAGAGGATTTACAGATGAATTAAGATGGCCATATGTCCGGATATCGTCTGCCAATTTAACTGCAGAAGCAATTTTCCTGATTTGTTCATCCGTCGCATCAGCTCCGGAAGTTCCGGAAGCACTCTCCTGCTGGACAGCTTCTGTTGGAGGAGAATCCAGCTGGTCGAACATTTCTTTTAAGTCCTGGTCGATCAGTGATGGATCCTGCAGATATGCATCATAAAGTTCCAGCACATAACCAAGGTTAGGACCGTGAAAATCTTCCCAAGTAACCTTTTGTTTTACTATATTTTGAGACATGAACATTACCCCCACTATACGTGATCAACACCAGTTGTCTATACAGTATATTATTCCAAAATATTTTCCCTTGCATGTACAGCGTTTCATAAAGTTATAAAACGCTTCCAAAGACATTTTACCATTGTTTGTACTGTCTTTCCAATAAGTATTAATAGAAAAATACAAATAATATTGAAAAATAAAAAATTTACAGTTATTTTGAGGTAGTTTCTCTTTTCCTTTTAAAAAAAAGCTTACGTATCCATATTTACCATAGCATCCTTACGATTAGTAAATAAGAGGTCCCTCAAAGGACCTCTTACTCAATACTTTTTCGCAGTAATTTTTTCAGCAAAGGAAACAAGATGTCTGCAAGCCTGTCCACTTCGGGAACGAGAATGCTGTACTTTCCATAAATATTTTGAATTGTTTTCTGTTGTGACTCTTCTATTTCCCCATTCGACAAAAACACATTGATAACTTCTATTCCGTTTTTACGTGCTTCTACAACTGCTTCATGTGTATCTACGATTCCATTTTGTTCATAATTCATTGCAGCAGGTTCACCGTCTGAGAATACAAGCAGAAACTTTTGCTCCTCTGTTCTGGCTAACAGCTGTTTTGTCATATGCCTGATTGCATAGCCGTCTCTATTATCTTCCTGAGGTTGGAGCTGCAAGATTTCAGGTCCTGTCTTCATTTTAAGCGATGACTGAAAGTCTACTGCTGTATAAAAGTGATTCGGCTGATAATCAGGGGACGCTTCATTTGTGTCTTCCCAGAAACCGACAACTTGATGCGGAACTCTCACTGACTTTAATGCTTCATGAAAAAGGGTGATGCCAAGCTTAGTTTCGTCCATTTTATCGTACATAGAGGCAGAACAGTCTACGAGCAAAGTAAAGACTGCATCAATTTGGGAAGATGGCTGATTTTTTTTGTAAAACAATCTGGGATTTTCATCCGTAACAGCTTTCAACAGTTTTTTACCCAGCCTCCCGACATGAAGATCGCTTCTAGGCAGGATCTTTTTATGCTCCAGCATCCTTTGTATCATCTGTTTCAGTTTTTTCTGCAGTGGAGCTACTTCACTCTGATATTTTTTATATAAGGTGATTTCATCAGAATCAGGTGCCCTTGAGCCTGTGAAAACCGGTAGAGCATGTTTGTTTTCTTTTCCAAACAGATCATTGTTTCCGGGATTGCTTTGTTCCTGTTTTGCTTCCAGAGCCTCAAGGTTGGAGTAATCGTTTTTGGTGGTACTTCGAGAAGAGCCTTGAACCGTTCCAAGCGCCTGGTCATGGTCATCGCCTTCCCTGGCCCCGTCGCCAAGCATCTCAGTTTTTGAACCTTGCTCCAAATCGAACTGCAAAAAACTTTGGGTCGCTTTGCTGGTTTCACTGTGCCACGTCGGCAGTTTATCTTCATGCACATCATCATTTTCATCCTGCTGTTTATCAAGCTTATCGTCGTTGGACAGCTTTGACTTTCTTTTCAGATCATCAAAGGCCAGATGGCTTTCCATCTCTTCATATTGAAGATCCGGCATGTAAAAATACGTATTCAGCATATCTCTCTCCAAAAGCTCTTCCAAGACATCCATCATAACACCGCTAATCTTTGCAGTGTCTGCTGTATCAACAGCTTCAAACACTTTCAATAGCTCACTTGTCAGAAAGGGCATGGCGAGGTCAAATAGTGGATGAATTGGCGGAACATCATCCAAAGGTGTTTCCGCTGTTGCTTTTAAATAGAAGGAACACAGTAGAGCATCTGTAAAAATACCTCTTTCAACATTCAACTTCTGCTGTGTTTTAAAGTGGGTGCGCAGCATTGTCCTCCGCCTGCTGAATGCCTTTTTTGTTCCAGGCCGCTTCTCCTTGCATACATCTTCCAGCCGGAGATCTTCCAGCATGGCAAAAAGCTGCCTGCCAAAGGATGGAAAAGACAACCTGCTGGAAGTGTCCATGAATTTTTTTACTACAAGGTAATCAGTATGATAGAGATAACCCGCAGTTCTTATATAGGCATCGCTTTTCAAGCCTGCTACCATATCCTCGTATGGGCGGTGATTCCAAAAGTGGCTGAGATACACTTTATTCTCAAGCGGATTATAGTAAGAATGAACGCCATACTCAACTTGAGCTTCTTCATTTCTTGCAAGTGTTTTCGTTAAATCGGCAAGCTGCATAAAGAGGAAAGAATCGATCTGAGAATCGTTAAATTTAATATACTTCATAGAGTTTCCTCATTCAAAAAGGGTTTCAGCTATATTTCTAATAGCTGCTTTTTCCCTTTCATCTTCGAGTTTGTCCACGATTCCTCTCTCTATTGCCCTTAACGGAGGGAGATACTGCGAGAGATCACAAGTGTCCAGCAGCGCTCTGATAGATGCCGCCTCTTCAGAAATTTGCCCATTTTGCACTGCTGCAAGCAAATCTGCGGAAAAGGCTACAAATGAACTGACTGTTTTATCCTCAGAAAGACTTGATTGTGCAGTTAGTACACTTTTCAGCTGTTCACCTTGAATATAAGGAACATCAATGACCACAAACCTGTTCTTTAACGCTTCATTCAAAGGAACAGTCCCTACATAACCCTCATTTATTGCAGCAATCACACCAAATCCGTCAGCTGCTTTCACAACATCTCCTGTGAAAGGATTGGTAATGGTTTTACGATAATCCAAAACACCATTTAATACAGGAAGGGTTTCCGGTTTTGCCATATTGATTTCATCTATATAAAGCAAGTGCCCCTTCTGCATCGCCTTTACAACTGGCCCAGGAACAAAAGCAATAGCTGCTGCTCCGTTCTGATGCTCTAGTGTTTTGTAGCCAAGAAGAGCTTCAGCATCCAGGTCAACAGAGCAGTTGATACTGTGCATAGGCTGAGAGAACAAATTCGATAGAAGTTCAGCAAGCTTCGTTTTTCCTGATCCGGTCGGACCTTTTAATAATACGTTTTTACCAAGAGCAAGCGCCACAACTGCATCGAAAAGAATATGAGTGTCAGCCGGCGTGAAACCTTTCTCGCCGATTAGAGCCGCATCTTCGGGGCTGTATTGTTTTTTTCTCGCGTTTATTATATTTAATACTTCCTGAGGAAGCTGTAGTGATAGTTTATTCATTTTGTAATCCTCTCTATATGTGTCATCCATTTTAAATTATACTAGAAAAAAGGTTGCAGCCAAAATAAAAGGCTGTTTTGATATGTCATTACTTTTAGAAATACAGTCTTTCAGCAAATCACTTCAGTTATTCACTGTAAGACGCAAAAAACTGAAATATCCATGTCATCCTAAGTCAAAAAACATTAAATTGTTCGTATCTATATAGTTCAATGTGTTGTGAGAAGGCTCTAAGTTTATTAGTTGATATTTAAAGATCTTCGTGTGACAATATTGTGAACTCCATGTTGGGGCTTTTCTTTTTTTAGTATGATGAAGGTCTAGAGAACTCGAAATTTGGTGAGAAGGTTGATTGAGAGACAAGAACGTTTTGATTGGATAATGATGTTTTCCTTTATTTTGCTGGTAATTTTCAGCCTGGTTGCTGTGTATAGCGGCTCAGGCCAATATGAGTCAGGAGATCCGTACTATTATTTAAAAAGACAGCTGATCTGGTTTGCTATTGGGTCCCTTCTGATTGCAGCTATTATGTTTTTTGACTATGACATTCTGGAACATCTTGCATGGCCGATGTATATTGCCGGCCTGCTGTTAATAATTCTAGTCCATCTGTTTGGTGTAACCAGAAATGGTTCCCAAAGATGGCTGCAGTTTGGCAGCATACTGATTCAGCCCTCTGAATTTATGAAGATTTTCCTGCTTGTTTTGCTCGCAGTTTTGGTGTCAAAACATAGTTCAGGTGTGTTTAAAAGCTACAGCTTTCAGCAAAGTATTCCGGTAGTGTTAAAAGTTGGCATTGTATCATTGCTTCCTTTTATGTTCATTCTGCAGCAGCCTGATCTTGGGACTGCTTTGGTTGTTCTGGCAATTATGGCTACTATCATTGTGATTTCCGGTGTATCTTTTAAAATGATTGGTCTGCTTGCCATTCTCGGCAGTTTTCTTCTGGGGCTCTTAATCTTTCTGCATCAGTACTATTTTGATCTGTTCAGCAAAGTAATTAAACCGCATCAGCTGGAAAGAATTTATGGCTGGCTCAGTCCCCATGAATATGCATCCTCATATGGCTATCAGCTGACACAGGCGCTGAGCGGCATTGGATCAGGACAGCTGACAGGTGCAGGATTAAATCAGGGTATACAGACTCAAAGCGGAAGAATTCCTGAGGTACATACGGATTTTATCTTCTCTGTAATTGGAGAGGAATTCGGCTTTTTTGGTTCTGCATTACTGCTTAGTATCTACTTTATCCTGATTTACCGCATGGTGATTATCGCAATAGAATCTCATTCTTTATTCGGAACATATTTGGTTGGAGGTGTGATCGGCCTGCTGGCTTTCCAAATTTTCCAGAATGTAGGAATGACAATTGGATTAATGCCAATTACAGGTCTTGCCCTTCCTTTCATCAGTTACGGAGGAAGTGCACTTTTGACAAATATGATTGCGCTTGGTATCGTCATGAATGTTAAATTCAGAACTAGAAAATATATGTTTGAGGCTGATGAATCATGAATTCTGGATTGAAGAACAGATTAATACATTGGGTGAAATCAATAGATCTGATACTGTTGAGTTCCTTTGCGGGTCTTGCAATGCTTGGAATACTAATGGTTTACAGTTCCAGCACCTATATTTCTGTACAGTATTTTGATAATCCGCATCACTTTTTTCACAGGCAGCTCCTATGGCTTATCATTGGAATCGTCCCCTTTCTCTTTGGGCTGATTTTTCCTATTAAACTATTTAAAAGATTTGATAAAATTCTGGTGCTTGTGACCATTTTTCTTTTGCTCCTGGTATTGATTCCAGGACTGGGGGTGGAACGAAATTACTCAACAAGATGGATTGGCATTGGCCCGCTGCTATTTCAGCCTTCGGAAATTGCAAAAGTAACAATGATATTTTACTTTGCAAGTGTGTATGCAAAGAAACAGAAGTATATCGATCAGTTTTTAAAAGGAATTATGCCTCCGCTGGTACTGCTCTTTTTCGTTTTTTGCCTGATTTTGCTGCAGCCTGATCTTGGAACTGCCACAAGTATTTTGCTGGTATGTTCCCTGATGCTGTTTTGTTCAGGAGCGAAATTAAAGCATTTATTACTGTTGGGCAGTGCTGTTGGGGCGACAATTGTTCTATTTGCATTTTCTGAAGAGTACCGGATTCGCCGTGTCGTGTCGTTTTTGGATCCTTTTGATGATCCGCAAGGAAGCGGCTATCAGCTGATCAACTCGTATTTTGCAATCCATTCCGGGGGATTGACCGGAAAGGGGCTTGGAATGAGCTATCAAAAATACGGCTACCTGCCTGAAGCCCACACGGATTTTATTATGGCTGTTATAGCTGAAGAACTTGGAATGATTGGTATTTTGGCCGTCATCATTTTCTTCGCCTTGATACTATGGAGAGGAATGATCATCACACTTTCTCTTAAAGATCCTTTCCAAAAATTACTTACCATAGGTTTGACTTTTCAGCTGACCATTCAGGCGATAGTGAATTTGGGTGCTGTCAGCGGAATGCTACCTATAACGGGGATCACACTTCCATTCGTGAGTTATGGAGGCTCCTCCCTTCTCGTCTCCATGCTGATAGCAGGTCTGCTGCTCCAACTTGGAATAGCTTCGAAAAACAGCAGAAATAGAGCCATGGCATAAGCTGACACATCTCTTTAAGCATGAAGCTTACCAGTAAACAAAAAAAAGAGCCAACTGGCTCTTTTTTTTGTTAAAAATACCTTTTTGCACCAAGGTATCTTTGTTTCCAATAGGAGTTATTCAAACTAGAAATGGTAATACCGGCTGAGCCGCTGGCATGGATAAATTCTCCATTCCCTAAATAAAGACCCATATGTGACGGGCCTGCCTGATAAGTAGTAAAGAAGACAAAATCTCCCCTTGCTGGTTCTGAGACAGAACTCATTACGCTGTGATAGCCTGCTGCGCTTAGTCTTGATATAGAAGTAACTTTATTCATAATGTAATAAACAAAACCGCTGCAATCAAATCCTGCTGGTGTATTTCCCGCCCAGCGATAAGGAACGCCTATTAAAGAAGTGGCTTCCGCTACCATTATGTCCACTTTACTGCTTACAGCACTATTGACAGGTGGAGGTGAAGTAACCGGCGCTGTTGAAGGTGATGTTGATATGTTTTTCACAGTGCCTCCTGTAATTGTTAACACTTGCCCAGGATAAATGACATCACTTTTTAAGTTATTCACCAGTTTTAATTCTGATATAGTTATTCCATTACCGTTTGCGATGCTCCATAGTGAATCTCCAAGTTTTACTGTATATGTAGTTTGAGACTGGCCGGTATTTTGAACTGGCGCTGTATTTTGAAGAGGTTGCGGTACTGGCGCCTGTGGAGCATTGGAGCTTGCAGGCGGCTGCTGCACTGAACTTAATTTAAGTTTTTGGCCAATCAAAATCATATCGCCGGATAATTGGTTTAAACTCTTAATATCATTCACTGAGGTACCATTATTTCTTGCAATAAGCCAAAGTGAATCTCCTGCTTGTACAGTATATACCTTTTCAGCAGATGCGCCTGCTGATGATGCTGGCGATACAGTTGCCGGCTGAGCTGTTACCCTGGAACCGCCTGGAATCTGAAGAACCTGCCCGGCAAAAATTGTGTCACCCGATAAATGATTTACCTGTTTTATTGCTTGCACTGTTGTATTGTATTCCTGTGAGAGCTTCCACAATGAATCTCCCTTTTTTACTTCCACTTCATCTGCAAGAGCAGCTGTAGCAAAAAGAGCAGAACCTACAATAGCTGTAGCAGACAAGCCCATGATTTTTTTAGCCATTTCTTCCCTCCCTAATATAACCTTGTTTTTATTTTAATAGAATTACAGACAGCAGACTACCTATTTCTTTAAAAACTTACAAAATTTTTGCCCAACTCTTTCTTTTTGCCCTTCTTCACAGTTATTTCTGTTTCTTATAATAGGGATAAAACAAAAACACACCCGTGTTTCCCTGGGTGTGTTTAGCAAAAGATGCTTTATTTGCTCACAGCTTTGTTATAATCAATATCCGCCTTGTCCCCAAAATGTCTATAGCCATAAACAAGGACAAGGATCATCGATAAAGCTCCAAAGATCAGCACCATATGCTTCAAACCTATTGTATCAAGAAATAAACCGGTTCCTAATAAGACAATTTGGAAAAATATCCTATCGAACATGTTTCTGAAAGAGAAAAAGCGACCATGATACTCTTTAGCAATCTTGGTTTGGAAAATAGTAGAGGCAATAGGAAAGAAACAACCGACGCCCAGTCCGAACACCCCAAAGGAAATCAGTGATAGTGCCTGAATATCTGAGAAATACAGGGACAAATGAGCAAGTGATATCAAAAAGGTAAATATAAACATCAGTTTCACAGGCTGAAAAAGGTTAGTGATTTTTTTAACAAAAAATGCACCAATCATAAAGGATACTCCCTCAACAGTATAGAGAAGCCCCTTGATAGATGTGGAGTCCTGCAGTTCACTGATATTGATTACCATTAAATTGAAGCCACCGATAAACAATAGTGGAATAATTGATAGTACAAGAGCTGTTAGTGCAATTGGAGTTTCTTTAAGGACAGGCAGTACTTCTTTAAAACTGCCGCTTTTAGATCCCTTGCCTCCCTCGCGTTTCTCTTCCTTAAAATCCAGCAGAAAGGTGGTGTAAAGCAAAAGCAGGTACGCTAAAACAGATGCAGCATACAAGTATTGGATACTGACAACTACAAGCAACGCTCCGGCTAGGGCTGTCCCGATAATTCGAGAGAGAGTTGCAACATTCATGTGAATTCCATTCATCTGAATCAGCTCTTCATCCTTCACAATCAGCGGAATAACAGCTTGAAGTGCAGGAAAGTAAAACGCAGCTGCCACCTGAATTCCCACCATAAAAAGCACCATGTACAGGATTGATTCAAAATGAATGGCCATAAACATAAATCCGACAGCAAGCACTCTTCCAATTCCTGAATAGATAAGAATTTTCTTTTTAGAATGTGAATCTATTAATCTTCCTGCAAGCGGTCCCGCCATCACCCCGGCTAAAAGTCCAGCAAATAAAATCAGTGACTTAAAGAAATCGGAAGGGACATATTGCTGCATAAATTCCAAATTCCCGATGATCCCCATCCAGAGACCCAGCCCTGCAATTAACTCTCCAATCAAAATAATCCACACATTTTTATTTTTCCACATGTATTTTTTCTCCATTTCAAAGCTATTGCCTAAACTATAACACTATGAAGATTATTTCGCCACTCGAAATTATATTAAGAATTCGGAAAAATAAATTTCAGTTTTCCATCTTCCAGCTGAAGACGGGCGTCAAACGTTTTAGTATCTTTTTTAAAGCCTTTGATAAGGTTTGTCTGTTCTCCCTTCAACAATTTTCCGGCATTGGCAAGAGAGATTTTTTTTCCAAGAAGGAGCTTTGAAATCGTAAAGCTGCATTTGCTGCTTTTATAATTGCTGCAGCCATAAAAATCTCCCTTGTCCACCATGCTGCCTCCGCACTTCACACATGCTCCCGCTTTTTTTCCCATGCTGTACTTAGTTGTTGTCCTCTGTATGCCTTCCGTATCCATGCCTTTAAAATCCCAGCTTGATTGCAGGCTGAGTGCGTCTGAAACAATTTTTTCGGAAAGTTTTTTCGTTTGTTCCATAAAAGCAGCTGGTGATGCCTTTCCCTCCCCTATTTCTGCCAGTCTCTGCTCCCACTTTGCAGTCATCTCCGGCGAAGATAATATCTGACTGCCGATTGCTTTTATAAGCACCTTGCCTTTATCAGTAGGATAGACTGTATTTTTTACAACTTGAATATATTTGCGGTCCTTCAGCATAGTAATGATTCCTGCACGTGTTGCTTCCGTCCCAAGTCCCTCCGTTTTACTCAGCACTTTTTCCAGTTCTTCATTATCAAGATGTTTTCCGGCAGTTTTCATTAATGTAATCAGCTGGCCTTCTGTATAACGTTTAGGGGGCTGAGTTTTCCCTTCTTTAGTTTGCACGCCGCTGACATAGCCCTCATCTTTTTCAGCAACTGCAGGAAGCAGCACATCATCGTCTTCTTTATTTATGTAGATGACTTTCCGCCACCCTTCGCGTATTTGCTGCTTTCCTTTTGTGATAAACTCAGCCCTTTGTTCCACGATTGTTGTTAAAGTAGAGTAATCAAAGATAGCAGATTCATAATGGGCACTGATCAGCCTTCTAATAATCATGTCATAAATTTTATTCTCGTCACTATTCAGTTTCTCAGGATCTCTTACTTGTTCTGTTGGAATGATGGCATAGTGATCAGTAACTTTGCTTTCATTAACAAAACGCCTGTTATGTAAGATCGAATTAGGCGCGGGCAGCAAATCACTGTATGCATTAAAAGCAGACAATTTTTTTAAAATGGCCGGAAAAGCTTCTGCTTCTCCTTTGCCGACATAATTTGAATCAGATCGTGGGTAAGAGATGATACCCTTTTGATATAGTGATTGGGCAATATCCAGTGTCTTTTTTGGAGAATATTTAAATGCCTGGTTGGCAGCAGCCTGAAGTGAAGAAAGATTAAACAGCAGTGGCGGCTGATATTCTTTTCGTTCCTTTTCAATATGCTTTACCTGGGCATGTTTATTTCTGCAGAACGCAGCTATTTTTTCAGCCAGCTCAGCATCTTTAATTCGAGACTCACCGTTTTGAGACCATTTTCCGCTGTACACCTTTCCATCCATATCGAAATGGGCAAGAACTTCCCAAAAAGTTTCAGCTTTGAAGTTATCTATCTCATTTTCTCTGTTGACTATAAGGGCTAGAGTAGGAGTTTGCACACGTCCTGCAGAAAATACATCATTCATCCCCTGCTGCTTCAACAGGATGCTGTAGACACGGGAGGCGTTCATTCCAACAAGCCAGTCTGCGCAAGCACGTGAATACGCCTCATAATAAAGATGAAGTGTATCTTCATCCCTCTTCAGATTTTGAAATCCCTGTAGTATTGCTTTTGGCGTTAGAGAAGAAATCCACAGCCTTTTCATTGGCTTCCGAACACCTGAAAGCTGGATAATATTCCGGATAATTAATTCCCCTTCTCTTCCGGCATCGCCTGCATGAATAATCTGGGTAACCTCAGGTTTTTTTAACAATGTTTTGATCACTTGAAATTGCTTGTATTTTGACTTAGTCACTTCGTATTGAAATTTTTCTGGAAGTATCGGCAAACTGGCAAGAGTCCACTTTTTCCATTGAGGGTGATAGGCTTCTGGAGCAGACAGGGAAGTGAGATGTCCAATGGCCCAGGTACAATATGCTCCTTCTGGAAAAAGATGATTGGGCTCAATTTCTATATATCCGTCTTTTTTAGAATTTTTAAATGGTGAGCTAAGCGTTTTGCCTTGATCAGGCTTTTCCGCAATGATTAATATCATGTAACATCCCTCTATCTTATTGTTTGTTCCCAATATTTTAGTCATCAGCACGACATACTGCTAAAATGTGACTAAGAGCATGAGAAGTTTTGCAGCTGCATTCACTTCTCCGGATATAGTTTACACCAGCCTTAACAAAAGAGAAAGTTATCTACTGTATGAGAAATTCATTTTAGCTGCTCAATTTCATACTAGATTTGATTATTCCTCTCTTTTGACTGCTACAATAAGAAAAAAAGGACCATAAGATCCTTTTTTATTAATGGGCCATCATATAAAAATTCAAGATAAATGCACCTGCAATGATGTACATCAACCAATGCAGGTCTTTTGTCTGCCGTGTAAGCAGCTTCAGTATTGTATATGAAATAAATCCAAAAGCCACTCCTTCAGCAATACTGAAGGTTAGAGGCATCATAATGATGGTAAGAAACGCAGGAAGAAGCTCTGTTAAGTTACCAAAATTGATTTCCTTCAGTTCAGTCATCATAAATGCACCAATCAAAATTAGAACAGGAGCCGTGGCTGCATCAGGAATAAATTGAATAAACGGTGCAATAAACAATGTCAGCAAAAATAATAAAGCTGCGAAAATCGCCTTTAATCCTGTTCTCCCGCCTTCTGCAATTCCAGTTGCGTTTTCGATATACGTATTCATAGCTGTGCTTCCGAACAAGGCGCTGATCATCGTTCCTAAAGCCCCAGTCGTTAGAGCCCTTTTCATATGCGGAACTTTGCCGTCTTCCCCGGTAAGATTCGCCTTTTTTGTTAAACCAATTAAGGTTGCCAGAGTATCAAACAGCTCTACAATGGTGAACGAAAATATGACAGAAAAAATGCCATATGCAATGGCTGCTCTCAGATCCATCTCAGCAAAGGTAAGTTGAATTGTTGGTATGTTCAAACTGAATACCTGCTCAAAACCGGTCGGAAACGGAGAATATCCAATCAGCATGGAAATGCCCGTTACGGAGAGAATGCTGATGATCAGCGCTCCTCTAACATTCAATACTGTAAGGGCTGCTGCCACAATAAGCCCGCCTATAGCCAGGAGCGTCCCGGTGTCAGCGATATTCCCTAAAGTAACAAATGTAGAGGGATCTGAAACAATAATGCCTCCATTTCTCAATCCAACAAAAGCAATAAACAAACCGATGCCCGCAGTAATCGATGCTTTCAGTGTTTTAGGTATGGCATCAACAACCATTGAGCTTACTCCGGTTATTGAAAGAATGAAAAAAACAAATCCTGAAATAAATACTGCCCCTAGCGCTGTTTCCCAGCTAAGTCCCTGCCCAAGTACAACTGTATAGGTAAAGAAGGCATTCAATCCCATGCCTGGCCCAACCACAATCGGCAAATTAGCCCAAAGTCCCATTATTATGCTGCTGACTGCAATGGCAAGAATAGTAGCAGCAAGAGCAGCTTCTTTTGGAATGCCAGCCTCTGAAAGGATGATCGGGTTTACGAGGATAATATAACTGACGGTCAGAAAGGTTGTGATAGCAGCAAGAAACTCCGTTTTTATATTGGTTCCCCGCTCTTCAAGTTTAAAATAGCGATTTAGTACTGTTCTTGTATCTTTTTCTTTCACCATAAAGCCTCCACTTCAAAAAACAATACTAAGAATTATAAATCATGAAATCAGAATGTCAAAGACAATATTTAGGGCTATTCCGTCGTAAGCGGATACAAGTTCCCTCCAAAAGCAAAAGAAACTTTTCCGGTTTCTTCTGACACGACGAGTGCAAGTGCATCTGACACCTCTGTGATCCCTATGGCAGCTCTGTGGCGGGTACCGAGCTTATATTCGCCGGCATACAAGGTTGCCAAGGGCAGGATGTTTGCAGCAGATACAATGCTATCTCCCCTCACGAGCATACCGCCATCATGCAGCGGGTTGCCGGGATAAAAAATACTCTCTATCAAAGAAGAAGTGAATGCTGCTGAAACAGTTACACCCTTTTGAATCAAATGTTCTACAGAGTCACTGCGTTCTACAACAATTAATGCTCCATGCCGCTTTGAGGAGAGCTGCTGAACTGCTGTTGAGAGCTCTGCGTGTTTATCTGTATACTGTCCGAGATAGGACTGCAGATAATAAGCAGACGCGGTTGACTGAATTTTTCCAAGCAGGGCTTTCATATCATCCAGCTCGCAGAGAAAACAGCTGTTTTCTCCTTTAATGGAGAACAGCATTTTTTGTGATTCAGCTATCAGCTCATCTAAATAATCAGTAATCTTTGATTTAACCTCTTCCTCTAATTGCTGATTGAAAGTCATAGTTACTTTGGCCCCTTTTCTATAATAGATATTTTCTTACATTCAGCTGAATTCATTCACATGTTCTGCTTTCTTTTTGGAAAACTATTCAAAAAGGAGGTGGAACAGATGACTACAATGAAGATCATTCAATATATTTTTACATTTCTGGGCTGCTCCGCACTCGGTTTCTTTTATTACAATATGTTTAAGAAACATGACGAGCAGGACGAGGATCAAAAAAGCTAGCATCCTGAGATTTTCATGTTATAATTTCTTCATTATGAAAACACAGAAGGAATTTTGAATGAAAAAAACCAATACGCTAAAAGAAAAACTTAAGCAGTTCTCATTTATTCTCATCCCTATCTTTATTACCCAGCTAGGCTTGTTTTCTGTTAGTTTTCTCGATATTACGATGTCTGGAAATGTCAGCAAACATGATTTAGCTGGTGTAGCAATCGGCTCAAACCTCTGGATACCTATCTATACCGGCCTAAGCGGCATTCTGTTATCAATCACACCGATTGTTGCCCAGCTTGCAGGCGCCCAGAAGAGGAATCAGGTAACCTCATCCGTTTTTCAAGGACTCTACCTGTCAGCAGCCATTGCAATCGTCATTGTTATTGTAGGCTATTTATCTTTAAACCCTATTCTTAACAACCTAAACCTGGAGTCTGAAGTTGAACGCATTGCAAGGCAATATCTTTTTGCTTTATCATTTGGGGTTTTCCCGCTGTTTTTTTACACGGTGCTTCGCTGCTTTATTGATGCACTTGGCTTTACGAGGGTAACGATGATTATCACGCTCATGTCTTTGCCTATAAACTTTGTATTAAACTATCTCTTTATTTTTGGAGGATTTGGCTTTCCGAGATTGGGAGCGGTTGGTGCAGGAGTTGCTTCTGCCATTACCTACTGGTGCATAGCCGCCATTGCCGTATACATTGTAATCAAAAAGGTTCCGTTTCAATCTTTTCAGATTTTCAGCAAGCTGTTTAAGGTCGACTTGTCAAAGTGGAAAGAAATTCTCTTAGTCGGGCTTCCTATCGGCCTGGCGATTTTCTTTGAAACCAGTATTTTTGCAGCAGTTACATTGCTGATGAGCAATTTTGATACAGTGACGATTGCCTCCCATCAGGCAGCGATCAACTTTGCTTCTTTCCTGTACATGCTCCCTTTAAGCATTTCAATGGGTTTAACCATTGTAGTCGGATATGAAATAGGCGCTAAAAGACCTCGGGATGCAAAAGAATACAGTTATCTGGGAATTGCATGCGGCATTATATTGGCTGTGATTTCGGCTGGCATTATCTATTTTTTAAGACCTCAAATCGCCTCTCTTTATACCGGAGACAGAGAGGTGTTTATTATGACACAGGCATTTTTAATATATGCCATTTTCTTTCAGCTTTCCGACGCAATCGCTGCTCCAATTCAAGGTGCTTTGCGGGGCTATAAGGACGTCAATGTGGCATTTATTATGGCCTTGGTTTCCTATTGGGTAATTGGTCTTCCAATCGGCTACTTCCTTGGAACATATACAGAACTGGCAGCCTATGGTTACTGGGTCGGCCTGATCGCAGGACTGGCAGCAGGCGCTATCGGCCTTTCCGCAAGGCTGCTTACTATTCAAAAAAGAGCAGCACTCCTGCTCGAAAGCAAATAATTTTAATCATACCGGCTGGACAAACAAGCAAAAAGGAGACTTTCATGACATGAAGTCTCCTCAGACCGTAGACAAAACTCGGGGTTATCGTGTTTGCCTGCGGTCTATTTTATTTTAGCATATATTAATTTGGTTAAATTTCCACTCCGGGTGGACGCTTTCTGCGGGCGGGACCGAGCCGCTTCCCTCGCTGCGCTCAGTCCAGGGTCTGGACTATCCCGCTTTTACCCCAGGAGTCGCAACCCTCCGTTCCAATCAACTTATTACACTACATGCTAACCATTGATAAATTAGTTCCACAATATTACTTAGTTCGCAAGCTAGTATTTACTATTGATTTTTCAATGCAACAACTATATGCAAGACGAAAAAAGAAACGAGTATACGTGTATTCGCTGATGAATAGGAAAAGCATAATATGTCGGACAACCCTGCGAGTGATTGAAAATTGTCCTTGCAAGTGATGCTTCCTTTTGCGTGCCATAAGATTGAAGAAATTGGCTACCAGGACTTGGCAAGGTGCTAGCTTTGACTCACCGCCCGCTCCCCCGGAAAGCAAGGACCCGGAGCAGATATCAGTCTTTTCCCCACCATTCTTAACCCATTACATGAATAAAGGCAGCGAGAAGGGCTTCTCACTGCCTTTTGCCGGCAATCTAGAGAGACTTCAATAATTCGAAGTCTCCTTTTAACACTATGAGTTCTGCCACTGATAAGTCCAAAATCTCTCTTCCTCAAACCAATGCATAACCTCTGGATCTTTTGCTTTATATTTTTCTTCAAGCTGCTTTAGAAGTCCTTCAGTTTGGGAGCGATGGGCCTTAAGCGCCCTTAATTTTTGTTCTGCTGCTTCTCTTATATCAATGATCACATCAGCTTCACCTAATATTTGCTCCCTGTTCCTTGTAATAGCCATACAGTAAACAGGAGGACGCTTTTCAACCGGCATTCGCTTTACCGCATGTATGACAGCTGCGCCGGTTGCATCATGATCGGGATGGACTCCATGCCCAGGATAAAATGTAACAATCAAGGTAGGATGAATTTCTTTAATCATTTCTTCAATAATATTAGCAAAATTGTCGATATCTTCAAATTCAAGAGTTTTATCACGGAGGCCAAGCATTCTTAAGTCGGTAATGTCCATCTCTCTGCAGGCATCTTTCAGCTCACGCTTTCTAATTAATGGAAGAGTTTCTCTGTTTGCAAAGAGAGGATCACCCATATTTCTGCCCATTTCTCCCAAAGTTCCGCACGCATATGTAACCGGAACACCGGCTTTTCTGTGCAATGCTATTAAACCTGCCACTCCGAAAGCTTCATCATCAGGATGCGGCAGAACAACCAATACATGTTCCTGCATATATGTCTCTCCTTTCATTTAACCAGGGAATGGCGTTTCGCTCAACTGAAGTGCAATTGCCAGCTTTCCTTCTGCGTTATGTCCAGCCAATAACAGGCGATTGTTTTCATCGAAAATAAAATCAGTCAAACCTTCTGCATATACCCAGCCATGATCCATTTTCAATCCTACTCTAAAAGGACCTTCTCCGGTAATTTTAGCCTGCAGATACTCTATCTGAGTGTTTCTGATAAACGCAACCACAGTCATATTTGCTTCATTAAAATGGTTGGAATATGCTCCAGTTGTGGTTTCTAAATGTATGTACAGCTTTTTATGCAAAAAAGCGTCAAGATATTTCTGTACTTCATTTTTTAATATCGGCTTCATATCTTTCCTCCCTGATCTAGCGTTTTTAATAATTGAAGATGCAAGCTGATTAACGCTATTTTAACAGTATCTTCCAAATCAGAGATAACAATGCGTTCACTGGCCACAATATATTTTACCTCAGGAGACTTTCGGACCCTTGGATGAGTCAATTCGTCTTTCAGCTGCATCAGTATGGCTTTTTTCAATGTCACTTCTGCATCTTCACCGTCAGCAGAAAGCTCGCGGCTTTTCCATAGTGATCGATATGCGTGCAGCAGCTCTTGAAATGTTCTTTCCATTAATCATCTCTTCTTTCAGTTAGTATGAAATGTGATCCTTTACACATCATATCTCCTAATGTACTTTGACACAATTAAAAACGTCCCGGAAACCCGCAGACGCTACATACTTGCTGTTTTTTTCTTAGTTACTTTAAGCTCCAGCGCTTTTAACACTCTTGACTGTGAGAATGTGAATAGAAGCAATGCTGACCATATAAGGATAAAGGTCACTAATTCGACAGCCGAAAATGGTTCGCCGTAGATGATTACCCCAAGAAATAGTGTGATGGTCGGAGCAATATACTGCAGTATTCCAACCATGAACAGAGGAATTCGCTGTGCCCCGCTGGCAAATAGCAAAAGTGGAACCGCGGTGACAACTCCTGCTCCTACTAAAAGCAGCATAGTCATGCTGTCCCAATCCGCAAACGACGAAGCTCCACCGGCAAACGCCAAATAAATGATCGCAGCTGGAAGCACTGCCATCGTTTCAAAAGTAAGCCCGATTGTCGAGTTCAGTTTTGTGACCTTTTTGGTTAACCCATATAAACCGAAACTAAGTGCAAGAATGACGGCAACCCAAGGAAAAATGCCATAATGGATAGTCGTTATCAGTACGCCTGCACCTGCAAGCAGAAAAGAAGACTGCTGCCAAAGATTTAGTTTTTCCTTTAAAAAGATCATTCCCAGCAGCACGCTGACCAAGGGATTAATATAGTAGCCTAAGCTCGCATCAACCATGTGGGCGTTATTTACTGCCCATATGTATACAAACCAGTTTGTACTGATCAGTAAAGAAGAGACACATAGTGACACAATCAGCAGCGGCCTCTTTTTCATTTGATACAGAATGGATATAAAAGGAGTCCACTGCCGAGTAAAGGTTATCAATATCAGCATGAATATAAAAGACCAAAGAATGCGGTGCGCTAAGATTTCATCAGCAGGAACAGTTTCTACCAGCTTCCAGTAAACAGGCAGAATACCCCATAGCAAGTACGACAATGCCGTAAATACAATACCAGATTTATACGCAGAAGGGTTATTTTCCATGTATTTCACCTCCCTGTTTTTCTGATCAATTATACATGCGCCTACCAAACTTTCACAAGGAAAAAGAACTGAACAATTATGTAAATCTGGTCATATATTGTAGCAACTGCTGCACAAAGGGGGGATGAACTTGTTTCAATGGGGAAAGAACTTTCCATTTGGCTCAAACAGCCAGGGTGGAATGTTTCAAAACGGCAATGCAGCTGATGTGGAAGATTATATTCAACAGGTTATGACACAAGTATTCGGGCAGCCTGTTTCTACAGATACTAAAGCTTCGCACGTAAAGAATACTCGCACTTCCAAAGCAGAACCTGAAATATTTGAAACTTCACAGCATATTTATATGAAAGTACCCGCTGATCAGGACACCGCACAAAGTCTGCTGATCAGGCACTCATCTTACAAAGTTGAGCTGGCCAATTACCCTGATGCAGGAAAAACAGCTTCTTATTCCCTTCCCTCGCTCGTAAAAAGAAAAGGTACAAAAGTCAGCAGGCATGACGGATATATTGAAATTGCCTTTAGCAAAATCGATGATCCTTTATCAACTGAAATTCAAATATTTCCACAAAATAAAGAAGACCATTAGCGCTCTAATGGTCTTGCTTTTTTTAGTAAAAACCGCCATATCCAAATCCTGGACCAAAGCCAGCTCCCGGGCCGAACCCGCCATATCCGCCGAATCCGCCATATCCGCCGAATCCCGGACCATATCCGAAACCGACAGGATAAAAAGGTCTCGGCCTTACGATTGCACTTCCGATTAAGCCTCCTACCAATCCGCCTACAAATGGCGCTCCAAAAAGGAACGGTGCTCTTACACCATAATCCGGCTGTGCATACCGATAATAAGGACCCATCTCTTCACTCCTTTGTAAATATCTTTACATCTACAGGATATTCACCTAAAGAAAAAATGGTTGGGCATTTATCACAAGAGATTGATATCCACAGCTTTTTTGTACCGTAAGAATTTATGATCAGCCTTCTTCATAGATCATTTTTCTCGTCATACCGCCATCAATCACTAAATTTTCACCGTTTATAAAATTGTTGTCTGGCTCTGATAAATAATAGCACGCCTTGGCAATATCTACAGGCTTTCCAACCCTTCCGGATAAATGCTGATGATGATCAATCTCCCTTAGTCCCTCGTAGTCAGTCGTTTCAATCCAGCCGGGAGAAACAGCATTTACAGTGATGAATTTGTCAGCAAGTGACGCGGCGAGTGCATGAGTTAATGCAACAATACCTCCTTTTGTAGCAGCGTATGCCTCTGAATTCGGTTCAGACATAAATGCTCTTGTGGAAGCAATATTCACAATGCTTCCCCCTTTGCTTCTTTCCATATAAGGGACCGCTTCTCTTGAACATAAAAAAACGCTTCTTAAATTAACGTTGATTATCTGATCCCATTCTTCCACAGACAGCTTTAATGGAGATTCCCATTTTGAAAGTCCGGCATTGTTAACTAATACATCGATACTGCCAAATATTTCAAATGATTTTTTCATTAAATGAACAATATCCTCCGGTGAACTGACATCTGTTTTGATGAAACAGCTTTTTCCGCCTGCAGAGTCTATTTGCTCCTTTACGGTGCTGCCGGCTGATTCATCTACATCGGCCAGAACCACCCCATAGCCTTTCTTTGCAAAATAAATGGCTGTTTCTCGTCCAATTCCATTTGAAGCTCCAGTAATTACAGCAGTTTTCATCATATACCCTCCTTATTTATCCTTACCCTTTTTTCTATTTTGCCAGTTGTTTTATGATAAATTTCACCTGCTTTACCCAATATAAAACTGAGTCAATTTTCTTGACAGTAATTGCTGTAAACTTATATGATGACATCACTGCTTACGAAAGTATACCGCATTACTTAAAAGAGACATTGCGATGGAGGTTTTTAAATTGACAACAACAGAGGATTTATTGAATGTAATTACCAGCCGTACTTCTGTACGACATTATAACCCCGAAGTCAAAATCAGCAAGGAAGAACTTGAGAACATTCTTGAAACTGCAGGCAAGGCTCCTTCAGCCTGGAATCTTCAACACTGGCACTTTATGGTGTTCCACAGTGACGCTTCTAAAGAACGCTTGCTGCCGATTGCTTATAACCAAAAACAGATTGTAGAATCTTCAGCTGTTATCGCAGTCCTTGGCGATCTTGAAGCTGATAAAAAGACTGAAACTGTTTATACGCCTCTTGTAGACGCGGGCTTTATGTCAAAAGAGATTATGGAGTCGCTTGCGGGGCAGATTAACAGAGCATATGACAATCCTGTTAACGCAAGAGATGCAGCACATACAAATGCTTCCCTTGCAGCTATGCAGTTCATTTTAACTGCTAAAGCAAAGGGCTATGATACTTGTTCAATCGGAGGTTTTGACGCGCAAAAACTAAAAGAGGAATTTGCTGTTTCAGACCGGTTCGTACCTGTTATGCTGATTACAATCGGACAAGCAGCTAAGCCTGCACATAAAAGTGAGCGTCTTCCACTAAATGAAGTAACTACCTGGCTGTAAAAAGAAGCATCGGTTCCCCGATGCTTTTTCGTTTATCTGAGCTTCATCGAAGTTAATAAAAAATAAGAAGATAATCGTCATTCCGGCTGTTTGTATACCGCATCATAAGAATTAATCCCTGCATGTACTGATAATAATGTATCTGCATATCCTGCCAGCCTGTTAACAATCTCTTCACATATAGCATAGACCATCTGCCCTCTAGGCTGAGTGCAGAGTTCTTCATTTTCAATCAGAATGGTTGTATTCATCATAATGTCCCTGTTTCCCATTAAGTTATAATGAAGAAAGGCTTTTCCAGCGGCTCCCCCGGTCCTCGTGTCAGTATATCCCGGTATAAAAATATACCATTCTTCTGCAGTTGCGGAGCGAAAATTTTTCGTAAAGGAAAGCTCTTGCAGTATGATGTTCAACTCACTTTGCTGACTTTCGGGGAGGAGATCCAAAATCTCTCCTTTTTTTCTTCCTTCAGGCTCTTTCATTTTCTTCATTAGCAACTGCTGATGCAGCAATATGATAAGCATCTATGATAGAATCTTTTTCTCTGTCACTGATGCTGACCAAATACTGATCTTCACCTTCTTCTTCCACCTTGAGTACAAGAGATTCTCCCTCTCCTGAAAGCAATGCATAAGAAGAGCCGTTCATATCAAAAAGAGCTTCCACCCGAAGCACTCTTTCGCGTCCGTTGCTGTCCTGAATTGTGACCGAGTCTCTAACAGTATGGCTGTTCATGTTCCCACCTCCCCTTTTACTTTACAATTCCCAACTGCAGCATGTCTTATCACTTTCTACATAGTTCAATCTCTGTTAGCGCATAACTTGTTTTCTTTTCACTCAAGATAAATGGATACTGAGAAGATCAGGAGTAAAAAGAAACTACCCTTTACATCAATGGTTAATTGAGCTTTCTTAATAGCTTGTAAAGTATTATTTCAACCAATCCTAGAGGAGGCACAGAAATGAGAAAAGCGATTAATGATTTTTCCATCCCCTTTGAGCCGCAGCAAGATAGTATTACAAGGCTTCTGAATGAAATAGGAAATGCACAGTATGTTCTGCTTGGCGAATCGTCACATGGAACTTCGGAATTTTATAGCATTCGAAGTGAAATTACAAAAAGACTGATTGAAGAGAAAGGTTTTACTGTGGTCGGCATTGAAGGAGACTGGCCTTCCAGCCAGGCTGTTAATGAATACGTAAAAGAGAAAAATCCTCACTATTGCAAAGCAAAAGAAGCATTATCAGAATTTAAACGCTGGCCCTCCTGGATGTGGGCAAATGAAGAGATGATCAGCTTAATTGAATGGATGAGGGAGAAGAACCTTGAAAAGCACTTTCATGAAAGAACTGGTTTTTATGGACTGGATGTTTACAGCCTCTGGGAGTCCTTGGAGAAAATTTATGATTATATAGAAAAGACAGGACGGGGTGATGTGGAAGCACTTCGAAAAGTTTTTGAGTGTTTTGATCCTTTTCAGCAAGACAATGAAAAGTATGCGATTTCTGCTGCTGTGCAACATGAAAGCTGTCTTCATGAGGTGACTAATCTGCTGGTTGACGTAAAGAAGAATTATGAGAACAAGCTCAATCTTAGTGAAGAAAATTTTGGCGCCATGATAAATGCTCTCGTTGTCTCCCATGCAGAGAAATACTATCGTTCCATGGTCTTTCATAATCATGAATCATGGAATATAAGAGACCGGCACATGGTTGAGGCACTAAACACCATTATGAAATTTCACGGCAGCACAGCTAAGGCTGTTATCTGGGAGCATAATACCCACGTCGGTGATGCCAGGGCAACCGATATGAAAAAGGATGGCATGGTAAACGTAGGGCAGCTGCTTAGAGAACAGGAAAGTCCGGAGAATGTGTATATTGTTGGCTTTGGCACATACAGCGGTACAGTCATCGCCTCTGAAAGCTGGGGAAATAACTATGAAGTCATGAATGTACCGAATGCACAAAGCGGGAGCTGGGAAGAATTGCTTCATCAAGAAGGAGCAGCTGATAAAATGATCCTTTTCAGTTCGGAGAATGCAGACAAATTCTCCAATGAAATAGGTCATCGTGCCATAGGTGTTGTGTATCACCCGGAATATGAGGCTCATGGAAATTATGTTCCTTCTATCATGTCAGCAAGGTATGATGCTTTTATATTTCTTAATGAAACCACCCATCTGCATCCTTTTTAAATACTTTCAGCTGACGGCACCTCAGTAAAAAAGGCTGATGGAGGTACCATCAGCCTTCGTTTAAAAAATTTTTTTATACCACTCTGCCGCTGCTTCTGCTTCCGTTCCAGTCAGCTGATGACCTTGCTGTTCCCAATGGACATGAACATCAGCACCGGCTTCAGTGAGGTGCTGTTCTAGCTCATTCGTTTCCTGAGGTGTACAAATTGGATCATTACTTCCTGCACCGATAAAAACAGGAACACCAGTTAAATTAGGAAGCTTCATTCCTCTGAGCGGCACCATTGGATGATGAAGAATTGCTCCTGCAAATGGATTGGAGTAATGAAACAGGATACTAGCCGCAATATTTGCACCATTGCTGTAGCCCGCTGCAATGACCTTTTCATTGTTAAAAGAATATGTTTTGGATGCCTCTCCGATAAAATCATACAGCTCTTTTGTTCTGAACTTTAAATCCTCTTCATCAAATACTCCTTCAGCAAGCCTTCTGAAAAAACGAGGCATTCCGTTTTCCAGAACGTTTCCTCTGATACTGAGAATGTTCGCAGAAGGGTCTATGATGGATGCCAAGGAAAGCAGATCATGTTCATTCCCGCCTGTTCCATGAAGCAGCAGTAAAGTATGTCCATCTTCTGCACCCTGCTTAAAAATGTGTTTCATGAGTTACCTCCTTTACAGCGTAACAATCACTATAAATTATCTTGAATTCAAATTAATTATAATTTGCGGGCTGTTGAAAGTCAAATGCCGGCTCCGGAAATCATGATAGGTAGCAGTTACATTTAAAGGTGAGAAGTTTATCTATCTTTCACCCTGTTATAAATTACTTCATCAGCCATTCATTTTAGTATACACTCACAAAAAAACCCAAAAGCCTTTATCATACCGGCTTTTGGGATATAATCTCTCTTTTACTTTCTGCACTATGAAAAGCAGAGTATTATGAAGATGTTTCCTGCAGCAGCTGCTTGGCAGCTTGAATTTGAGTGTCGTTTTCTTGTATCTGCTCTCTAAGCTTTTCCATAATCAATAAAGTTGTCTGTCCGCTGATTTCTTTATTTGCCTGAATTCCGTTGGCTTCCTGAAAGCTGGACACTGCTTGTTGGGTATCCTCATCATATACGCCATTTTCCGTTACCTCATATCCTAGCGCTTTTAGCATTTGCTGAGCTGTCTTCACTTCAGGTGAAGAATCACCCTGTTTCATCGCTTTTTCCGGATTTAAGAATGGCAGATTTGCATACTCCGGCAGTTTCGCTTCCTGCTGAGGCTCTATACCCTTTTGATGCACCCATGTTCCAGCAGGTGTCAGCCATTTTGCAATTGTATATTTAATAGAGGAACCGTCATCAAGTACCTTGGCAGTTTGGATTGTGCCTTTACCGAATGTTTTTGTCCCCACTATTGGAATATTCCCTGACTCATGAAGAGCAGCGGCCATAATTTCACCTGCACTGGCAGTCCCTTCGTCAACTACAACAACGACAGGCAGTGTAACTGCAGCGTCTTGTTTGGCTTGATAAACTTCCTTTGAGCCGTTTTTATTTTCAACCTGCATAATGGTGCTTCCCTTTTCAAGAAATAAGTCACTCATCGCAAGTGCCTCATCCATCAAACCACCAGGATTTTGGCGGAGATCCAATATGATACTTTCAACATTCTCGTTGCTCAACTCATTTAATGCCTGGCTGAGCTCCTCACCGGTGCTGTCTGAAAATTTAGTAATCTGGATTTTCCCTATGTTTCCGTCTATCACTTCAGAGTAAACAGTTTCAATTGGAATGGTATCTCTGGTGATGGTAACATCAATGTTACCAACTCCTTCACGTTCAATATTCAGCGTAACGTTTGACCCTTTCTCACCTCTGATCAGCATAACTGCTTCATTTACTGTCATTCCTTCTACTGACTGGTCGTCCACTTTCAAAATGGTATCTCTCGGCCTGATTCCTGCTTTTTCTGCAGGAGATCCTTTGATAGGCGTGACAATCATAATAGTTCCGTTATTTTCTTGCACTTCTGCACCAATTCCTTCAAAAGAAGAACTGATATTTTCGTTAAAACCTTTCGCTTCTTCTTTATCCATATAAGTACTGTAAGGATCATCAAGCGATTCTATCATCCCTTTTATTGCTCCATCCACAAGCTTGGCATCATCCGCATTTTCATAGAAGTCTCTTTTTATAGTATCAAAAGTA
This sequence comes from Metabacillus lacus, assembly GCF_009674805.1. Classification (GTDB taxonomy): domain Bacteria; phylum Bacillota; class Bacilli; order Bacillales; family Bacillaceae; genus Metabacillus_C; species Metabacillus_C lacus. Next base: position 29,484 of record NZ_WKKI01000023.1, on the reverse strand, counting down.
GAAAACAGTTTGTTAAATTCCTCATGATCTGCAGGGGCAGCAGTTGGCTGCTGCTGAGTAAAATTCACAGTGACTGTGTATGTTAAAAATGCTGTTATAGCAATTATTACGATATATTTAAGAGTATTGTTATTCAAGCAGTACACCACCTTTGATTATGATTATGAGGAACTTAACTGAAAAGGTCAACAATTAACTTCCGTCTAAAAAAAGAGGCTGGCAGACTATCAGTATAACTGACTCTCTGCCGCCTCTCTTTAATCATTATTTCTCTTCTTTTCCAAGTACCCTGTTGATTCTTTTCTTCAGCATATTCATCCCGCTGCCGCCTGCCTGGAAGTGTCTGAGCTTGCCTTCCTGATCAAAAACGTAATATGCAGGAACATATTTATTTTCGAATGCTTCTGTTAGTGTATGCTGGCTGTCCACAAAAATGGGTTGAGTAATATCATGGCCCATTGCCATCTGCTTAATCACTTCAATATCTAAATCATCTTCTGAACGAGGCATATGAACTGCAACTACATTCAGCTCATCCTCATACTCGTCACGCAATTCATTGATTTCCGGCATAGCTTCTTTACAAAGGTAGCAGCTCACAGACCAGAAGTGAAAAAGAGTCGCTTTATCTCCAAGAAGTTCATCTTTTGTAACCTCATCATTAATCCATTGGGTAGCACCTGTTAATGCAGGCATTTCTTCTCTAAGCTTCATATGTAATTTCCTCCTGAGCAGTTTTCGCTATATTAATTATTAAATAACAATTAATATAATAAAACAATAAGCCCAGTATAGTCAATACTTCTTTATAATAATTGTTATATAATTCTCTTTCTTGTCATATATTATACTAGGCAAAAGATGCTGATGCACATAATCTGCTTATCCGCTCTCATTAACCTGTATTTCTTCTGAGCTTTTCATGACTCTTTTTTCTCCATGAGAAAAGGACAGCTGCATCAGCTGTCCTTTCTTAATTTCATACAATTCAGTTTCATGCTTACAAGCACAAAAAAAATGAATTTTAAAGCAAATTGAATCTTTTTTGTTAAGCTCGTTACCGCCTGCTGCTATAAAAATAAAGCTCCCGCCAAAGCAGTTAATACAACAATCAGCCAAGCGGGCACTTTCCAATACTGCAGCAGCAGGAAGGAAATCAACGCAATGATGAAATGAACAGTACTGTATATAGTGCTTGTCCATACGGGATTATAGAGAGCAGCAAGCAAAATTCCGACAACAGCAGCATTTACTCCCGTTAATGCTGCCTGAACTTTCGGCATGCTTCTCACTTTGCTCCAGAAAGGGATTATTCCGATAACCAAAAGAAATGACGGCAAAAAAACAGCTGCAGTAGCGATTACTGCTCCGCTTAATCCGTTAATTGATGTGCCTAGAAAGCTTGCAAATGTAAAAAGTGGTCCAGGAACTGCCTGCGCAGCACCATAACCGGCAATAAAGGTTTCCGGATCTATTAATCCATTCGGGACAACTTCTCTTTCAATTAGCGGAAGAACAACATGTCCTCCTCCAAATACGATCGATCCCACTCTATAGAAGGTGTCAAACAGCTGTATATGAATGTTATCAGTCAAAGTCCTGAGAAGAGGGAGGCCGGCAAGAAGAATCCCAAATACCGCAAGCGCGGCAGCCCCCATCCTTTTACTGATGTTTACCGGAATTTCCGCTGACTTTTCCAATACATTATTTTTGTAAAGAAGAATGCCGATCAACCCTGCTGCTGCGATAATTGCAATTTGTACAAACGCGTTTGGCAGCAAAAGCGTGAATGCTGCTGCTGCAGCTGCAATGGTAATCCTCTCTTTGTCTGGAGTCAGCTTGCTGCCCATGCCGAGTATTGCTTGGAGAATGACAGCTACGGCTACAATTTTCAAGCCTTGAAGCCATCCTGCGTCTGCGATTTCATAAGTATGTACCAATTGGGCGAATAAAATTAAAGCGATCACAGAAGGAAGTGTAAAACCTATCCAAGATAATATGCCCCCCAGCATTCCTCCCCTGATAGTACCGATTGCGATTCCAACCTGGCTGCTGGCAGGTCCAGGAAGAAACTGACAAAGTGCAATCAAATCAGCATAACTCTTCTCATCAAGCCATTGTCTCTTTTTTACGTACTCATTCCTAAAATAACCGAGATGTGCAATGGGTCCTCCAAAGGAAGTGAAACCCAATTTTGTAGAAACGAGTAATATCTCAATCCACTTTTTCATCATAAACTGCAAAATCCTTTCATCATAAATTCTTCTCTTTCATGATATCGAAATTTTTTAGTTTTCGACAGATTTCATGAGATTTTATTGTAAATATTGTGTAAATTTTATTTCAACAACGTTAACAGGAGGAACATCAGCATGAAATTAAATGAATACATGACTCAGTCAACTTATGATTGCATTCAGTTTGCTTATGAATTGCTCAGGGAAACTGAAAGCCAAATTCTAGCGAACAAACTTTACTACCGCAATCAGGTAAAAAAATATCTCTCCGTTAGAATTGATCAATATTTAGGGCCGCTGAAAGTAAAATGTTCTTTAAAAGCTGTTATGAAAGCGGAAATACAGCTTCTTATTGAAAGAAAAGTAAATACCCTTATGGATGAACATTCATTTCTCAATTGTCTGTAAAACACAATGATTTCCTCTCTGCATAATATAAATAACAGTGTATTTGGCGGGTCAATGTATTATGGCACGTCCAAACTAACAAATGCTGCTTATTAATAACTGCAAGGAGAGAAGTGTGTGTGTCTAATTATTTAAAAATGCTTTCTTCTTTTGGAGTCAGCGGTGCCCATCCTGGTGGTTTTGCTTTGACCAAAGCAATCATTGAAAAAGCCGGCATACAAAAAAACAGGCATATTCTTGATGCTGGGTGCGGTACTGGTCAGACTCTTGAATATTTGCTGCAAAATGGATATTCAGCAGTTGGTGCAGATGTTGATTCAGTTATGATTGAAAAAGCAGCTGCCAGACTTCAGCCGGAATTTCCGAAAACAAAATTGTATCATTGTTCAATAGAAGCTTCATTGCTTCCAGATTCATCGTTTGATATTGTATTGTCAGAATCTGTACTGAACTTTACAAACCTGTCCCTCTCTCTCCCGGAATGCTTCAGAATTTTAAGAAATACCGGTATTCTGCTTAGTATAGAACCTGTTATTGAAAAGATACTTTCACCAAAGACAGTTAAAAAACTTTTAAGTTTTTACGGATTTCAACAGCTGTTCACTACAGAAGAATGGAGAAAACATTTTAGGGATGCAGGCTTTCAAAACGTCCAAATTATGAATGATGATGACTATATTTATAATAGGGAAGATTCTATATCTGAATTTCTTGCCGATGCTGTCGTGCCGGAACAATATTACAAGGTACTGTCAGATCACCAGAAGCTTACTGTAAAACATAAGGGAGATTTGGGATATAGAATTTTTATGTGCGAAAAATTCCCCTGTTCATAGTTATATGTACAAACCTTCCTTCTCCATTCTTCATAGCTTATTAATGTAATGAAGCAGGAGAAGGAGGAGAAACATGGATTATTATCGTTTATGCTGTCAGCATCACAATCAAATCGTGCGAATTAATGACCGGTATGGAAATGTACACGTAGGCAGAATCATGAACGTGACCAGAAGCAAAGTGTATCTTCAGCCGGTAAGTGCCCCAAGAGGTCCAAGAGGCTATGGACTTGGATACTATGGCGGGTACCGTGGCAGAGGATACGGTTATGGATACGGCTATGGTGTATACGGTTTGGGAATCGGTCTTATCACTGGTTTCGCCCTTGGATTGCTATTCTGGTAAAAGCTAAAAAATCTTCCATTTTTTTATGGAAGATTTTCTTTCATTATATATTGTGCCAAATCGCTGTAAATACGAAGGATTTCCTCCATAGGCATTCTGACAAGCCCGCTGGAGGATGGGGCGACAAAGAATTGAACCCCTGTATCCAAAGGGTATTCTTGAAATCCCCAAGAAGCTGAATTAAGCTTTGTAAATGCAAGATATACTCCCTTGCCAACAAAACAGCAAACCTTAGGTGAAATCAGCTTCAGTTTTCTGCTTAATTCCTTCCTGCCATGCTCATATTCAGCAGCCGAAATTTCGCGTGCTGTTTTAGTGGGCCTGAAAGCGAGATTGGTAAACCCGAAGCCTTTTTCAAAAAGAAGGATATCCTCCTGAGGCAGGTAAAGCCGCTCCGTAATGCCAGACAGGTATAGAAGCTTATAAAACCGATTATGTTTGCTTGCATATCTGTGCCCTGTTTGATAGCTCGCCAGACTGGGATTAAAACCAACAAATAAAACTGTTACATGATCTCCAATCAGTTCCAGGATAACCTCTTTTTGCATTATATTTCTTTCACCTGTTGAAAGTATTCTTCCAGAGTCAGCTGATGCTGATGCAAAAGCTGCGCTGTTTCCACTCCTACATAACGGAGATGCCAAGGCTCGTACTGATATTGGGTTATGTCTTGTTTATCTTCAGGATATCTGATAATGAATCCAAATAGATGTGCGTTTTCCTGTACCCATATTCCTTCGGGTGTTTCACCGAAATATTCGGTAATATCTAAATCTGCACTTTTTGAGGTAACATCCATGGCAAGCCCTGTTTGATGCTCACTCTGGCCGGGAAGTGCAACTGCCTGCAGGGCGTGTTCTTCGCCTTTATGCTTCGTTTCAGCCGTAAAGATGCCTTCCTGACGCTGATAGGATCGAAAGCCTGAGACGGCAAACAGTTCTACACCTTCCCCTTCAGCCGCAGCAAAAAGTTCTTCCAGCGCTTCAGCTGCTTCTTTTCTTAAGTAACGCTGCGGCACATCGGCATCTCCAAACGAAAAAGGCACATTAGGAGCCGTAAGGTCAGCAGGTTCATAAGAAGGCGGCAGTGCGTACTCCTTATTCACAAGCACCAGTAAATTGTCAGGATTTTGAATGACCGCTTTGCTGTCCGCTTCTACTACTTCATTAAAGTACTCCTTTTCCAAAAGCATATTTTCCGAAGCTTGTCCCTCTATTTTTGGTTCTATCCCTTCAGTTAATGGCTCTTTTGCAGGCACATCATCTTTTTGAAAAAAGCTTAAGTCAGTTGGAAGCTTCAGTCCTGAACAGCCCGCCAGACCAAAACTGATGCAGGTAACTAAAACACATACGATCCATTTGTTCATAATTTCAAAAACCACCTTCATTCAACTTCACTACACCATTTTATCACTATTGACAAAAAATCAAAAAACTATTTCTGTCAATTTTCATTTAGCGAAGAAAATTGTATAAAAGGCAAGGTACAATTGAAAAAAAATAACATTTTCAAAATGAAAATGTTATTTTAAAGTATTTATGATTGTATTGCAGCTTCCAGAGCTACCTCTATCATTTCATTAAAAGTTGATTGACGTTCTTCTGCCGTTGTTTCTTCGCCAGTAAGGATATGATCACTGACTGTTAGGACTGATAATGCATTTCGATCGAATTTAGATGCAAGGGTATAAAGGGCTGTTGTTTCCATTTCAACTGCAAGCACACCGTATCTGGCCAGTCTTTCCAGCTGGGAATCCTCGTTGTAAAATTGGTCGGCTGTAAATACATTGCCCACTTTCATTTTCAGCCCTTTTTCTGTTCCTGCATCATAAGCTTTCTTAAGAAGATCAAAATTAGCAGTTGGTGCATAGTCAATACCGCCAAATGCAATTCTATTCATTTGTGAATCGGTGGAAGAACTCATGGCAAGAATGACATCCCTTACTTTTACATCCTTTTGAATGGCTCCGCATGTTCCCACCCTGATCAGGTTTTGAACATTGTAGCTTGAAATCAGCTCGTTTACATAGATAGAAATGGACGGAACACCCATGCCTGTTCCTTGAACAGATAATTTTCTGCCTTTATATGTACCGGTGTAGCCAAGCATCCCTCTCACTTCATTATAACAATGGATATCCTCTAAAAAGGTCTCAGCAATATATTTTGCCCGCAATGGATCTCCGGGCAGAAGAATAGACTCTGCTATTTCTCCCTCTTTTGCACCTATATGTACACTCATAATTAGTCCCTCCTGCTTGTTTATAGCAAATACACTATATCACAAGCATTAGAAAAATGAAAAGTTATCCATGGGATTTTCGTTAAAACTTACTATGATAAGTTGCTGCTAAAAGGCAAAACTAACTGATGAAACTATTATAAGGAGGTTGTGATCTTGAAACGTGAACTTGAGCAGGCTGTGGAGCATGCAAACAATACTAATCCGCATTCAAGGGCAGGCGGCCAGCCCTCTTTATCCAAGGGTAAAAAACAAAAGAATACCAATAACATGAATAGAACCGGGAGGTAGAGAGTATGGGAAAAAAACACCGAAACCGCGTCAATTCTCCAAAAAAGAATAACCATATACCGCCAGAGGCTATTGAAGCTGAAGAAATTGCACACGGAAAAGAAAACAGTGCAAAAGAAAGAAAAAATTAATATAGCTTTTAGAAGCAGCATACTGAATTCAGCATCTTAATCCGTAGAACAAGCTAATGGTACACAATAAATAACCCCTCCTTATGGAGGGATTTCAGCTCATTCACCTAACGTGAATTCTATTTATTTTTTCCCAGCCGCCGGACTGCAGCTTGTAATAGTTTTGACCCCTCTTGCCTTCATCAATTAAAATAATATCACCAGTCGCTACATACCTTGCACAATAATCATTGGGCATGGTATCAGACACATTAAATCGCTTAAACACTTTATCCGCTACATCCTGATGGTTTCTTCCTGAAATATCCAGCCGGTACACTTGTTGATAGCCCTTATTTTGTCCATAGTGCTGAGTTTGAAAAATGGTAACATCATAAAAGCCCTTCCTCTTATTCACAGGATACAGCAATTGTAAAACCATTGTATCTCCCCCTTTACATCTTACCTTAGTAATTAGAGAAGTGACCGCTGAATTCCTTTTGCTAAAAATTTCTATTTTTGTCGAAATAATAAAAAGCTTTTATAAATAGAAGCATTAGAGCTCCCCCTAAACAAAATCCTCCAATTACATCCACAGGATAATGTACACCAAGATAAATTCTGCTTAAACCAATGAAGCTAACAAGAACAATCCCTGTTATCCAGATAACTGATTTTAAACTCTTTTGCGCTTTTAGCAGCACAACAAGCAAAAAACAGACAAAACCATAAAAAGCAGCTGAATTCATCGAATGCCCGCTCGGAAAACTGTAGTATCCGGCTGACACAACTTGCTCAAATTGGGGTCTTTCTCTCCCGAATAACCCCTTAATAAAATGATTCAGCCATCTTACAAGAAACACATTGGCTATCAACAAGACAGGAACATACAGATTTCGTTTATATAAAAATACAGCAGCTAACAAAATAGCTGCCGGAAGGATGGTCTTTATTGAACCTATGTCTGAAATCAAGATGAAAAAACTGTCCAGCTCCGGGGTTCTGTATTGCAGAATTCCCTCTGCCAGTAAAGAATCAAGTTGATTAGCCAGTTCCAGCCTTTGGACAAAAGCAGTAAGGAGAAAGCCTGCAAATAAAATCATTACTGTAATCATGTATCAGAAGTTCCTTGTTTTCGTCTGAAAACAGCTCTTGTCAGCATCATAATATATAGCACGGTGAGGAATCCGGCAAGAATACCCATACCAATCATATTGAATTCAAACAGTTTGAATATCATGCTCAGCATGGTAAAAGTGTACAGCACACCCAGCAGCAGCTTGATTTCTTTCTGCTTGTATATTAACGTTGCCCTTGCTCCAAGCTGTGCACCGAGCAGGCCGCCAATAATAAGGATGAATCCAAGAGAGAGATCTATCGGCCGTTGAATGTAATAGGTGAGAAAACCGGCAGCCACAATAAACAATACGCTGACCAGGCTGGTCCCAACCGCCTTCTTTGGATGAAAGCCGGAAAAAGCAATCAGCAGGGGAACGATAATAAACCCGCCGCCTACGCCTAGCGTAGTGGAAAGGAATCCGCCGATAAAACCAATCACTCCATAACCCAAAAGCTTTGAAGACGGCTCAAAAACCTCAAGCTCATCCTCTCTGCCTTTTCTTTGAAGAAGCATTTTATAAGCAAAATAGCCCAGCAGCACAATATAAAAAACAGGTATTAACAGTTCATCATAACCTCTGTTTTTTAAAAACATAACAAATGGATTCGCAAATTGGGTGGCGGCTACACCCGACACTGCGACTAGCAATGCAGGTTTCCAAATAATATTCTTCATTCTTAAATGAGCAAATACTCCTGAAAATGATGTTCCGATGGTATACAAAAGGCTAATTGTAATTGCGGTCACTGGTTCATAGCCCATCAATAAAAGTATCGGAGTTAAAATGAATCCCCCTCCAACTCCAAAAAAACCGGACAGGACTCCGATCAGGAGGCCCAATAAAACGTATAAGATAAGTCATCAGCCTTTCTTGTTAATATGTATCGTCCAAAAAAATTATATCATAAAACTATTTTGAATTTTTCCGGACCATTTGGTTACTATCAGCAGTGTACAAAGCTGAATATAAGCCTATGTACGCCTCTTTCCCTTAATAATAACAAAATAAAACATGCTGCCTCAGCAGCTGCAATGCCGGCAGATGTACTGCCGGCATTCCTAATGTTTTAACGGGTTTGTTCCGTGGGGCAGGTTGAACAAAAATATTAGTTATACATAATATAAAAAACACAGAAAAGTGTTAACTGATAAGTTCCTATACTTAAAAGACTGTACTGGAGGGATATTAATGAATCTCCTGAAGCATATACAAAGTTCATTTAGTAAGGATGAAGTAATGTATTCACCTTTAAAAAAATCAGAAAAAAAAGAAGTATATTCTTTGTTAAAGGCTTCCCTTAAGGAAGCAGATGATCAAGGCTTAATGAAGGAACACCACAAGCTTGTTAAAGTCATAGCAGAATCTACAGCTCTCCATAATAGAAATAATGTTACTCGTACCAGTGCCTATCTTTCTTACTACCTTAGAAATCCTGAGGTTCATTGGGCGTTTCTTGCTCACATGGTTTCTCGCAATGGCGGCTGGAGTATGACAGATTTACAAAGCGGATCCATCTCCGCTCTTTTAACCAAAAGTGAACAAACAGCTTTTTTTCATTTCCTTGAGAAAGCAAATGCCCTGATATTTCAAGATGCTTACCCGCAACTACTTATTTATGAAAAAAGCAAGCTATTACAAAAACCGTTGTTTTCTTTATTGAAATGTTTTTCAGTATCAACATTTATGAAGATGAACTGGGAATATTTTTATCAGCGGCGCTCGTCGCAGCTGCTGACGGCGGCTTTGATTACAAATGAGCAAAATCTGATTCAGCAGGTGCTGCTGTCTACCGCGCAAGTAAAGGAAATGATTTTTCAAAATGTGAAGTTTTCGCTGCAGGAGCTGATGGGCTTTACGAATGTGTTCTTTCCTTATAGTAAAGAAAAGCCCTATTATTCTCTCGCAGGTGTAGAGGTGAAGAATTTTTCAAGCCTCTCTCATCGAATTCATACCGGAAAAGTTCTTTACCACATTTTGTTTTTTCACCCTTCAGTACTTTCATCTTCATCACAGTTTGCACGTGCTGTTCCCCACTCAGGTTCCAGAAGTGATTATTGGCCTCATTTCTATTCTAAAACAAAGAATCAGAGTAAAAGAATATACAGTCCCAGTTTAGTTGAGGCATGGCCAGATGTTCCTCATGTTTACACCGTCACTTCTGACTGGTTTTGTTCAGTGAAGGATGTCGCAGGCTTTGAAAGACTTTCAAGATACAAATCCTGCGATATTACACAAGATGTCCTTAGAGAGTGCAGCATCCTTCAATTTCTCTCGGCTCTATCCCCTTCTTCCATGTGAGAGGGTAGCATTTATTTTTCTCAGCTTGAAGCGAAAGCTTTCAAATTCTTTCAAATTCAAAAAAGTATCCGTAGAGCACTATCAGCTCTTCAGGATACATTTTTCTTACAGTATTACAAATCTTCTTCTTCATCAATGATACATTTTTTCAGCAGGTATTCAAACGTGATATCTGCCAGCTCCTCCAGCTCATTTTCTGCTGGAATGTAGCCCCTTTTTGTAAGCTCCGTGTAAAAGAATTCTGCTATTTCATCCGTATCAATAACTACTTCTATTTCTTTCACAACATCGCCCCCTTGGTTATGTTTTATGAACTGTTTTTCTCTCGTATTCCTAAAAAATCTCTTTTTTATATTAGACATAACCTCGTTACGGCTTCATATATTGTAAAAAAAGGAAAAGGGGCGTTTTATATGAAGCAGTTTATAGAATTTATTGATGGAGATGGGTATGACCGCGGGATGGACATGCTGTTGAAAGGCCTTTATACAGCAATCGTATTTTTTTGTCTGCCTTACCTGCTCGCTGTGGTAACTTCACTATTCATCTAAGTCTGAAGCATAGCGTTTGATACTCTGTAGAACAAGATCCATCATTTCTTTATAATGATCGTCTTTGAACATATTGTACAGAATACGATAATCATTATAGATATCAAGCATTTCATCTATAAATATATCCGTATTTCTTTCTTCGGAGGCTTCTTTCACGATTTCCGGAACAGCTTTTTCTATATAAGATTGAACATTTTTCCCTGCATTGGCCATGTAATAGAGGAGCTGTATTTGCTGAAGATATTTTTCTGCCTCGCGATAAGGAAGGACCATGACAAGCTCTTCCTCTGCTGCTTCCAGCCATTCACCATCCGTGACTCTGACCAGCTCGTAAAGCATTTCTTCCCAGCCGTCCTCCTTGTACCTCCATATCTCTGTACGGAAACCGACGATTTTAAATAAATCTTTTCCATAACCGTTTATTTGTACAAGATCGCCAATGTAATACTGATATTCAATTTCAATCAATTCTGTTTCAAAAGCTTTTCCTTCATAATCTGAATATAGATCCAGTGCACTTTCAAAGTATAATATATCATTATGATTTACTTCATAGATGTAATGCTGATCAAGTTTATGGTGCTTGGTAATTGTCCCGACTGTCCCATACATGATAATCACGACAATATCCCCTATTTTAAACTTTGGTTTTTTTGGCTCCAAGCTTTTCTCCCCCAATGCCGTGATACTCTTGTTAAACATTATATGCAGGCAAAAAAAAACAGAGTGGGCAAACACCCCTGCATTATGTGAAATGCATAGAAGCAAAGCAAAGAGAGCTTGATCAAGTGAACAGAACTGCTGCTGGCCTCACCAGCAGTATTTTTATGTGAAGATATAAGAAAAAAGCCTTATCGGCTTTATTATGATGCCTGTCCTATTGTTCTTTCAGTACCTCCATTTTGTACTGCTCCCATGCGTCATCAAAGATTATCATGCTGTCAAGGTAATGACCGTTGAACTCTAAGTAAGAGCTGATTTCATCATAGCTTGCCGAAGTTTTTGGAAAGCTGTGATCATTGTACGCAGAATTTGCAAACTGGCTGATGCTGTCCTTTGGTTTGGGATGTCTGTATTTTAATAAATAATGATAAAAAGATTTCATGTACTTACCTCCAATTGCTGCTTAAACTTATTTTCCCATTATAGCTGTATGTTAACCAAAAGCAACCTTTAAAAGTTGCCTGGCTGATGCTGCTGGACATTTTCACTGTGAATATGGATTTTAGCATATCCCTCTATAGAAGAATAGATACCCCGGAGAAACTCTAACACTCCCCCATAGATCATCAGCATAAGTTACTTCATTAAAAAAGAATCCAGAGGTATTCTCATGGATTCTGCACGTTTTCAGTCAAATTTAAAATAATTTCTTTTTAGCAGTCTTGGCTGTTTCATTAGTTCAGAAAAGGTGATTGATTTTTCCAGCAGAGAAGTATTGATGAGCAGCAGCTGTTCTTCAATTTGTTCTATAATATTCTCCTCCTGATATGTCATCCCGCATTTCCTGCAGATAACACAGGGAGAATTTATAATCTCTATAGCCCTGCTGCCGTCAGGAAGCTCCCAGTATACAGTGTTTTTTCCCTGCTCTGCCTGTGGGGAGAAGCACCAGTCACACTTTATCATGATCGCTGCCCTCATTGGAACCGGCTTCTAGTTTTTTCAGCTGAGCCTGGTACTTCTTTTCCTTAAGTTCATCCCGCTTTTCCCGTTTGTCTTTCAGTGTGCTGTGTTCAGGGTTGGTTTCATAGGAATTGCGTCTTTCTATTCTGTTAAGCCCCTCCGGCACAAGCGTTTTATGTTTTTTGTCAAACAGTCCGGCAATACCTGCTCCGGATTTTTTTGATTCATAATCTGGATAGATGCTTGCGAAATATTCATCTGCCTTGCCGGCAGTATACTTCATTGGCTCAGGATAAGTGGTAATCACTCCTTCAAAGTTGCGCAGCACTGTTTTCTCCGGACTTTGTGAAAGGAGGTAATTGGGCTGAAGTGTTATTTTTCCGCCGCCTCCTGGCGCGTCAACTACAAAGGCGGGTACTGCATATCCGGACGTATGTCCCCTCAGCCCTTCAATGATTTCCAGTCCTTTAGATATAGGTGCTCTGAAATGGCCGATGCCTTCTGAAAGGTCGCATTGATAAATGTAATAAGGTCTCACCCTGATCTTAACCAAGTCATGCATAAGCTTTTTCATGATTGGAACGCTGTCATTTATCCCTGCAAGAATAACAGCTTGATTGCCTACAGGAACCCCTGCATCGGCAAGCATTTCACATGCTTTTTTAGCTTCTTCGGTTATTTCAATGCTTGTATTGAAGTGCGTGTTTAGCCAAATTGGATGATATTTCTTCAGAATGGTGCACAGATCTTCTGTTATTCTTTGCGGAAAAACAACTGGTGCTCTTGTACCGATTCTTATAATCTCTACATGGGGAATGGCTCTTAAATTTTTCAGGATATATTCCAGGATGGTATCATTGATCAGAAGCCCGTCACCTCCCGATATAAGAACATCTCTTACTTCGGGGGTTGCAGCAATGTAGCTGATTGCAGCATCCAGCTGCTTTTTAGGTACACCCATCCCTATCTGTCCCGAAAATCTGCGGCGGGTACAATATCTGCAGTACATTGAGCATTGATTTGTTACAAGGAAAAGAACTCTATCAGGGTAGCGGTGCGTCAGGCCGGGCACTGGAGAATCTTCATCCTCATGAAGCGGATCTTCCAGATCATACGGTGTTTTGTTAAGTTCTTTGCTGATTGGCACTGACTGCATTCTGATTGGGCATCTGCTGTCATCCTGGTTCATGAGCCATGCATAGTATGGGGTAATATTCAATGGAATGGTTTTTGTTGAAATTTTTACTCCCTCTTCTTCATCCCCGGTCAGATTCACAACTTTTTTCAAATCGTCGAGATTTCTAATTGTATTGGTCAGCTGCCAGATCCAGCTGTTCCAATTTTCTTCACTAACGTCCTTCCAAATTTCACATTCCTTCCAGTGCTTGCTGGGTTTATATAGTGAATGGTTCATTTGTCATTCCCCCTTATCCTCACCTACTATATATGCAAGAATGATGCCAAATGCATTTCAAGGCGGCATAAGTGCCCTCAATGCAAGATCCTGTGGTCATGGATGCCTGATTTCCGGCATGTATTTCAGTTTATACTGCAGAGTCTGCCGGGGAATTTGAAGGAGAGCAGCCGCTTTCGACACGTTCCCGCCTGTTAAGAATAGCGCCTCCTCAATACAACTGCGCTCATAATTTTTCAGCTTTTCTTTTAATCCTGAAGATTTTCCAATGTGTATTGTGCTTTCTTCCAGACTTGCTCCTGAGATTCTTTGCGGTAGGTGCTGGGGCAGAAGAGTGCTTCCTTCCATGATGTTCATTGAATATTCTATGGTATGTTTCAATTCACGGATATTGCCCGGCCAGGAGTAAGAAAGAAGTATGTTCTCAGCAGCAGGATGAATGCCTGTTACATTTTTGAAGAACTCTCTGTTATAAGCTCTGATAAAATGGTCTGCAAGCATCAGGATATCTTCCTGCCGCTGTTTTAATGGCGGCAAGCTGATTGTAAAAACTGATAATCTGTAAAATAAATCATGACGCAGCACACCTTCCTCTGCAGCAGAGAAAGGTTCTTTATTCATAGCTGCAATGATTCTGACATCCACTGATTTGCTGTCACAACTCCCAATTCTTCTTACTTCCTTTTCCTCCAAAACTCTCAGCAGCTTAGCCTGAAGGTGAAGGGGCATAGACTGCAGTTCATCAAGAAACAAAGTGCCTCCGTCTGCAATCTGTAACAACCCGGGACGGTCAACTGCTCCGGTAAAGCTTCCTTTTGCCGTCCCAAATAAAATGCTCTCCAGAAGGTTCTCTGGCAGGGCAGCACAGTTCTGCGCAATAAAAGGTTTATCACTCCGGGGAGAAGCCTCATGCAGAGCTTGTACGAACAATTCCTTGCCCGTTCCTGTTTCACCTGAAATCAGCACAGTCGAAGAATGCTTTGCAGCTTTTCTTGCTTGCTCCACTGTTTTCTTCATCAGGGCGTTCTGCGTAATAATGCTGTCAAAGGTGGTTTTTTCAATCTTGCCTCTCTGTTTTTGCAAGGCAGACTGTGAGAATTTCTGCTGAAGATCAACCAAAGTTTCAGACAGTGCTTTTACGGCTGTATAGTCTTTGGCTATCTCAACTGCGCCTAGAAGTGTACCATGATGAAAAATTGGATAAGTGGAGTTAACGGTTTCTATTTTCCTGCCAGCGCTATTCACATAACACTGCAGAATATTTAATTTGGCTTCCCTCGTTGCCAGGACAGAAAGAAGGGTGCTGTTCTGGCTGTTTAGTGAAGGGAACATATCAAGAATATGCCTCCCGATTACATTCTGCTGCTCCAGACCGTCATGAAGCGCAGCTCTTTGATTATAAATCACCGTCATTCCCTCAGCGTCTACAGCATGAACACCTTCACCGGTTTTTTCGAGAATATCAGCAAGCAAGATTTCCAACATGCTCATACTGCACGCCTCCCGCTCATTTTTTTGCCGGCAATGCCGAATTTTAAGCAACTTCAACTTAACAACTTGCACCAAACGTTCATGTTTTCTAAGTCCTTGTGAATATAGCAGTTATTTGTCAGCCTGCCTGTATATTGATATTGAAGCTGATGCAATACAGAGTTCATGCCAAAGCTTTGTGCTCTTGCAATAGAATAAGCACAGTAAATCTTTTTTTTCACAAGCTCTTGTTCAAGCCGCAGAAGGAGCTGCTGCATGAGCTGATAACCCCTGTATTCCGGCAAAGTGGCACAATCCGTCAATTCAGCACTGTCCCTTGCACCATTGATATCAGCGGATGCAGCACTGATGATTTTTCCTGAATGTTCCGCGAGATAATAGACTGTATGCGTCATCGTTTTTTGAATGTACTGAGGTTGAAATATAGGTGTGGGGTATACATCAAACACTTTACAGTAAAATTCACTCATTTTTATTGCATCATGAACGTTTGCCCGGCGGATTGAAAAGCCAGATTCCCTGTTGATGGAAGTTGATGATTTCTGAAATACCTTCTCGAGCAGGTTGTCTTCTTCTATCCACGAATTCGTACTTCTGCGGTTTTCAGAGAGATATTTTGCAGCAAGAAAAGCATGCTCATTTCTGCCAAAGTAGTGAAGAATCACAGCTTCGGTTGTAAATCCTTGTGAAATAAGAGTAATCTGATCTTCCTTCTGTCCTTTTACAATCACCTTTTCCAGCTTTTTCTCATTCGAGAGCTCCATTATTTTATTCAGTGCTGCAAGCAAGCTGCCCCCATACGACTCAAGCTTAGCCCTTTTATTATAGATATCAACCTCATAACGCATTGTGTTGCTGCCGCATTCATATATTTGTTCCATGCTCTGCCCCCCATTATTAAACCTTACTGCAGGCTGAATAAAAATATGCTTTCCAAAAGGAAAGCATATCTCCGCTGACTGATTGTGTTCAACACATGGTATTTTCACTGTTCTTCATCTGTCGTAACATTTAAAAAGCTTTCACCGCGCACGCCTGATCTTCTAAGCCTGACTTTGATGTTCACATCTACTTCAGCTTCTGAGAAAATCTCATCCCATTGATGCTTAATATTTTGAAAATCTTTATAATTGGATCTATAGTACGTTTCACCAAATCCAAAGATATCACTCTGAAAATCCTGCTGTACCTTTTGAATCGTTTCTTTAATGCCGTCTCCAATTACTTTTTCCAGTTCTTCCGTAATTTGATCATATGTTTCTTGTTTACTAAGATCTAAAGGACATTGAGTGCCGTGCAGTCGTGTTTCACTAATATTGTCCACATGAAGCGTGTACTTGCCATTATGTTTGGTGACTCTCATAGAAGAGTGTGAAGAGGAAACCCGTGCTGCAGCAAACTTATCTTCTTTGGCATTGCATTGATAACTGACCGTCGTTGCTTTCAGGTCTTGAGTCCAGAGATAATTTCTTGATTCTTCTATATCTAAGTATCCCTGCAGCTTATCATTCTTGAACAGTCCGATCCCATCTAAAAGTACCCTTGTTTCATTTGAGATCTGTTTATTATTTTCAACAGAGCCTCCCGCTTTCGGATCACCCTCTATGCTTACAGCGAGCGCTACAGGATGCCTTCCTTCCGTAGTAATGGAATGAATAAAATCAGTCAGCCTTACTTCAGGCACACCTCCATAGTCTTGATATAAGCTTTCGATCTGTGCATCAAGCTTTAATGAAGGAACTTTTCTGATCGGATATGTAATGGAAATAATATCGGAAGCTTTATTTCCCTTTGAAATTAATAAACTGAAATCATTTCGGAATTCTCCGGTTCTGTCCAAAAAATCCAAGATGTCATTCAGGCCCTCTTTCGCAACACTTTCATCAAGAACAATGACTCTTGTATGAGAGTAGATCAGCCTTCTCATCAAACCTTCATTCAACCTGTTAATCAGCGCTGAAATTGAGTTTCCCTCCTGGCTGTATAATGTAACAGGTGCGTTGCCCTCCCCTCCATCCGGAGCCATTTCGCTTTCGTTAACTGTTTCAACTGTCAGTTTGTATTTGGCATTTTCCCCCTTCTCAATGGCAATGCCTGTTACAATGGATAATTTATTTATTTCAATTAAATCCCAGCATCCCGACAGCATAAAAACAAGACAAATGGCAGCTGCTGATTTTAATAGGTTCACGTTGTCTCACCATCTTGTTCTTGTATTTTCTCAGAAACCTGCGGCTTTAGATAAGAAGGCTTTTTCCTGTTGGCCCAAATGGGCGTTCTGATCATGACATCGTCTTGATCTCCTTTTGAAAAAGGAGCAAACGGGATTAAATAAGGCACCCCGAAGGATCGCAGGCTTGTCAGGTGAATAACCATAACCACCAACAGCAGCAGTACGGCATACAGGCCCATCATAGCTGCCCCCAGTATGAGGATAAAACGAAGAAGCCTGGTCGACATTGAAAAATTATATATTGGCGTTACAAAACTCGAAATGGCAGTAAACGCCACTATAATAATGAGTACATTGGATACAAGACCGGCTTCCACGGCTGCCTGGCCGATTACAAGCGCACCCACAATGGACACTGTTTGTCCTACCGCTCGCGGCATTCTGACGCCTGCTTCCCGCAAAATTTCAAAAGTCAGCTCCATCAGGAGAATTTCGACCACGGCTGGTACAGGCACACTTTCACGCTGAGCCTGTATACTGATTAACAAGGCAGTCGGCATCAGCTCGGGATGAAAAGTGGTAAGCGCCACGTATAAGCTCGGCAGAATCAAAGAAATCATAAAGGCGATATAACGAATCAGCCGGACAAAGCTTGCCATAAAAAAAGGCTGATAATAGTCTTCGGTTGCCTGAAAGAAATCTGAAAACACAGATGGAACCACGAGGACGAACGGGCTTCCATCAACAAGTATGGCTGCCTTTCCTTCCATAAGGTTTGCCGCTATACTGTCAGGTCTTTCTGAATTAAGAATCAGCGGAAACGGTGTAAACGTTTCATCTGTTAAAAATTCTTCAACATTTCCGGAATCTAAGATGGCTGAAGTATTAATACTGTTCATTCTGCTCCGTATCTCTTCCACTATTTTCGGGGAGGTGTAGTCATTGATATAAGCCAATACGACTGTGGTGCGTGATTCAGCCCCAATAATGCTTGCTTCAAAACGAATTCTCGGGTTTTTGACTCTTCTACGGATCAAACTCATATTTGTTTGAATATCTTCTACAAATCCATCTTTTGGTCCTCTTAATATCGTTTGTGTACTGGGTTCGACAATCGTTCTTTTTTCTATTCCACCCACTTGCAGCGCTAGCATCTCTGGTATTCCATTGAAGGATATAACTACATGGCCTGTAACAATCTTCCACAGCAGTTCGTGGAACGTGGTAACCAAGGAAGAAGATCTGTCAGCATACAGCAGTTTCTTGAGTTCTCCCAGTGACTTGATAACTTTAGCATCCTTTTGTTCATCATACGTAACAGACAGCGGCTGCCAGATTTCCAGAGCAACCTTTTGCTTATCTGCCATACTGGATAGATAACAGATAAATCCCGTTTGATCTCCAAGCAGCATATCCTGAACAATTAAATCATATGAATCTCCAAATACTTTGGAAATCACTTCTTTATTCTCGCTGATGTCAGAGTAAAGCTCTTTCTGCACCCGGAGTGAATCCACGAGCTCCTTGATCAAGTCGTATTCGGGATGTTGATTTTCAGGATTTGTGTTCTTCATATGCTTTCTCCTTTTTTTTGAACTTTAAAAAAAGAAGCAGCGCAAGCACAGCAGGAAAGCCAAATTGAAACGGGATATGCAAATAGATAGGGACAAACTCCAGACCTTCCATCAAATGTTCAGCCAAGTCCTCACTAATTAAGACAGAAATAAAAGCGATTAGCAATCCTATTGGAAATACAAAATCTTTATAACTGCGCCCAAAAAGTTTTTGCATGCCCAGCAGTCCCCCATAAAAAAAAATTCCAACCTTAACGATAATTCCGAACATCATCACAAACACGATAATTAAATCAACTCTTTCTATAAAATCGAGCAGCGATATTTCCCTTGCTGCACTCAGCAAAGGAAAATTAGATCTCGATTTCATATCAACTCCCAATGTCATCAATTGAATAATGGTGGTTAAACAGATGATAACAGTGCTTGTAAGTACTGCTAACAGGGAGGCTGTTAATACTTTTTTCTGAGGGTTTATCAATGGAAGCAGTAAAGTAAATGCGATCACTTCGCCGAATGGAAAAGTGATCATAGAAGGAAACAAAACCTTCAGGACTGGCTGCAAACCTTCTGCCAGAACAGGCAGAACATTCGTATACTTTATCTCCCCTGACATGAACAAGCCGGCTGCAAGAAAAAGAATAAACACAACTACATATGGCATGAAAACTTCTGACGTTCTGCTTAACACTTCAATGCCAAGATATAAAGCATATCCAATCACAAGGATCATTGTTATTGAGATAATTTCAACAGGGGTGTTGATAAAAATGGATGACACGAGCAATTCATCAAAGTCTCTTAATACCCTTGCAGATAAATAGAAAAAGTAAACGGTGTACATCATGATTACAGGCTTTGCCACCCATTTTCCAATTCCAGCTTCTACTGCCTCATAAAGATTTTTACCTGGAACCATAGAGAGAAGCCAATAGTAAAAAGCAATAATAATCATCCCTGCCAGGCCTGCAAGAATAACAGCAATCCAGGCATCCTGTTTAGCATTGTTTCCAGTACCGACGACAATCGTACTGCCTACTTGAAAAATGACAATTAAAATGAAATATTGCAACAAAGAAATTTTCTGGTTTTTCATCGTATCACCCTGAATGAGAGGAAGATTTTTTTCCGGTTTTCCTGCGGTTCATTACATCTTTTCTTACAGCAAGAAACAAACCTGCAGCGAGTCCTGCATATACATAACCTTCTCTAGTTCCTATATAGATGAAAAAAATGTTCGCCATCACTTCCTGAAGGGTATGATATTCCAGAAATAAATCAATCACAACGATCAAGCCCAGCAAAAATGAAAGTACCGTTATAAACCCAAGAGTAACCATCTCATCCACCTTTTAGTCAAATGCCTATGCAGTCATTATTCACTTATTTTGCTGAATTATGTAAAAAGCTGTTTTCTCCTTTGAGTATTAAATCTCCCATTCAAAAATGAAAACTTGTCATCAAACATACGCAAACAAAAGAAAAACCAACAAAAAAAGAAACCCGCTTCGGGCTTCTCAATTCTCTGAAAATGATAAAAAAGCTTCTTTTATAGCATCCATTCCCTCATCAAGCTGATCTCTCGTAATAATCAGCGGGCATAGAAAACGAATCACATTTCCATAAAGACCCGCGCTCATAATGATCACGCCTCTCTCTCGTATTGCTGCTAGTATTCTGTCTGTTAAAGGTTTATCTGGCAGCCCAGTTTCCGGATTAGTGATTTCTATGGCAGCCATAGCGCCAAGCCTTCTGAATTCTCCTATAAAACTGCAGTGTTCCTGTAATTGCAGAGATGCCTTCTCAATTGTGCCGCCAATTTCCTCAGCCTTATTCAGCAGCCCTTCATTTTTTATTTTCTTAATCACTTGTAAAGCAGCTGTGCATCCGAGCGGACTTCCTCCAAATGTTCCGCCTATTTCTCCAATGGCAGGGGCATCCATTATGTGTGCAGCTCCGGTTACTGCGCTGATGGGCACACCTGCTGCAATCGATTTTGACATTGTGATCAAGTCAGGGACAACACCAAAATGCTCAATCCCAAACCATTTTCCAGTGCGGCCAAATCCTGTTTGTACCTCATCGCTGATCAACAAAATACCGTGCTCTTCACAAATTTTCTTGATGGATTGAACAAAATGAGAGGATGGAATCACAAATCCGCCCTCCCCTTGAACAGGTTCAAGTATAAAAGCAGCAATCTGATCAGGTGGAACTTCTGTCAGGAAAAATCGCTGAATCGCCTGTAAGGCCTCTGAATCTATTTCTTCTGCAGTTTTTGGCCTTTGCTGATAATAATATGGAAACGGAAGCTTATACACATCAGGAACAAAAGGACCAAATCCATTTTTATAAGGATTTACTTTACTTGTTAGTGTCATAGCCATATACGTTCTTCCGTGAAATCCTCTCTCAAAGGAAACAATGGCTTTTCTTCCTGTGTAGCGTCTTGCAATTTTAACTGCATTCTCAACTGCTTCAGCACCAGTGCTGAGAAAAAAAGTCTTTTTCTTGCCATCTCCGGGAGCAAGAGTATTTAACTCTTTGGCCAATTGAATATAAGGTTCATACATCATGACATGGAAGCATGGATGAACATATTTTTCGGCTTGATTTTTGATTGCAGCAACAACCTCTTTGGGTGTATGGCCTGCATTTAGAGTCCCAATTCCACCCGCAAAATCAAGAAACACATTTCCATCCACATCTTTTGCTGCAGCGCCGTTTGCTTCTTCAAGAAACGTTTCCATTGTATGAAATGGGCCTCTGGGAACATGCTCGTGCCTCAGTTTTAGAAGTTTACTGGCGTTTGGTCCGGGAATGGAAGTTTTTATTTCAATCGTCTTTTTCAGTTTTCCCATCTAGCTTCCTCCTCTTCATCAGCTCTTTCACACCAGTCTATCAAAAGCAGAACGATAATTTTTGCAGCTGTTTGCAAATCTTTAATTCTAATATATTCGTTGGGGAAATGTGCGGCCTTTGTGACACCAGGCCCAAATACAATAGAAGGTATATCTCCTGCTTCTTGAAGCAGCCCTGCGTCTGTTCCCCATGGCGAGGCTTCAATCACCGGCTCCTTTTGCATTACCTCCCTGCAGGAGTTTTTCAGAGCCGTCAGCAGAGGGTCATTACTGCCAAGGCTGTTGGGAAGCCACCGGGCACCAAACCATTCTAGTTCAGCAGGATGGTCCCGGAACCATTTATCTGACATCTTCATTTTTTCCAGGGCTTCTGCCATCTCTGCTTTCACATCTTCAGCTTTTTCTTCCGGTGCAATTCCGCATCTTCCTTCTATCACTACAGTGTCTGCTACTGAGGAAGGCCAGCTTCCACCCTGTATTTTCCCAATATTAATAGGAACCGGGATGGGAATATTTTGATAGAGGGGATCTGAAATTCTTTTATTTCGGACCTTTTCCAATGCAGACAGAGCTTCAATGACAGAGATTGCTTTGTGAATGGCACTGATGCCCTCATATCTTGTTCCCCCATGAGCAGATCTCCCTCTGACTGTAATTCTGAACCACATTGACCCTTGCTGTTTTTGGAATATTTTCAGGTTGGTCGGTTCGGGAATGAGAGCTGCATCTGCCTTGTATCCCCTTAATAAGGCCGCTAGCGTGCCAGCTCCCCCGCACTCCTCATCTACAACACTCTGAAAAATAACATCTCCTTTTAAAGCTACGTCACATTCAGTCAGTGCCTGGAGGGCCATCAGCATAGCCGCATTTCCTCCCTTCATATCCGTGCTCCCCCGGCCGTAGAGCTTTCCGTCTTTGATCACAGCGGAATAAGGGTCATCTGACCATTGGCTGCGGTCTCCTTCCGGCACTACATCAATATGACCATTGAGAATCATGGACTTACCGCCGCCCCGGCCTCTTTTAATTGCAACAAGATTAGGACTATCTTTAAAGCTTTTTCTGTCAGAAACAAAGTAAGGAGAAGCTTTTAATTGCTTTATGTCAGGTTCCCAAATGTCTATCATCAGTCCGAGCTGCCTGCACTTTTCAATCATGATGGCCTGGGCAGATGCTTCATTGGCATATATGCTCCTTTCCTGAACTGTCTTTTTCAGCAGTCTGACTGCTTTGTGTTCGTTCTTATCAATCCACTCGCATAACTGTTTCCGTACCTCTTCCATCTCATCGCCCCTTTATGGAGTAAGCCTTTCTTTTGACTCCCACTGATACACAGGTGCTTCCGTAGCTGTAACTATTTCATTCAACGTACTGTCTCCCATTTTTTCTATTAAAAACAGCCGCTGATCTTCTATTTTAAATACAGCCATTTCTGTTATCACCATGTTGACACATGAAGAAGCTGTGACTGGAATGGTACATCGACTCACAATTTTCGGCTCCCCTTTTGAAGTAGTGTGGCTCATAACGACAATCACTTTTTTAGCTTTTTGGGCAAGTTCCATAGCTCCACCCATACCTGGCACTTTTTTCCCGGGAACAATCCAGTTGGCAAGATCACCGGTTCCGCTGACTTGCAAAGATCCTAGTATTGTTACATCAATCCGGCCCCGGCGAATCATGCCAAAAGCTGTTGCTGTGTCAAAGTATGAGGCGCCCTTAACAGCCGTAACCGGATAGCCTGCGGCATTGCATAGATGTTCATCTTCCATGCCGTGAGGCGGAGGAGGTCCCATGCCAAGCACGCCATTTTCAGCTTGTATCATGATTCCTTGACCATTTTCCAAATAGGCTGGAACCAGTGAAGGAATTCCAATTCCAAGATTCACAATGCTGCCTGGCTGAATCTCCTTTGCAGCTCTTTTCGCAATTTCTTCCCTTATATGTCTTCCCATGCCCATTTCCAATTCACCCCGCTGCTTTTAACTACCGATGTTACAAAAACGCCTGGGGTGATAATTGCCTCTTCTTCTATTGACCCCAGCTCCTGATATTCACATATTTCCGCAATCGTACGGTCAGCTGCCATAGCCATAAGTGGATTCATATTTCTGGCTGTTTTGTCGTAAGTCAGATTGCCAAAAGAGTCTCCTTTCTGTGCGTAAATCAATGAATAATCTGCCGTTAGGGGTTCTTCCAGCAAATACACTTTGCTGCCGGAGGTTATCACCTTTTTATTTCTCGTCACATGTTCATTGTTCATGCCGATATCAACGAGAATTCCGCCCAGTCCCACGCCGCCTGCACGAATTCTTTCAGCTAATGTACCTTGAGGTGAAAATTCAATTATCATTCTTCCTTGCTCCATCATTGTGCCAGCCCCGGGATTCGACCCAATATGAGAGGCTACCAGCCTTTTCACCCTGCCAGCAGTAACAAGCCTGCCTACACCAATGTCAGGAAAACCGGCATCATTGCAAATAATGGTTAACCCGCTGGTCTTCTGATTCAGCAATGCCTGAATAAGAGATGGAGGGCTGCCAACTCCGCCAAACCCTCCCACCATAATGGTTGCGCCATCTTGAATATCTTGGATGGCAGAAGTCACGCTTTTCAATTTCGATATTTCAGCCATGCTGAGGTCCGCCTCTCCCCATTACTGTCAGCATTTCTTCAGCTTTCTTTAACGTTTGATGGAGTATGCTCACCAGCTTATTCACTTCAACTTCTGTTATGTTCAGCGGCGGTGCCAGGAGAACTGCATCTCCTTCTCGTCCATCGATTCCGGCTGAAGAGGGATATAACAGCAAACCTAGATCTTGTGCAAGCCGTGTAATCAGCGAGGTAATATTGTAATCCTTCGGAAAGGGCTTTGCTGAAATTTCACTGTTGGCAACAAATTCTATTCCAAGAAGAAGGCCTTTCCCTCTCACATCTCCTATCATGCTGAATTCTTCCTTCAGGTTCTGCAGCTTCTTCATCAGCAGAATCCCTATTTTTTCGGCATGCTGAATCAAATTCTCTTTTTCAATGACCTTTAGCACGGCAAGTGCCGCTGCAGCAGACTGAGGATTAGCACTGTAAGTATGGCCGCTCATAATGAGATTGGAGCCTTTTTTAATTGTGCAGAGAATGTCATCACTTACAATAACTGACGCAATAGGAGAGTAGCCTGCGCTCAGCCCTTTGCCCAAGATAGATATATCAGGGACAGTCTGCCAATGCTCCATTGCAAATGCTTTTCCGGTTCTTCCCGCTCCAGTCATAACTTCATCAGCTATGAAGAGAATAGCATTTTCATTGCATATCTCCTTTATGCGCTGATAATAGCCTTCTGGAGGTGAAATGGCTCCTCCTGCTGCACCTATCACAGGTTCGGCGATAAAGGCTGCAACATGCTCCTTTCCAGTTCTGTCAACAGCAGTTTGAAGCTCTTCTGCACATTTCAAGCCGCAGGAAGGATGAGATAATTGATAAGGGCAGCGATAGCAGTATGGAGGGGACACTGCAGGACTGCTTTCAAGATGCGAAAAAAACCTTCTTCGTCTTTCGGTATGACCTGATAAAGAAAGAGCACCAATCGTAATGCCATGGTAGCTCATCCATCTGGAAATAATATGTGTTTTTCTTCCCTGGCCTTTTTCCTGCCAATATTGCAGTGCTATTTTTACAGCAGTTTCTACCGCTTCAGAACCGCTGTTAACAAAAAATGACCAATTCAAATCTTCAGGAGCCATGGCAGCAAGCTTATCCGCCAATTCTTCCGCAGGCTGATTGGTAAATTGAGATCTGTATACAAAAGAAATCTTTCCGGCTTGTTCATTCATAGCTTCAATCACTTCTTTACAGCCATGTCCAATGCTGCAGGTGACTGCTCCTGAAGAGCCGTCTATATACGCCTTTCCTTCTGAATCATATAAATAAATGCCGTTTCCATGCGAGATTTCTTTATAGCTTCCATCCAGCACAGGTTTAATGAGATAGCTGCCGGGCATTACTACACCTCTTTCCCTTCTCCTTCCATTCATTATATGAAGTGATTTCATACCTTATTTATAAAAAGTATGCCGGCCTGTACAAATTCAGAATGGGAAGGAGCTCAGATACCATGCTGATGGGAAGATCGGCAGCAAGTATAGGGGCAAGTTTTCATTCTTAAACAGATGATCATAGAAATTTCAGAACGAAAATAGCAATATCTTCTGGCTGGGCTGGATTCATTTTTTTAGGGATTACTGGTTTAATATACTTTTTATAAACAAAAATGAAAGGTTCTTTATTTCAACTTGAAAATCAATACTATATTGAACATAGCCAACAAAATAAAACAGTCTATGAGTAAATTAATTCCCTTTCACCTTCAGCCAAACAATTCTTACCTTGAAATCATTCTGCTGATTATCTACTGCTTTTTTTTAAAAATGTAATAATAGCTGCTGCACTTATGATTACCAAAGTGCCTGTTACTACATATATAAATGGGTGTACAACAACAAAATAACTGTCTTGAAATTGATAATTGCTACTTCCCAACTGCATTTGTGCACCTCCTGAAGTTTATGAAATACCATGAAGAATCGAAGAAAGAAACTTAATTTCAATTTACAATCTTTGAAATACTATACTACGTAGACATTCTCTTTATAATATTAGTACTTACTGAATTTGAATGAATACTAATTCTCTCCAGGATCTCATTTCTCCTTCCGAAAGTTAACTGACCAGTAGACTTAGAAAAACACAGTTTTAACAGTCTCATAAAAAAAGTGCCGGAAATTAAAACACTTTTCCGGCACTTTCACTTATCTATACAGTGAATTTCAATTCTTCCTTAGGTTGATGAAACTCAACTTCAAACCCCAAATCTTTCAGCATGTTATGATCTTCTGTGGTTTCTTGTCCGGCAGTTGTTAAATAATCACCGACAAAGATGGAGTTTGCCGCATATAAACCCAGAGGCTGAAGTGTGCGAAGATTGACTTCCCGGCCCCCGGAAATACGAATCTCTTTACTAGGATTTATAAACCTGAATAATGCCAGCACTTTTAAGCAATATCTTGGGTTTAATTCATCCGTACCCTGCAAAGGCGTTCCATCAATTGCATGAAGAAAGTTAACCGGGATGGAGTCTGCATCAAGCTCTTTGAGTGCGAACGCCATATTCACTACATCTTGCAATGTTTCTTTCATACCTATTATCACGCCAGAGCAAGGAGAGATACCGGAAGCCTTTACTTTTTGTATTGTTTCAATTCTATTCTCGTATGTATGTGATGTGGTAATGTTCTCATGATGTTCTTTTGAAGTATTGATATTATGATTATATCTTTCCACTCCTGCGGTTTTCAGCTTCTCTGCTTGTCCGTCCTTCAGTATCCCAAGGCAAGCACAAATTTTAAGGCCAAAGCGCTCTTTGATTTCTGTAACAGCTTCCGCGATGTTATCAACTTCTTTGTTCGAAGGGCCTCTGCCGCTTGCTACGATACAATATGTACCGGCATGTAAGCGATATGCTTGTTCCGCACCTTTTATAATACTTTCCTTATCAAGCAGTCTGTACTTTTCTATCGGCGCTTCAGAGATACTGGACTGAGAGCAGTATCCGCAGTTTTCCGGACATAGTCCAGATTTCGTGTTGATAATCATATTCAATTTCACTTTCTTGCCGTAATAATGCTTTCTAATTTTAAAAGCGCCATGCAGCAGGAGCAGCAGCTCATCATCCGGGCTATTAAGGATGTAGAGCGCTTCGTCGTTTGATAATGTTCTTCCTTGGATTACTTGTTCTGCCAGTGTCAGATAATTCATTCAATTCCCTCCCTCTAAAATAAGGGTAGAGAAGAACAATCATTATGTCAACCATTATCGAAATCGAGTTAACAAAAAAAGGCGGAATATCCGCCTCTATACAAGAACCTCTTTATTAGTGGAAATACTTAAGCTCTTTCGTAAAATGTCCTGTGCTATCCAGACACCGCAAGCCCCAGCCTGTGCCAGTCCCCTGGTAATACCTGCGCCATCTCCGCCAACATACAGGCCGTCTATTTCTGTTTCAAATACATCATTCAATTTAGGGCGTGCAGAATAAAATTTTGCTTCAACGCCATAAAAAAGTGTATGCTCAGAAGCCAGACCTGGCGATACTTTATCAAGGGCTTCAGTCATTTCGATCAAGCTTTTCATTGTGTTATATGGAAGTACCAGCCCAAGATCTCCCGGCACAGCCTCTTTTAACGTTGGCTCTAGAAAGCCCTCTTTAATTCTGTTGTCTGTCGATCTTCTTCCTTTTAATATATCACCGTACTTTTGTACGATAAGTCCTCCGCTTGACAGCTTGTTTGCCAGACTTGATACCTCATGTGCATATTCATTCGGCTTATCAAACGGTTCTGAAAAACGGTGAGACACGAGCAGGGCAAAGTTGGTGTTGCTGCTGCCGAGCTTAGGATCTTTATATGCATGGCCATTTGCAAGCATTGTACCCGAATGATTTTCTACAACTACATGGCCGGAAGGATTGCTGCAAAATGTTCTAACCTGGGTGCCGACAGAAGTATTAAAGATGAATTTTCCTTCGTACAGGTTTTTATTGATCTCTTCCATGACAATATCTGAAGTTTCAACGCGGACGCCAATATCAACCTGATTGTTCATCATGCTAAGCCTGCGTTTTTTCAGCATGGAGCTCAGCCATGTTGATCCATCCCGTCCTGGAGCAACCACAACTTTTTCTGCAGTGATCTTCTCACCGTTTTTTAACAGAATTCCTTTAGCGATATGTTTACCTTCCACTTTTTCAGTTATAAGATCTTCCACTTCTGCTTTAAATACCATGTCAATTTTCTTTTTCAGATGTTCAAAAATGCTTTTTAAAATTTCAAGGTTCTGCTCTGTTCCCAAATGCCTCACTTTTGCCCGCAAAAGCTTCAAACCTGCAGCATATGCCCGGCGTTCAATATCTTTCACTTCTGGTGTTAAAGGATCTGTAATTGTATCAGTTGCACCATGCTTTAAATTTATAGAATCAACGTATTTTATCAGTTCCACTACCTTGCTTTCAGGAAGATAGTCTGTCATCCATCCGCCAAATTCACTTGTTATGTTAAATTTTCCGTCAGAATACGCTCCTGCTCCTCCAAAACCATTCGTGATGGAACAAGCCGGAAGACAGCCTGCAAATTCTTTTCTGCCTGCAGCCGGCGGACATTTTGAAATTTTCTTTTGAAGTATAGGGCAATTACGTTTATATATGTCGTGGCCTTTATCAATCAGCAGCACCTTCGCATGAGGTGACTTTTCCATTATTTCATAACATGTGAAAATCCCTGCCGGTCCTGCACCAACAACAATCACGTGATAATTTTCTTTCATTAATAACTCCCCCAATGTACAACAATTTCATTCATTTATCTTGCGCCTTGGTAATAATAACAAAATAATTAAAGGTAAGTCAATCAATATACGAACTATTTTTATGTATAACTTATTAACGTTCGTAAATTGATGGATTTATCATCATGAAAAAAAGGTCCGTAACGGACCTCAGCTTGTGGAGAAAGGTACTATATGTTTCTTCCACAAGCTTTTTTATTCTTTGTAATTTCTCTTTTTTCATCGATCTACACATTTTTTGATTTAAAAAGCTCAGATCGCCACTATTATCCTAGCTTGGCTAGGTGTGTGGCGATCTTTTTCATATTCTGGCACGCTGCGGTGAGCAACACTTGCTCACTCGCATTGGGTAATCCCCGTAACCGGCAATAGCGAAGCCCATGCAGTTCTTTTGAATCTGCGAAGCTTCGCTCTACTTTCTCTTTTCTAAATTTATAAAGCATTTTTCCGGAGAGGGAGAGTCTGTTTAGACGCACCTTCTCTTTGTATTCTTCCCACACATGGCGGGTTA
>NZ_WKKI01000022.1 GCF_009674805.1 Metabacillus lacus | reverse complement strand
AGAAGGATAAATTTTGTCTGCCGGAAAAATATGAAAAAAACACCCGTTTTTTTGAGGGAAAAAAGTGAGTGTTTACAGTAAGTAGCTTGATTTTGGGCTTCCGAGAAGATGGCTATATAGCAATGGAAAAGAGAGATTTAAAGACCGGTTCAGTCGAGGAGCGAGAAACTAGCGATACCCTTGAAACAAACTGGGATTTATTTCCTGAATTTGGTCATTACAAGCATTTGTGCAAAGAGGAAAGGTAACGTGTTTAGAGCACTCTAGTGCCTAAACTAGTTATATGAAAGGGGCACATAAAGCAAGTGAACTAAAATACAATTTAAATATTTGAGTTGGACAAAAAGAGCAATGATACGTTTGAAAATAGAGACTCCATGAAGGTACTGCCATCATGGAGTTTTATTTTATATAGGAATAATAAGAAAAGTAGAGAATTGGGTGATTTGACATTTTACATGGTGTGGGGACTTATGATACTGCAAAACCTACAAACTAAAGACAATGAGAAAGCTCGTAATGCTAAAGGTGGTGAGGATACGGATACATAAAGATAGTGAATAATAAAAAGTGAAGATTTATGAATGAGACAATAAGAATGTGATTTGTTTGAGAATCGAAAGCTCATGATGGTTGTACCATCAAGGAGTATCGTTTTAATACTTGGATAGTAAGAAAAGTACGATAATTAGGCGAGATGACATTTTATATGGCAGGGATAGTTAAGACAGGGAATGGCTAAAAAACTAATGAGAATGAAAAAGCTCTTGGCGATAAAAGGTAGGTTACGTAAGAAGGTTACTAGTTTAGCATCAGGGCAGACAAAAATTGGGTTGTATTTTTACTAATTATTTGAATCGCGTTTTGAAGGTATATTTAAAACAAACTATGAGAAAGCTCATGATGCTGCTGTTAGATCAGGGCATCCATGGGAAATTGATTAGAGGTGATATGATTGGGAGGGTTTGTAATATTATTAAAAGACTATGAAAATGAATCAAAAGTGGTTTACAGATATGGGCCAAAAGAACATATTATGGGAAAGATTGAATTAAACAAAGAAACAAAAATGTTTTCTGAAATTGAACCAATAGTTGATGAGAACCATTCAAACAATTTTTATTTTGATAGAGCAGCCCAAAGAATGGCTCGTTGTCTAATTAGAGAAGGTGGGATATTCCCTGAAAAAATGACATTTGATTCATAACAATTAATTTTTGCCTCAGGATATAAACTCTTAAGGCAATTTTTTAAAACCTAACATGGCGCCAAGTATATATAGTAACTTAGTAAAAATAGTAGTTTAGTAAGAAGATAAGATGCTACCTCTTCCAGAAAGCTTCGCTTTCTTACAGAGGGGCGGAAATTTGTTAGTGGACTTACCGAGAACTCACTCTACTTTTCATCTAATGAACTGCCGAAAGCCAATCATGTTTAATGTGATTTTTCTTGATTTGAATAGTAATACATAGGTCAATATAGTAAAACGGTGTAGTGACGTCACCAAACCATTTTGGCAGTGACTTACTTATAAAAGTAGCCTATCAAGCTGAGCAACTCATGTACTTCTATTAATATTTTGGTGTTTTTAGTAGGGATGAATACTTATTACTTAAGGTTCTTTTTGACCTGACGTGCAATCTTTTTGTACTGAGGAGTATTCATTCAGAATCAGAAATTGAAATAAAGATGTTATTAATCAGATTATCTGTATGACGAAAGCCATTTGTGTTTAGTGAAATGATTCTATTATGGGCTGACGGGTATGTAAGATTGCTTAATTTTAGATACGGAGTACTTAAAACAGTTATGCCAAACTTTTTATATTTTTTCAAAAGTCTGGATTCAGAAAAGTTTCGGGATGAGTATTTAAAGTGGAAACCATATCCCGAAGCTGTTGAAAATTTGGGAGAACTATCTTATGAAGATTGCTTCGGTTATACACCTCTATTAGGTTTAGGTGGAGCAGAAAAAGTAGAGAATCTAAAAAAAGTCAAACTGAAAGAACATATTCTTATTATTACTGAATTTATGGGACCAGTTCAGTAATATTCGGGAGTATGTTATAGAATTACCATAAGCACTTGATTGCCTTATGAGGAATCAGGTGTTTTTGTTTTTTTTATAAATCTTAAGTTATGACACTGTTTATTAATCGAAATCAAAAAGAGTTGATTTTCAAATAGGGCATCTTACTTAAATTAACCAACTCGTATAGTAATAAGAAAAGCGTAGGAAGAACAACACTAAAAACGGACGTCGCTTTCAGATTAAAGCCTTCCACTATACGTACGCGGATTACCAAACACGAGTGAAAGAAAAAATTGGGTTGGTACAATAGATGTCTCGTCGAATCAACTGCTCCAATTTTTCCCATGACCTTTCGAATTCATTTTCTGCGGCTGAGGATTTTGCTAATTGACGAAACGGATTCGGACGTCACACCTTCACGAGGAAATTACACTCTGCTCTCAATTCAGTTTAGGAATTTCCGAAAGTATGCATCAGACAAAAAATCTTTTTTCAAAATTTTTTGTTCTTAATGTTTATACTTTTTTTATATTTGTATCTTATTATTTCTTTATTAGGAGGGGTGACAGTGAATAAAACAAAAATATTAGAGGTCAAAAACATTAGTAAAAACGTAAAAGGGAAAAAAATATTGGATGATATTTCATTTGATCTATTCGCGAATGATATTTGTGGGTTCTTAGGACCAAATGGGTCAGGAAAGACCACACTCATTAGAATTCTCACAGGCCTTATACATCCGACCAAAGGAAATGTCGTTATCAATGGTACTGACGTTAATACAAGTAAGCGACAAGCTTTAAAACATGTCGGAGCCATTGTAGAATCCCCTATATTTTTCTCTTATATGACCGGAAAGCAAAATTTAATAAATTTAGCTAGGATAACCAGTGGTGTGGGTGAAAGAAATGTAAAAGATAGAGTAAAAGAAGTTTTAAAGATTGTTGGACTGGAAAATAGAGGAGATGACAAAGTAGACAGTTATTCTCTAGGGATGAAACAGCGTTTAGGAATTGCACAGGCTTTGTTAGGGGAACCTCAATTCATCATTTTGGATGAGCCATCCAATGGGTTAGATCCGGTTGGCATGAAAGAACTTAGAGAACTTATTTTAGCCTTGAATAGGAAAAATGGAATAACCTTTCTCATCTCTAGCCATTTGATTAAAGAATTAGAAATGGTATGTAAATCATGGGTGATGATTAATAAGGGAAAGATCACCTGGCAAGGAAAAGATACCGAATTAGGGAGTACAAATGAAGATTTAGAACAGAAATTCATTGAGATGATGACCCAATGATTAAACTAATCTATGCCGAATGGCAAAGGATGTGGATAAGAAAGAGCACCTGGTTATTCTTAATTACCATTCCTCTAATTTTGTTCGCATCTTTTCGATATTTATCGAACCATAATGAGCTTATCCCTAATGATTCACCTGATTATACGTACGCCAACTCCTTTCCCATCATGGGATTGGCTGAACAGTTAACCTTTGCCTTCAATATAATCGTTTTAATCATCATAATATTAAGCTTTGCCCAAGAAATACATACGGGGCAATTACGACTGGTCATACAACGTTCTTTTTCATATCGAGAAGTTATATTTTCCAAATTAGTCAATGTACAATTATTTATTTTAATTTTCCTTTCTATCTATTTCGTGGTTAGTTATCTTTTTGGTTTTTCGATGTTTGATTACAAACATGAAATTAACTTGTTCTTTTATGAAAGTGAAAAATCCAGTATCTTTGTCTTTCTTTACACTGTAGCCTATTATGGTCTAACCTTTCTTTCATTGATAGCCATGTCGAGCGTTTTCGCGTTGTTTTCGATTGTCAGTAAGTCGACCACAAGTGCCATTGGGTTTGGAATGGGGTTTCTACTATCCTCTATCGTTTATCCAACGATTTTTAACATGGCCGGATTTTCTTCACCGTTTATATTATTTAGTTCTTTACCTATGATTCAATATCAAGGGATCGCCCTCATGTTAGCATCAAAGGCCGTCTTTTATTTTAATCTTGCTGTTTTACTAACCTATATCATCGTGGCGAATTCCTTCATGATTTATTTTACTAACAAAAAAGACTTTTTTTATTGAGGTGAAGATATGAATTTACTATTAAAAAATGAATTCCAGAAGATTTTCCTTAGAAAGAAAACGATTGTACTACTCATCATGTACACTGTCATTGTACTTGGTTCTTGTTTGTTTTTAAATTACTATGGCTTAGGTAATTATTCAAACAACACCCCGCAAGTCAAGGTGAACAGCCTTAATTTACCGATTTTAGTGGCGAAAGAGTCTTTTTTCATTCTTAATTTTATTATTTTCCCTCTTTTATTTCTCGATAGTTTCAGCGGGGAGTTAAAATCAGGAGCCTATAGAATGACCCTTATCCGTCCTGTATCAAGATTTAAATTGCTATTATCAAAATACGTATCTCAAATTATGTTGGTCTTTGTATTTTTAGCCGTTTTACTAATCGTTAGTTATATTTTCGGGTACATGATGACTCCCCATGTAGACCGAATTACCTTTTCCAAACCATACATGAACCTCACAGTTTTTGAATCCGTTTTATATACGCTAAGCTTTTATGCCTTGCTGTTTCTAATCGTGATCAGCCTACTTGCCCTTGTTAGTGTTATCAGTACGCTTATTCCTAATTCCTCTTTAGGTTTCCTTTTTACACTCGGATGCATGATTGGGTCTGTTTATATAAGTGACATATTTTCATACTTCATCCTACCCGGCCAGTATATTTTCAACCAATTAAACAATTTGAATATTCTGTTCTTATTATCAACTGGTATAATTATCCTATGTGGTGGATTTTTTAATTTCATTATATGGAGAAACAAGGACTTCTTTGAGTAAAAGGGCTTAACGCTTAAATGCAGCAAGGGGGGATTTTTATGACTAAAACAATCTTGGTAGTGGATGATGAGCAGGAAATAGTTGATTTTCTAAAAGATATCCTTTTATTAGAAGGTTATATGGTTCTAACTGCTTTAAATGGAACAAACGCCATTCAATCATTAAGTCCAGACATTAATTTAATTATTTTAGACGTAATGTTACCGGATATGGATGGATTCGATGTTTGTCGGGAAATAAGAAAATCATTATCTTGCCCCATTCTTTTTTTGAGTGCTGACGACACCGAAAAATCAAAAATACAAGGATTGATGATAGGAGGAGATGATTATATTCACAAGCCTTTTAGTGTAAGTGAACTTAAGGCTCGAATAATAGCTAATTTAAGAAGAGTAAAAGATTTTGGGAATATAGGCAAAGATAAACTGTTAACCTTCGAGAATATTAAAATCAATCTGAATACCTATGAAGTCTTTATTAAAGATCAACCAGTCCGTTTTACTAAAACAGAGTTTGATTTATTAAAAACATTCGCTCTACATCCTCAACAAATCCTTACAAAAGAGCAATTATTTGATCAAGTATGGGGATACAACAGTGAGTCGGACCTATTAACCGTTGTGGAGCACGTCAAAAAGATCAGGACGAAACTCGCTTTATTAGATTCAGAATATAAATATATTGAAACCTCCTGGGGTATCGGATATAAGTGGAGTATTTCAAAATGTTAAAAGACTTATCCATAAAAAAACAATTGCAAGTTGGCTTTTTCATCATTCTGATAGGGAGTATTTTCCTTACCTTCTTTACGCTTGTCTTGGGAGTAATATATTTAATAAAGAATGACGAAAAGGTCAAACCTGCAAATTATTACGAGCAACGGTTACCGACAATCGAAGATTATATTAGCCAAAATGGTAAAAAGTTACTTGATCTCAACGAGAAAGAGAACATGGAAAAACAAATTCCTAAAGAAGGAATTAAATATCTCGTGCTCAATTCTGAAGGGACATCCTTATATGGAACATTGTCGAAAAACTCAATCAGCCCTTCGAATCCTTTGGTTCAAAACCTTAACAAAAGAGTACATAGCAAGGATGACAAAAATAACCTTACTTATTATGTCCCAATTTCAGATGAAAATAAAAAACTTAAAGGCGCCGTGGCCTTGAATTACGATATTAAGATATCCTACTCCTCCACCTGGCCGGTATTGATTGTCATTGGACTGGTTTCTTCACCGTTTATCTATATTACCTTACTAACGTTATTGGTCTCTAGCATTATTGGAAAAAGAGTTTCCATTCCCATAAAAAATTTAATTGAAGCCTCCAACAGAATTAAGAATAAAGATTTGAACTTTCAAATTCATTATGCCGCCAAAAATGAAATAGGAGACTTAACTAATTCATTCGAACAAATGAGAAGCGAGTTGGAGACTAGTTTGACACAGCAATGGAAGCTGGAACAGGATAAAAGAGATTATTTAAAAGCAATAGCTCATGATTTAAAAACTCCTTTGACAATCATTAAAGGGCATGCAGAAGGCTTGATCGAAGGAATCTGGAAAAATGAGACCTTGCTTTTCAAATACCTTAATGCCATAACTTCCAATGTAGACAGAACATCCAAATTATTAAATGAGATTAACCAGATAACAGAGATAGATAGCTTATCATATACGTTATTCTTACAAAACATCGACATAGAGCCGTTTTTAGAAGAGCAAATTACAAATTTCTCTCATTTATCCGATAAAAAACAAGTTAATTTAGATGTAACGATTACAAACGAACATGATATCAAGACATTCACATTGGATAAAGGTCGTATAGGTCAAGTAATTGATAATATTCTCATGAATAGCCTAAGGTTTACCCCACCTAATGGTATCATTAAAATTTCTATTATGATTGACCATGAAACACTATCGTTTCAGGTTCACGATTCCGGACCGGGCATAAAAAACCCAAATAGGATCTTCGATAAATTTTATCAAGAAAAACACGCCCACTTTAACAAGGTAGGTCACTCCGGTTTAGGATTGTATATTGCTAATACTATTATTAAAAAACATAATGGATCAATCTCTGCGGGTAAATCCGAATATGGTGGAGCCCACATTTGTTTTATTATACCTAGTGGAGGAATTGAAAATTGATAACTTTTAATGATAAAAAAATACTTATAATCGATGATGAATCAGAAATTACATTTCTTCTACAGAATAGTTTTGAAGCAGATGGATACCAAGTGGTGGCTGCTAATACGGGAGTCGATGGAATTATAGAAGCACGGCGGTTCAACCCTAATATTATGATCATAGACATTACCATGCCTGACTTGAATGGTTACAAAGTGATACAAATTTTACGTGAAGAAATTGAATATTCCCATGATTTTATTAAGTGCAAGACATACTGAAAAAGATAAAGTATATGGGTTGGGTATTGGGGCGAACGACTTCGTTGCCAAACCATTTAGCATTTCTGAATTAAAAGCGAGGGTTATCGCTCATCTTCGGAGCTTTGAACGGATCAGTAAAAACGAAGGAGTTTTATCAAATCTCAGGGGTGGATGGAAAACGGCATTGGCATTTTGGAAACAATACCCTGCACCTTCAAATTTAGACGGTATAGGTGTGAAGAAATTGACTACTTTTTTATTAAAAGCCAGTGACAATGTAGTTTAATAGGGTTCTAAAACGGCTGATTTTTTTTTAGCTTTTAAGATTACAACATAGGGTACCGGTAAAAGTAATCTAAGAGTCCAATTTACAAAAGAACAACTTGCCACTAAACCATCATATTCTCCTGCACCGGACAAATGGACAAAAAAAGGTAAGGTATCCTGATGGTTATCCAGACTTCACTGAATATGCACATCCAACTGTTAAGCCGGTAGAAATTGAAATTGCAAGTCCAACCAATCGTCCATGGGGTAATAAAAACGCAAATTAAAAGGCGGGATTAAACAAAGATTCTGACCCACCAGTTGCTTCTTTAAATGAAGCTCCTGAAGGTTATACTTGGCATTATCATCAAGATGGAAAAACAATGATTCTTGTTGATAAACAGGTTCATAGAGAATTTACTCATACAGGTGGAGTAAGTATTGTTAATGGAAATTAGTTAGGAGGATGTATATGGCGAAAATTTATGGTTCACATGATAATCTTTCGTTAGAACAAATAGAAATATTTGAAAATGAAAATAACATTAAACTAACTAAAAAATATGTTAATTTTTTACTAAAATGGAATGGGGGAAAAGTGATACCTAATTTATTTATGATATTTAATGAGCAAGGACCAAGTGTTTTGAATGTTTTTTATGGTATTGGCGATATGTATGATAATTTGACAGATTTTATTGAGATAATGGATGAGAGGTTACCAGTAGGATTTATTCCAATAGGAGATGACCCTTCAGGAAATGTTATATGTTTAGGGACAAAGGAACCTTATTACGGCAAGATTTATTTTTGGGATCATGAACAAGAACCGGAAGACCCTGATGATATGAGTAACATGTATTTTTTAGCAGACAGTATTGATGAATTCTTAGATAATTTATATGAGGACACTGAAGAATAAAAAGAAGTATTAACAATGAAGAACATTATACAGCTAATGATAAAGCGCTTGATTGTTTAATAAGCAACAAGTGCTTTTTGGTGAGAAATATTATTCTTTTAGATAAACAAAAAAATGCTTATGAGATTCATAGCTCATAAAGGTAGTACCATCATGGAGTATCGTTTTAATACTTGGATAGTAAGAAAAGTACGATAAATAGGCGAGATGACATTTTACATGGCAGCGGTAGTTATGACATGGATTGGTTAATAAACTAACGAGAATGACAAAGCTAGTGACGATAAACAATGGATAACGTGAAGGGCTTTCTATTACTGCTAACATAATATAAAAATATTGTTAGGGCTCGTATCGAAAACTTTTTTTTTGACACTACACCAACGGGTTAAACCGTTGATAGAGGGAGGAAAGTAAATGAATACAGAGAACATGGAAAGTATTTATCAAAAAGTAGCTATACAGTTAAACAATATTATTCCAGAACCATGGGAAAAAGTAACGCTATATTCAGAAGTTGATGAATTTAGTGATTCGACGGTATTTTTCTACTATCCAAAAAATAAGCAGGAACCAATATACAGCTTAGGGACAGAGGGACGGGTTCATTGTCCCACACCATTTTACAATGATACTACGTCAAGAATATAGACACAGATTTTTCTACCGCACTTTTGCTTGGTGGCCTTCATAAAAAAATTCAAATTCAGAGCGGTTTAAACTTTTTATGAGAGTAAAATTTGGCCCCAGGATTGCCGTTCATTTGTTCAAATTCATTTGGCGTATGATAGTCCAAAGTCGATTGAATTCTCTTGGAATTGTAGAAAAACTCAATGTACTCGAACAATCATTTCTTGGCATCTTCTCTAGTAATATACTTGGTCTGATAAACGAGATCACGTTTAAGAATGCCGCGAAAGGACTCGATACAAGCGTTGTCATAACAGTTCCCTTTTCGGCTCATGCTCCCTACCATATCGTACTTTTTTAATAATGCCTGATATTATAAGGAGGCATATTGAACTCCTCGGTCAGAGTGGTGAACGACGCCTTTCCCTGGCTTTTGACGCTTGTACGCCATCCTCAGTGCTGAGAGGACCAGCGGCGACCGTAATGGACTTGTATTCTCGTAAAATAGCAGGCTGGGCAATGGATAAGACCATGACAAAGGAAAAAGGGGATATAGGCACCATAATAATGGTTTATGATACACCTAATAAAGCCTATGAAGTTGAGTTTGTCGATGAAGAAGGTGAAGTAAAGTACCAAGGGGTTTATCTCTCAAACAGATAGCTAAACTAATATAATTTTATGATGAAATCTTTCATGGTTTCTTTTTGGTTGGTGGGGCTATCCAGTGACGAATAATTCATTTTTTATGCAGAGAATATGAGTAACCTCTGTAAGCCCTATATCTGTTTTCAAGAAATTATTTAGACGTACAATAACTTTTGAAACGTATAACCCGTGATGCCCTTACTCATGATATATTATAGACGCAAGAAGGAATATACATGAAGGATGGTGTCTACACACCTGAAATAAGAGCGGGGCTTTTAAGTATGATTAGAAAGAATAGAGAATTATATCCTGAATTATATAATAAGTAAGTGGGGGTGGAGTGTATGGATGTGAAATCGGAATTAAAGAAAGTCTACACAAATAGACTTTTACAATCTCAAAAAGAAATATTCTCATTTGAAAAAGCATTAGGTAATCTCATTGTTTTAGGGGATATATCAGTTATTACAGGATTATGTATGGGATTTGATGATGATACCGAACAATATGAAATAATGTTCGGATTAGTACATGGCATAGAGCATCTCTATAAAGAAAATATTGTTGAAGGATTATATTTAATCGCTGTAACTGTTCCTAGTGTTATTGATAGGGCAAGAGAATGGATGGAAGTTTTACATTACAGAATTTTAAATCATGAACAAGTAAGAAGAATATACGGTAGTGTACTATCTAAGCTAGATGTCAAGACAAAA
Source organism: Metabacillus lacus (assembly GCF_009674805.1). Classification (GTDB taxonomy): domain Bacteria; phylum Bacillota; class Bacilli; order Bacillales; family Bacillaceae; genus Metabacillus_C; species Metabacillus_C lacus. The sequence goes on along the minus strand of NZ_WKKI01000022.1, from coordinate 47,748 downwards.
GAGATAATAATTAACTTATTAAGAGACATAAAAAGTGAAGACCCAAATGTGTTTAGCAATTCTGTAGATGAAGTATTAAAAGCAATATAATTAAAACCACCTTAATTGGCTAAAGACCATTTAAGATGATTTTTTAATCTACTACTACCTAGTACCGAATAAATTGTTTATCAATATTAGGTTAAATATAACCCCTGTAACCCCTATAATGTTTTAACAAATATTTTAGTACGTACAACATCTTTAAATTGTATGCCCTATTTAAAGAATTTAACTTCGTGTAAATTACCTAAAAAATATCAGAACTACCATTCTCTTCCCCAAATACTTTACCTTCGCTTTCTCCCTACCTTTTAAAGTTATTCGCAACTTTTACGTACATAGAACGATTACTAGAATGAGGCTGCTCCACCTCGATTAACTCCTGAATGTCGATGTCAGTGTAGCCTATCCAGTACAGGGTTGTTAAAAGAAGCGATTGAACAAGGGAAAATATCTAAGGAGATATTTACACCAAAACAACTTCGAGATATTGAAAATGGTGAAGCCAGAATTAAAGGATTGACATGACATCATCATCAGGTACCTGGTAAGATGCAACTTGTGGTACCTAAGACACATAAAGTGAACCATTTAGGTGGAAATAAATTATGGGGAGATGGTATCAGATGAGTAAGATAAATTGGAGATCATGGGATGAACCAGTGACTAAGAAAGAAGTGGAGAATGTTGGTGAAAAATTAGGAGTGAAATTTCCCTTAGATTATATAGAAGTTGCTATGAATTATAATGGTGCACATGTTAGCCCTGAGTTATTTCAAGTTTAAGGAAAAGAAAAGGTGTTTGGAACACTATTAACATATGACAGTGAAGATGATGAGCATATTCTAGAAATCTTCAATGATTATAAGGATGCACTTCCAAAAAAGATAATTCCATTTGCCTTTGATCCGTCTGGAAACTTACTATGTTTTGATTATGCAGATCATGAAGATAATCCGATTGTGGTTTTTTGGGAACATGAAAATGCTGCTGAAAAGGAAATATTAATAGAAGAAGAAGGGTTCACGGAAGAACAGGCTAAAGAACGTGCAAGAGAAAATGTATTTTATGTTGCAGCAACATTTACGGAATTTCTTGATAAGTTATATGATTAAGAATTTAAGAAAATAAACATTAAAATTAAGAGCTCTGAAGGTTGTACCATCATGGGGTTTTATAACAATATTTTGCTGTGAAAATAAGTACGATAATTAGGCGAGATGACATTTCAAACATTCGATATATTGTTACAAGGAACAAACCAAAAGCTTACGCCGGTTTACTTTGGTTCCGGTGGGAAAGGCAAGGAACAAGTGTTAAGTCAACATAACAGACCTAACAATTAAAAATACTTCGAGGTTTGATATTCAAATAGCTTAATTGTGAGAGGATTTTTAAAAAGTTTCTCAATAATAATGAATAGTATATAGATTTAATTGGTGATTAGGCTAAATGGTAAAAGAGATAAAATTAATTGCCCTTGATTGGCTTTGAGCTGCTTTTCATGGTTTTTCACTTTATTATCAACCACGATCGATAACTCTTGCAATCCCAATATGATGTTTTATTGTTGGAACCATTTATGCCATTTTCCATCCAGTCGAAACAGGAAAACTGATGTGGGAAGCGATCTCAACCTCGTGGGAACATGACGTTTTAAATGGAAACGCGAAAAGCCGAGCAGAGTGCTTCTTTTTAAACGCAATGTCTCGAACGATGCTTCTTAGTTGAAAGTCTCGCGTTTCTTGATGTTCTACCCCCTGCTATTTAAAATGTCATCTCACCCCTTTCTCGTTCGTGTTCAGTTCCCCAAAGTTTTAAAACGATTCTCCTTGATGGTACTACCATCTTGAGCTCTCAATTCTCAATCTAATTATTTTCAATTTTGATTCTCACAAATATCAGCTGGCTTAATATAAATTAAAGTAAAAAAATCTTGAAAAGCAATTTAGCCCATCAAGGTATATGTTTAAAGTAACGTTTTTATTTTTTACTATCCCTTTTCCATACACTTTCTCCGTTAGTTAAAAAAACTGCTCTTGGCGGATCATCATAAAGTGATATTTCAACCAATGAACTTTTCTTTTTACTCAACCAACTATATACATTGCCTTCGTTAGTGGTAGGATGGGATAAAATATCAATTACTCGGAATGCAACTGCATAATACTCTGTATAATTTATATCATCATCTTCTAACCCATTGTCCGTTTCAAAGAGGGTGTCTGGTTTACCGATAATTTTCAATCCACTTTCCCAATCTATTATCAGTTCACTACCTCCATATTCATATAATGTTTTTATTAATGCATTATATTCCATTTTATCATCCTTTTTTATTGTTCTTATGGTTTTGCAGGAACTATGTGAGTGTATCGTTCCTCTAGTAGTCTCTATATAATTACCAGTTTTGCACCTGGCTTTACTTTAACTGGGAATCCATTAACTTCTATAAAGTCCGGTAGGTACTGAATTCTTTCCATAAGAAGGGGCTAAGGCAGAGCACCCCCGCTTTTACAACGCTGCTCTCTGTAGAGAATCTGGAGGGTCGAGCTGCAGGGTGAAAGTTGGACTACTCAGGAACACTTGTCTGACGTATCTTAAATCAGCTCAGCGCTGGATGGATACCCTTCATGTCGTCAACCAGAATGATATAGAGATGTACTTCTCTGAGGCATACCAAAAAGTAAAAAAACTCTCCCTCGGATCTCCTTATGTCACCCAGAGCAGATATCTCTTACATCATAGACTGAGTGGAAGACAGATCTCCTTTTTCGCTGTTAGTAAACTGATTATAATGGCGTTTCAGGTTAGTTGTAACTTGCAGGGTTTCGTCAGCACTGCTTCTCATGTCCCCGGCTGATGGCGCGCTGGCACTTGTGATAACTGCAACACTTTTAAGCTGCTGGGAGCAAGTCATACGAGCGAAAAAACCGTGTTACTTCTCTTACAGTTGCCAATAAGCTGATAACCTGCGATGCGGGCGATATTACCTTTTTCGTCCATTGAGCCCTCATCAGCTTACTATAGTAATTTTTCATAATTTTAAATAACGCAGAAATGAAGTTAATTGACATCCACTACATTTTACTAGTACAACCATATTATAGAATCTAAGCTGATTATCATCAACGATGTCATGTAACCAAAGGGTGCCCTTTTATTCTTCCAATTCATAAATGAAATGTATGACAAAAATAGCTTATCCTTATATAGATGGTGATATAGCACTGTATAGTTACGAATTAAACCAAAAGGTCTATATGGAACTTGATAAACCCTCAGGTAAGATCATAAATACTTTTTCTGACTTTGAATCAATGCTGGAAGATGCATTGAAAATTAGATTAGAGTAGAGATTTTAAATTAGTGGTAGCTGGTTGTCAATTGGCATGATTCAGTTTAATCCAACAGCCACAGTGGTTAAATAGAGAACGCACTTGGTTCCATATGGTATGTAGTGCATTCTAAATTAAAGCTCAAAATCACATGAAATTAAAATAGGGAGAGACAACGTACCCGTCCCTCTGTCCCTTGGAACAAAGGGAGTGGATAAGCAGGTAAATGGCAGCAAGCAGTCGAGTACGATTGACAAAGAGACAATACCTAATGTTCAAACCGCCAGGCAACCGGCAGTGACGATGTTAGTAGTCTATCTAAATATAGAGGCTTTCATAGCGTTTATAACAATGTCGTAAGAAAACAGCTTGATAAATTGGATGTTAATTAAGATATAGCAGTGTTAGAAAACAAGTATATGAACTACAACAAAAGCTAAAAAAGGGAGTGGAAATGGATTACCGTTATATTAGACTAAAATAAATAATAAATAATATTAAGGAATTTTACAAAAGTGGTAAAAATATAAAACTGCCTGTTTGGAACAGAGGCGGTGGAGCAACCGAAGAGTTATGGGAAAGGTGGTTATCTAAATGAAATTCGGTGAAAACACTCAATTAGTAAAAGAAGTAATGGATTTTATTCGTAATAATAAGATGTTTAATAAGAATAACTTTCATGAAAATAACTTAGAGGTAATAAATGATTTCAATGAAGCCCAAAACCTTGCCTGGTCTCAGGACTCAAGTGAAGTTGATACTGTATGGGAATATGTTAAATCACAGGAAGCAGCAAGTATTGTTGAAAAGGTATATGATTTGGATTTAGTAACTCAGCAAGATGATATATATGATTTTTTTAGTGACCATGACAATTACTCGAATGACTTTCTTCCTTTTGTTTATATTGATATTAATGAGGAAGTTGAGGGAGACCTCACGATGTGTGCATTAAATCGATTAGTTAATGGGAAAACAGATAATTTTTATGAAAAAATCTTTGAAGTTTATAAGCAAGGAGGTTGGCCTTGTGGGTGGAAGGGGACATACCCTATTGGTGAAAAGATTGTGTATGTGCCTTAAATTAAATGAATTTCAAACCTTGATTGGCAAAGTGCCTTTCAAAGTTTCTTTTTTGTGGTGGGGCTACCCAGTGACGAATAGTGCATTTTTTATGCAGAGAATATGAGTAACCCCTGTATGCCAAATATTATGTTTTTACGAATTATATACGTACAACACATTTTAAATGTATGCCCAATTTATCTTTTATTATGTTAAGCAAATAACCATAATTTCATTAGTTACCATCATTATTATTATTCAAAATAATACCTTCGCTTTCTCCTTGCCTATTAATTTATCGCAACTTTGACGTACATAGAACGATTACTAGAGTGAGGAAGGATGGGGTACAAAATATCCTTTAATGATGAATGAGTTGTATAATGACAAACTAAACTGGAATGATGTTTCTGTTGTAAAAGCTAATTTAATTGAAATTGAACAGGAATTATCAAAACACTCGCCAGAACAAGTTATATGGGATATTGATGACTTATCACAAAAACCACCGTGGGGAGATAAAATAAGTCCAAAAGTAACTAGTCTAGAGAATTATTTTGCAACAACTGATGGGAAAACATTTTTTGAAGTACTACGTACAGCATTTGATGTAGCAGAAGAAGATAAATGTGATTTAAAAATTCACAAACTATAATTTTTCTTAACCATGTGACACTATCTATGACATAGATGTTGTGTTTTCACAAATAGGTGAAAGGTTAACTGATAACGAAGACTTAGTAGGGGCAGAGGTATTGTCAATAGCTAGTCTATTTGCGGGTGACTTTGTATGCTTATATTTTAGAAGTTGGAGATGATATAAATAAGAAGGGGAGGGACTACAAAAACTATGAATAGTTCAAACCCAACACATACCGGGTGATACTATGAGTACAATACATCTCAAGGAAAAAGAGTTATTGCTGAGCATATAAGTGATGGAAGAGTGTATACACATGCAAGGAAACCAAAAGAGTATGCTAATCCATTTGATTATGATTTTAAGAAAGATAGATACTATAACATTTATGGTTACATGGAGACCATCATATTTATTACAATAGATAAAGAGGTAATTTTGATGTCATTTCAAAATGAAAAAATACTAAATAAAAAAGCATTGATGAATGCTAAAAATACTTTAATTTTATTATCACATATAGAGCTTATTAATTTTGAAGATTATGACTCGCAGTGGTTGAAATTGTTTGAATTTCCATTGAAACAATTTCGTAAGATAGATTCTAAACCAACCTATTCTAAACCTATTGGAGATACAATTTGTCATATTTCTTGGTTTGAAAGTTCTTTAGAATTTCTAAAGGAAAAAAAAGAATGGTTTATTCTGGTGCCAAATTGTCAATTTCCCGTATGGGCTAATGTTAGAGTGTTGAGTATTACAAAAGCAATTGAAGAGCTTTGGGAAACATCAGAAAACCGTGATATAATATTAGCTGATAAGTGTACGGGTAGTATTGCTCAGATTTCTTTAGAAGAAAATAGTTATGAGATTCATATGGGAAAATGTGATATTACAAATATAAACAAGAATAATATTTAAGTTAACTTTTTTTATTATTAGTACCTTTGGGACAGAGGGACGGGTTCATTGTCCCACCTCCGTTAAGTCTTCAAAATTCTTTCCTTTAACAAACTCTGTCTTAATAATCTTAAAGGTTGCCTCAGCCACGGCGTTATCATAGGGGCAGCTCTTCATGCTCAATGAGCGCTTGATGTCAAATGTCTTCAGCGCTTCGTCCATCAGCTTGTTTTTAATTTCACTTCCCCAGTCTATATGGAAATATTCATCTTACGCAGATCCTTTTGAATAGACGCAAAGGCACGGTAAACCAGGGCTGCATCTTTATTTGGGCCGGCGCTGAAACCAATCATTTCCCGATTGAAAAGGTCGACAAAGAGACATATATAATGCCATTTTTGATTGACTCTTACATACGTTAGATCGCTTACGACAACCGCCAACTCTTCTGTCTGATCAAATTTACGGTTTAATTCGTTCTTTTGATGAGACTCGTTGCACGGAGAAGAGTGAGGCTTGAATTGGGCTACTGTGTACGTTGAGACCAAACCCTGCTCCTTCATAATCCGGCCAATCCGGCGTCTGGACACCTGATGTCCCAGCTTCTTTAGCTCGACCTTAATCTGGCGTGTGCCGTAATTTTGCCGGCTGTTATGAAAGATGGCCACAATCGCAGATGTAACATCATCTTCTGATTTCCTCTCTTTTGCTTCTTAATAAAACGTGCTTCCTGAAATCTGCAGGACTTTACACAATGCTGACATCGAGTAATTGTGCTGGTTGTTCTTAATCACATTTACTTTCGTCCTAGTATCAGCGCTGCTTGCTTTAAAATGTCGTTCTCCATGAGCAGCTGTTTGTTTTCTTTTCGCAGTCTAATCAATTCCTCAGCCTCTGGTGACAGGTTATCTTTTTCTTTAAACGATCCCGAAGTTTGACTCTGCTTCACCCACTTATCAAGAGCAGAAGGTGTGAGATCATACTCGCGAATGATATCCTTCCTCGGTTTGCCGTTCAAATATAGTTGGACCATTTGTTCTTTAAATTCTGCAGTGAATGTTCGACGTTTTTTTTGGGTCATGGCAGGTTCTCCCCTAATGTATTAGTAATAGTCTACTTGACCCTAAAATTTCTGTCCAACTAAGTGTAGCCTATCCAATTAAAGAACTTAGAAGAGAGAGTAATGGTGACATACCGAATTCCGCATTAAAGAACTTATTGAACTAAATAAAAAACGTATCTGGAAATGAGGAAATAAAATGAATGAGATCTTTATTAAATCACTATATGAGTCTATAGTTAAAGAAAATCTTGAATTATACAGAGAACTATATGAAACAACAAAAATAGGCCCAAAAACTGATGAATACTGGAAAGCAGCTATTGGGCTCTGTAACAGTCTAACAGCAGAAAATAAAGATATTTTAATTAGAATAATTGAACAAACCATGATTGATACCATCTCAAACATGCTCGGTATAATTGATGGAAGCTCAACGTTAAAGGATTGTTCGTTAGAACCAAGATTACTGCTTAATTCTAAGTATACAGAGGGAGAACTACAAGATTTGTTTTTGAAATTCATAGAAGAAAGAAAGTAACAGCTAAATGGATTTATATTACTTAGGTCTTCATAAGGAGCACGGAGAGAATAAGAGGAAGGGAAGGATCAGGCCGATTTCAATAGAGTGAAAGGAAGTTAAAGAACGTGACCTTTCACAACGTGAATGAGCACGAATGAAAGGGCTGCGGCCAAATACATCACTAAATAAAATGCTATCTTTTCAGTCTGAAATTCCTGATTAATTCTTGCATATTCTCAGCAATATGCTCATATGTCCCTCTTTCAAAATCTTCTAATTGTATTATTCCACTTTTATTCTCAATAACCACCAACAAACCATTTCCTTCAATCCCAATAGGTATTTTCTTTAGACTATTCCCATGATTTTCTTTATATCCTTTCAGTGACTCTCGGAATGAACTTATCTCGCTCTTTGGTAGCACAGGCTTCAATGCAATATAGTGTTCCTTATAAAATCCATCTAAATCTGCAAACCAGTATGAGTTAAAATATTCAACTATTGATTTATGCAACTTTATATCAAATTCATTTTCTAAACTTGTAAAGTCCTGTGAAAGAGTTTTTTCTACAGGTTCCCATGAGATATATTCTTCCTCATCAACTTCACCATCATAAATTATTAAGTTATCTTCATTACTAATTGGTGTTTTAAATAAAGTATCTAAACATTTATTAGCTATCTCTTTTCTCATTTGAAAGTATGTCTGCAATGCTTCTTTATTGACAAAGTTATCACCCTTTACGTTTTAAAATTTTTTTCGATATTAGGCACTGCAACTGCTTGTCACCCCCACATACACGATGAGGGATTAATTTATCAGTATATATTTCCTTTATATTATATTGAGGGAATTGTTCTCTAATGTTTTATCATAGGACTACTCAACCTCGATTAACTCCTGAATGTCGATGTCTAACACTTTGTATATTGTTTCTAATGTTGATAGGTAAACTCTGTCAACGTTGTCAGAACAAAGGCTGATTGTATGTTGCGGCAGACCTGTCAGGTAACCTAGAATCAATAAAACTCCCCATCAGATATTAGTAGCTCTTTACCCGTATCCTTAGTATCATTACTCCCCCCATTGCCGGCCCCCTGGTAGAGAAGGTAGATTACCTGTTGATAATGGAGGACATTTAATTGGGAATCAGTTTCATGGATCAGGAAGATACTGATAATCTTGCTGCTCAGAATAGCCAAATTAATCTGGGCGACAATTGATTCTTAGAAGGAATTTCAAGACTTTATACATTCAAACTTGGATTGGTTGAAGGCTGGTAAAAGAAGTATGTATACCATATTAATCTGATTTTCAAAATAACCCCATTTAATATAAAATTTACATGAGGGCAAATATCTTATTTGGCACTGAATCCGGGGTGTGGAAAGCTGTGCAAGATGTCCGGGATAGACTGGTGTTCATGGTGACAAGCCCGAAGCAATTCACTGAGGGTACGATTCATGCGATTTGCCATCCGGGCGAAACAGGAAAACGGATGTGGACCTCATGGGAACTTAGTCAAAATCGAATGCGAAAAGTCAGGCAGATTGGTTCTCGTATGCAGGGACGTACCGTACAGACCTAGTAATTCACCTATAGAAAATCCTCATAGTGTTATGGATGTTTGGGGTAAATATCGTGTTCCTAATTATGTGAGTAGAGGTGGAATTACCACAACAGTTGAACAAACAAAAGAACAACATAGCCCTACAAAAGCAGTTTATCGGCAATTGTAAATAATGGGTGGGACAATGGAACCGTCCCTTTGTCCCGAGGAAGTGAGGCTTATGACAAAGATGCTTAGCGTAAATCCAAAAGCTTCTTTACAAGATATAAAACAATTTGAACAAGAGTATGAAGTTACGCTTCCTAAGCAATATGTTGATTTTCTACTAGAATACAATGGAGGATTTCCTCAAGAAGCTAACTTTAAAATTTCTGATGATGAAGGAGAAAGTTTAGTCAATAAGTTTTATGGAATTGGGGATATGAAAAGTAATTTAGGTAAAGTTTTTGAAGGTTTAGAAGGAGAAATACCAGAAGATTTTATTTCAATTGGCAATGACCCGGGAGGAAATGAGATTTTATTAGGAGTTAGTGGAGAGTATCAGGGAAAAGTATATTTTTGGATTCATGATATAGAACCCGAAGACGAAATGGACAATGTGTTTATCCTTGCAAATAGTTTTACTGAGTTTTTTCATAACTTTTATGAATCTGACTTATGAATAGAAAGCTACATTCAAATAACTCAATGCGACCAGTTTCATTTACAATAAGCTATCAAAATGAAGGAAAACGACAAGTAAGGTTAGTGACAAAAATAAATCAGGGGTTGAGGAAATGAGCTTTGAAATAGAACTAAATGAATTATATAAACAACTAGCGCAACAAGTTAACGATTTAATTCCAATTAAATGGAGCAACTTTTACTTCAATGGAGAAGTGAAGGACAAAGAAGGAGGTGTATTCTTCTTCTTTACCCCTATTGACAGTAATGAACCAGTATATTCTCATGTTATACCTGATATTTATTCTATAGATGAGAGTGTTTATGATGAAGAGCTACATAAATTGTTTGAACTAACAGTTAAACTGCAACAGATTTTTATTGATAATGACCAAGAACCTTGGTTTTCAGTGACATTATTACTTAATTCATCAGGGAAACTAGATCTACATTTTGATTATACCAATTGGCATGAGAGCGAATTTGGTCCGGCATCTAGAATTGAATATTTTGAATACAAATATGTAAGTCAAAAGAAAGAACAACTGAATTTAGACTTAATCGAGAGAATGAAAAAATTTGAAGAAAGTAGAAGATAAAGCACCTGTTTTATTACAACAGGTGCTGTTATTGATGGGATAAAAGTTATTATTTGGGTGTTGTTTTGGTAAGGATGAAACACAGAGTCCTTGGCAGTTTACTTCTTTATGCTGCCCAAAGAAAGAAACCTTGAAAGGCAAACAGCCACTGAAGTGGTTCTAAACCAACAGCGGGAAAGTACCTACCATACTTCTTTCTCATTCATTATCTGCAATTTATAGGCTGTGAGCTGTTATGTTGTCTTTTAACAAAATAGAAGGACCTATTTTCCAGTTATTGGATGGAACTTTTTATCAGGGTATTGATGCCCATCATATCATAGAGAATACCTTTGTTGGCCCTCAAGAGAGGTGGAATCATATTCATCCTGCAAAATATCCTAACGAGCACCAAGCTTCCATCCATGTGAAAATATATTACGGAGAGAGGGTAGGAGATGAGAAAAGATTTAGAGTGGGAATATGCTGATTCAGAAGTATCTGAAGCTACGATAAAAGAAATTGGATTACAATTAGGCTTTCAGTTACCTCAAGATTATATTGATTGTGTAAAAATAAATGGAGGTGCGAATGTATTACCAGAGGAATTTAATGTAGGCATTGTAGAGCGTTGTTTTGGTAGTTTATTTAGTTTTGATGAAGAAAGTAGCGAGTACATTGTCAAAAAGTATGAAATATACAAACCTTTTATTCCTAAAAAGGTTTTCCCTATTGCGAATGATCCTGCTGGAAATGTAATTTGTTTAGATTATAATAATAATCCTGAAAGCCCAATTGTAGTTTTTTGGGAACATGAAAATGCTTGGGAAAAAGAAATGTTAATGGAAGAAGAGTATCTAACTGGAGAACAGGCTGAAGAGCGTGCAAGAGAAAATGTATTTTACGTAGCAGCAACATTTACGGAATTTCTTGATAAGTTACATGACTAAGAATTTAAGAAAATAAACATTAAAGTCATGAGCATGAAGGTTGTACAATTATGATGCTATGAAAATAAGTATGATAATTAGGCGAGATAACATTTTAAACATAGAACGTATTGTGACATGGAACAAACCATAATCTTGCGAAAGTAAACAGGCTCGTTGGTTTAAAGATTGAAATAGGATTGAATTACTTTATTTAGCTAACTATAAAGCACTTGTTTTAAAAAGCTTTGGTAACGGGAGAGCGAAAAGTTGAACATTGAAAAGTAAGATTCAAGTTAGGATAAGACGTCCAGGGGAATATCATGAAGGGCACCTTGTAGTAAGAACACCTAAATGTAAGCAATGGGATGTAAGTAAGGATGAGATCATAGACGAGACTAACTTAACTAAAGATGTTGAATTTGTAAATCCTCCCGGACGTCATGGGAGACCTGGCTCTACTTTGAAACAGTATTAGAACTTTGAAAGTGAATGGGTTGGGACGAATATCTTATTAATGCTGGAATACATATGAATGCACAAGGTGGAACTTTCTCTACAAATGCTCTTGAAAGAGCGACTGCAAAAGGACATTTAAATATTGTTGATTATCTAATTAATAAAAATGCGGAGATTGATATTAGTGAACCAGATAGAAATCCTCTGTTTGCTGCAATATATGGTGGACATTTGGAGATTGTTACATTATTAGTTGAGAATAATATAAATATATTTATAAAATACACTGGAGAAACCATGAAAGATATGGATGCCTATGTATTTGCCATAGAAAGAGGGCAAACAGAAATTGCTGAATTTTTAAAACAAAAGATGGAAGAAAAAGAATAATTAAAGAGGGACGGTAAATAAGCCTATAAACAAAAAATCAATATGCTCATTTTGTTTTTGAAAGAAAGCAATGTGCGCCACATTTTATTTGGAAAGCAGGAAATAGGCAAGGTGGAAAGAGAATTAAAACAGTGAATGAGTATTATACAACTTGGCATTACAACAAGTACGAGTGACTAAAGTGATCGTAACAACTAAATAAAACTTATACAGCAAAAGATTGCTTAAAGTCACCTGTAGGGTTTATCTGGCATCACCATCAAGATGGAAAAACAATGATTCATAGGGAATTGAATCATGCTGCGGAGTATTAATTACTAATGGAAGATAAATTGAGAGGGAGATTTTAATATGTTGAAAATTGAAAACTCGCATAGAAATCTTTCTATGGAAGAGATTGAGCAGTTTGAAACTGAAAATGGTGTAAAGTTAACAGAAAAATATAAGAAATTTTTACTTCAATGGAATGGTGGATACCCGGAACTTAGTATATTTAATATTTCTGATGAACTTGGGAAAAGTGTTTTGAATGTATTTAATGGAATTGGAGACATGTATGATAATTTAGAGAAGGTTATAGATATATATGAGTTTAGGCTGGCAAAAGGCTTTATTCCAATTGCAGATGATTCAGCAGGTAATGTAATATGCTTAGGTACCGAAGAGCCATATTATGAAAAAATCTATTTTTGGAATCATGAGCAAGAACCAGAAGATCCTGATGATATGAGTAATATGTATTTTTTAGCAAATAATATTGATGAATTCTTGGGTAATTTATATGAGGACATCGAAGAATAATAAAATATTAGCAAATGAATTACTGTAAACACTCACTTTCCCCCAAAAAAGCTTTATGAGAAATAAAAGCTATGGACGACATAAAAGTGCTTATGTGAAACGGGAAGTTCAGTGTAGGAGCAAGGGCATTTGGCTATATGAAACAAAAGGGTGAAAGTGAGTTAAAGCTACATAACGGTTAAGCAGAAGTAGTAAAAAGAGGGCTTGCCTCAGCTTCTAAACTTCCGTTATTCTAACTCAGGTGAGCTGTTTTTTACACTCTAAAACCTATTCCCCTTATGGCAGCAAACCTAGCCAGGAATGGAGTGGTGGCACCTTTAACAATGTAAATAAGAGGGTGGGACAATGAACCCGTCCCTCTGTCCCATTTTTTCCCCCCTCCCTTTATTACTGTCCTTTCTTTCCAAAATGATAAGCAGTGTCTAAAATATTTTGGTGTTTTCTGGTGAGGAAATCATTAAACTATATTAAGATTTGAAACTTCTCCAGCCTTATTTTGTATTCCGGAAAATTATAAAATAAATTCCCGTTTTTTTGAGGAAAAAAAGTGCTAGGTTTATATAATTTATTCCAGTGTTAAATGTGTAATAAAACAATTATCTATTGAGAAACTATATAAAAAATCCAATGCTTCTTGAGTTACAACTAACTCGCCTTTCGGTGATAAGCAGAAATGATGTCCTGACCAGTTTTTGAAGTTCTCTTCTTCTATTTCAATTTTACCAAGCGGAATAAATCTTATGAAATTAGGTATTTCTTTATCTGGATGCATTTTTATAAACTCATCTGACTTTGTAACCAAACACTCTTCAAGTTTGTAATCGATAAATTTACTATTCTCTAATTCTGTTCTAAGTTTACTTGACACAATGAAGGCTGGTGTTGACTCTAAAAGGTCATCTCCTAGCCATCCTTCAAATTCATAATGTAAATACTTTACCTTATCTGATATACCCTCTGTTGCAACTTCTTCTTCTGTTCTATAAATGGTATATTGACCATGACCACCTGATACTTCTGGTTCTAAAAAATATAATATCATTAGTCTACTCCTCTTACCACAAACTTACCTTTTCTCTGGCTGATTGCAAATTTCTCATCATATTTCTTATCTAACTCTATCATATAATTTAATACAGAGGGACAATGAACCCGTCCCTCTGTCCCCTATTACTTTAAGTATTCAGCCTCCCATCTATTCTGTTTCTCGTCTGGATTAATTTCTGAGATGTCATCATACCCATAATTAAGTTTCGTTCTCCCCATGTCGTCTAAAATATATGTTAAATTTGTCCATAGTTCTTGTTCCTGAACCATAAATTTATTCCAAAGTTCTTCAAAACAGTCATACAGTTCTTGTTTTAATTTTCTATGCAGAGGTTTATCAATGTATACCATATCTACAATATCCAAGCTATATACTGGTTGTTCCTGATTTACTGGATAGTAATAAAAAAACACTTGAGAAAACCCCTCTCTTACCTCAGCATATAATAAAATCTTTTCCCATTCTTCTGGTATCATCTCAACCAAAATATTAGCTACCTTTTGGAAGAGGGTTTCCATCTGTTTTGTTTTCAAATTTACCTACCTCCACTTATAATTGCTTAAATTAACTTCATACTTCTTGCCATTAATTTTATATGCAACTTCAAATTTTAAAGGACGGGAAGAATTACCTTTATAGATAGGTTCAATTTTAACGTCAACTGTTTTTCCTGATTCTACAGCCTTTCTCCAAGAAGTTTCTAAGGCTATGTATTCTTTCCTATTTTAAAGTAGTGGTGTTAGGAATGGAAGGTTTGCTAATAAGGGGAAAAATTCAAGCAAGCATTTTGAAAATGAGCAAACCGGCAACCCACATTAATTAGCGATGAGTAGGAATTTTACTAATGTCTAAGTGTCATCTAAAGGGATTAAAGAAGTAACAGTTAAAGTTAAGCCAACTTATGTGGGGAGTCTTCTAGACCGAATGAGTTTAAAATTAGGTATACAATAGAAGGTGAAAAAACTCAGATAGATTAACCAATTATCCAGGAGGTAAGGGAGATGGAAACTAAAGTAACGCAAAAATTATATCAAAAAATTGTGAATACACTAGTAAATATAGTCCCTGAGGAATGGGAAAAGATTTATTTATATGCTGAATTTAGAGAAGGTTATAAAAAGGTATTTTTTTACTATTACACTCAATTTAGAGCAAAACCAGTATATTGCCTTGACATAACAGATTTATTCAATATATCTGTATATGCCTATGATGAATTGGAAAATGAACTATATAAATATTTTACGGTACTATGGGAAGAATTTGAGATACAAGAGCATGAACAGTGGACGAATTTAACATTTATTATAGATAGCACAGGTAAAATGAAAATTAACTATGGATATGAAAATCTTTCCGAAATCAGCTCTATCGAGAAACAAAATTATTGGGAAGCTGAATACTTAGCATAATCAATAGTAGCTGATATACTTTTATATCTAACTAAGCACTTGCTTGTCAAATAGACAGCAGTGCTTTTTTGTTAGAAGTTTATGTCTTGAAATTTAAGGAACAAATCCAATCTGGCAAAACTGTAGCTCCTGTGGTTGGAACAAAAGGAGTGGATAAGCAGGTAAAAGGCAGCTAGCAGCCGAAAATTACTGTGAGAGAGACTAAACCTGAAGTTCAATTCGCGAGGCAACCGGCAATTTCGGGGATGCCTGAAAGAATGAATGATATACTCTGTACTTTCTGACTTTTATCAGCCCTATAACCCTAATTCCCTTACATATGTGTTTTTAATAGTAGAGGAAGGGTTTCAGAATTTAAAGGGAAAGGAAAACTTAAACAGTTTGAAAATGGTTCTTATTAAAATAGGGTAAGGGGTAAGTGCTTATGAATGAAAAAGATATTCTTTTCCTTGAAGAGTTACTGTATAACACAGATAAAGATCATGTAGTAAGCCAGTTGAAAAATATAGACAACCCTTTATATCTACATTACTTTGCAGCAAATTATAATTGGAATAGTGGGTTTGATGTACCGGCAGTCATCTTAGATAATGAGGCTTGTGATATAGGGACAGGTTTACTAATGTTCCATTATGCAGATGGCTATCGTTTGTTAGAGAGGTCAGATGAAATTTCAAGTTCTTCATTAGAGGAATGGAAAGTTTTTATGAGAAAAACTTTTAATAAACTATTGAGCTTAGACTTTAAATCACAGGACATTTCCTTTGACCCTGAATTGACAAAAATTCAAAAGTATAACTTAAAAAAGAATAACCCAGATCTTCCTTATGTGTTAATTAGTAAGTCTCCAGGCAAAGAGATTAATATACACAAGATATGATTGAATTTATTAGAAACCTTGATTGACCAAATGCATTTCGAGATTTCTTTGGGCTACCTAGTGATAAATAAACGACTTATTATTATAGAGTGGTGATCAGCCTTGAAGCACATTAACAACTTAAAGTATGTACAAGCACCATATGTATAATCTCTTCCTTTAAAGGTTTTCATATGCGCTGACTAACATTGCTGTCACTGTCGGTTGAACAAAAGGTGTGTGGACAAGATGGCCACAAGCATGAAGCTGCCGAAACCTGAAGGTCAAACCATGATGCAGCATGCAATGGCGGGAGTTCCGTAAACATGAATCTTATTCCGTTCAACACATTGGACTCGACAACCTGTAGGAGAGTATGAAGCCTGAATATAAATCGTATGCTAAAAACTCAACTGCTGTTGCATTGACTACTGCAAATCATAATGCTACTCGTTTATCGTTGCCAGTTCGTTTAGCGATTTACTAGAACGACTACTAGAAAACCAGGGAGACTATTGGTATTTTCTAAAGGATGATTTTGTGCCTCAGGGAGATGCTAACGATGGTGTTGAACTAGATTAATTCATGCCTTGCTAACTGGTATATAACACAATATGGAGGTATTCGCTAATGAAGTTATCGAGAGAAAGAGCAGAACAACTGGCGCTTGAATATGTAAATAAAGATAGGAATGAAAACTTCAAATTAGAACTAATAGGTGTGGAAATATCTAGAATTTCTCCAAAATATTGGGCTGCTACTTTTGAAGTTAGAACTTCAGAAGGGGATATTTTAGAGGGCCCTTTACTTATACTTGTGGATGATGATTTAGAAAAAGCAATGAGTTTAGAAGAGGCTGTCGAATCTCACATTTAACATTGTTAAATGGTGTGGGACAATGTACCCGTCCCCCTGTTACGATTTAGCTAAAGATTATAATAGAGATATTGAGTCAAAAACTGGATTCAAACTTCATAAATCACAAATAGAAAAATTAAAGGATACTTTAAGAGGAAATAAATATGAAAAAATGACACCATTGGAAACTTTAAAACACAGGAATAAATTCAGTAGTGGGAAAAATAAATTGATTAAAGATTGGGAAAAAAACTCGATAAAAAAGGTAGATTAGCAAGGGATATAAGTCAACCATATGATGCTCATCATATTATAGAAAATAATTTTGTCGGTCCTTACGAATGGTGGAATATACATCCTGCTAAATTTCCTGATGAACACCAGGCGGGGATTCATGGTAAGGGTTCGCCATCAAATAAGTTATTTTAAAGGAGGTGGTTTTAATGGCTACATTTGATACTGTAAACTTTTTATGAGAGGATCAACAAGAACGACTTTAGCTCCTTCTTCCATAAAACGCTTAGCTGCCTCTTTTCCAATGCCGCCGGCTCCCCCAGTAATAACCGCTGCTTTCCCACTCAATCTTGTCATGTAAACTCCTCCTTTAATAGTTAATTTCTACTATTCAGGCAACTTACATATTCAGGGTAACAAGATAGCTCTTATATTCAAAGTGAACTGCATTGAGTCAGGAGCCAGGTATCTTATCCTACTGTCAACTTATTTTAGAAATCACCATAATACAAGTGCAAGAAAGAGATAGGAAATGCTTCTTCATAGGTAAAGAACTTATTAAAAATAAAAAGGTCTTTTAAACAAGGAGTATATTACTATATAATATAACAGTATTAACCAATTTGTAGGTTTGAATTCCTAAAACAGGAGGGAGTAGTCATCATGAAACAGTGCAATAATTGTAATCATGAGAATGAAGAGGAAGGGAAGTTTTGTGAAAATTGTGGAATACCGTTAGGTGGAACAGTTATTCAAGAAGTTGCAGCCACGGCAGAGGGTGCTCCATCACCTGTAAATCAACAGGCCTCTCAATATATCGAAGAGGCGAAGAAAATTTCCAAGATGTATTTCAGTTATTTTCTTGAGGTGCTAAAAAAGCCATATTCCAGCTCTGTTAATGTTGGCAAAGAGCATTTTCTAAATGGCATCATTACGATCGCATTGTTTTCTGTTCTTATTCCATTAATTACTTACTTTGGTTTAAAAGGAGTTTTGTCTGATCTTAACTTCTTAGGTGAAGAGCTGAATATTAAGCCTCCATTTACCGATATTGTTTTAAAACCTACTTTTGCTTATGCTATTTTTGTTTTCCTTGTTGCTGTTTTTACTTTTGTTTCCATAAAGCTAGGAAGAGTAAATATAAGTTTTCAAGAAGTTACAGCCCGCTTTGGAAGCTTTCTCATTCCGGCTGTTGCATTACTGGGCTTAGGTCTTATCATGTCTATCCTTAAAATAAAACTTTTTGTTTTCTTTGTTTTCCTCGGATTTATTACAGCAGCTTTTCTGGTTCCTCCATTGGTCATTGCAAGCTTCAAAAAGCAATCCCAGGAGGGTGTAGATGTTATTTATGGATCTCTTCTTACTTATTTTTTAACTTTTATCGCTATGCTCATCATGGGGGATATGCTTTTTGAAGTATTAAAGAATTTTGTTCAAAAATCAATTGGAACCGGATTATTCTAATTAAAAAAGCAGGCCTGTTGAATTTCATCAGGCCTGCTTTTGTCTTTGTTAACTTTCGGAAATACTATAAAGAAGATACTCGCCATTTTGTAATTTTGCTACGTAATCCCACTCAAACTCCTTTGTTTCGGACGTGCCATCTTCGTAGTTGATAGTAATCTTTTCCCACGTTGAAACCGTCAAACTTTCTTCACCATCTTTAATATTTGTTATTTCGTAGTCTATTAATTCTTGTGTTACGTTTTTATCCCCTAATCGTTTGACCAAGTCTC
This sequence comes from Metabacillus lacus, assembly GCF_009674805.1. Classification (GTDB taxonomy): domain Bacteria; phylum Bacillota; class Bacilli; order Bacillales; family Bacillaceae; genus Metabacillus_C; species Metabacillus_C lacus. The sequence goes on along the minus strand of NZ_WKKI01000022.1, from coordinate 28,642 downwards.
TTTGTGAAGAATTAAGCGTGCTGTCAGGATAGATGAAGGACGAGACAGCTGAAAAATCTTTTGTATTAATTGCCTGTACGAGGCCATGCAGATATCCGTCCATAAGAGAAGAGATACTGGAAGAGCTTTCATCAGGCTTATTCTCCATTGCTTCTTCAGTCGAAGCGGTGCCGGAAGCCCATGCTGAGGTATACAGTTTCGGCTCTTTTACGGAGTATTCTTTCTCATTCTCTTTATTGTATTGCCATAGGCTGCCCAGGCTGTTTACCAGCCATTTGTTTTCTTTTTCATCATAGTTTAGATGAATAGTGTAATCGCTGTAAATTTCTTCCGGTACTGCATTTTCACTTTCATAACCACTGCTATAATCTTGCTTTACTCTTGCCCCTATGGTTGCTCTCCAATTACCATCATCATGATAAAGGTTTCCGGAATTCAGGTCGAAGTATGTGGCAAGGTGCTGGGCCTTTATAACAGTTTCCCACTCTTTATCAGATTTAGCACTGTTCATAATTTCTTCTGAGAATTCGTTTGTTGCATGAGTTAATTTATCAGCATTAATTGAAGTGTAGGCATCTGTCCACTCAGTAAAGTGGTTATGTGCCGTCTCCATTACCTGTTCCGTAAGAGTTTCGGTTAAAAAACCAGGCTCTGCATAATCGCTGTCAATGACCAGCTCTTCTGATTTAACTTTACCCCAAGGGAATTCAGCTTCTACAGATAAAGTCATTGATCCATCGGTAAGAACTGGACCAAAAGTCCGGTTTTCCATTAAATTAACGCCAACATCTTTTCCGTTGATAAACAATTTAGCTTCTGACCCAGCCAGTTCTTCCGGAAGACTGACTGTTACGTCATTTGCTTCTATATATACTTCTACTTCCTGTTTGTTTCTTTGCTGATGAAAAAAAATATTATCTTTAGAAGAAAGTGTAATAAAGTCTGTTTCTAATCTTCCTTCAAGTTCATAATAGCCCGGAAGAAAAGGTCCTACAGTTGAAGAAAAGTCCTGTTGATTCGCTACGGCCACTTCCTTGCCGTCGACAAACAGAGTTGTATCCTTAAAGTTAGTGCTCAGGTTAAGATAAACAGGATCAACATTAATCTCGTAATTTTCATATACAAATACTTTACCGTCTTTTTCTAAGTTCACAAAGCCTTCTCCATAAGAAGTATATTCCTCGTCTGTCTGGCTGTCAGGGGTAGATAATCTCTGTGATTGCCATCTTAATGATTGAAGTGTTTCTTGAACTTTATCAGGGTTTTCACTATAGTACTTCAATAGCCCATCTACACTTTTCTCATCAATAAGTAAATTTTTATCGTTAGAGGTTAATACTTTTGCCAAGGCCTTACTATCCTTTTCTAACAACGCAGTTTCAAATCTTTCTAATATTCTCTCATGTGAAGTTAAAGCTTCTCCCGTTTTATAACTGCCAAAAAGCAAAGCAATTGCCACACCAGATGCTATCAATAGACGTTTTGTTTTCGGCTCCATAGGCTTCTTTTGAGCAGGTGTTGCAGGTGGAATTGCTTTAGCAGGCGCAGCCTCTCGTTTGTCTGGATGAACAGGTGTCCCGCATTTTTTGCAGAACTGGGCATTCTCTTTCAATTCACTTCCGCACTCTTTACAGTATTTCATTACTTAACATCCTTCCTCTCTATTACAAAATAAGAAAAAATTACTATAAAATTATACCTTTTTTTCCAGTTGTGTGGGAGAAAATAAACAAAAAATAATTTTGCTAATCTAGGTATAAAGGAACAGGTGGGCATAATGGGTTTACTTTTGAGGTGCAAGAAGAAAATTCCAAGTTAATTTTTGAAAGGCAATAAAACAAGACTAATGAATGTTCTGTTCTCTAAGTCCTTGGATGATATATTCTTCTTTATTGACTGAGAATGCTATTTAATCCTCAACTAGTTCTTTCAGGCAGGCATAGGCATGTTGTGAATATTTTGTAAAAATTACCATAAACTCAAGCCGATATACGGTCAACACCTCGTGGGACACAGGGACGGGTCCTTTGTCCCTCTCACATTTATGAAAAATTGAGGTTAAATCATTATAATCATTAAATTCTAGTTTACTATTACGATAACAATTGGTAAAATGTTACTATATTTATAAATTATGGGAAGTATTATCTTGAAAAGAAAACTGGTTTTTTTATTTTTGTTCTTCCTCTTGATTACGGGTACCATTCTTTCTCCAAAGCATTCCTTTGCAGCACCCGCGGAAATCTCTCTTACAGAAATAAAGGCATATGATTATAGCGGTTACTTCTATGTAAACCAGTGGAGTGATACGGAAGGATCCTTAACGGATGTAAACGGAAGAATTCTTGAAAGGGGATTGGGGCTGTTTAAAAGTTACAGCGACGGCGGTACTGCATCTGCATCTTATAATATAGATTCTATGGGTTATAAAACTTTTAAAACCGGATTAACTCTTGATTCAAAATGGATTACTGGAGATTTTGGAAAAACTGCTGTGGCATTTTATTCCGATGATATTCTTTTGTATGAAAAACAGCTCTCCAAGACTGACGGTATTTTAGATATTGAGCTTAAGCTGCCATCCAAAATAAAAAACTTTCATATTATAGTTAAGCAGATTTCAGGTGCTAAAGGTACCCAGCGGGTTGTGCTTAAAAACCCATTATTTTCAACGAGTGGTACTCATTCGCCGAATGAAAGTGCGGTTCATCCGAGTACTATAGGTTCATCTGATAACTCTGGTTATTATGAGAATCAATGGGACAGCTATAGAGTGTTTCAGGAAATTAATGGTAATATTGTAACGGGTGGGGTGGGTTTAACTACAAATCGTGGAGGGACTGCTTCCACAACGTACAATATAGACAATATGGGGTACAACGTGTTCCAGACGAAGTTGTCTCTTGATTCCAAGTGGACAGTAGGAGACTATGGACGATCAGCAGTCGGCATTTATGCAGATGATTATCTTCTTTATGAAAAGGAGATCACCCCGAAAACAGCTGTACAATCTATTAAACTTAATATTCCCAAGGGCACAAAAAACCTTGCAGTCGTGGTTAAGCAGTTGTCTGGTGCCAAGGGAACACAAGGGCTTGTTCTAATCAATCCCTTATTTAAGAAAACGAACGACAAACTAATAAACATTCCTAAAAGGGCTTTGCTGACTACTGTAGGAGCTACAGATACTTCTGGACACTATTATACCAATGGCTGGGGTGATCTCCCTTTTCAGTATTATAATGGGCAGATTGTAACTGCCGGAGTCGGCTTAACTAAACCCTACTCCTACTCCATCGACGGCAGCTCTTATGCTGAATATGATATAAGAAACATGGGTTTTAATGCATTAAAAACAACAATTTCTCTTGATTCAAAATGGCTAACGGGTGATTATGGTACAACAAGGGTGTCAATTTATGCAGATAATAAGGTAATTTATACGTCTGCTATGAAAAAATCAGATGTAAAAAACCTTACAGTCAGGTTTCCTGGTAATACAAAAAAAATCAAATTACTAGTCAACCAGGTAAATGGAGCTAAAGGCGCTCAAAGAGTTGTATTCGGTAATGCAGTTCTTACTTCACTTCCTGTCTCTAGCAAACTCGAAACAAGCCAGGTGAGCATTAAGAACAATATTAAATCAGATGACATTATAACAGTCAGTAACTTAAGCAAGAATGAAAAAATCAATGTATACAATTCGAAAAAACAGCTGGTAGTATCAGGGACGTCCTTAGGATCGAGCCTGACACTAAAAGTAAAACAACTGGGATCCCCAAAAGGAACTGTATATATTACAAGAACCAGCAGCGGAAAACTGGAAAGCGATCAATTAGCTGTAGGCTATAGTGGGGAACCTGTCTCAGCTAAAATAAATGCGAATCAAGTTTCAATTACCAACAACAAGAATAAGGACGATGTGATTACTGTTAAATCACTTAATAAGGGTGACGTAGTAAAGGTGTATGGTGATGCCAAGTCGAAAAAACTTCTGGGTTCCGGAACCGTTTCAAACAACACGCTGACTATCAAGGTAAAGCAACTAGGTACAAAAAAAGGAACAGTATATATAACAAGGGAAAGTAAAGGCAAGCTTGAAAGCCCTGCTGTGGCAGTAGGTTTTAAAGCTGAGTGATAAGGGCGTGGGACGCAGGGACAGGTCCCTCGTCCCATTTTTTTATTTAACCATTATCAGAAAGACCTTTTGAAAAAGGATCGCACAGTCACCTCTTCTTCCTCGTACAGCAGGTCCCTCATGTGGGAAGCCCATTTTAAAGTGCTTGATGGGGCAGGTAACCGTCAAGCTATAAAGCTGCCTATACTTGATAACCAAGATTAGAGAAACAAATAAAATAGCAGAAAATAAAAACAGCTCACAAAGCTGGACCAGGAAAGCTGGTCACACTCTATGAGATGCGTATTTAATAGATAATATCATATGAATACGGACTGCACAGTCTGATATAGTGAGAGGCCGGCACCATGATGTATCTACTACTCTATATCAATAATGGAAATAGTCATCGCGGTTTTTTTCTACTTGCGTCTTCACCTTATTCACGGCTTTCACCATTTTTTGATTTTGTCTTTCCATTTCCCTCAATTGCTCCTGGTGACGCTTCTCAGCTTCTTGCTGCTGTTTTTCGTTGGCTTCTTCCTGCTCATATAAATTAATGCATTCTTTTAAAGTATCTGCTCGGTGTTTTACCAGAAAACTTTCTAACTTTGAAACTGCATAGGGAAAGAGGTATGATTGTGGCACAGCGGAATGTTCTGCTAAAGAGTTTTTTAGCTCCATGCTAGTTTTGTGAAGGGATTCAATGGATGACTGTAAGCCTTGGGCTTCTTCTATACGTGTCACTTTTGATTTTCTGATCAAATAGTTTGAAATCGTTCGAAGTAGTAAAAAATAACCAGCCAATGGAAGTACGATAAATAAAGTGATTCCAGATAGAAACATCCATATTCCCTCAGCATCAATGAAAATAAACAGACTCGCTAACAAGTCACCTAGAATAAACAATGTGATTACAATAAATAGAATTGGTACAACGTAAAACCGGAGCATTAAAGGATTGTGCAAACCCTCAAAAGGTTTGTAGTTAAGTAATGAATGCTGATGAGCACTCAAGCCTCTGTGTTTCTCAGTAACTCCTTCTAACTCCAAGACCACATCTTTTGTCCATTGAATGTTTTCTAACAGGTTATTTCTATCCATTTCAAATTTTCCCCTTTCACATTTTTGGTAACATATACCTAATCGGCAACTTAATTATACGATATAATATTACTATTTGATATAAAATTTTTACTAATATGGTTTTTATTGTTATTTTTTTGGTATGGGTTAACTTGCTACATAAACAAAAATTCTTGAACTGTAGTGTATAAACCTCATACTAAAAGCCCTAAGGATATGATACCTTAAAGCTGTAAGGTTTGATTGTGAAGGTTACAGCTAATAAGGATTAAGGAAATGTTAAATAGTTAATTGTGAATTTCAGTCTCGTTCTTTTTCGCGAGCAAGTCTAATGCTTAATGATGCAGAATATTTGAAGGTGCAAGCTGAACTTTTTATAGCATGATAATGTTTTAGACCTTGTTAAGCAAAATCCATATATTAAACGATTTAAATTACAGGTTTTTTTTGTTTTTTTTTGGACAACTTCGTTCTTAATAAAGTACAATGTTGGTAGAAAATAACTATTGAAAATAAAAGGAGGTTACTTAAAGTTGATGGTCATACAAAAGAGCTTTGCTGAATTATATGGCTAGGTGGCTGAGGAGCATGCAGGAGTTTTGGATTGTTGGCAGGGAAAATAATATAAAAATATTCTGTGTTAAGTGGCTCTACCGTTTAAATTAGCAAACAATGAAGAGGAATTATCCTTAAAAAGATAGGCATGAGAATATTTTAAAAATTAACAGACTATTCAAAAATATTTAAAAAATGCTTTACTTCAGATTTTAGAATGAGGCAGTGAAGACAGTAGTCCATCCCGGTGCAACAATTAAAAACGCGTCCGGGACAGGTACCTCGTCCCACAATTCATAGTGAGCTGGTGGGGTATGGTGACAAATCTCCGTCCCACAATTCATAAGGGGCTGTGTATGATGATTGGCCAAAAAATTAAAAGGTTAAGAGAACAAAAGGGATTAACCATCACAGAACTTGCTGCGAGATCTGGAGTGTCAAAATCCTATATCAGCAGCATGGAAAGAGATATCAAAAAGAACCCGAGCATTGAAGTGCTTTCGAGGTTATCCAAGGTGCTTCAGGTGGAGATTGGGGAGTTGGTTCGGGAGTAGGGGACATAGGGACGGGTACCTCGTCCCACCTCCCGTGCCTCAGTTGGTTCGGGAAGTAAAACTAAAACATTCTGGAATGAATTTGAATACGAGCAGCTTGATTCAGCTCTCCATTTGGGGAGTTTTTGCTTTTCAACTACTGAATGGCGTTGTGTTATAAGCTACTAACCTCTTACCCTGCGTTTTATGCTAGTTACTGCTATCTCACAAAAGTGGGTGGAGAGAGAACTGCTAATTGAAAAAGTTTAATAATAGCGTAGAGACAGGCTAAAACCTTAAAGTTCATTTATGAAATTTGAAAAACCGCTAATAGATTACAATGAAAAACATTGTTTTTGGTATAATTGGTTCGATTAACATCACAAAATCAGAGGAAGGAAGGTGTAATCCTATGCATAAAGACAAAGATACGCAGGTAAGCATCTTTTCTTATCTATACAATAATATTCCGCAAAACCATATACTTAGACTGCTAAAAGACAAGTTAGATTTTAGCTTTATCACTTCAGTTCTTGAAGATTCTCCTAGTAAGTATTACGGCAGACCGGACAAAGAGCCGGAGCTGTTAATGAAATTGATCGTTCTACAGTATATTTATAATCTTTCAGATGAACAGGTAATGGAAGAAGCGTCTTTGAACCTTGCTTGCATGTATTTTTTAGACTTGAATCCGGAAGATGAGCTGGCTCACTCAAGTCTGTTGGCAATGCTTAAGAAGTTTCGTAATGAAAAGCTGGAAGGAGGCCTGACGGTTGATGAGGTTGTTATTGGAATTCTGAGGCAATGTGTTGAAAAAGGAATCCTGGAGGGATCTGAACTACGGATTTACAACACCCATCCTGAGGCGAACGCATCTAATAATGCGACTGAGAGAGTTATAGAGGATGTAGCAAAACATATCTTTAGGGACTAGGGGGACAGCTTTGACCCAGCGTCATCTGTAATTGTTCCAGGGACAATGAGTGCCCATTTCTTGCGCACCGCCACCTTCCCTGGGACAATGTACCCGTCCCCGTGTCCCACGTCCCCGTGTCCCATTGCAGGATTTCACCCAATGTTGTGGAATAATATAAATACCCAGGTATTTCCCCCTTTTTTTATCCACTCATCTCGCTCACCTCCATCAGTTCAGCACTTCATCTCATATGCCAACAAACCCAGCATTTCACTTCATTTCCACTCCGCTGCGCCGCCTCCCCTAGAGTAATTCCTTATCATGAAAACTTCGATAACAAAAAGAAAAATGTCATTCAAAGAGGTGAAGTTCATTTGCCCAGAAAAGCCAGAAAGAAGAGCCTTACAGGTGTGTATCATATTGTGTTCAGAGGTATCAACCGCCAGACTATTTTTGAAGATGAGACGGATAAGCACAGGTTTTTAGAGACACTCGCAAAGTATAAAGTGATAAGCGGCATTGAGCTATATGCTTATTGTTTAATGGATAATCATGTTCATCTGCTGGTAAAAGAGACAGATGAGAGTGTCTCAGTTTTTATGAAAAAATTAAGCAGCAGCTATGTGTATTGGTACAACCTGAAATACGAGCGTTGCGGCCATTTATTTCAAGGGCGGTTTAATAGTGAGAACGTAGAGGATAATCTGTATTTCATGACAGTACTGAGATACATTCATCAAAATCCTCTTAAAGCGGGGGTGGTCAGGAGTGTATGGGATAGCAAATGGACAAGTGCGCATGAGTATATCAGGAAAGCGGTAATTGTAGATATTGACAGGGGATTGAGTTTGTTTTCCTCTGAAAGAAAAGCGGCATTGAGGCAGTATGTTGTTTATATGGAGGAAGAAAATGATGAAGAATGCCTGGATTACAATGAAACTGTAAAACTGTCGGACGACAAGGTTAGAGAATATCTGCAGACACTCGGAGTCAAAAGCAGCAGTAACCTGCAGCAAATGAGCAGAAAAGAACGCGATGGGGTATTGGCTCAAGTTAAAAAACATCAGGGCACCTCTATCCGGCAGCTCTCCAGGATAACTGGAATCTCAAAAAGTGTAATTGACCGAATAAAGGGTTAGGGACAGAGGGACGGGTACTTCGTCCCGCTCCTTTTACCGGCAGCCACACTGAAAGCACCTGCTAATGTAGCAGAAGAACGCATCTGACTGGTGAAGAGGATATCCACATCCACTAGTGTCGGTAGAAGCGGAGGATGGCTTGAAGCTGGGACAAGGAACCCGTCCCCGCGTCCCTCGCGCGTCCCTAACAATATAACCGATATAAAAGACCACTTCTCGAAACAAGAAGGGAATTTGACTGTTGAGAGATTTGTACATGGAACTAGGTGTTGGTGAAGAATAAACTTCCAAGCCAGAGTTTTTTGCCATTAAGGTTGCTCGTTTCATATGTAAAGGGTCACTGACGAGAATAAAGGTATGTAAATTGTTTTCGAGTGCTAATTTGCTCGCATAACTTAGGTTTTCTTCAGTGATTTTTGATTTCGTTTCAATCAAGATATCTTCCGAAAATACGTTGTGCTTCATTGCATACTTTTTGGAAACCTCTGATTCAGCATAGGTGCTTCCTTCCCCTTTACCACCCGTAAAAATTATTTTATCTACATATTCATTTTTATAAAGCCAGATGGCATGGTTAATTCTTTCGCGAAGCACCGGAGATGGTTCGTCTTCCCAAACAGCCGCACCTAGCACAATAGCTGCATCTGCCTTAACTAATTGATTGACTTTACTGTAAGACCAAATACTATAAGCGCATATGACTGGTAAACTTATTATGAATATAGCAAAAACTAATGCCAATTTAGTGATCAACCTCTTTTTCAATCTTCCTCAATCCTTTTTATGAAGAATGATGTCTTAATATAATCTTTATACAATAGTAACTTCTAAAAATCTAGAGTACAGTAAAATTTTTACAGATGAATAAGGCTTATTTAAGTGAAAAGGGGAGTGAGACTATTGCAGATCGGAAAAGAATATCTAAGGATTATTATTGAAAGATTTGAGAACGTAAAAAGTCTTGGAGATGCGGCGATAAACCAATTGTCGGAAGAGGACATTCATTGGACTCAAAATAGAGAATCTAATAGTGTTGCGGTCATTGTGAAGCATTTAAACGGAAATATGATTTCCAGGTGGACTGATTTTTTAATATCAGATGGGGAGAAAGATAATAGAAATCGAGATGAAGAGTTTTTAGATGCTAGTTTCTCCAAATCAGATGTAATGAATATGTGGGAAAAAGGCTGGCAAGTCCTAATTGAGACTCTACTGAATTTAGAAGAGGAAGATTTATTAAAAAGTATTTATATTCGCGGGGAAAAGCATTTAGTTCTTGAGGCGATTGAGAGACAAATGGCCCACTACGCTTATCATGTTGGGCAGATCGTTTTTATTGGTAAGCAGGTGAAGGGAAGTAGTTGGGAAAGCCTCAGCATTCCTAAGGGAAACTCTGAAGAATATTTAAAAGTGATGTTGGAAAAACACCAAGGTCGCTGTCAATAAAACGAATACCTTATCAACAAACATAACCTGTTGTGGCAAACCACTCTGCTTGCTCATTTCCTTCTCTGCATATACAATATTGTTAGAAGAATCAGACAATTGGAGAAGGAGGTTATAATATGGTCGATACACTTGTTCGAAAAGATGTTATCTATTCCTTTAGTAAAGAGCATGCACCGGTGAGGCATGTAGCATCAGGCAGTACGCTAGTGATTGAGACATATGATTGTTTTGAAAACCAAATTTCCTCCAATGAATCAGGAATTAACTCGATTGATTGGGAGAGAGTAAATCCTGCAACGGGGCCAATCTTTGTTGAGAATGCCAGGCCTGGAGATATTTTAAAAGTCAAAATCGATAAAATTGAGATTGGTGAGTCCGGCGTCATGGCAGTAGGTCCAGGTCTAGGCGTAATGGGTCACAGAATTGAAAAGTTTGAGGCGAAAATGATTGAAATACGAGACGGAAGAGCGATTTTTAATGAGTCTCTGTCTATTCCTCTGAATCCAATGATTGGTGTCATTGGAGTGGCCCCCGAAGGAGATCCGATACCATGCGGAACTCCCGGAGATCATGGCGGAAACATGGATACAAAGCTGATCGAGGAAGGAACGGAACTTTTTCTGCCGATTTTTGCGGAAGGGGCGTTGTTCGCGCTTGGTGACCTTCATGCAGCTATGGGTGATGGCGAAATTGGTGTCTCAGGAATTGAAGTATCCGGCAAAGTCACGGTTACCTTTGAAGTTATCAAAGGACATACGCTGCAATCTCCGCTGCTCAAAAATCAAGAAGGTATAGCACTGCTCGTCTCTGCTAAAACCCTTGATGAAGCGGTAAAGTCTTCCGTAGAACAAATGATTGACCTGCTTTTGCCATATACAGACCTGCCGCTGAGTGAAATGACCATGCTCATGAGTGCAATAGGCCAAGTGCAAGTCAGTCAGGTAGTCGACCCTCTTGTAACGGCAAGATTCTTTGTGCCAAATCTGTTTCTCGACAGCTATGAGATCCACCTCATGCAGACAGGGACAGAGGGACAGGTCCCTCGTCCCGCTTAAAAATAACGTTCAGCATGAAAAGGGGTGCCTGTGAGGCATCCCTTTTTCCATCAGTTCTTAGATAATTGGAGCAAGTTGTTCCTGGGACAAGGTACCCGTCCCCGCGTCCCACCCGCGTCCCACCGCCTCTACCAATCAATATCCTCAGGATACTCCTCGGCTAACCGAATATCTGAGGGATGGCAATCGTACTTTGCCGCAGCATCCTGGACCTCTCGACGAACTGCTAGATATTCGTCCCCGCGTTCAGCAAGGCGTTTTGCAATAATAGATATATTTTTTTCTCTCTTTTCCGGCTCCCAATCCAGATAGCGGATATTGAGGAGGTCGAGGTATTGAGTTGTGTAGTTACTTAAATTTCTTGAAGATGTGTTAATGCTTCTTACTGTGTTCAAGAATTTTTGTGCTGAGAGCGTACTCTGCAAGCACTCCAGTATAGAAGCTTGAAAGTTTTTTACTGTCATGACTTTACGATCCAAAGGGTACTGTCTGTTTGCAAACTTCACATTTTCAACGAAATGATTCAAGGCCATTAGATTAAAGAGCATTTCAGGATAGAAGGTTTGAAAAGAAAAATAAATGTTTTTCTCACTTCCTACAATTCCTCTATGAAGCATAATGTCACGATGTAGTCCATTCTCTTTATATTCAAATTCTCTGTTCCCCATCATAGCATGTCGAATATCATAGCAGAGACCGAGCACGCGAAGTCTTGCAGACTCATATAAATAATCCTCACCTTCATCAGGCAATATGCTATGCAGTGCCTCATAAAGCTGTTCAAAATCTAAGTAGTCACCACTAACAATCAGCCCGGCCATATTGGGGGTGTTTCTTGCATTTATCATGTATTCATCTCCCGAAATCCAGGGCTGGTGCCCTGTCGTTATCTTCAGTCTTCTATCTTAAGTTATTTACTTTAAGTCTAGCATGTTATAAGAATGAGCGTTACTGGAAAGTATATTTTAAATAAGTGAAGCTATTAAAATCTCAGTGTTGAAAAAAGAGGGGAGACCCGTGTACTTTGCCCTTTCTAATAAAAATTGGTTTAGTCAAGAGCCAATTCTCTGCCTGGGGCAGTGTGAGTCCCTAAAAAAAAGAGGAGCGCTTAGTTTAAAGCGGTCCTCTTAATAAGAAAGAATAGCTTACAAAATTAATTTTTTGGTACCCCGGGACAAGGTACCCGTCCCTGCGTCCCACGTCCCTGCGTCCCCGCTGCACCTGGGACAAGGTACCCGTCCCCGTGTCCCACCACCTAAAGCAGACCCTCCCTCACCATGTTGAGGATATCGCTTTCTGCGTTAAGGATGTCTTGTTCTGATCTCATTGCAATGCTTTCCGCCGCCTTTTGGGCCTCTGCCAGCGCTGCAGCTTCGTCAATTGTTTGGATGTTTCTGTTTTCCATTACTACTACACCATCGATGATGGAGGTTTCTACTTCGTGTCCTCTTGCCGAATACACAAGGTTTGGAACAATGTTGCGTATTGGGCTGGTGAGCACAGGGAAGAAGGTTGGGTCCTGCAGGTTGATGATGATCATGTCAGCTTTTTTTCCTTTTGCCAATGAGCCGACTTCACCGTCAATGCCCATAACCTTGGCCGCTTCAATGGTTGCCATCCGCAAGCTCGTTGTTGCATTGAATACTCGTGGATCAGACATTTTAACTTTGTTTAAAATAGCAGCAAACTTCATTTCATTAAACATATTGTTACAGTTGTTGCCTGGAGCCTGATCAGAGCCCAGACAGGCAGTGCCGCCGGATTGAAGGAAATGGTGAACAGGCGGAACCATGCCGTCAATAATGCCGATGCTTCCTGCGCAGTAAATCATGCCCGCGCCACTTTTAGCAACTCTCTCTGTTTCCTCATTGGTTGCTTCCGTTAAGTGAACAGCAATCAATCTTTCATTTAAAAAGCCATTCTCCTCAAGAAAATCAATCGATCTTTTTCCATAGCGTTTAACAATTTGATCAATTTCCCGGTCACCTTGAGCAACATGCATATGCAGTTTTGTATCAAGCTTTTCACCATAATGCTGAAACTCCTTCAGCAGTTCCAAGCTCATCATATCTGGACCATGAGGACCTAGGATAACGGATAATCTGCCATTTTCGCTGTTATGATATGTTTCATAAAGATCCAGGTTGCGCTGAAACTTTGTCTGCCCGATGGAAGGATCAAAAGGGTAGAGCTCCCCAACCGGCAAATCACCAATATTATCAGGGATTTCGTTAACAAGCTCTGCAAGCCTGGCTCTGGCACCGATTCTTTTATAGTTTTCCGCGATCAAATCCATTCTTCCGTCATAATCGCAAAATGTGGTTGTTCCGGCTTTTAATCCTTCTATTATATTAACCATTGACCCTTTAACAGACTCTTCAGGGGTCAGATGCTTCATAAATGGCCACAGTCCTTTTTGCATCCAATTGGACATATCCTGCGCGACGCCTCTGAAAATAGCTATGCCTGTATGAATGTGTGCATCTATGAATCCAGGCATCACCAGCTTGTTCGCTGCGTCAATGGTATTGTCACTTTGATAGTCTCTGGAAATATCCTGTGCTGAACCGACTGCCTCAATGATATTCCCTTTTACTGCAACAGAGCCGTTGGGAATAAACCCGACTCCTTTTCCTTCCATTGTTAAAATATGTGCATTTTCAATAATCAAATCTACTTTCAAAAAACTCGCTCCCTTTACATAGAAGTTGTGATGTTGTTGTTTGTTTTTCTTGCCCGCCTATTGAGCAGGAAAAGTGAAGCAAATGAAGCTGCTGCAGTGACCAGGATTCCCGCCCAGCCAACGGTGGCTCCGGCAACAATGAAACCGAGGAAAGCACAAACTCCAATTAAAATGGCGTAGGGCAGCTGTGTGCGCACATGTTCAATATGATCGCAGGCTGCTCCGGTTGAGGCCAAAATTGTCGTATCCGAAATCGGAGAACAATGATCCCCGAACAAACCTCCGCTGATAACAGCACCGATGACAAGAGGGATGTCTATATTCATTGTCACTGCCATTGGGATTGCAATAGGCATCATAATCGCAAATACTCCCCAAGAGCTTCCGGTTGAAAAAGCAATGATAGCTCCAAGCAAAAAGATTAGTGCAGGAACAATGAAGGAAGGCAGGTAATTTCCGACAATAGAAGACATATATCCGCCCAATTCCATTTCCCCGGCAATTTTTCCAATTGACCAGGCCATAACGAGGATAATTGGAACAATCATTAAATTAATTACACCTTGTGTCCATTCATCAAAAGCTGTTTTGACTGTATGAAGCTTTGAAGAAATGGAAGCAGCGGCAGCCCCGATTGACCCTGCGAGAAATCCGCACGAAATGGCCAGCACAATATTTGCATTAATGAAAGATCCTCTAAATCCATTTTCCGCAATATTTCCTGTCCAGAAAATGACTGTAAAAATAGTCCCGAATAAAAGGAGCATCGGAATGAGAAAGTGCCAGAACTTGAAAACATGACCAGCAGGAAATTCGTCAGCTTGATCTGCTACAAGAGGCTTATCATGTTCACCGATAACCTTGCCGGTTTCTATTGCCCGTTTTTCTGCCTCATACATGGGTCCAATATCAAGGCCGGTATTAATGACATAAAGCACGGCAATCATGGCGAAGAGACCGTAAAGATTATAGGGAATCATCTGGATAAACAGAGTCCAGGGATTATCAGAGAGTGCAAGTGCAGTGATTTGAGTTGCGATAAGTCCGGTAATAAAGGGGCCATAGCTGCTGATTGGCGACATAGAAGCCAGAGAAGCTCCCATAGAGTCTAAAATATAGGCAAGCTTGACGCGTGAAACGTTCAATTTGTCTGTAAGAGGTCTCATAATTGTTCCCAGAATTAGAACCGGTTCAGTATAGGAAAATAAGAAAGCACTTCCCCATGTCGCATTTTGAACCTTTCTGCGTGAGTTCAATTTCTTTGTTGCTGTCTGGGCAAAGGCCTGAGCCGCTCCTGTCACTCTTAAAATATGAATAAACCCTCCTGCCAAAGAAACCAGAACCAAAAGCCCTGCATTCCAGGGATCTGCAATAGAAGGGATCATATAATCTGAAATACTCTTGGCAAAACCGGAGAAAGGATTCCAGGAATTTAGAATTGTAGCTCCGACCCAGACCCCAATGAATAAAGAAAGAATTGTTTGTTTTGTCAGCAGCGCAATAATGATGGCTACCAATGGAGGAAGTAAAGCCAAAGCTCCATACTCCATAGTTATGACCCCCTTAAGTGTATGTAATTTTTTTTACAGAGCAGCTTACAAATCACCTCCTTTAATAGCCTGTTCAATGGCTTTTATCAGCCGGTTCATATGAGATTCCATATGAAGCATGGCACTTTGAGAATCACCATTTTTTATTGCAAATACGATTTCTTGATGATCTTGGATATAATGCCTTCCCTGAGTCAAAGAAGAAAAGTATGGATACTTTTTTTCCAATTCTATTTCTTCCAAGATCAGCAGCTTAAGTGTTGAGTAAAAAAAACGGTTTCCTGACGCTTCAGCTACCAGCTCATGAAAATGGCAGCTGATTTCAGTCAAATCTGCATTTGCAGAAGCATGGTCACAATGATCCTTTAATGACTCTTCTAAGCGGCTGATGATTTCGCGATCAGCATGCAGCGCAGCAAGCTTAGCTGTCTCCACTTCAATCACTTTTCTTGCATGAAGCAAGTCCAGAAAATCCTGAAAGCTTTTAGGCTTGGAAGCATCAAAAAAATCCTTCTCCAGCTGAAACCGAAATAAATCGTCCTCCATCTCCCTAAGAAAGCTAAACCCTTTTTCGGAAATCTTTCTCCCCTGATTGCCGATCAACACGGTGTACTCCTTGGCGTCTAACTCTTTTAAAAACCTTCCTATACTCGCTATGCTGATCTGTATCCCAAAATGCTCGAGCTTCTCCTTCAATATCCATGAACCGAGAGGAGCATCCTCATCTGCCAACACGCGCAAAACTGCATAAACCCTATGCTCGCTCTTCGAATTGAAAAACGTCTCCTTAACCATAAAAAACCTCCATATACCCCCTGCTCCTCACTAATGAGTAGCTATTATTATAATATTTCGACTATTAATCTATTATTCCTGCAACTAATAGAAAAAAAGCGGGACATGGGGACAGGTACACTGTCCCGCTCGTTCGCGGGCCAGTGTACCTGCGTCCCGCCGTGTACTGCCCTGAGACAAAGAGAACAAATTCCCACCCCACCAATGAACTAATTTGGGATGGGGAACCGTCCGAGGGTACCGCCCCACCCGCCGCTGCTACTCTGGGACGAGGAACCCGTCCCCGTGTCCCACCGGACAAGGAGCACGTCCACGCGACCCACCCCACCACTGGGACGAGGAACCCGTCCCCGTGTCCCACCGCCCCACCCGCCGCTGCTACTCTGGGACAAGGAACCCGTCCCCGTGTCCCCCCTCGACACCAGCCCGCCCATCCCCTACAATATAAATAAAACGCTTACAAAGGGGGATATCTTCCATGCGCATGTTTAAACGGTCCCTGTATTCCATTGCCCTTGCCTTGTTCCTGGTGACTTCTGCGCTGACGATTTATTTTGGGAAAGAGACGTTTCATTTCAACACGCCGCCGGCAGGTGCAGAGTCACCGCCTGCCTATCATTTTGTGCTGATTCCCGAAGAGCTGGATAATGATTACTGGCACTTGGTGGAGCAGGGTGCCCGGGAAGCAGCACGCCACCTTCACGTTCATCTGGAGTATCTTGGGCCGAAGCAGGCAGATCTTGAGGAGCATCTTAAAACGATTGATATGGCGATTGCCGGAAAAGTGGACGGCATTATGACACAGGCCATTAATGATGGTGAGTTTTCTCCGCTGATTAAAAAAGCGGGTGAGAAGGGCATTCCGCTTGTCACAATTGATACCGATGCCCCCGGAAGCAGCCGGAAAGCGTACATCGGAACAGACAATTATTACGCAGGTTTTCTCGCGGGAAAGGCGCTTCTCACCGACACAGAGGGAGAGCAGTTTGTTGGAATTGTCACAGGCCGCCTGGAGGCGGCTCATCAAAAGCTGAGGGTGCAGGGCTTTCGGGATGCAGTAGAACATGAAAAACGGGTTCAGATTCTTGATGTCAAAGAATCCAACATTACGAAAATCGGTGCTGTAGAAGCAGCTTACGGTTTATTAAAGGCGCATCCTCAAATCACCGCTTTATATGGAACAAGTGCGTTGGACGGATCAGGCATGGCCCAGGTTGTCGAGCGCCTCAGGACAGACAATCCGCCGTATGTGATCGCTTTTGACACCCTTCCTGAAACCATTTCCTATCTGGAATCAGGATTGATTGATGCAACCATTGTTCAATATCCTTACAAAATGGGCTACAGAGCCGTTCAGTCTCTGGTAGCGCTTCAGGAAGGCAAAAAACTGGATGAGCTGCAGCATACCGAAACCACCGTGCTGCGCAAAGAAAATCTTCCCTTTTCACCGCTGAGTCAGAGAGGGGAAGTTCAATGATCAGGACATTTCGCTACAAGCTGCTGTTTTACTTTCTTGTTTTTGTTGCACTCTTTAATCTTGTTTCTTTTTCCATCTATTACAGCAGCACGAGAATTGTTTCTGAATATCACCAAAGCTTTCAGGGATTTCTGCTTTTCAATGAAATCTCCCAGCAGTCGGGGCAGATTTATGAAAAAGTGAATGCATATATTGCTGAACGCGATCCTGTTTTCATCGATGAATTTGAGGAGATCAAGAAGGAATTCCTAAAAAATCAGGAGAAATTAAGTGGAGAAGAGGTGTCCGGAGTAACTGCACAATCTCTTCAAAAATATGAGTCTATGATGGTGAGCCTGCTGGAAGAAAGCGAAGCGGCCATGGAGGCGGTGGGCAAAGAAGACATTGATGACTATTCCTACCATCTCCGCGAGGTGCGGACTGTCTCTTCCTACTTGCAGGAATCCACGTTAACCCTGCTGAATCTGGAGCTCTCTCAATATCAGCTATTTTACGAATCTATGGAAAAGCGGAACATTTCTTTTACTTTCTTTACAATCAGTTTGTTTACGTCCACACTGCTGCTGGCTGTATTTTTTGCACTGTATTTCTCGCGCGGCGTGACAAAGCCGATTCATCAGCTGTCTCTTGCTGCAAAAGAAGTAGCTGCCGGCAATTTTGACGGTCCGGCTATTAAAGTCACTTCCTCGGATGAAATCAATTTTCTGGGAAAGTCATTTGACCTGATGCGCCAAAATGTTAAAGACCTGATAGCAGAAATTCAACAAAAATCAGAGCTGGATCAGCTGTTAAAAGAGCTTGAGCTCAAGCATCTTCAAAACCAGATCAATCCGCATTTTTTATTTAATACTTTAAATACCATCTCCAGAATGGCTTATCTTGAGGATGCACGCGTCACTTCGCGGCTGATTGAGTCTGTGTCTGCACTGCTTCGCTACAATTTAAGAGATTTGAATAAGTCGGTCACGCTGCGTGAAGAAGTGGATGTCGTCAGGGAGTACTTTTATATCCAAAAAACCAGGTTTGCTGACCGCATATCTTTTTCATCGCAAGTAGACGAATCCTGTCTGGATGTTGAAATTCCAAGCTTAACTCTGCAGCCGCTTGTGGAAAATGCCTTTATTCATGGTGTGGAGCACTTTGAAGAGGGAGGAAAAATAGGATTAGAGGTGAAAAGGGACGGTAGTGATGTGCTGATTTCTATTATCGACAATGGTGAAGGAATGAACAGAAACATCATCGACAGACTGCTGAATGCTGAAGACGAAAGCGGTGTCAGTGAAAAGCATACAGGGCACTCAACCAGCATTGGCCTGAAAAATGTCATCCGGCGAATACAGCTGTTTTACAAAAAAGAAAATCTGCTGAACATTCTTTCGCTAAAAGGACAAGGAACCACCGTTACAATCAGAATTCCCGGGGGTGAAGGAGAATGAGAATTGTGATTGTTGATGACGAAATACTGGAACGAAAGGCAATGCGGAAATTTATTGAAGAAACGATGCCTGACGCAGAGGTCGCAGGAGAGGCGCATAACGGACGGACAGCCATCAGCCTGGCAAGGGAGCTGCAGCCGGATTTGATGCTCATGGATATTAGAATGCCGGGAGTGGACGGACTGGAAGCGGTCAGGGAGATTACCGCGGGGAATGCCAAAATCAAATTTATCATGGTGTCAGCTTATGACTCTTTTCAATATGCAAAAGAAGCAATGGCAGAAGGAGTGAAAGAATATCTGCTCAAGCCCAGCAAAAAAGAAGAAACAATCGCTGCCATACTTCGTGTGAAAAGAGAAATTGAGGAGGAGCGTCAGCAGCTGCAGTCCTATCATGAAGCCCACAGTTTGAAAAAGCAGTATATTGCCGAGCGTCTGCTTCATGGAGACACTTCACCCGAGCTAAAGCAGTTATTTTCCGAAGCGTTTCAGCAGTTTCGCTGGGGCTACTTTCTTGTGACAGAAATGGAAGCGGAAGAACTGAAGCCCCTTCTGGATCAGCACGCTGCTTCACAGTACATGCTTGTGAAGGCGCCGCATTACCACACAGCTATTTTCATGATTGGAGAAGCTGACAAAACACTTTCGTCCGTAAAAGGAGATGCCCTGTCCCTGGCAAGGCTGCTCTCCCGGAATGGGAAAAAAACAGGAGTCGGCTTTCCGTATACAGCTCCGCAAAAGCTTGCCAAATCCTATCATGAGGCGTACCTCGCATATCAAGCGCTTGGTGAAAATGGCCATTCCTACGGATTTCCTGTTTATGATAAAAGAGATACTGCAGAGCTGAAGGAAAAAGTGGAAGCGCAAATTGTAAGAGGCTCAGATGACACCGCGCTCGCCCTGTTTCATCAGCTGAAGGAAAATATGGAAAAAGCCCAGGTGAAAGAATGGCTGATCGGCATCAAGCAAATGCTTGAAAAGCGCGGCATGGATGTGCATGATATTGAGATATTGTCTACAATCAGCAGTGAACAGTGGGAGGACATTATCCGCGCCTATTGTGACCGTGTCCGTTGGGAGCTGCAGCAGAAAGAAGTCGTGCAGCAGGCAAAGCACTATATTGAAACGCATTATATGGAACAGTTGACCTTGGAAGAAACCGCGGAACATGCAGGATTGAGCGCTACTTATTTTACAAGGGTTTTTAAAGAACAAAGCGGAACAACCTTCATCGATTACTTGACAGCTGTCCGTATGCAGCATGCAAAAAAATACCTTGAGGAAACCACCCTCAGTTTGAAGGAAATCACATACTTGACCGGCTACCGTGATCAAAACTATTTCAGCAGGGTGTTTAAGCGGAATACAGGAGTATCGCCAAAGGAATACCGGAAATTCATCATAAAAAAGTACAGAAAAACATAAAAAAGTGCAGATAATACTGACAAAAAGAGGATTCTTTTCTCGTTATACTAAACCTTGAGAACGCTTTCAGTACAGAGGGGGATGTATTAGAGTGAAAAGAAAACTATTTTTGTCATTTTTTTTAGTATTTACATTGCTGCTGTCAGCCTGCAGCTCTGACAATGCCGGTACAGGAGAGGGCGGCGGCTCAGGAAAGCTGGATATTTTCAGCTGGTGGACAGGTGCAGGTGAAGAAGACGGATTAAAAGCATTAATCGCTTTATTTGAAGAAAAATATCCTGACGTGCCGATTGAAAATGCAGCAGTTGCCGGAGGTGCCGGAACAAACGCGAAGGCAGTACTTGCAAGCCGCATGCAGGGAGACGATCCTCCAGCTACTTTCCAGGTTCATGGCGGGGCCGAGCTGAATGACGGCTGGGTAGCGGCAGGAAAAATGGAAACTCTGAACGATTTGTATGAAAGTGAAGGCTGGAATGATAAATTTCCGGAGTCACTGATTGAAATGGTCAGCAAAGACGGCAATATCTATTCTGTGCCGGTTAACATTCATAGAGGAAATGTTCTTTGGTACAACAAAAAGGTACTTGATGAAAATGGACTTCAGGCTCCAAAAACGTTTGATGAGTTTTTCCAAGTGGCCGATGCTTTGAAAGAAAAAGGCATTACACCGCTGGCACTTGGCGACAAAGAGCCGTGGACAGCTACTCATTTGTTTGAAACGGTCCTCTTAGGCACGCTTGGTACAGAAGATTATCAAAAACTGTTTGCTGGAGAGTTAACATGGGATGACGCGAAGGTGAAAGAAGCGGCAGAAACTTTTAAAAGAATGCTGGAGTATGTGAATGAAGACCACAGCTCACGCAACTGGCAGGATGCTTCACAGCTTGTCGGCAACGGCGAGGCAGCCATGAATGTAATGGGTGACTGGGCAAAAGGCTATTTTGCCAATGATCTGAAGCTTGCTGTAAATGAAGATTTCGGCTATGTGGCAGCTCCGGGAACCGATGGGCAATTCATGGTCATCACAGATACGTTCGGACTTCCAAAAGGCTTGAGCAATGCTGATGACGTTAAAAAATTCCTTGGTGTGCTTGGCTCTGTTGAGGGGCAGGATGCATTTAACCCGCTGAAAGGATCTATTCCGGCAAGAATTGACGCCGATATATCCAAGTATGATCAATATGGCAAAGACACCATTGAAGACTTTAAATCAGCAGAGCTTGCACCAAGTCTTGCGCACGGATCTGCAGCGCCTGAAGGTTTTGTCACAAAAGTGAATCAGGCCATCAATATCTTTGTCACGCAAGGAAATGTTGATGACTTTGTCAATTCACTAAAATAAGAAGCTGAAGGGGAGCGGCCGTACAGCCCCCTCTTCTTAAACCGCTGCACAGCTGCTTGCGGCGGTTTTTCTTTTACAGAAGAAAGGAGTGGCCCACATTGGAAGTTGTAAAAAATACACCTGATATGTCTCCGGCAATAGAGTCAGATGTGAAAAAAAGAAGCCGCTTGTCAGCAGACCACCTGACAGCACTTGCTTTTTTGCTGCCATCGTTTTTGCTGGTGCTCATCTTTGTCTACGGATTCATCGGATGGACAGGATACGTGTCACTCAGCAACTGGAACTCCCTCGTACCGGATTTTTCTTTTGCAGGCCTCAGCAATTATCTCTACCTTTTTCAGGATTTCCGGTTTCAGGCTGACTTGAGGAATACGCTGGTCTTCACGGTACTTTTTATCGGCTTTGTCATCATTGCCGGAGTATTCCTCGCCATCCTGCTGGATCAGAAGCTGAAGGGAGAATCATTTTTCCGCAATATCTTTTTCTTTCCGATGGCCTTATCCTTCGTTGTCACAGGAGTTGTCTGGCAGTGGATTCTCAACCCTTCGACGGGTGTGAATTTATTACTGCAAAATTTTGGTGTAAAGCCGAAGTGGTATACAGATACAACTATTCTGGCGGGTTTTCAGTGGGGGAAAATTGAATTTGGGATTCCCATTGCGCTGTTTGCTGTAGTCATTGCAGCAGTATGGCAGATGACAGGGTTTTCGCTTGCCATGTATCTGGCGGGGCTTCGCGGAATTCCAGATGAAATCCGCGAAGCAGCGCGAATGGATGGCGCAACCGAATTTCAAATTTACCGGAAGATTATTCTGCCGCTGTTAAAGCCGATAACAGTCAGCGTCATCATTATCATGGCACATATTTCCCTGAAAATATTTGACCTTATCTATGCGATGACCGGGCCGGGCGCCAATTTTGTGACGGATGTTCCCGGTGTGTATATGTTTGAAACGACGTTCCGCGGCAACTATTATGCCAACGGGGCAGCCATTGCGATCATCATGTTGATTACAGTTGCCATTTTTATTGTTCCATATTTAATTTCGAGCAGAAGGGGGGAGGCGTAAATGGTCCTTCGCAGAATCGGTATGCCGTTTGTGTATGGTATCCTGCTTGCAGTCAGTGTCTTTTTCCTGGTTCCGGTGTATGTAATGGTGGTTACCAGCCTTAAGCCGCTGAATCAGGTGACTCTGAGCACGATGTGGAGTTTGCCGTCCAGCCTCGATTTTTCAAGCTATTCACAGGCGTTTTCCAGGCTGGCACCTAACCTCTTAAACTCTTTTTATCTTGTCATTCCGGCTACACTGCTGTCAGCCCTGCTTGGTGCCATGAATGGATATGTTCTCTCCAAATGGAGGTTCAAGGGCGCGGACACGATCTTCACGATTATTTTGTTCGGCATGTTCATTCCATATCAAAGCATTCTAATTCCGCTGATTCAGTTTTTGCGTGAGGTGGGTCTCTACAATAGCATTGCCGGACTGATTTTTGTTCATGTCGTGTACGGCTTGCCAATCACAACGCTCATGTTCCGTAACTTTTATGCAAACATTCCAGATGAAATGATTGAATCAGCCAAAATTGATGGTGCCAGCTTTCTCAGTATCTTCCGCCATATCATGATTCCGCTCTCCATCACGGGATTTGTCGTTGTGGCCATCTGGCAGTTCACAAACATCTGGAACGAATTCCTATTCGCTGTCACCATCACTACCTCAGGGCAGCAGCCAATCATGGTAGCCCTGCAAAACCTGTCTGGAAGCCAAATTGTCCAATGGAACGTGCAAATGGCGGGGGCGCTGCTGGCGGCGCTCCCGACTCTGCTGGTCTATATCCTACTCGGCAAATACTTTGTAAGGGGACTCCTGGCTGGCTCGGTGAAGGGGTGAGTGGGACGCGGGGACGGTTCCCACGTCCCAGGGGGTGGGACGCAGGGACAGGCACCTTGTCCCAGAGGATTTTGGGCAAACAGTGTCTCTTTGTTCTACTGGGACGCAGGGACAGGCACCTTGTCCCAGAGGATTTAAGGCAAACAGTGTCTCTTTGTTCTACTATCTAGCAAACGGACAGGATAGTAGAACAAACAAGGCTTCTTTGTTCTATCGTTTTGATAATCGTAGAACAAACAAAGCTTCTCAGCTCCACCACAAGTCAGAAAAAGAGTACCGTATCACTAATACTGAACTAGTAAAAAATTGTTTGCCGCATTTTGGTATTTTATGGTATAATCCATTTAATGTTATCTACACACCTTTTTGAAAACCTCTCTTTCAATTGGTTAATTGTGATCTGAAAAGATGCAATTATCCAATATCGACAGGTTTTCTTTTTTTATTAATTTTTGTTTTAACACCCTGGGACAAGGAACCCGTCCCCTTGTCCCCCGTCCCCTTGTCCCGCCCGCCTCCCCCGGGACAGTGTACCCGTCCCGGTGTCCCTCCACCCCAGTATAGGGTAAAATAAAATAAAGAAAAAACAGAGGGTAGGGAGAAGGATGATAACAATTGGCATAGATCTTGGAGGCACAAATCTCCGGGTTGGCGCAGTGACCAGCGGCGGGGAAGTGCTTGAGGTACATAGTACGGAGACACATCCGGAGAAGGGGCCGGAGTATGCGCTGCAGCAGATTGTCGAGAGGGTCACACTGATTCGCGAAAAGCATGATATAGCTGGGATTGGCGTAGGATCGCCAGGACCTTTGGATTTGAAGAACGGTGTGATTATTGAGCCGCCGATTCTGCCGGGCTGGCGGAATATACCGTTCAGGTCAATGATTGAGGAAGCAATCGGCCTTCCTGTCGTGCTGGATAATGATGCAAATGCAGCTGCGCTGGCAGAAGCCCTTATTGGCGCCGGGCGCGAGGCCGGCAGCGTATTTTATATCACGATAAGCACTGGGATCGGGGCAGGGCTCGTTCTGGACGGCAGGCTGATTCGCGGCGCGCAGGGAAATACCGGTGAAATCGGCAACATGATTATTGATCCTTCCGGAAAGGCAGCGCCAGGCATAAATAAAGGATCGCTGGAAGCGCTGGCAAGCGGAACGGCGATTGGGCTGCTGGGCAAAGAGCGGTTGGGAATAGACACAGGTTCCAAAGGCGTGTTTCAGCTTGCGGAAAACGGGAATTCCGAAGCGATGAAAATTGTGGATGAAAGTATTTCATATCTCGCCATCGGAATCGCCAACCTTGTACATACGATTAATCCTGAAATATTCGTTCTTGGCGGAGGCGTTATGAAGTCAGAGCATCTGATTCTTGAACCGCTTATTGCCAGAACGAAAGATCTTGTCTATCCAAGCCTGACTGACACCATTAACATAGAAAGTGCAGCGCTGGGGCAGCAGGCTGGCCTGATTGGAGCCGCTCTATTGCCGCTTGAAAAAATCAGCCGCTAACGTTTTGCATTATTTGTATGTGGGTATGTCTTGTAGGGACTAGACTGCGGGCATTACACTAAGAATACGTTATATATAGAAGGGGGAAGTGGCAGATTTGAGTCAGTCACCCATATTTTTAACTCCCGTGTTTCAAAACCGCATCTGGGGCGGAACAGCTTTAAAAGATGCTTTCTCCTACAACATACCATCAGAGACTACTGGTGTATGCTGGGCAGTTTCTGCACATCCCAACGGACAAAGTATTGTGGCCAGCGGAAAATTTCAGGGCAAAACATTAGGGCAGCTTTGGGAAAAACACAGAGAACTGTTCGGAGAATTGGAAGAAAACGCGTTTCCGCTGCTGACAAAAATTCTCGATGTGAACAAGAACCTTTCTGTACAGGTTAACCCTGATGATGAATATGCAAATCAACACGAAAACGGCGAGCTCGGCAAGACCGGGGGCTGGTATATAATAGATTGCAAGAAAGGCGCAGAAATCATTTTTGGCCATAATGCCTCGACAAAAGATGAACTTGCAAACATGATAGCGGAAGGCAAATGGAATGAATTGCTCCGCAGGGTGAAAATTCAGCCCGGGGATTTCTTTTATGTGCCAAGCGGTACCATTCATGCATTGTGCGAGGGGACGCTTGTTCTGGAAACACAGCAAAGTACTGACACAACATACAAAGTTTATGACTATGACCGCAGAGCTGACAGGAGCAATCAGCGCGAGCTTCATTTGAAAAAGGCGATAGAAGTCACAAAGATTCCCCATAAAGCAGACAAAGTAGAGCCTTCCAGAATTGAAATCCCCAATTTGATAATCACAACCTTTGTGGAAACAGAATACTTTTCAGTCTACAAATGGGAAGTGAAGGGAGAGGCAGGCCTCATCCAGGAGCAGCCGTTCCTGATCCTTAGCGTCATCCGTGGTGAAGGCACTCTTCAGCACGAAGATTCCACTTACACAATTACAAAGGGAAGCCATTTTATCCTTCCAGCCGATACAGGGGAATTTGTCCTGAGTGGAGAAGTGGATCTGATTGTCTCTCATATATAAAAAACCTGGTGCTGAAGTCTGAAAATGAAGTATGATAATCAGCATGAAAAAAGCTCGGAGCCATACATGCTCGGAGCTTTCTTCCTGTTATAAGAATACACCTAATTTTCTTCTAGTTCCTTAAATAAATCATAAGATTCCACTTCTAATCCGATTAACTTTGCATTCCAGTTAACGCCAACCAGCACACCATCTTGATTCATTCCGTACAGCCAACTATCCATAAACTCTTGTAAGGAGATTGATGCTGGCTTATAGTGCGACCATTCTTCAATCGCACATTGTCTCGCATATGCTTCATCAGACCAAAAAAGCATTACCTCTGTCTCTTCATATTCGTTGGATTCACACACACACCAACCATCTTCACTCTTTAATCCCCATACCAGCTTGCTTTCTGTCACTCTTTTGATAAAGTTTTCATAGCGTCTTTTAGAATTGATTGTCAGGTCAAACTCCATCACTAATCTCCTTACCGCATTGTTTTGTTATAACCCTTTTTCCTATGTTACCATAACTAGGAAAAAATATGTTTTTAACAATCTGTATGTCAATTAAATTCTATACTACTCGTACACTTCCCCTCATACAGTTGAAGTAGATGCTAAAAAAGGTTGTGAGAGGGATGAGGCGGAGACAGAGGCGGCAGAGAATCATCGTTGGTATGGTTGTGCTGTTAATCATTGGAGCCGGGCTGCTGCTCGTTAAGCAGATGGGAGGGCATTCAGCCAGAGATGTGGTGGTGAAGTTTTATAAAGAAGAGCAAGGGGGCGATTTTGGGAGCGCTTGGAAGTTGTTTCATCCTAAGATGCAGGAAAAATTCCAAAAAAATGCTTATGTAACAGAGCGTTCTCATATTTATATGGGTCATTACGGGGTAAGTACCTTTGATTTTAAGATTAAAGATCGTAAAAAACTGAAAAACTGGCGGATGTCACCTGACGGGCAAAGCTTTGAACGAGTAGAAAAATATACAGTTCAGCAGGAGTTTCACAGCAAGTTTGGCGTCTTTACGATTGTGCAGGAGGTTTTCACAGTCAAGGAGAAGGGACAGTGGCGTATATTGTGGGAATTTCGGCAGTGATGGACCTTTGCAGGGTACCCAGAGCATTCGTTTTTGCAAAATCATACAAAAATTTACAAAAACTTAAAATAATTAAGGCTGTTTTTGCTTTTTTACACTGAAAAATTTTGTATAATAGTGGAAAATAGGCAAAATAGAACATAACCAAAGACCTAGTCCTCATTGTGATCATCTTTGTCATCTGCATCATGTTGTCTGTAAACCGAAAGCGGGGTGACATTTCAATTCCAAAACCTTCACATATTTTCTTCATTGATAGCATTTCAAAAATAAAAAACCCTCAAGTGACGTTTGGAGATGGACACTTGAAGGCTCAACAATTGGATATACCAACCATACCGTTAGTATATCCTCTTTTTTGGTAAATTGAAAGGAGGAACAAATGAGTGGAATATACAATTTATAAGGAAACAATCGCAATCAAACCTTATTATAATAGTTTTGGATTTTTGTATTCTACTGTATATGAAGAAAACCAAATTGTATATGTGTCAGCGTCTCCGAAAAAGATTATGAAAGATAACTGCTGGTTTCATGGGGGAACGTTTGAAGGAACAACCTTAAATGCAAAAAGAATCATGAGGGGAAACCGCCTGATGCCGATCTGTTTATCGGCTGAATATCAGCTGTGTATGCTGCCTTTAACCTCTCCGGAAAAAGAAAATTGTACATGGGTTTCATATCTGCATGCACGTGATCATTTTCAAATTTGTGAAGGAAAGGTTTCCTATAATCCCGGTTATGAGAACATAGAGCTGAATGTCACTCCCGCAATCCTGTCCAACAGAATCAAGCATGCCTCGCAGCTGCTGATGACCTACCTGCACCGAAATGAAAAGTTTCATTTATTGAACAAGTGAATGTCCCTCTGGTAAGCAGTTTCGATACCATGGGGCCTGGAATGCATGATACGGCTTGAGGGGATAATCACACAACCCTCAAGTTTTTTATCTTTGTTCTACTATCTTTGGGATACTATAACAAAGCGGGTAGTTTTGTTCTACTATCTTTGGGATACTATAACAAAGCGAGCGTTTTTGTTCTACTATCTTTGGGATACTATAACAAAGCGGGCATGTTTGTTCTACTATCTTGGAAAAAGCCGGAGATAGTATAACAAAGCGATCATTTTTGTTCTACTATCTTCCAGATACTATAACAAAGCGGGCATGTCTGCTCTACTATCTTGAAGAAAGCGGCTTTCTAGCATCCCACCTGATCAATAAGCGTAACATTTCCGCTTAAATAAAAAATAACCTTAAAAAAGCCTCAAATAGCCGGAGACATTCCGCCTAAGGACCCCATATCAACTAAAATATAGGGGTTTTCAGCAGCTTAACCGGAAAAACTGCCCTTATTTACCTCAAAAAAGCCGACTTTCTGAACTTAACCGGAAAAGCTCCACTATCATTGCATATGTATCCACAGGCCAAAAGATCAATTTAATTACCCTCTATTAATTGAAATTATAGGGGGATTTTTTATGGACGAATGCAAAAAAATCTCCTAAACTAGAAGCTAAACCCACGTTATCCGTGACTTCTAATAAAGGA